>NZ_NWUS01000002.1 GCF_014048475.1 Bombella favorum
AGAGCTCGTCCGAAACACGCCCCATCACCTCACCGACGATCTGCGTGCCGAGCTGGCTGGCCTGTATCTGATTCTGGAGTTTCTGCGCATCAAACCTGTTCGTCAGCGCACCATTGGCATGGTCCACATCGCGACTGTATGCCCCCGTGACACGCCCCGCATTGACCGTGATGGTGTCACTGATAGCGGACTGGCTTTCACTGCTCTCATCATGCGAACGCCCACCACCAAGAAGACCCGCAGAGTTCGCCGCCATCCCCTTGCCGATACCTACAAGCGTCTGCGACAGAGAACCGGTGATCATGCCGCTCCCGGCACCCGCTTGGAAGCCCACACTCCGGCTCTTCCATGCAGAACTGTTCTCAAGGCTGTGGGCTTCCAGACTGCCCGTATTGAAGTGGTTCTTCTCCCGGGACGCCGTGCTGGAGATCACCCCTGCTGTCAGGTTCGTATTGCCCGCAACGTCAATACCAATGCCCTGATCACCCGCATACAGGCCGGAAAGCACCTTCCCCGTCGACGCAAAATGATCCGTTGTCTTCTGGTTCTGATAGCTCGCAGAGACACTGCCTGTGGATGCACCATAAAGCGGTATCTTCACCCCAGCCGTCGCCTGCATGAAAGTACTGCGATAATCTGACGTGTTCTGCGGGCTGGTGATCTCAAGCTCCGCCGCCTTTACATCAATCCGGTGCGCATTGACCTCCGCCCCCTTCAACGTAGTCTTGCCGCCAGACGTCAGGCTGACGCTATTGGTCGCATTCAGGACCGTATCAGCCGCTGTCGCCTGATGGCTCTCCATGTTCGTCCGCTGCATCTGCCCGGAGGCAGACAGGCTGATACCAGCCCCGCTCGTGCCCACACTCGCTTCAACACCAACCGAAAGACCCTTCTGCGTGGTGTGGCTCAGGGCACTCTGACGGTTCCAGCCCGCTTCAAGATCAATATTGTTCTTTGCATCAAGACTGATGTCCTTCGCAGCCAGCTGAGCCGCAATGGCACTGATCGACCCGTCATCCGCCAGCCCCGGACGATCACCACGGGCCACGATGGAAAGCCGGTTGCCCGCTGCGGCTGTGCCGCCCAGAACCGTGCTCTGCTCCTGTTCGGAGTGGCTTTTGGTCTTCGACATGTCAAACGAGACCGACACACCGACAAGAGACCCACCACCACCATTGCTGCTGCCGTCACTTCCCCCACTACTGGAATCCTGCGTACTGCTGGGCAGACTGAACAATTGCGAGAAACCAGTATCAACGGCTGTACTCAGCCCCGTACCCAGCTGATAGGCCCCCTGCATGGCATTGAAGGTCCGCAACACGGTGCTGCCCTTGCCCTTGGCCTGGCTCGCCGCAAGAGCAGACTGCACCACGCTCCCAAGCACGGAATCCCCGGTAAGACCACCGCTCACACCGTAATAGCTGGACATGCTGTCCTGCGTCTGTTTCAGGCTCTGTGCCACCGCCCTGAACACAACCGAGGCCGCATCAATACCTATATCATGTCCGGCACTCAGGCTGGACCCGGTAATCGTGGCCGCACTCCCAGCCTTCAGGGTCAGGTCTCCCTTGCTGGCACTCACCGTGCTGGAAGTCCAGTTCGTCCCATCCCCTGTGTCAGTCTCACGGGACTTGCCATACCCAACCGAGGTCCGGCTCCCTATGTGGAATGACAGGCCACTTTTCTTCTTCTGGTAATAAGAATTCGTCGTATCTTTCAGGGCATCAATGCTCAGGGAGCCACCAGACGTCAGCGTCACATCCTGCCCGCCACTGACAGTGCCTTTCACGGACAGATCACCGCCAGCACTCATCCGGATGTTGTCATTTGCACCGACAAGACTGCCTATTTCGGTCGTGCTGTCGTTGCTGGTGGTAATGGTCTTTTTCTTCAGGAACCCCTTCTTGACGACCCTGCTGTAACTGTGATCCTCATCCGTCATGGCCTTCAGGGCCAGATTTCCCTTGGCCTGAAGGAAAGCGTCCTTTCCTGCCATGACGCCAGACCCGGCAAGATTTATGTCACCTCCCAGAGCCGCCAGAGTGACCGTTCCATCACCCATGACGCTGGACCCGATGTTACGGACAAAGCTGCCCGTCTGTGTGAAGTGACGCCTGGACACTCCACCCGCCCCATGTGTCGAGAGGGCGTCAAGATTGATGTTCTGTCCGGCCACAAGGGTGGCGTCCCCACCAGCCTTGAGCGAAGCCCCCTTGAAGAGGATGTCCTTCGCAGCACTCAGCCGGGCATTGCCACTGGCCGTGATCGTACCCTGCTGGCCTAGTGTCTGCTGCGTCCCTCCGACAATCTGGTCTGTTCTCAGCTGGCTGTCATTCACGACAGACCCTGCAAGGCTGGCAAGGGTCACATCGCCACCCGAAATGCTCCCGCCATCATTCACGAGATCACCCTGAGTGGCCACGAGATTCAGGGCCTTGCCGGATGCCATCGTTCCGCTGTTGCTTATGCTGCCCCCCTGAAGAGACAGGTCATTCCCTGCGGAAATGACGCCGCCATTGGCCAGCCTCACCTTGCCGGGAGCCAGATAAAGCTTCGGCACCAAAACCGTCTGTCCATTCACCGAGACGGGAACATACCAGACGATGTTGTCCGTCAGCCTGGACTGCTCATCCGACGTCAGGGCCTGCCCGAAGGTCAGCCCCAGCTGCTCAGACTGCCGGGACGCATTGTCCAGCAGTGTCTGCATCTGCTCATTAGCTGCCTGATAGCTTCCACCCAGGAAGGTCTGGCCCGTGGCAGAGACAATCTGCTGCTGCACATACTGCGTATCGAACCCGCTATCCCCCAGGAAACGGTAATCTCCCATGGAATGGCCCAGCCGCCCCAGCAGATAGTCCGACCCGTAAAGCCCCGCAAACGTCGCATAACGTGGGTTGGTCTCCAGCAGATAATGCACCGAAGGCGACGGGTTGGGCACTAAGAGCGTCCCACCACCCGGGATGGACGCTATGACCGCCTGCAGGCTGGCCGCAGGCACATGAAGCACGGCTCGGCCCGACAGCTCCCCCGAGACAGCCCCTGATGTGAACGCTGCTCCTCCAGGCACCATAGATGGCGTAGACGGGCTCGCAAACTGTCCTGTCTTCTCTGTAGAAGCAGAGACGTTACCCGATAACACTCCATTCGTTATCATGAGCGATGTGGACGAGCCAGAGAGCTGTCCTGTTTCATTCCTCTGATGCACAGATGCTGCTGACAAGGAACCTTCTTTGCCCGTCGGGACGAAAACACCGCTCATCAATGTCGAGTTGGACGAAGAGTGATCTGTTGGTTTCCACTCTGCAGTCGGTATACTGGGGGACGAAACCGCTACCGTAGCCCCGCTAAAACCGGGAAGAGACAAAGACTGTGCCTGCGATGAGGTCACCATTACAGGAGGCGTCTTATCTGGTTGCAATCCAGACAGGCCACCCGCTCTAGCTCCAGAAGAAACCGCAGCTACAAAAGAATCACCTGCCTGAGACTGTCCGCTCAGCCCTTCCGGTCGCCTTCCTGAGAAGGCCTCACCCGAATTACCTATAATTTTAGTCTTGCTATTAATATAACCACTGAAATTACCTACAATATTTCTTCCGGCAATAATGGTTCCACTTATTCCAGGTAGGTAGAATGTCGCCCATTCATAGGGGGCAGACCTGTGACCTTTTTTGACGTAACCATCTGTATGGCTGAAACTTGGAAAGTTTGTTGACTCCGTCTTCCAGTCACATCCCATATGATCACTACATTTTAGGAAAAAGACCCGTTTATCGGTATAACCAACATTATCTAACGTACCACCTAAAAGGGCTATATCCCTTCCTGCCGCAACGTGACCACCATCATTCACAACTCCACTACTTGTCACGAGATGCAAGTCCCGCCCTGCTGATATAAGTGGAGTAGCATTATTGGCTACAGTACGTGTTTCATCTTCAAGAACATGCGCTTCCCCACGATGATTCTTCACGCGGGTACTACGCAGGGTCATAGTCAAAAACCCTGTACCCTGCTCTCCCTTTTCATTTAAAAAACCAACAGGAATAGGAATATAAGCTTTGACACCTCTATCCGGCTTCTGCCACTCTCCTCTATTCTGATTCCAAATAGAGATATCCTTTGTAATTACCTGAGTAACCCCTCCGACAATATCATTCGTCAGTTTATTCGTGGCGATGTTTATATCACCCTCAGAACCCACAGCCGTAATCTGGCCTGACTGGTTCAGCAGAGATGCCATGGCCCCACCATTCAGGCCGCTCAGAACCATACTGCCATTCCCCGTAAGAATGGCTCCCTTGTGATTGGTCAGCGTACCGGGCAGGGTCATGGCCAACCCTGTTGCACCATAAAACAGGCCAGTATTATAAATATCCCTGTCAGAATGAACGGTCAGGGTACCGCCATTCGCCATCAGGGCTCCATCATTGCTAATGGAAGCTGCTTGCACTGTTGCATTGCGCCCAGCCAAAACACCAGCCCCAGTTGCAGTGTGATAGTCGCCCAGAATTGTTATGAAAGCGTCACGACCAGCCTGAAAGAACGCATCAACATCAGGCGTGTATGTCGTCACACTCAGATCCTGCGGCGCAATAAGAGCTCCGAGCCCATGCAGGCTATTCACTGCAAGACTCAGACTTCCTTTCGTCTGAATCGTACCAACGGACCCAGCAACCACATCAGCGAGCTTCCCTGCCCCTCCATCAATGCTCAGCACACCTGTTGCAGACTGCTGAAGAATTTTTCCGTCCGCATTGCTCAGGTGCTGCACGACAAGGTGGAGATCACCATTGGCCTGTATGGTGCCGCCCTCATTATGGACAACATCCAGACCATTCCCACCGGGCACCGCAACATTTACTCCACCTGAAACCGCATTGATCAGGCCGCCCCGGCCGTTATCAAGGCTCGAAGCTGTCAACTGTACACCCTGCTCCCCCTGAACCGTTCCACCCTGATTATTAAACGGCCGGGTCGTAGAAAGCTGTGCTACACTCTGCTTACTGAGGACTATCCCCTGCTGGCTGTTATCAAAAGACGCTGCGGTAATACTGACATTACCCAGACCCTGTATAAGACCCCCATGATTGCTGCCAACATCAGCAAACTGCGCTGTCACAGTCCCGGCATCAGACAGGATACGCCCGGCATTATTCGCAAGGGACTGCCCCTGTATGGTCAGATCACCCCGGGAACTGATTTCACCCCTCTGGTTATCAATACCAGCCCCAGACAGGAACTGGCCCCTCTGGCCATACATCTGACCAGCATTATGCACATCCCCTGCAAAGGTACTGTTCAGCCAGCCGGAAGACGCAATTTTCCCCTGGTTCATCAGGCTCTGCACCTGAATAGTCAGATCACCATCCAGTGCACCCACCGTGCCACCATTGACCAGCTGCCTCTGGCCAATCAGCCCCATACTCCCCGTTGACAGCAAGGTCCCATGATTCACGATATCGCCTTCCGACTGCACTGTCAGGCGGGCATCCTGCCCCTGCGCTTCAATCATGCCATGACTATCCAGGCCGTTTCCACCCAGCCCCAGAGCCAGCAAGCCGTTACCGGAAATAATCTGTCCACCAGAAGCAACAGTCAGACCAGAAGACTGCAGATTTATACCCTGCCCTCCCATCAGTAGGCCATTCACCGTCAACGGAGTTTCACTTAAAAGTGAAATATGTTTTGATGCCGTTATAATCGAACGAGCATCATCCTTCCAATTCAGAAGTCCCAACGCTACAGAACCGATGGCCTGTAGACTTCCACTAGCATTCTCAAGGTCAGTTACCTGCCCATCTGCAAGCCTTGGACTAAAATTATCTGTAGCATTATTAACTGTCAGATCACCACCAAGAGACAGAATCTTCCCGCTACTGTTGGTCAAACGTGCGGCGATAACATTGAGATTCCGGCTTGCCTGCAAAATGCCCTGATCGTTATAAACCTGAGCCCCATGGCGGCCAAGAGACAGATCGCCGCCAGCCTGTATTACCCCGTTCTGGTTGGAAAGCAGATCACTCTGCAGCTGTACATCTGCTTCGGCAGCAATCTGTCCACTCCTGTTATCAACCTGCCCTGCCTGAAGAATCAGCCTGCCCCCTGTTGCCTGAATGGCACCAGATTCATTCACAACCCTCGCAACGGAAAGATGCGCATCACCACCACCGATCACGAACAGGCCATTGCTATTATCCAGCTGCTCGGCAATCTGCTCTACCAGTCCTCCTGCACCGTAAATCGTGCTTGAATTCACCACATCCTGCACATTCTTCAGAGCAATAATTCCTGCCGACAGCAGCGTCCCTCCGTTATTCAGAGATGCAGCCGACAGAGCCAGCTGTCCGGCAGGATTTCTTTCTTCTATGACCCCCTGATTCCTGATCGACCCCTGGGTCGCTGTCAGGGCTATATCACCTTGATTCGACAGAATATGACCCTGCACTCCATTCTGGATGGACGCAGCCCCCACAGTCAGCCCCGTGCCACTACCCAGCAGACCATTATTCTCCAGCCCGTCTGACACAGACAGGGACATCACTTTCTGAGCCACTAGCCGAGACACCGCATCAGAGCTGTACTGGCCAAGAGCCCCCTGAAGATCACCAGCAGACTCTATGTTCCCGGACTCATTCCGCACAATATTGGCATTCAGGATCAGGTCGCCCTGACTGTTCAGAACGATACCTTTAGTATTGTAGAACTCTCCCACACTATTGAAGGTCATTCCCTTCACAGCTTGTAGGGTTCCACCCTGATTTGCCACCCTACCTGCAGTGACAGTCAGATCATCTGTCGATGTGACCGTTCCGGCATTCACCAGAACAGGCGCTACAATATTCAGATATGCACCCGAACCCTGTCCCGGCAGATGCTGCGTCTGTATCGTCCCTGTATTCCGTAAACCACCCTGCCCTGTGACCCTAATCTCCAAAGGAGCACCCAGTCCAACGAGTATAGCCTGTGCTTCATTTTCCAAAGATGCAGCCTGTATATGCGCACCTGCACCACCTCCCATCAGGCCAGCATTGCGTATATCTCCCCAAGCCTGAACATTAAGGTATTCCCGACTGCTCAGTACTGACGCGCCACTGGAAGCATAGCTGCCTATCTGGGCCGTCAGCTGCCCTTGGGCCTGTGCCAGACCCCCTTCATTATGGAAATCCCCTACCGTCAGGCTAACATCGCCCTTGCTGCTCAGAAGGCTGCCCCCCTGATTGGACAGCTTCCCCGCCGTTAAGGTTAGATTATCCGAGGACTGGATCAGGCCATTCTGATTGGAAATATCCCCGCCATGAAGCTTCAAATCCAACAAGCCAGAAGCCGCAATCAGCTTGCCACCATCATTGGTGAAGCCAGCCCCATCGAGAGAGACCGCACCCTGCTGGGCCCCCATCTCCCCGCTATTCGACAGATGCCCTGTGCTGGTCAAGGTCAGACCCGACAAACCAATCAGTGACCCGCCATTCTGAAGACCACCATCACCCAGCTGCGCCGTAACAGTCTGCCCCTGAAGCTGAGCCTTGGGCCCGCTACTCAGCTGAGCCGCATTCAGACTCAAATTGCCAAAAGACGCCAGAACACCTTCATTCTGCAGGACACCCGGAGAGGTCAGATGCAGATCATGCCCCGCTACAAGACTGGAGCCCTCACTGGAAGCATAGCTGCCTATCTGGGCCGTCAGCTGCCCTTGGGCCTGTGCCAGACCCCCTTCATTATGGAAATCCCCTACCGTCAGGCTAACATCGCCCTTGCTGCTCAGAAGGCTGCCCCCCTGATTGGACAGCTTCCCCGCCGTTAAGGTTAGATTATCCGAGGACTGGATCAGGCCATTCTGATTGGAAATATCCCCGCCATGAAGCTTCAAATCCAACAAGCCAGAAGCCGCAATCAGCTTGCCACCATCATTGGTGAAGCCAGCCCCATCGAGAGAGACCGCACCCTGCTGGGCCCCCATCTCCCCGCTATTCGACAGATGGCCCTGTGAATGAACCGTAAGAGGACCAACATTAGTTACGGCATGGCCAGTATTCTCAATGGAACCATCTGCCGACAACTGCACCGTACCGCCGTAAGCATACATGGTACCCGCATTCGTAATCGCCTTCCCAGATGCAACATCCAAGGCTTGCCCTGATTCCAATGAGCCTTGCTTACCTGTTCGTATATCTCCGTCAGCTCTTACATTCACCTGCCCCTGCGCAAGCATATGGCCATTCAGGACAAGATCACCTCGACTATCCAGATGCATGTCGCCAGCATTAGCCGCCATAGCGCCATCTACACGAACACCCGCCCCGGATTCATTAACAATCAGATAAATACTGTTGGCGTACAGCCCACCCATGGCAGCTGTATCCAATGCCAATTCAGGCTTTTTGCTTTTATCATCCGCTAGTGGTGTAGCTTCATTCGTTCCATAAACGATATGATTTCTACCCAGAACAAGATTGGCCTTCTGCGCACTGACGGGTCCTTCAATCTTGACGGAGCGTGACAGAATATCCAGCACAGGTACAGTTGCAAAATCTGCACCCCGCTGGCCAAACTGGACCGTCCCACCACTGACGGAAAAAGCCTGAACACCACCCTGTGCATTCAACTCAGGATGCCCAGTCGTCAGAGTAACACGGGATGTATTGATGAAACCGCATCCATTACAGGTCAAACCGTTTGGATTGGCAATAATGACAGCGGCCTGTTTTCCAGCAACCTCGGTATAACCCAAAATACGGCTGGGTAGTGGGCCTGTTACTTCATTCAGAATCGTTTCTGCAGCCCGACCATGCAAATTAGTGTTGCCTAATATAGCACCACCAATCTTTGTCTGCGCGTTATGTGTTGCGTTGTTTAGGATAATTCCACGTTCCGAAACATTGTAGTTTCGAAACATATTATGAGACACCCCCGCCCTATTCGGCGACACAATATTGATCTGGTCTATACCATTCTGAGTTTTGTCCAACTCAGGACGCAAACCATGAACAGAATTATCAACCACAATCTGCGGAGGAGCTTGCTGTGCTACGGCCTGTGTAACAGTAGATGCCATTAACAGAACCACAGCGCAGAACAAATTAACTGCTTTCTGCACGACTGAAAAAGCTGTCTGGCGATTATGATGCATCATTGACCGTTCCATGCTGCTCACATCCGTACCCCTGCATTAAAGAACGTAATCAAGCCTTCTGCTGGCAAAGCCCCTCGGGCGAGGGCGTGGGTAAGGATCACATCCCAGAAGAGAATCCCCCCCGTCTTGCGGATACCCAGCCCCACACCAGCCATTTCTCCACCCTTCAGAACGGCTGGCGTTGCCCTTGACAGAAAACCGGCACGAACCACGCCGAAGTCCAGTGCCCCGTAAATCTGTACACCTTTTAGAAAAACCCTGCACGCCACAGTATAGGCGCCACATTTCATAGTATCCGTTGGCGGAGACCATGAAACGTCATTGCGCATGTAGCCACCATTATTGCCAATGAACTCCTGATCTAGAAATCCACGGACAGTATAGGGACCACCGACCTGCAATTCATTTGTCGGGTTCTGGTCATGGGAACTTATTTCCGCATGCATGGTCGTATGCCACAGCCAGCGGGGGGCGAAGGGAACGTATCCGTCAATATCCAGTGTCGGCTTTACATAGGCCGTGTGAGGCTCATCCCGGGCGGGGTTGGGGTAGTAGTTCCATGTACCGGCCCCATCAACGCCAATTTTTACGCCACCCGTAATGTACCAGCTACTGGCCAGTATCTTGAGTGATTCACTGATGCTGGCATTCACATAGGCCTGACGCCCGCTCTGGCTGAAAATGCTGGTGTGATTGACCTGAGACCCGAATGTCTTCCGTTCGAAAGAGACCTGTCCTGTCGTCACGCCAACGCTGTTACGCCAGAGCGTCCTGGAGAAGCCGACCTGCCAGTCGGTGCGTGAACCATTCAGGTGATATATTTCAGTCCCGGCCAGTAACGGATAGGCATCCTGCGACTGCCACCATGACCCGAAGGCCGTCCAGTAGCCAAAAGGCACGGACCCATTAGCCGACAGAAAGGACGTTCCTCTGGCTCCATGATCTGGCCCCCGCAGAGAATGATCATATTCCACCGACCACATGTCCAGCAGACCCAATGGGTTCTCTGCCATCAGCAGAGCATGTCCTACTGTGCGACCCGTTACTTTCTGACCATTATTGTCTTCCCAGAACTGGCCATGCAGAATACCCTGTGCCGGGGCATTCACGACCACACGGGAGGCACCGGCTGCCGAGCCGGGCGTAATCTTCATCTGCGCACCGAAATGCGGCAGGCGGTTCATCTGCTCCACGCCCTGTTCAAGGTCCCGCAGATTAAGGATATAACCTTTCAGGCCGGGGAAAGCCATGTCCGGCACCAGCCGGCGGCTACGCCCCTGCATGTCTATGCCTCCCAGCCGCCCTTCCACTACAACAACAGAAAGCTCACCACTGCTCAGCTTCTGTTCCGGCAGGTAGGCCCGGGACGTGATATAGCCTTTGCGGACGTAAGCCTCATTTATCCTGTTGATCAGGCCATTCAGGTCACTGACGCCAAGACATCGCCCTTCATACCCTGCGGTCATATGTCGCAGCTTTCCCGCAGAAAGATGCGTCGCCCCACTGATGCTCACCTTACGGATGAACATGCAGGCTGGTGAGGCATCCTGCGGGGTCTGTTCAGGAGCAACCTTTACATTGGCAGAGGGAGGCGGGAGAGAGTCCAGCTGCTGCTGATGCTGGCGGAACCGCTGGAACTGGTCCTGCGAAGACCCCGGCCCGGCACCCAGCCCCGGAATAATCGGCGGTGCAGAGGCCAGAGAGGGCGCAGCCTGCGCTCTCCCCACACAGGCTGCACCCATGGCCAGTGTCAGACCAAGACACCATGCCACGACCATACGGACAGCCGCCCGCATACTCCCGATGAGTTCTGGCATCAGAGCACGCCAGAAAGGTCGCAAGACCAGTCCATGATTGACCTGCCGCTTTTAAGATTTAATCAGTGCCGAAAAGGCGAATGCTGTATCCAGCCATCAATCTGCTTCATCGCCGCATCAGCACCATCAAGCGCAAAATTGATTGTCAGGATGCCTGCCGACACCTTGTCCACCATAATGTGGCCCGTTTTCCCCCCGGCGAACTGCTCTGCCTGAGCGGAAGATATATCAGCCGACGCCATACAACCCGTTGAAATGCAGGACTGCCATTGCAAACGGATGGGGCTCTGCCCCTCCACGGCAATACGGGCATCCGTCCTCAGGGAAAGAGCAAGCGGAACCATTGCCGTTACACGCCACGGACGCTTCGCAATCGGTTCTTTATCCACATCCTCTGTGGCACGAGCCATTATGACAGCCCCCAGAGGCTCTGCCTTGCCGCCTTCACCTTGCATCATGAGACTCTGCTGCATCAGACAGAACTGAGGCCCCTTTGTCGGGTTGTTCGGTGGGAATACGCAACGATACCCCCACTCTCCCGCAGTGCCAGACATGACAACTGGTGAGGTCTGAGCCGTATCAGCTGCCCGGACGACAGAAGCTCCTGCTACAGTCAACACTGAAAACGCCACAATACCCAGCATCTGCTTCATTATCCGACCAGCCATTGCGCGCTCCCTGCTATTCTCGTGCCGTACAGAATCCAATCGAAACGATTTATACACTACTATGACATTATTATGAAATGTTTTTGTAACGTTATCGAAAGCCACATGCAGCAAACAAGCCAGCGATCAAAAGTCAATTTTTGTTCAAAACTGTTTATTTCAATAAAGCCATCCCTAATAAGGCAGGCATAATCACCTGCACCATCAAGCCCATCTCCCAGATCGAACAGAAACAACTTGGCACGCCCCTTAGTAGGGCCTATATTATGCTCATAGTGAGTATAAACCTTGATAAGGACCTCTCCATGATGCAGGGCATCGCCACCTCTCCGTCCCGTGCGGCATTATACAGCCCCGTGGCCTCTCTTATGGCCCGGCAGGACTGGGAGCGGCTTTTTGCAGATGACATCGAGGCCATTCTTGAGCTGAAGCGCAAACATAACGCTGTCATCCTTGCCCATAACTATCAGACACCGGAAATCTTCCATTGCGTGTCCGACATCCGAGGGGACAGTCTTGCTCTCGCCCGTGAAGCCCAAAATCTGGAGCAGGATGTCATTATCATGGCGGGCGTCCATTTCATGGCCGAGACAGTCAAACTGCTGAACCCCACCAAAACCGTTCTCATCCCCGACGCTCTGGCTGGCTGCTCTCTGGCTGAAGGCATTACGGCAGAGAATGTCCGTACCCTGCGGGAACGCCACCCCGGTGTGCCAGTTGTCACCTATGTGAACAGCTCTGCGGCCGTAAAGGCCGAAACGGATGTCTGCTGCACCTCTGGCAATGCCCGCCGTGTCGTGGAAAGCCTCGGCGTACCAGAAGTCATCATGATCCCCGATGAATTCCTTGCCCGGAACATCGAACGGGAAACAGGCATCAAAATGCATACATGGTCGGCCCGCTGCGAAGTTCATGAACGGTTCACGCCGCAGGAAATCCGCCAGTATCGGCGTATGCATGGCCCGCTGCATATCATTGCTCATCCAGAATGCTCACCCGATGTCGTGGCAGAAGCCGACCATGCCGGGTCCACAGCCAGCATGATGGACTATATCGCCGAGCATAAGCCCGAAAAGGTCATGCTCATCACGGAATGTTCCATGAGCGACAATCTCGCCGTCATGCATCCCAAGGTTGACTTCATCCGCCCCTGCAATCTCTGCCCGCATATGAAGCGCATCACCCTGAAGAACATCCGTCAGGCTCTGGAAACCATGAGCACGGAAGTCACCATCCCGGCTGAACTTCAGGAACCGGCCCGCCGCTCTGTCGAGCGGATGCTGGCCATTAAGTGAAGGACCGTCCCATGCAGGGACATATCCTTTCCCGCTATGCGGGCTGGCCCGTCATCGTTGGGGCCGGGCTGGCCGGGCTTATGGCGGCTCTGGAGCTGGACGGCCCCTGCGTACTGCTTGCTCCTTCCTTCACAGGAGAAGGGACATCCAGCACCCTCGCCCAAGGGGGTATGGCTGCGGCTGTCGGCCTTGATGACAGCCCCGCTAGCCATGCCGAAGATACGCTCAAGGCTGGGGCCGGGTTATGCGACCCCGCCATCGTACAACGTATCACCGAGGCGGGACCTCAGGCTGTCGAAACCCTTCTACGGCTCGGCGTCCCTTTAGCCCGTGATGAAAACGGCCGGCTTGCCCTCCATCTGGAAGCCGCCCACAGCCATAACCGAATTATCTTTGCCGGTGGCGACCGAAGCGGGCAGGTCATTCTGCAGCATATTCTTCAACAGGCTCAAAAAAAGAAGAATATCCACTGGCTACAAGCCACGCTGGAAGGGTTCCATGCCCCTGATGGGACAATGCAGGGCCTATGGTCATCTGCCGGGTTCATCCCCACACGACACTGCATTCTGGCCAGTGGAGGTTGTGGCGGGCTGTATCAACACACCACCAGCCCGCTCGCCAACCGGGGCATGACGCTCGCTCTGGCAGCGCAGGCAGGAGCCACAGTACGGGACATGGAGTTCACGCAGTTCCATCCCACAGCTCTCGTCACGCCGGACCAAACCAGCCGCCTCTCACTCATCAGTGAAGCCGTGCGAGGGGCCGGGGCCGTGCTACGGCTAGATGATGGCCAACGCTTCACGGAAGAACTTGCCCCCCGTGATGTCGTCAGCCGGGCCATTGCTGCCCAGCTACGGGCGGGCCGCACCGTCTTTCTAGATGGCCGCTCCCTACCGGGCGAACCTTTCAGCACACGCTTCCCCGGCATCACGCAAGCCTGCCGAAAGGCCGGTCTTAATCCGGATACTCAGCTTCTGCCCGTTCAACCCGCCATGCACTACCATATGGGCGGGCTGAAAGTGGACCAGACAGGCCGTACCACCCTCAAGGGGCTATGGGCCTGCGGAGAAGTCGCCTGCACTGGCCTGCATGGGGCCAACAGGCTCGCCAGTAATTCCCTGCTGGAGGCTCTGGTCTGCGGACAATGGGCGGGGCAGGATGTCAACGCCCATCAGGATACAGCCCGCTCGCTCATCACCACGGCACCAGAACGCCCCACCTTCACGACGGACTGGCCTTTCCGGGCTGAAATGCAGCAGCATCTTGGCATTCTCCGTACCCGTAAGGGATTGGAAGAGTTCTTAGGCCGTACCCTGCCTCTGGCCCGCCAGAATCTCTGTGCTCTAACAGCCTCCTTCATCGGCTGGGCCGCTCTGCATCGCCCGGAACAGAGGGGCGCACACTGGCGGGAAGATACACCCGGCCTGCAACCACCCCGTCATCTCGACCTGCACATCAACGACCTGCCCCTGTAACCCCCTCCTGCCCTCCATTTTTCAGGACATTATCATCATGGCCCTCGATACGCTTTTCCTGCCCGACCTACTCTGGGAACCAGTCATCACCAACGCCCTGCGGGAGGATTTCGGCACGGGTGGGGACGTCACCACGCAAGCACTCATGCAAGGCAAACCCATATTGAGGGCTTCCTTCGTCGCCCGACAGGATGGACGACTAGCCGGGCTGCCCGGTGCCCGTCTGGCCTTCACCCTGCTGGATGGCAGCACACGCTTTACAGCCTTCAAGCAGGATGGTGACGGCATCACCCGTGGGGATATTCTGGCCGAAGTGGAAGGCCCAGCCAGTGCCGTTCTTGGTGGGGAGCGTGTGGCCCTCAATCTGCTATCCCACCTTAGCGGGATCGCCACCACAACGGGCCAGATCGTGGACTCTGTAGAAGGCACGGGGGTAAGCATCTGCTGCACCCGCAAGACACTCCCGGGCCTGCGGGCCCTGCAGAAATATGCCGTCCGAGCCGGTGGTGGCAGCAATCACCGCCACAGGCTGGATGATGCCATCATGCTCAAGGACAATCATCTGGCCCTGTTTGGCAGCAACATCCCCGCTGCTCTGGCTGCTGCCCGCCAGCGGGCCGGACACCTCATGAAAATCGAACTGGAGGTAGACTCACTCACCCAGCTTGCCGAGGCCCTGCAATGCCCTGATGGACCAGATGCCTACCTGCTGGACAACATGACACCGGCCATGCTGCGGGAAGCTGTAAACATGATTGAAGGCCGTGCCATTGCCGAGGCCTCGGGCGGCATCACCCCCGCCACCGCCCGCAGCATTGCGGAAAGTGGCGTGGATATCCTCTCACTCGGCTGGCTGACCCATAGCGTGAAAGCTCTGGATATCGGGCTGGATATCCGTACCGCCTAAACAACGGGTTAGAACTGGTCTTTCTGCTTCCGCAGACGGGCCAGTTCTTCCGGCGTCTTAGCCATCAGGAAAGGATTGGTCTGCCGCTCCACACCCAGCGGAACAGGTACGGAAGGCTGCCCCTCCTCCCTCAGTGCCGCCACCTCTGCCATGCGGGCCTCAAGGGCTGGTGTCTTCCTCCCCAGTGAAGCGATGAATTTCAGGTTCCCCTGTGTGTATTCATGGCCGGGGCAAAGCAGGGTCTTGTCCAGCAAATCATCAAACTGACGGAAGCTCGCAAAAAGCTGTTCCGCACTGCCCTCGAATAAACGACCACTCCCACCGCTGAACAACGTATCACCGCTGAACAAGGCAGGCGTCTGCCCATCCAGCGCATAGCAGAGATGGTCCAGCGTATGGCCTGGCGTGGCTAGGACACGAAATGTCAGCCCCGCAAGAGAAACCTCATCACCACCCTTTAACGGGTGATCGACTCCCGCCACATCAGACGGCCCATAAACAGGCACATCATAACGCTGCTTCAAGGCAGCGACACCGCCGACATGGTCACCATGATGGTGCGTCAACAAAATAGCCGCCGGAGCCTCGTCCCCCAGAGCTGCCTCCGCCGGTCCAGCCTCACCGGGATCAATAACCACCCACGGGCCACCATTCCTACGAACAAACCAGATGTAATTATCCTGAAACGCCAGAACGGGCTTTATTTCCACACTCATGAAACCTCTCTTCACGCAGGGTTATCCCGCAAGAAGGCAGGATAACAAGAGCCAGACCCCCAAGATGGGACGTACTGCTCACCCCTGCAACCACGAGGCCCGCCGCCATCATCCTGTAACTATCCCCTCAACGAAATACTTGACCCATCCGGTAGGTGACGTATGAGTAATCCCATGTCACTGATCAAATCTTTCAAACTCGTCCTTGCTCCGCCGCATCGTGCAGCAACTCCCTTCCTCGGCATCGGCCTGCTGACTGGTGTTTTCGGGCGGGCCACGCCGTGGCGGCTGACACGGGCGCTGGGTACGGCAGGTTTTGCCTTCACCGGCTTCTGCCTTTACTTCTTCCGCAACCCAAAGCGGACCTCCCCACAGGGTGACAACCTTGTTCTCTCCAGTGCAGATGGCCGTGTAACGGGTATCTCCATGGTCCCGCCGCCGCCAGCGTTGGAGATGGGCAATGAGCCAGTTTGGCGGGTTTCGACCTTCCTCTCCGTGCTGGATGTGCATGTAAACCGTATGCCCGTGAGCGGGACAATCACCAAAATTGCCTACCATGCAGGCAAGTTCCTTAATGCCAGTTTGGACAAAGCTTCCGAGCATAACGAGCGCAACGAACTTCGTGTAACCCTCAAGGATGGCCGTCAGGTTGCTGTTGTGCAGATCGCCGGGCTTGTCGCCCGTCGCATTCTCTGCGATGTGCAGGAGGGTGAGCACGTCCAAGCTGGGGAGCTTTTCGGCCTCATCCGCTTTGGTTCCCGCACGGATATCTATCTGCCACCGGGCGTCACCCCCGACGTTCTGGAAGGCCAGACCATGATCGGAGGCGAGACGGTCATAGCGAAGCTCTGAGGATCCGTACATGCAGAAGCCATCTTCTAAAACGACCATGATACATAGATACCGGCGCAAGCGGCGCAGGGTCCGTGGGCTGTCCTTCAACCGGCTTGTCCCCAATATTCTAACAATGCTTGGCCTGTGCGCAGGGCTGAGTGCCATCAAATTTTCCATGACAGGCCATTTTACTCACGCCGCCGGGGCTCTGCTGATCTCCGCCTGCATGGATGGGCTGGACGGACGTATCGCTCGACTACTGAAGGGGACATCCCGCTTCGGGGCTGAATTTGATAGTCTTTCGGACTTTGTCTGCTTCGGTGTTGTGCCTCCCTTTATCCTTATGCTGTGGGCTTTGCCCGCTACACAGCGTTTGTCCTTCATCCCTTTCATTCTCTTTACGGTCTGCATGGCTCTACGGCTGGCTCGCTTCAACTCCGCATTGGATGATGATACGACGCCGGAATACGCTGCTAATTTCTTCTCTGGCGTACCTGCACCGGCAGGGGCTGGGCTTGCGCTTTTCCCGGTCTTTCTGGGGCTGGAAGCCAAGCGCAACAACCTGACAGGGCTCGAGCATTTTGCTCACTCCCCTTGGTTGTCCGCTAGCTGCCTGATCGTCACCGCTTTGCTGCTGGTCTCTACCTTGCCGATCTGGTCCTTTAAAAACTTTAAGGTACCAGCACGCTATATTCTGCCTATGCTGGTTGGTGTCGGTGCCTATGCTGCCATTCTGGTAGCAGAGCCTTGGGGCGCGCTGGCTGCGGCCGGTGTTCTCTACCTCGTCATGATCCCACTATCCCGCCGGTCTTACTGGCGGCTACGCCGTGAGGCTGAAGAAGCTTGGGAACTGGTAGAAGACAGACCCCCCTCTGCTAGCTCGACCAACGCCTGAAGAATAGCAGCCGGGGATGGTGGACAGCCGGGGATAGAACCATATACCCGGCTGAGCGCATGAAGACCGCCCAGCGTGGCATATGTATTCTTCCACATACCGCCATCATGGGCGCAGTCTCCCACTGCTACAAGGCTGCGGCCAGCGGGCATGGCCTCCCACGCACTAGCCAATGCCCCCGCACAAGACCGTGTCACAGACCCGGTAACCAGAAGCCAGTCTGCATCCTCTGGATGCCGAACGGACTGAAAGCCACTCCCCTCCAGCGGATAAGCACTGCTCCCCAGAGACAGCAGCTCCATCGCACACCCCTCGCAACTTCCTGTCTCCAGCGAGAACAGCCGTATCCGCCGCCCCTGCCGCCTCATAGGCTGGGGACGCCATTTCTGCACGTCCAGAAAAGCGAGCATCATGGTCAAGGGGGCTGGTTGCATGACAAGTGATCCTCACAAAAACAAAAGACTGACAAGAACCCGCATCAGAGGTTCCATGCCGGGCACTATATAGCGTCCCACCCCAGAGTGAAGTACCGTTGCCCTACTATGCCCCTATCACCATCCCCACGGAGACCCGGCCATCGCAAAGCCCTGCTCATCGTCAATCCAACTGCTGGACATTATTCCCCCCGCAGGCTGAAAGACTTTGTGCGCCATTTGGAACAAGCTGGACTGAACATGCAGGTTGCCGTAACCCGCTACCGGGGCCATGCTGGTAAGATCGTCCCAACCCATCTGCCTGAAACAGACCTCATCCTTGCTGGAGGTGGTGACGGCACAATTGCTGAAATCGCCCATGCCATGCTGGGCAGCTCCTGCCATCTCGCCCTCTGGCCGGTCGGGTCCGCTAATGTGCTCGCACTGGAGCTCAACATCCCCTTTTCTGATGCCCGCAACGCTGCTCTGATTGCCAGCGGGCAAACCCAAACCCTTTGGCCGGGATGGCTCACCACGAATGGCCAGCCCCAACCAACCCTGTTCCTCCAGATGGTGGGTATCGGACCAGATGGATGGGTGGTGCAGCAGCTTTCCTCTACCCTCAAGAAACATATCGGACGATTGGCCTATCTGCTCACTGCCTTGCGTCTACCGCTTGCGTACCCCTTCCATACTTTTGAAACCTGCGTGGATGGCCGCACCTACCAATCCCGGTTTACCATTATCTCCAAAGGGCGGCTCTATGGCGGTCCTTTCAAGCTATTCCCCCATAATCATCATAAGCAGCCGTCCTTTTCCGTCTTCATGCTGCACCGGCTGAACCCTCTAGCTCTACTAGGGCAGGCCCGAGCCTTCTTCTGCCGAAAGCCGTGCCCCGCTCCCGCTTTTACCCTTATTAAAGGGCAGACCATCACCAGCTCCAACCGTCATCCCGTACCGGTGCAGAGTGATGGTGACTTCCAAGGCACAACGCCACTGCACGTCACCGCTGCGCCTTCTCCCTTGGTGGTTATCTGCCCTCCGTTAGAAATCAGCCCCCACCTGAAGGAAGAAACTTCTTCCAGCGATATAACCTGAATATTGAGAAAAGGCGGTATTGAAGGCCCCATCCGGCGCGAATGGCGGGTGGCGATTGAAAAGATTACTGATACCGCCCATGAGTTGAAACTGATGCCACTTTCCCGCCACCGTTACATCATGCAGGATCGTTCCACCAACATGGGTCCGCCCGGATGTGGCTGGGTCAAGGTCTCGATGCCCGTCATTCATCCTCATACCGCTGATGATACGGGTCATCCAGATCAGGCTAACATGGTCATGCCGCCATGTCGTGCTGATGTAATGCTGCTCCCGTGGTCGCCCGCTGCCATTCAAATAAAGCAGACGGCCCGTATAATTCTGCCAGTTGCCATTACGGGTTAACTTCTGCCTGTAATTTAGAAGATACTGAGTGTTCTCATAAAAACTCAGCTGGTCCCGGTCACTCAAGGACAGGCTGTAACGCAGGCTGAAATCCAAACCATCTGTCTTCAAGGCACCGATATTCTGCGGTAGGGCCTCAATAGCTGTGAGTTGCCCGCTATTGGAGCGGGGCAGAATCGCACTACAAAAATCAGGCTCGCTCCCCGTATAACACCCATCCAGCAGCGTCTGAGTGCTAAGGGTCGAGATCATATCTCGCAGGCTATAATGCCAGTACTCCACGGAAAGCTGTAATGACCTGACCGCTTTGGGCGTAATGTCCATCCCCACCGTTGCCGTGCGCCCATATTCCGGCCCCAGCCGGGAATTACCACCCGAAAGAGTCGGCAGCTGCCCTACTAGTGAGGAGGTGAAACTGGCCGGATTAATCCCTTCCTTCTGGCACCGTGCCCGTACCACCCCCGCATTACTGCCATAGCTGCTAACATGGGCGCAGGGATCGGACGCAGAAGCATAGCTTAATGTCTGCCCACCATAGACATCATACAAACCCGGCTGCCGGAACGATGTGCCCAACGTCCCCCGAAATGCCACATCCTGCACCGGCGCCCAGTGCAGGCCGGTCTTCCAGTTCAGCGGTGTTCCGTAATGATTGTACGAAGAAACACGCCCTTGAAGATCAACCGTCAAATCCCGTGCGAGGAAGGCACGCTTCAATAGAGGAAGCTGGATTTCTCCATAACCTTCCGAGACGGTAAAGCCCCCACCTGTATAAGCCCCCGCCGCCCCTGTGGAGGCACCTTGCGCCACAAGAGCATCAGGATGATAGCTGAGCTGCTCGCCCCTATGCTCCATCCCAATCGCCAACCCGACCTCCCCCGCATGACGCCACGGCAGAGTAAAAAGATGCGGGTTCCGCAGACGCAGCATCGTATCCCGCAGCTGATAAGTGGCTCGGTCCTTCTGGGTAAAGCGGATATAATCCTTCGCCTGCTGGCTATAAGGGGCAAAAGGGTTCTGCAACACACAGCCCTGCGCTACCTGACACATACCCGGGTCATAGACCACGGCACTACGAGGGTTGGTTGTATCAAGCTGCCTCGTGCCGGTCGTCTCCAGCAGGTTACGGTAATTGATCATATCCTGCGTATGGGATGACAGACGGCTCCGCCCATAAGTGTAGGAGGCATCGTAATCCCACCCGCCCCCAATCTGGCCTTTCAACCCTGGTAGGAACGTCCATGTATCAGTGTTGATGGTGTTCCGCCGTGGCCCGACATCCTCCGCCCTTTTGATGACAGGCGCATCCATACCCCATGGATTATAAGGGCTAGCAGCAGGTAATATCCATGAAGATGGCAACGTAGACGGCGGAACACTCCCCTGTACCGGGGCTGGCGACTGGGTACGGCTCACCAGCGTATGGCTGTAGCGTATGGTGCTATAGAGCGTCACGAAACGAGAAAAGCGTTCATGAGCATCAATAGAGGCCGTCCCGTCATCATGACGGTTCATGATCGTGGAATAACGGGCGAAATTATAGAGGTCACTCCCCGTGAAGCGGCGGAATCCTCCCTGCCCGTCCGGGACCATTTTCTGTCCCGTCTGCGGGTTTATTAAAACGCCCGACGGAATAATAGATGACCCGTAACTGGGGCTGCCCGTGGCCGGGTTGTCATTCTGCGGCAAGGCCGCCCAGCCCCTATCCCGGTTATAAATGGGCCCGGTCGTGCTGTAGCTGCCTGCCAGCGTGACATTGCCATGCCCGCCATCAAAATTCATGCCATGATAGGCAGAAATTTCACCGCCCCGGGCATCTCCCACCTGCGTGATGCTCCCCCGCATGGTGATGTTACTCCCCGTCAGGTCATGCCGTAGATGGATGTTGATAACACCTGCTACAGCATCCGCCCCATAAAGACCGGACCCACCATCCTTGAGAATTTCTACCTTTTCGATCTGCTGCAACGGGATAGTATTGAGGTCCACACATTCGGACCCGGCATTGAGCGGTGCCCGATGCCCATCGATCAGCACAAGCACCCGCCCCTGGCCCAGATTTCGCAAATCCGTGCAGGAGGCACCTTTACCGCCGTTAGTCATGCTATTGGGTGAACCAGATGACCCGATGGAAGGCATACGTTGCAGATAATCCCCCAGAGAGGTCACGGCACTACGCTGTATGTCCTTCCCCGTAATGGTCTGCACAGCATTAGGCGAATTCTTCCGTCCGCCCTGAAGGAAAGAGCCCGTAACCGTCAACTGCTCAACAGGCGAAGCACCAGTCCGAACCGCCTGAAGTGGCCGCCTATCTACTGGTTTCTTAGGGGGCTTCCTATCGTGAGTGGTCAGAACTGCCTTTACTGGCACCCGCTGCGCCACCGGCTCTGCCTGAAGCGGACAGACCAGCAAAGCCGGACAGACCAAGCCCCCACCCAGCATGAGGGCAATTCCCCGTCTGATTAGCCGCACAACCCCTCACACAGCATATGTAATATTAAACTATATTTTATATGTTATAATATAACATATTGCTGAGAGCCAGCTCTTTCACACAAGCACCATCACAAGGCCACACCTGCTGGCGATAAGCCCAAAGAGGCCAGAGCAAGGCTTAACCCCTCCGGTTCTTGCCCTTCTAAAACAAGGCCCAGAACGGCCAGAAGTGGCATCAATGGGTCCCGTATCTGCACACTAGCCAGCCGCCCCTCTTTCAGAACGACATGATACCAGACATCCCCTCGTGCTCCTTCGGCTACACCCAGTCCTTCATCCGTACGTGGCACGGCTTGCTGTTCACTCTCCTGCCCGTAGCCAGCCGTTATACATTCCAGAATCCTCAAAGATTCCTCACTTTCAACCAGACGCTGCCGGTTGCGAGCCCATGCATCGCCTTCATGCCGCCCTGCACTCTTCATCGCCTGCGGGCGGACCCCTTCATCCATGTACCGCATGTCCAAATACCGCCCACTGGCCCGCCCGGTTACCCCGCCCAGCGCATAATCCCACGCTAGTTCTGTCGGCACGGTGGCCATGTTCTTCAGGCGTCCCTCAAAAAGGCGGGCAAGCTGTTTTATCTGCTCCAGCCGTGGAGACAACTCCTGAACAACAGCCTGCGCAAAAGGAATAATGGCCTCCACACCACTGTGCCCCTCCAGGCTGATACTGTCTGTCAAACGTCGTGACAGGCCATGATCCATACAACGCTTAGCCAGACACTCCCGCGCATGGTCGCACAAGCTCGCCAACAAACCGGCCCCAGCCCGATGGGCTGTCTGTGCCAGATCAAACAAATGCAACCCCAACCGCTCCACCTCCAGCAGGATAAGCCGTCTGTCCCGCTCTCGTGGGTCTATTCGGCGACTCTCGGCCTGTTCCAACGCCCGGACAAAGGCTAACGGATGGGCAACAAATCCACCTGCCGAAATACGAGCCACAAGCGGCATAGCCTCCTGCGGGGTCAACCCAATCAGGCGGGACAGGACACCCCGATGACCAGCAGATATCTGCACATCGACCTGCTGCATCACTCCCTCTGCCAGCACATAGTCTATACCAAGCAGACCCGGCACAGATGTACGAGAAGGTTCGACCCTGCACCGAGGTAATGGTTGTCCTCCCCCCTCACTAACGGGCAAAGGATTGGCAGACAGTGGTGCCGTTAACGACCAGCTGCCATCATCCAATGCCGGGCTATCATCCAGCGCAGACCAAGCCTCTACCCCCCAGAGGTCTCTAGCCATGCGCTCCCCCCACTGGGCCGCTGGGAAATAATGCGAAACCGCCTGATACCGCCCTTGCACCACCGCCGTGCTGAGAAGCAAAGGCTGCTCCCCTTTCAGCAGGAACAGGGCTGTTGCCCATTCTTCATCTGCCCAAAAGGCTAATAGTGCCATCGTGCGCACATTCTGCTGCAAGAGGCTCTGCCAGCCCTCCGCCGTCACACGATAATGGAACAGCCCGACACGCTCCCCCTCAAAGAGGGCTGATTCTTCCATCATCGTCAGTGTCCTTTCAGAGCAGGCAGCGGCTGAACCGATAGGACACCCCATGCCAGCAGGGTAGCAACCAGCAAGTCCAGCAGAATGAGCAGGAACAGAAGGCCCCGCATTAGGCCCCCACCCCGCTGCCAGACCGTAAGAACATTCCTCGGTAGGGTCTCAAGCCCTAACTGCCGAAAACCCAACATCACACAGACCAAAAGCCCCGCCAGAGCAACCCAGCCCAACAACGGTGCCAACACCGCCAATACAATTATGATGACGGGTAGCACCATCTGCACAGGTAAAACTGATGCTCCCGCTGGGAAGAAATCCTCACATCCCAAACGCAGAGCCATAGCCAGGAGAGCCACCCCATAAAGCAGCAGGAGACACGGTATCTGCCCCGTTCCTGCAGCCAATATTCCTAGCCCGGTCATCCATGACAGCATCGGCGGTGTTCCCTGCCGCCGCACGATCATGCCCACCATAGCAAGCAGGCCAGCAATGACCATGAGATGCTGCATAAAGGGTGTCCCAGCCAGCAGCGTCATAAGAAAGAGTGGAATAAAACGCAGCCCCACATCCAACAGGACCAATTCTGCCCGACTAGAAGCCACACTGCCCAGCCCCGCCATCATGCACAGCCCCGCCAACGCCAGCACCTGACCAACCTGCGCCGCACTGTCGTTGCTGGAGAAAACACTCCCGCCCTGCATCACCACCAGCCCAAGCCCAGCCAGAATCACGCCGCTCAACCGTAGGCGAACAGCCTCCCAAGCAGGCATGGCCCGTCGGGTTGCCCGTCCATCCCACCAAGCCAGCAGGACCGTTCCAGCACCATCAAAAAACAGAGCCGCTAGCGGGGGACGCAGCAACAAACCCATAAAGATACAGCCCGTCACCAAAAACGGCAGATAAATGCCCATCCCTTCCCGGAAGGACGCTTTCTCTCTCACCGGCTCTGCCCCTCGCCGCAGTAAGAAGAGCGATGCCGGGACACAAGCCTCCATCCCTAAGCAGAACGCCTGCCCCCATGCCATACCAGAGGAGCAGCCCAACAAGGCCAGACCACTCAGGATCATCCCCAGCCGTGCCATAAAGCTGGCCTGGCCGGGCCGCCGTGATGCCCACAGAACCCAGACCACCAAAAACGGCCAGCAGAGCAACCCGAACAGGACAGGTGAAGCAAAAAGGCCGGGTGAGAAAGACGCTTCCGCCAGTATCATCAATCTTCCTCCACCCGTAGCCAGGCCAGCCGGGGCAGAAGCACAAAAGCGAGAAACACCATAACTGCCCAAAGTGCCACCGCTGTAATAAACAACCCCCATGACGGCAGAATAGCAGCCACGACCATAAGCCCATCCACAGCCATGATCAGCCCGCAGAACTGTGCGAGAGCCACACCACAGGCAGCTGAACACAAACCTGCCAACACAAGCCCGATGCCAAAGGTCGGCACCAGCCCGAGCCCGGCCCCAAAGAAAGCAAGCACGAACTGTAGCAGCAATGTCATCACGACAGGCAAAAGGCCCCGCCCACTGGCGAGAAACCGCCCCTGCTGACCAACTGCAAAATGCCGAACAATACCCCAGAGCAGCAGATTAAATACTGGCAGCAAAAGAGCGCAGAAAACCGCAAGCACCCCCGTACCAGACGTACCCGCAATAGCCGCACAGAGCAGCCCATAAAGCGGCAGCCAACGTCCATCCCGGCCCAGACGCAGCAGCACCAGCACCAACGCACAGGCAAAACCGGCCATCATACGGCGAACCTCCCGGCAAGGGCCATCAGTCCGGCCAGCCCTAGCAGGAGGGCAACAAAACGGCCATGCCGGTTCATACCCGTCAACCGCCCTGACGCCACAAGCAAGCTGCCTCCCACAAACCTAACCACCAACCCTACAATGCCTCCCAGCCCTTCCAGACCGAACAAGACGGGCAGGAGCAGGTCCCCCAGAAGCAACGCCCAGCCAACATGATACATCCCTACTATCACCTGCCTTTGGTCTCGGGCGGACCGGCCAGCGGGATACCCCCTCATCACCATATCATCAGCCAGTGCCTGACGGTCAGGCAGGGATGTTGTCAGTGCCAATGCCACGGCACAACAAAGGGACGTTCCGGCAAGGCTGGACCCCGGAGATGCCAGCAAAAGCCGTTGTACACCTTGCAACCCGGTCACCCCCGGAGCCGCCAGCACAATGAAACATTCCGTCAGACATAGAACGAGACAACAGCGGCCATGCGCCCCTCGGGATAATCCCGGCACGGCCCAGAACGCACCAACCAGCAGAATACCCCCCATCAACAACGGGTCCGCCAGCCAAGCCCCCATCACAGAGCTAGTCTCCGGCATAACAAGGGAAAGGCCAGCAAGACAGAGCAACACCAAAAGCGCTAGAGCCAGCATCAACCCATCATCTGCCGGCAAGCCATGCCGCAGGGTTAGCCGCCAGAATGTACCGAAGCGTGCATACCGTTCCCGCAAGGGAGATACAGCCCTGCCAACCAGCAGGGCTGGTACGTCCTCTTTCAACCAGAACATCACGGGCAGAAGCAGCAATATCACTCCCAATTGGAGGCCCAACTCCAAAAGAACCCGAACCACGGAAAGCAAAAATGCCGCCATCATTGTGCCAACCCCATGACGACCAGTACCCCCCCAAGAAAGACTAGCCAGAACACAGATTCCGGTTCCTGCACTGGCGCAAGGGACAGAAGCTCCGTCACAGAAAGCCGGAGGCTCCGGGCCTGTCGTTGCCCCCGCATCAACAATCGCCTCACACCACGAGGGCGGACAGGCTGCGCTTGCATATAGTCATGGAGAACATCCAGACCATTCCGCTCACCATCCTCTAGCGGTAGATCCACATCCTGCACGTCTCCTCGCTCTCTACGGGAGAGGCAGCACCAGAGAAGCAGTAGAATTGCCCAGAAAATCGGTAGAGCCACCATGCTGCCATCACCACCGGAGAGGCGATAGAACCACCCTGCCCACGCTGCCCCATGGCCCGTCAACCAACCCGCCACTATGCCACAGCCCGACGGCAGCCCCATGGCCAGCAGAAGAACCCACACCAAAAGCCGACGACGCCCGGCCCACAAAGGCAGTGCCGCTTCACCAAGCACAACCAAACCATCACCGCATGAAAGCCCCATGATGGCCACTCCTAACAAGCAGCCAACCACGGTCCATCCCTCTGTGCTACTGCTCAGCCCCAGAGCCGCATGAAGACCAACCCACCCCACAACAAACCCCGGCAAAGGTGGAGCAGGAAGCAACAACAAGGCGGCACGAGGCCAGATCACCGCAAGAGATTGGCAGGCGAGGTCCAGCAAGAGAGCAAAAAGGGCTCCTTCCACGCCAAGAAGCATACCCTGCTGGCGGGAGACCTCTATAACACCCAGCAAAAACACAGGCCGTACTAAGCGGCAATACCGGTACAGGGACAGCCGATCCGGCCACGGCCCAGCCATCATACATAGCCCCGCTAGTACGGCCCCACCTGATACCCACCACAACGGATGTAGGGCCGCCATGCCACGCCCCAGCCCCAACATCAGCAACAACGCCACCAGTCGGGCGGCCCCGTCACTGCCTGCTCTGCCGGCAGCCCAGAAACAGACCGCCATCAAACCCAGCCCACCGAGCCCATCCGGCAACAGGCCATAGCCAATCAGGGCCGGAATCCCCCATACGGGCTGAAATGCCGCCCCGCCTCCCATCAAGATGAGCGCAATAGCTACCAGACAGGACACCGCCCCAGCATGAGGAGACAAGGTCAGAGCCAACATAGCCACGACCATACCGGCCATATGGCAGCCCCCTCGCCGCCAACGAACCAGTGGCACAGAACGCCAAAGGCCACTGACGAAAACACGGACCTCCCCTTCTCCGCAAAGCAGGGCAACCAGAACGACCAGCAGACAGGCCATGAAAGGGTCATGAAACGGCATAGCCTGTCCTTATCTTTTGGCCCAGCCTTTGGCCTTCTGCTGCCAATATGCCATGCGGTATCCAGCTTGTTTCATCTTTTGCCAGCGCAGGCGAGCGTGCTGAACAGCCTCATCATTATGCCCATCAAAGAGGTCAAATATCCTCGTAAAGCCTGTCAGCTCACCATCCCACGCCCCATTTATGCGGAACAGAAACGCCGCACCGTTGGGCGATTCATCGCATGCTGTCAACCAAATGGGCTGCCTATCTGCATGCCCCATCGCCTGACTGCCATGAGGCAGCCAAACACCAGGAGGGGTAGCCCACAAAGCATCATCCAATGCCGAAACCTGCCCACTATCCTGACAACGAATCACCGCTCGCTCGCCCGTTTCAAGGGTACGTTCCAGCAATGTCGGCAAGGCTGCCTCGAAGGAGGTGCGTGTCAGATGATAGAACCCCACCTGTACATCCTGCGGCTGATGAACCGCTGCCGTGACCTGCCCTTCAGACTGCTCCTGCATACTGTGCCTCTTTCACGAAAGCCCCTGCCAGCCTGCCCCCATAAGGGAGGAAGCCAGCAGGGGCCAGTCTAGCCATCCCCCATAACGGGGGCGGCCCACTCCTTATCCGATCAGTGCCGGGACGGCCCAGCTTGATGCAGCCGGACGAACTGATCCAGCAGACGTACGCCAAAACCGCTAGCCCCCTTCGGGGTAATGGCAGTAGCCTTTTCTGCCCATGCCGTGCCAGCGATATCCAGATGTGCCCAAGGCGTATCCCCTACAAAACGCTTGAGGAATTCTGCTGCCAGAATGGAGCTACCCGGCCGCCCCCCGATATTCTTCATATCGGCAATATCGGAATCAATCCGGCGATTATAGGCCGCACCCATCGGCATACGCCACAGAGCTTCACCCGTCTCCTCACCAGCCTGCGTCAGCGCATCGGCCAATGTGTCATCATTGCTGAACAGCCCTGCATAATCGCTGCCCAGTGCTACAACGATGGCTCCCGTCAATGTGGCCAGATTGACCATCAGAGCAGGCTTAAAGGTCTGCCGTGTATAGGAGAGCAGATCTGCCAGCACGAGGCGGCCTTCCGCATCGGTGTTCAGCACCTCGATGGTCTGGCCGCTGTGGCTTTTTACAATGTCACCCGGACGCTGCGCTGCGCCGGACACCATGTTCTCCACCAAACCAACGACACCTACGGCATTAACCGGTGCCTTACGGCGGGCAAGAGCACTCATCACGCCAACAACGGCGGCGGCCCCACCCATATCCATCTTCATCTCATCCATGCCAGCGGCTGGCTTGATGGAAATGCCACCGGAATCAAAAGTCACGCCCTTACCGATAAAGGCCAGCGGTGCGCTGTCGGCCTTTGCAGCCCCTTTATGCCGCATAATAACGGTGAAAGGCGGCTGCTCGCTGCCCTGCGCCACACCGAGAAGAGCACCAAAACCCAGTGCCTCCATCTGGGCACGATCCAACACCTCAATCTCCAGCCCCAGAGATTCCAGAGCCTTGATACGCCGTGTGAACTCTTCCGGGAACAGCACATTGGCAGGTTCATTGACGAGGTCTCGTGTCAGGAAAACACTCTCGCCCAGCCCTTCTAGCTCTTTCCAGGCTGTCTGGGCGGCATCCACCTGTCCGGCCTCTGGCAAGACAATATGGAGGGCCTTCAGGGCCGGTGTTTTGCTGGTCACTGTTTTGTAACGGTCAAAACGATACCCACCCAGCCGGGCGCCCAGCGCAATCTCTGTGGCCAGGGATGCTTGATCAGCCTCCAGCAACAGGGCAGCATCCTGCGCCTCAACAGCACTGGCCTTTAGCAGCTTTACGGCTTCACCACCGGCAGTCCGGGCAGCCGTGCCAGCACTCTGCGGCTCATCATCCGCTGGAGCACAACCCAAAAGATGGAACTGCGCCACCGGGCCAGCCGGGGCTATCAGGCTGAGGGCCTGCCCTGCCTTACCGGAAAAGTCCCGCAGAGCCGCAGCCCGGGACAAAGCACCGCCGAGGGCTTCATCATACCGGCGGAACACAGCCCCTTTAGCAAACTCCGCCCCACGACAGAACAGCACAGCTGAAAGGCCATTCTCACCTTGCGGGTGGGTCTCTACAACAAAAGAAATATCAATCATATCAAACCTGTTTCATTCTTCCGGTGGGTTGCCTTCACCTTTCGGCGTGGCGGCCACTCATCTGTAAAGGCCATTCCTCGCCGCCTGCCCCGGCTAATCAATAACGATGCAGCCTCACATAAGCGTGACGATGGAAGACGCCCTCTTTTCAGTCCGCCCACCATAGCAGAGAAGAGGAGAAGTGACGAATGCTCCATAATGCGGTAACCTGTTATCATGAATCTTTCCCCCGACACCGCCCCGCAAGACCGTGAACTGCTGATGCTGGCTCTGAAAATCGCCACCGAAGCCGCCGGGATCGTGCGGGAAATCCGTAACCGTGGCTTCCGAACCGAAATCAAGGCCGATTCCTCCCCCGTGACAGAAGCGGACAAGGCATCAGAACACCACATTCTCGCCCGCCTGCGGGACGCCTGCCCGGATATCCCCGCCATTGCCGAGGAGGAACATGCTGCAGGCATCCATATCCCAGCGGGAAACAGCTACTGGCTGATTGATCCACTGGATGGCACACGAGGCTTTGCGGAAGGGGGAGAAGATTTCACCATCAATATCGGGCTGGTCCGCAATAACAGGCCCGTGTTGGGGGCCGTGGCCCTGCCTGCTAGACGGGGCGTATATGGTGGGGGCATCGGACAGGGAGCCTTCCAGGTGATTGATGGACAGCACCTCCCCATCCGTACGGCAGAGCCCGGGCCGGATGGCCTACGGGTCATGACGTCTTCTCACCACACATCGGAACCACTGCTGAAAAAATGGCTGGCCGGACGACGTGTCCAGTCCGTCACACGCATGGGCTCCGCCGCCAAGATCATCCTCATTGCCGAGGGCAAGGCCGATTTCTACCCTCGCTTCGGCCCGACCATGGAGTGGGACACCGCCGCCCCGCAAGCCATTCTAGAAGCCGCAGGCGGGCACCTTCTGGATGATAACGGCCATACACTGCGCTACGGCAAAACAGGCTGGCTCAATCCGCCCTTCTTCTGCACTGGCTATTCGCAAGACTGACGTTCCGCTCCTGTTCTGCCCTCTTTCCATTTCATAATCCCGGTCTCATCACTATGCCTCACCCTGCCCCTTCCCATCACCGCACAGAACGGCTTGACCAGGACCATGACGGCATCCGGCGGGCCGCACGGCTGCTCCGTCAGGGGGGGCTAATCGCTTTCGGGACAGAAACAGTCTACGGGCTGGGTGGGCTGGCCACATCGCAACGGACGGTAGAGCGCATCTTCCAAGCCAAGGGGCGGCCCTCCTTCAATCCCCTCATCAGCCATTTTGCTTCTGCCGAGGCCGCCTTTGCCGAAGCCAACATGACCATTCCCCTGCGGGACATGGCGCACGCTCTCGCCCGAAAGTTCTGGCCCGGCCCATTGACGCTCATCCTGCCGCGCCATGCCGAAAGCCGCATCTCCCAAGCTGTTACGGCAGGGCTAGAAACGATCGCCGTACGTGTGCCTAAAGGCCGTGCGGTGGAAGAGCTGCTCCGCCTGACGGGGGAACCCATCGCTGCCCCTTCCGCTAATCGGTCCGGTCGGGTTAGTCCCTCCACCGCACGCCACGTTCTGGACGAGCTGGAAGGCCGGATTGATGCCGTGCTGGATACAGGCCCCTGCACAGTCGGGCTAGAAAGCACCGTGCTGGACCTGACAGGCCCCCACCCCATACTTCGCCGCCCAGGAGGGGTAACGCTGGAAGAACTGCACGATATCTGCGGCTCTACCATCGTTGTAGAGCAGGGGGCAGCAGATGGCAGCACGCCCCGCCCCAATGCGCCGGGGCAGCTATCCTCCCATTATGCACCCTCTCTGCCCGTCCGGCTGGATGCTACCCATATTCAACCCGGCGAAGCCTTCCTAACCTTCGGAACCCAACAGACCGAAGGCCCGCAGCCCGACCTTACCCTCAATCTCAGCCCCGATGGCAATGTGGAAGAAGCCGCCCGCCGCCTGTTTGCAAGCCTACGCCAGCTAGATCAGGCCGCCAACAGGCAAGGGTTGACCGGTATCGCCGTGGCTCCCCTGCCAGAAGCTGGGCTGGGCCGTGCGCTGAAAGACCGGCTACGACGTGCAGCGGCTCCTCGTCCAGCAGATCAGACATCCCCCCCGGCCTGACATGGCCCGGCAGCACGTCCCCAGAACCGAACATACCAACAGGCTGGATAAGCTTTTTCCCCTGCGGGACCGTTACATCCTCCTACACCTTCTTTTAGGGCTAGCCGCCCTAACAGGGGGAGCCACCGCTCTGATATGGCTGACCCAGTCGCTGCACTTCATCAGCATGATCGTTCAGCATGGCCTTTCTCTGCTGGCTTTCCTGCATCTAACCCTGCTGATGCTGCCATCCTTCATCACTGTCATTCTGCCCGTAACCTGTTTTCTCATTATCCTATGGGTGTATCAGCGACTGGATAATGACCGGGAGCTAACCATCCTTCAGGCAACAGGACTATCCCCCCTGCGGCTGGCTTGCCCCGGCCTTCTCTGTGCCAGCCTTGCCACCCTGATAAGCTATGGGCTGAGCCTGTGGGGCGCCCCGCTCGCCTATCATCACTTCCACCGTTATGAGCTAGAAATTCGTAACAGGGCTGCCGCCTTTTTGTTGGAAGAAGGTGTTTTCACGCCCATCTCAAAATCCATGACCGTTTATATCCGTGAGCGGCGCAGTGATGATAGTTTCGGCGGCATCATGATTGAGGATAATCGGGTTCCGGCCTCCCCTGTTACCATCCTTGCCGAAGATGGGCTGACAGAACCACACGGCGACATGTTGCGCCTGATCCTGCATAACGGCTCCCGCCAGACCCTCAACCGCCAGACTGGCGAATTGAGTACGCTGCTCTTTCAGCTTGAAACGCTGGATTTCGGCTCTCCTCATGGTCAGGCCCTTAGCCCGGATGTGGCCGAACTCACCATGACCCAGCTTTTCCACCCTCAAAACGACCTCCCCATCCACACACGCAACAAGCTGCTCATTGAGGGCTGGACACGCCTGACCGGCCCGCTCGCCTGCCTTGCCTATGGCATGATCGGGCTGCTCTGCGTCTTGCGGGGGCGGTTTAGCCGTCATGGTAGTATCGTCCGCCCAACAGTGGCCGTTCTGAGCGTTGTCGGGCTGATGATCCTCTCCTTAATGCTCAAAAATCTGACTGAACGGAACCCTGCCCTTGTGCCCCTTCTATGGCTAGAAGTTGTGTTGCCCATCGTAGCGGGAGGTGGCCTTTTCCTACGGGATGCCACCCGCCATTACAGGCTATCTGCTTCTCCCACTTCTTCCCCGGCCTCCCGCTAGCCCCGGTACGACAGAGAGGTCTCTCCCGTATGGCTCATTCCGGTTTTTCCTTCACTCTGGCCCGCTATGTCGGCCGCCGGTTCGTCCTGACAACATGCCTGACTCTACTAGCCCTGACCGGACTCATCTCCCTGTTCGATTTCATCGACCTCCTTCGCCGGGCCGCCGCACACCCGGAGGCCGGTCTTTCCCTCGTGCTTGAAATCGCTGCCCTGCATGTCCCCTATTATGTGACCTATATTCTGCCCTTCGCCATTCTGCTTGGCGGGATCATCTGCTTTTCCCGTCTGGCCCGTTCCTCCGAACTGGTCGTGACCCGGGCTATGGGCATATCCGCATGGCAGGTACTGATCAGCCCTGCCCTTTGTGCGACCCTGATGGGGGCGGTAGTCAGTGCCGGGCTGTCACCTCTCTCCTCCTACAGCTACGGGCGGGCCGTACAGCTAGATGAAACATGGCTGCGAGGCCAGCATAACCATGATGCAAATCGATTTTCTGACCTCTGGATAAGGGACGCTGGCAATTCGGCAACTGGGGGAGACATCATCTTCCATATTGGCCTGCTGGAACAGCAAGGCCATCTTCTGAAGGGGCAGAATATCACCATCTTCCAACTAAACCGGAACATGACCCTTCAGAACCGGATGGAGGTCTCTGATGGACTGCTTTCAGAAGGCTTATGGAGACTCCACAATGTGCTTATTCTTTCCGATGGCCATCCCCCGCAAAGAAAAAATAACTATCTCTTACCCTCTGGAATCACTACGGAAACCTTAAAACAACGCACCCTCCCCGCTGATGCCCTATCCCTCTGGGCACTACCTGACGTGATTAAACTGTTGCGTCATTCCGGTTTTTCCACGATACCTTATCGTCTCCACTTTCAGGGGCTATTGGCCCTTCCTATGCTTGCTGTCACCATGACGCTCGTTTCTGCCGGTTTTTCCATGCGTCCAGCCGGACGGGGGGGAATCGTGCGTATGCTGGGTATTGGCATTGCCGCTGGCTTCGCCCTTTTTGCGGTTTGCAAAATAGCCGAGCAGCTAGGAAAGTCTGGAGCTTTACCCCCGTTCCCCGCTGCATGGGGGCCGGCGGGGGCCGGTTTGTGTCTCGCTGCGGCGCTGCTGCTGCATTTGGAGGATGGCTGATGCCACTGTCTGCTGACTTTCCATTCCGCCTTGGAAAGCCCCGGTCACTGCTTAGCCAAACCCTTACGGGGACGGCTCTGGGCGCCCTGTTGCAGGTTATCCCTGCCTCTGCCCAACCTACTGCTACGCAGGCAAGCCCGGACAATGCGGCAGCCGTAGCAGGTACACCCCCCCGGACAAAAGCACCACAGAACGCTCGTACTCTTCCCCCCAGCCCGAAGACAAACAGCTCTGCTGACGGCCGTGTCTCCAACTCGGACCCAGTGACCTATCTTGCCGACCATGAGAGCTACGACAAAACCGGCTTGTTCATCCTCGAGGGCAATGTCCGCCTCTGGCAAGATGAGCAGACCCTACGAGCAGATACAGTCACCTACGACCGCGCCGCTGGCATTATCAGGGCGTCCCATCATGTAGCGCTAACACAGCCTGACGGCTCTACCGCCTATGCCGATCATGTCGAGCTGGCACATGGCATGAAAGATGCCGTTAGCTCCTCCATGTATGTCCGCATGCCCAGTGAGGCCAAACTCTCCAGCAGTGGCATGCGTCGGGTCAATGGCCGTGTGACGGATTTTGCCAATCCCGTTTATACGGCTTGCCCTGTTTGTGCGGCCCACCCCGACCAGCGCCCTTTCTGGGACATCAAGGCCCACGGGATGACGCAGGACAAGGACAATCAGAATATTGAGTTCGACAGAGCATGGTTGCATGTTCTTGGCGTACCGGTCTTCTATTTCCCTTACCTACCTGTCACAGACCCCAGCTCAGAACGTCATAGTGGCCTGCTGAACTTTAATGCCAAACCACATGACCATTATCTAGGAACGGTTTTCAGCCTCCCTTATTACTGGGTCATTGACGGCCATCAGGATGCTACTTTTACTCCGCAGGTTTCCACTAAATCTGGCCCGCAACTTTCCACTATCTATCGCAACCGCCTGAATAACGGATATCTCTACTTTGAGGGTGGTGTAGCAGACGATACCCTACATGGGCGGCCCTTTTACAACGCCTTCGGTGAGATCAGCGATGGTGGTAAAGAGCACGGTGCGCAGGCCTACATAAACAGCCGTGGCGAGTTCAACCTCTCCCCACATTGGCGGGTTGGGTTCCATGCCAACCGGGCCACTTCCGCCAACTATATGCGTGACTACAGCCTGTCCGGCTATGGTAATGACACGCTAAACTCCAATGCCTATCTGGAAGGTTTTGGGGTTGGTTCCTATTTGCGGCTGGATGCACAGGTCTATCAGGGGCTGAACCAGGGGCTCATCAACAACAAGGACCTCCCCTACTCCCTGCCCCGCTTCACCTACGACTTTCAAGGAGAGCCGGACCAGCTCGGCGGGCGGCTGAGCGTCCATACAACCGACTTTGTCGTCCTGCGTGAGCGCGGTGCCAATGACCAGAGAGGGGAGCTTGCCCTCCAGTGGGACCGCCCATGGACCAACAAATGGGGCCAGCAATGGCTTCTTACTGCCCGTGTTGATTCCATGCTCTACCACGCCACTCATATGCAGGAGCAGCCCCTCTATGAGAATGCCGGCTCCCGTGTGCGGGGGCAGGTCCAACCTACGGTGGCTGTTAAGATCAACTGGCCGTTCCTCCGTTCCTTCGCCAAAGGGCATGGAACGCAGATCTTCGAACCTATTGTGCAGTTTATTGCGGCTCCCAATACCGGCAATGCCTTGCACCGGCAGCTCCCCAATGAGGATAGCTTCGCCTACGAGTTCAATGACACAACGCTTTTTGCGCTCAACCGCTATATGGGTACAGACCGGCTTGATGGCGGCCTGCGGGCCAATATCGGCCTGCACCAGAACTGGAGCTGGAACGGTCGCTCCATTGACATGCTGATCGGTGAAAGCTTCATGCAGCACCCCACTCGTGGGGGGCCAGCCTATCTGGCTTATTCTGGCGTGCAGCACACATTCTCCGACCCAGTCGGGCGCATCCAGATGACGCCCTCGCGCTATTTCGACTTAACAGCCCGTGGGCGCTTCAACCCCTATACCAAGAGCTTCGATTACGGGGAGGGTCTTGTCTCGGCGGGGGTGCCTTTCCTGCGTGTCTCGGCTGGTTATATTTATGAGCCTATAACGCCCTATTACTATTATTATACACCGCATTACGAACGCTTGAATTCAGAAGTGCTGAGAAATCCCTATCTCAGCAAGACAAGCGAGATCAGCGGTAGTGTTACAGGGCGGTGGAAGCATGTCCACTTCACCTATTACACACGGCGTAGTCTCTCTCGTAAGGAATTTGTGGCGAATGGTGGGGTAATCGGCTACTCTAATGATTGCTTCACACTAAACGTCTACGTTAGCCGTCAAAACACCCGCATCGGTGGACGGCGTCCTAGAGCGACTGTCGGCTTCAGCGTTTCACTCAGATCTCTCGGTACGTTCGGAAACTGATCTTGACCATGCCTTTCTACTCACGTCTCTTCCGTTCCACTCTACTGCCTCTGACAGCCTGCGCAGCCCTCATGGCGAGCGGGACTGCCCTAGCGGCCCATCACCGGCAGGCTGCAGACAAGCAAAAGTCAGCAATTGCACCCTCTACCCAAGCGGACTCCTCATCCGTTCTGACTGAGGATCAGATCATTGCGATCGTGAACGGACAGATCCTCACACAACGTGATGTGGAAGACCGGGCCCGCTTGTTTGCTGTATCTACTGGCCTGCCTCTCACCACCGAGATCATGACCCGTATGCGTAGCCAGCTTATCAATCAGCTCATTGATGAGCGGCTGAAGATGCAGGAGATCCTTAGCCGGCATATTAATGTTGAACCCGAACAGATTGCCGAGGCCATACACTCCATCGAAGTCCGCAACGGGATGCCGGAAAATGCCCTGCGAAACCGCCTGAAAGCGGATGGTATTTCCCTGACAACCCTGATCGACCAGCTGCGTGTACAGATTGGCTGGATGCAGGTTCTACGAGAGAACCTTGGTATCCGTAGCCGTGTCACCCCGCTACAGATCACTCAGCGTGAAGAGGCACTACAGAACGAATCAGGGCGCCCACAGTATTTCATGAGTGAAATCTTTATTCCTGTGGTTGACCCCCGCCATGATGAGACGGAGCTATCCTTCGTCAAGACGATCATTACCCAGCTTCGCAATGGTGCTCCTTTCCCCATCGTGGCAGCCCAGTTCTCGCAAGATCAGTCCGCTCTGCAGGGGGGCTCCCGTGGGTGGATGCAGGAAGATAATATCGAGCCAGAAGTACTGTCCGTCATCAAACAGATGCCGGAAAATGCCATTTCCAATCCCATCAAAGTGCCCGGTGGTTATGAGATCGTCACCGTTCATGCCCGCCGGACCATCGGCAAGCAAATGGGAACGCTCCTCAATATGAGGCAGGCTTTCTTCCCCTTCAGCTCCCAACTAAATCCAGCTGAACCAACAGACCAGCAGAAACTTTCGCTCCAGAAGGCCCTGCATGCTTCCCAGACTATTAAAAGCTGTAATGAGATGGAAGCGTTGAATGCCTCGCTAGGCAACACCCGCCCCAGCAATCCGGGCCTACAGATTGCCGAGCGTCTTGCCCCTCAAATGAAGCAGGTTGTAGACAAAATCCCCACGGGCCATGTTTCCCGCCCTCTCGTGGCCCCAGATGGCATTGCCCTCATCATGATCTGCTCCCGCGATCAACGTAACTTGGCCCAGCAGACACCCGGACAGATCGCTGACCAGCTGATGAATGAGCGTGTCGAGCAGGCATCTCAGCAGCTGCAGCGTTCTCTGCGCCGTCATGCCATTATCAAGCTCCGTCCGGCCGCCAAGACGGTACTGTCCCACGAATGAGTTCTACTATGGCGCCGCCGGCCCTTCCCTCGTTACGGGAGAGCATCCGCACGCATGGGCTGGATGCTCTCAAGGCACTTGGGCAGCACTTTCTATTAGATCCAACCCTGTGTATGCGCATCGCCGCACTTGGTGGCAATCTGGCAGATTACCATGTAGTAGAGGTTGGCCCCGGTCCGGGAGGGTTAACCCGGGCCCTGCTGCAGTCCGGTGCTAAAAGCGTGCAGGCTGTCGAAATTGACAGACGAGCATGGCCGCTTTTGGAAGAGCTACAAGCGCATTATCCGGATCAACTCCATATCATCCGAGAGGATGCACTGAAGCTAGATGCGGCCCAGCTAACCCCCGCCCCCCGACAAATCATTGCCAATCTGCCTTATAATGTCGCTACCCCCCTGCTCGTTGGCTGGCTACGGCAGGCGGGGCAATGGTCCCGCATGGCTCTGATGTTTCAGAAGGAAGTAGCAGAGCGGGTCTGCGCTGCGCCTGGAACGCCCGCCTATGGGCGACTGGCTGTTTTGTCTCAATGGTGTGCTGATTGTTCCATCGCCCTGACCCTTCCACCGGGTGCCTTCTCTCCTCCCCCTAAGGTGCACTCTGCGGTAGCCCTCATCATTCCTCATACTGAACAGCCCTCACAGGCTCTTTTTAAAGCTATGGAACAGGTAACTGCTGCAGCCTTCGGGCAGCGCCGCAAAATGCTCCGTGCTGCGCTCAAGCCCATCAAGGGCAACATCCTATTGGAAGAAACCGGCATAGACCCAACCAGACGGGCGGAGACCCTCTCCATTGCCGAATTTGACAGCTTGGCCCGCTGCCATCTCAATCAAAAATCATCCTAACAAAGGCAATCCCCGAATAGCGCAAACTATTCGGGGACGTATTCTCAAGAGCTAGGCTTTTTTCTCATCCTTTGCTCGCTGAGTATTTTCAGCATCAAACATATAATCACGGGTCAACGGTACGCCTTCAATATCCCGAGTGATCTGAAGCTGAAAGTTCATATGGCCCTGAATACGGAAGGCAAGCTCACTCGCAACCAGATACAGCTCAAACATCCGCACAAAGCGATCATCATACAGGGCTCGTACTTTTTCCTTATTCGCCTCGAACCGTACCCGCCAATGAGCCAACGTCTTGGCGTAGTGCAGACGCCACACCTCACAATCTGTCAGCCATAGGCCCGTCTGTTCCAAAGCGGCCAGTGTCTCACTAAGAGCCGGTGAATATCCACCGGGGAAAATATATTTAGAGATCCACGGGTTCGTCATTCCCGGCCCATCCATTCGGCCAATAGAATGAATAACCGCCACACCATCTTGCTTCAAAAGCCGTTTAACGTGGTTAAAGAAGGTCTCATACTGCCGCACCCCAACATGTTCGAACATGCCAACGGACACGATGCGATCGAATTGCCTCTGTAAGGTTCGATAATCAAGCAACTCGAATGAAACAAGATGATCGAGCCCCTCTTCCTTTGCCCTTTTCTGCGCAACCTGAAGCTGCTCGACCGACAGAGTAATACCCGTCACTTTTGCCCCATAGTCACGGGCAAGGGTTAAGGCCATCCCCCCCCAACCACAGCCAATATCCAGCACCTCAAGGCCTGGGCGATCGAGCTTCAGCTTAGCAGCGATATGCCGTTTCTTCGCTACCTGCGCATCATCGAGTGACATATCGTCATGCTCGAAATAAGCACAAGAATACTGCCTGTCCTTATCCAAAAACAGCTCATAAAGGCTGCCATTAAGGTCGTAATGATGGGCTACATTGCTACGGGAGCGTTTCAGAGAATTCAGAGGACGTAGCACACGGCTAACATAGCGCAGCTTCCCACTGATATCCTCGCTCAGCAGGCCGCCACGTTCCACATTGGGGATGACAACCCACAGCACATCCTCCAGCGAGCAGCCATCTGGCACGACTGTGCCATCCATATATTCCTCACCAAAGGCAAGAGCCGGCTTGAGTGCCAAAGCCCGCTCCGCCGCGGTTGTTAGAATACGGACGGCAGCCTTATGCCCTGGCCTCTCCCCCTGATACTGCCGCACTGTCCCATCACTATAGGTTACTGACAGGGTACCAAAATAAATGAAGCGCTTCAGCAGAGCGTCGAGAACCGATTTCATGCGTTATTCCATCCTGACTCGGAATGAAACAGGTCTGTTGCCAGCAACCCCCTGCTTCAACTGCTTTCCTAGACTTTGGCACAGTCCAGAAATATGACAAGCCCCCACGCATCATGAAGAACAACAGTTCTAGGCAAGAAAAAACCCGGCAAGCACAAAGCCTGCCGGGTTCTTCCGGGCAATACCCGAACGGGATGATCCTGAGATCAGCCCTCGTGGCCAGCGCCTTCAGCCACTTCGCCTTCAGCTGCCAGAGCGGCAGCCTCAGCAGCGGCTTCTTCAGCAGCCTGCTCGGCATGAAGCTCACCGAGGATGTTATCCTCTTCTTCTTCCTGACCGACAACCTCACCACGGGCCTGACGCTCAGCTTCTTCCTCAGAACGAGCCACATTGACCGTGATCTGGATGGAAACTTCCGGATGCAGGACGATGCGAGCTTCCACAAGGCCAAGAACCTTGATCGGCTCATCCAGGATGACCTGCTGACGGGCCACTGTCAGGCCAGCTGCAGTAGCAGCAGCAGCAATGTCACGCGGTGTTACGGAGCCATAGAGGCTACCGCTGTCACCGGCCTGACGGATCAGCGTCACGCTCAGGCCGTGCATACGCTCGGAGAGACGCTCGGCCTCTTCACGCTTGCGGATGTTCAGGGCTTCCAGCTGGGCACGCTCATTGTCGAAACGGGCACGGTTAGCAGCCGTAGCACGCAGAGCCTTACCCTTAGGCAGCAGGAAGTTGCGGGCATAACCCGGCTTCACACGGACGATATCGCCCATCTGGCCAAGGTTTTCCACGCGCTGAAGCAGAATCAGTGATGTCTGGGACATGTCGTGCTCCTCAGTTTACAACGTAAGGGAGCAGGGCGAGGAAGCGGGCGCGCTTAATCGCCTGCGCCAGTTCACGCTGCTTTTTTGCCGACACTGCCGTGATGCGGCTAGGAACAATCTTGCCACGCTCGGACAGGAAGCGGCTCAGAAGGCGCACATCCTTATAGTCGATCTTCGGAGCGTTAGCACCGGAGAACGGGCAGGATTTCCGACGGCGATAGAAGGGACGGCGTGCCCCAACAGCCAGACGGCGGGAAGCAGGGCTAACTGCCGGTGTCGTGTTTGTGTCTGACATGGTTTCTTACTCCGCTGCAGCCGCGTTGTGATCGCGCGTCTCTGAGGACTCGTTATGGCGGCGGCCACCACGGCCACTCTCATAACGTCCGCCACTGCGGGAACCACCACGGGACCCACGGTCACCACGGTCATCCTTGCGGGACAGGATAGGAGACGGTGTCTCGTCAATCTCGTCAACACGGAGTGTCAGCAGACGCAGAACATCGTCATGCAGACCCATCTGACGGCTCATCTCATTCATGGCCTCAACCGGAGCTTCGATCCCCAGCAGGACATAATGACCCTTGCGGTTCTTCTTAATACGATAAGCAAGGGTGCGCAGACCCCAGAACTCACGCTTGCGGATGGTACCGCCGTGCTCGCCAAGAATACCAGAGATGTTCTCGACCAGGGTTTCAACCTGAGCCTGAGAGACATCATTACGTGCAATCAGCACGGTCTCATAAAGTGGCATGAAAACTCCCTTCGGATAAGGTCAACCCGGACCAACCCAGTGCTGGCCTGAACGCACCACCCCAATGGGGCCGTGCCGGGTATAGCCGTTGCGCCGCCATAGCGCACGGCAGGGAAAGCGGCCTTTAAGCACGAAAGCGGCTTAAAGGCAAGGAAAACTGGTAGGGCCTTAGGCCCTACCAGTAAACTGAATCAATCATCCAAAAAGGAGCGCAACTTGCGGCTGCGGCTCGGATGCTTGAGCTTGCGAAGAGCCTTAGCCTCGATCTGACGGATACGCTCACGGGTCACGTTGAACTGCTGACCAACTTCTTCCAGCGTGTGATCGGTGTTCATACCGATACCAAAGCGCATACGCAGCACACGCTCCTCACGAGGTGTCAGGGACGCCAGAACACGGGTTGTTGCCTCACGCAAATTCGTCTGAATAGCAGCATCCAGAGGAATGACGGCGGTCTTATCCTCGATGAAGTCGCCGAGGTGGCTATCTTCCTCATCACCGATTGGGGTCTCGAGAGAAATCGGCTCCTTGGCGATCTTAAGGACCTTGCGGACCTTCTCCAGCGGCATACCCAGCTTCTCGGCCAGCTCTTCCGGGGCAGGCTCACGGCCAATTTCATGCAGCATCTGCCGGGATGTCCGCACCAGCTTGTTGATCGTTTCGATCATATGAACAGGGATACGGATCGTCTTAGCCTGGTCGGCAATGGAACGAGTAATTGCCTGACGGATCCACCATGTCGCATAAGTGGAGAACTTGTAGCCACGGCGATATTCAAATTTATCCACCGCCTTCATCAGGCCGATATTGCCCTCCTGAATCAGGTCGAGGAACTGAAGACCACGATTGGTATATTTCTTGGCAATGGAGATCACCAGCCGCAGGTTGGCCTCGATCATCTCCTTCTTGGCACGGGTGGAATCACGTTCCCCGCGGGAAATTGTCTGATAGACCAGGCGGAACTCATCCACTGGCAGGCCGGTTTCCTTAGCCAGAGCGGCAACCTCATCCCGCATTTTCTCAAGAGCAGGCAGATGCTTGCTTGTCAGGGTCTTCCAGCCCTTGCCGGGAAGCTGGCAGATACCTTCAATCCAGTCCGGTGCCAATTCCTGATGGCGATACCGGTCCATGAAATCTTCCCGAGGAATCTTACATTTCTCGGCCAGACGCAGCATCCGCCCTTCAACGGCGTTCAGCTTCTGCACATGGGCCTTCAAGGACTGAACCAGCTCTTCAATACGGTTGTTATGCAGGCGCATCCGTTCAACAAGAGCAACCAACTCGGTCCGCAGCTTGTTATACTTCTTCTCGTCTGCATCGGTCGGGGCTCGCCCTTCCAGCAGGACCTTGAGCCGCTGGCTCTGCATCCTAATCAGCTTCTGATAAAGTGGCTCGAAGGCCTCGAAGAGCAGCATAATGTCCGGGCGGAGCTTCTCCTCCAGTGCGGAAAGGGACAAACCACTCCCCTCGCCGCCATTTCCTTCGCCATCGCCGTCTTCTGCATCATCATCCGGCTCGTTTTCTTCCTCGGATGCAAGGTCCTCCATCTCTTCGGGCGATTCCGGGTCGCTCTGGCTAGCCTCCAGGTCGATCACCTCACGCAGAAGCAGCGTCTCGTTCTTAAGCTGCTCGTACCATCCTAGAATAGACTGGAAGGTCAGTGGGCTGCGGCACAGGCCACCAATCATCTCGCCACGACCGGCCTCAATACGCTTAGCAATGGCGATTTCGCCCTCACGAGAGAGAAGCTCTACCGCTCCCATTTCCCGGAGATACATACGGACAGGGTCATCCGTACGGCTGGCAGCAACAGCATCCACATTACCGCCATTTGCCTCATCTTCTGATGAGTCATCATTGCTGGCACGGGGCTCGTTGCTGGCTGTGTCGTCCTCTTCCCTGTCGGCACTCTCGACAACCTGAATTCCCATTTCGGAGAGGGCAGCCATGACGTCTTCAATCTGCTCGGAAGACATCTTGTCCTGCGGGAGGATGGCGTTCAGCTCATCAAACGTAATGTGCCCGGCAGCCCTCCCCTTGGCAATCAGCTTCTTGACGGCCGAGGACTGCACATCAAGCGGAGAGCTGTCCTGCTCTGGTGCATTCCGGTCTGATCCAGATGCTGATTTTGTGGCCATGCGTCTCTCCGTCCTCTACTCGAAAGCCAGTAATGGGGCAGCTTGGAATTGGTTAATCCGGCCCTCCAAGTCAAGGACCGGGGCACCAGAAAGTTGCGATTACGTGTTTTATCCTAATCAACGCAGCGACTTCCTCCAATAGTTCAGCCATCTTCCGGCTCCAGCTCCGGACTTTCCCCGCGGCGGAGGGCAAACAATACGTTCTGCTTAGCCTGCATAGCGGCAAGCAGTGCCCGCTTCGTTGCCTCATCCGATTCGGAAGAAGATTTCAAGAGCCGTTCCACCGTCCGGCGTACCTCCTCCTCTACCGTTTCCTGCAATGTTCTGAGATTTTCCAAGGCGTAGAAATGCCACCAGAGCTTCATGACCGCCTGCATACGGTCGTCGCCATCCTCTAACTGAACCTGCCGAGGCATAGGGCTGCTACACAGCTCTTTGACCGCATCTGCCAATCCCTGTTCAGCCATCCAGCCCTGGCAGCTTTCTGCCGTTAGTGCCCCAGTGCATTCATCAGCCCAGCTCAACAGGGCTGTACGGATGCCAGCAAGAGTATCAGGCAGGGAAAGCGCATTATATTCTTGGTCGATACCCGGCAATATCTCCGGATACTGTAAGAGAATGGCCGTGAGGATATTCAACCTCTCACTGCTACCCTCTTCTACCCTCCGCTCACCAGAAACGGGGATAACAGATGCGGCCATGCCACCTTGCTGCCCACGGAACCCCCGGCCTGTTTTCTGGCGGCGATACCGGGCGAAGAACATGTCGCCCAGCGTACTACGATATTCACTGGCTAACAGTTTATCCGGGATCATCCGGGCCAGAGCGTAGAGTTTTTCCCGCAAAGCCGCACGCCGCTCGGGTGTAGGGTCACGCTCCTGTGCTGTCAGCAGGCTAAAAAGCTCCTCCTCCATCGGCCGAGCACTGGAGAGACGGCTTTCCAGACCTTGTGGGCCTTCTCGCCGGATGAGGGAATCCGGGTCATCTCCACCGTCTAAACGGCAAAAGCGCAAGCTCCGCCCAACCTTCAGCAACGGCAAGGCCACTTCGCAGGAACGTAAAGCGGCCCGCTGACCAGCGCCGTCTCCATCGAAACAGATAATAGGCGTATCTGTCATCCGCCAAAGAAGTTCTAGCTGTTCATCCCCCAAAGCTGTGCCCAACGGTGCTACAGCTCCCCCAAAGCCCGCCTGCACCATAGCGATGACATCCATGTAGCCTTCCACCACAACAGCCTTTGCCCCTTTGTGGATGGCCTGCCGTGCGAGGTCGATATTGAAGAGTGTCCGCCTTTTGGAAAATATCTCCGTCTCTGGTCCATTCAGATATTTTGGCTGACCATCTCCCAGAACACGCCCGCCGAAAGAGATGATCCGCCCCTTCCTATCCCGGATCGGAAACATGACACGGTTGAAGAACAGCTCGCCCCTAGGCCGTCCGTCCTCATCAGTCCGCATCAACCCAACTTGGACCAGCGTCTCCGCTGTAATGTTTTTCCCTTCCAACGCCTTCAGCAATGAGCGTCCATCACCGGACCACCCAAGCCCGAAACGCTCCAGCGTTTCCTCCGTTAGGCCCCGCTTCTGGAGGTAGTCCAGCCCTGCACGTCCCTCCGGCTGGTAAAGCCTGCTGCGATAGATGGCCTGTACCTCATCCATGACATCATACAGGGTCTGGCGGACACGGGCTTTCTCGACCTGTTGGGGGTCATCTGCGGGAACCTCCATCCCCGCTTCTGCCGCCAGACGCTCCACAGCCTCACGAAAACCCGCCCCCTCACTCTGCATGACGTAGCTGATGGCATCCCCATGCACACCACAGCCGAAACAGTGATAATGATCATCGTAGATGTACAGTGAAGGTGTCTTTTCTCCATGGAAAGGGCAACAGACCTTCCAGTTTCGCCCGGACCGGACAAGTTTGTTCCGACGACCGAACAAGGATGTTAAGGATGTGCGCTGCCGCAGCTCATCAAGAAATGCTGTATCTATGGCCATAGCGACAATGTGGCACTCCCCTCCCCAAAAAGGAAGATGACGCTTTCCCCTTGACGAAACCGTCCTGAACCTCAACACACATGAGGGGTCACCCTACCACACCACAAAGCAGAGAGCGGGCCTTTCATGACACGTTCCACCATCACCGGCATTGCATGTGGCGCCGCAGCTGGCGCCCTATGGGGACTGTCCCTTCTTGCCCCAGAACTGATCAGCCCCTTTGCTCCCCTGCAACTGGCCTCTGTTCGATTTGTCACCTATGGGGTCATCGCCCTGTTACTGCTTGCTCCCCGGCTGAAGAAAATCCTACCCCATCTTGGCGCTGCCGAATGGTGGGGGCTGCTAGGGCTTAGCCTGATGGGCAACATCATCTATTACAGCCTGCTTAGTGCGGCAGTTCAACTTTGCGGTGTGGCGATGCCCTCCCTGATCGTAGGCTTTATCCCTGTGACGGTCACAGTCGTGGGGGCTTTGCGACATGATTCAACGGTGCGTCTCCGCCGACTTGCGCCATCCATGTTGCTAAGTGCCGGTGGGATTGTCTGTATTGCGTGGCAGAACTTCCATAATGCTGACCATTCACAACATCACAGTAGCCTGCTCCTGCAGGTCGCCGGCCTCATCATGGCCGCCTGTGCCCTACTGAGCTGGACAGGATTTGTTGTCAAGAACGCCAACTGGTTAAGACGGCTGGAGCATCTCTCCAACAATGATTGGAACCTATTGACCGGCCTTGTTACCGGTGGGCTAGCCCTACTGATGCTACCTCTGGCCTTCCTACTACCCCAGCATCTGCCTGCCACAGGCTGGGCGCATTTCCTCATGATTGCCTGCGGGATCGGCCTGATGGCCTCGGTCGTTGCTAATGCGTTCTGGAACACCATGACACGCCTCCTGCCGCTGACAATGGTCGGACAGATGATCCTGTTCGAAACGCTCTTTTCCCTGTTCTATGGCTTCCTATGGGAACAACGTTTCCCCACCTTGCTAGAAGGCTGCGCCATTGCTCTGGCTATTAGCGGTGTTATCTCCTGCGTCAAGGCTCACGGCCCAGCAAAGCACAGCTGAACCAGCCCTCCCCCTTGACGAGAGACGTTTTACCGACAACACAGGCCATGATCATATAAATTAACAACCAAAAAACGAGCCTGCATGACACGGTCCATCCTTATTGGCACCGCTTATGGTGCCATGGCGGGAGCTTTCTGGGGTATTACCTTCCTTGCCCCGGAGCTTGTCGCTCCCTTCACGCCTTTTCAGCTTGCAACACTACGCTATCTGACCTTCGGGGTCGTCTCCCTACTCATCCTTCTTCCCCGATTGAAGACGCTACTGCCACGCATCTCCTTCAAGGCGTTCCGAGCCCTTGTGCTGCTCGCCATACTAGGTAGCGTGGGCTATTATAGCATGATGGGTGTTGCCATCCAGCTAAGCGGCGTGGCCATGCCATCCCTCATCATCGGCTTTATCCCCGTCACAGTGACACTAGCCGGTATCTGCCGCCATAATGCGGTCGTCACGCTACGTCAGCTCATCCCGTCCATCCTGCTCAGCACGGCAGGTATTCTCTGCATCTCATGGCAGAACTTCTTCGTTGGCTCCGCCCTGCACCATACTGGTCCCCTCCTACAGGCAGTCGGCCTGCTGATGGCCATTGGCTCCCTGTTGGGCTGGACGCTCTTCAATGTCATCAATTCCGACTGGCTAAAGAAGCTGGACCATATCACAAGTGATGAATGGAACCTGCTGACAGGCGTCATGGCGGGTATCCTGTCTCTGGTCATTCTCCTGCCTGCCGCTTTTTTCTGGCCTGCCCATCTACCTACCACAGGGTGGACACGTTTCTTTCTCATTTCCTGCGGTGTGGGGCTGTTCTCCTCTACAATCGCTAATGCGTTCTGGAACCGCATGACCCATCTGCTACCTCTGACGATGGTCGGACAGATGATCCTGTTCGAGACGCTATTTTCACTGATCTATGGTTTCCTCTGGGAACAGCGCCTACCCACCATCTGGGAAGCTGCCGCCTTCCTGCTTTCTGTCAGCGGGGTGCTGGCCTGTGTCCGTGCCCATAAGAATAGCGAAGCCTCACACTCCTATCACTGACACGAAAAACCCCGCCCAAACATAACCGGGCGGGGTTTTTCATAACTCAGCACGAAAGCTGAAAAACCGATCAGCTAAGGTGAGCCTTAACAAGACCACTGGCCCGACCAGCATCCAAAGCCGCACCGAAACGTCCCTTCAGCACGCCCATCACCTTACCCATGTCCTTCATGCCTTCTGCGCCTGTTTCCTTCACAGCCTCGGCGATAGCTTCCTTAAGGGCTTCCTCGGAGAGTTCAGCCGGAAGATAGGCACGGATGGTCTCAATCTCTGCCTCTTCCTTAGCGGCCAGCTCGGGGCGGTTGCCCTGATGGTACATGGCCGCAGACTCCGTGCGGGTCTTGATCATGGAGCGCAAAGCCAGAAGGATATCATCCTCGCTCACCTCACCGCTCTTAGCACGGGCGGCAACATCAAGGTCCTTAATCTTGGCAGAAATGGCACGAATCTGCGCCACACGGTCAGACTGACCGGCCTTCATGGCGGCCTTGAGATCATCCATGATACGGGTACGGAGCGACATGTTGGTCCTCTCTTAATTATAGGTTTATAATCTCTATATGGGAGCGTAAGAGGTATCAGCACAGTTCCCTCCTGTCGATAAGGGCCATTTTCATGGGTGGACTATCCATATGGGAAGAAATTTCCCACTCCCCCTTGCACTTCACGCCCTGCCCCTCATATGGGAAAAAACTTCCCATTAAACCCTTGCTGCTTTATGAAGATAAAAGCCTGAACAGACGGAAAACAGACAGGGCGTGGAGCGGAGCAACAGACGCATGAACATCGATTCACTAATCAGGAAAGCGGGCGGTGCGGCTGAAATCGCCCAGCTGACCGGGGTCACGACCGAAGCCGTGCGCAAATGGCGTCAGGCTGGTATGGTACCCACTAAACACTGGCCTGCCCTGCTTCACGTGCCGGGAATCACCCTGGCCGACCTGAACGAGACGTCAGAGGAGACATCTGCCATGACCCACCCTACAGATGACATGCCCCCCAAAGGCGCAACAGCCGTCCTCGTGCTGGCGGATGGTACCCACTTCTGGGGCCGTGGTTTTGGTGCCTTCAATGAAGGTGCCGTGGGTGAACTCTGCTTCTCCACCGGCATGACAGGTTATCAGGAAACACTGACAGACCCCTCCTTCGCCGGGCAGATCATCACCTTTACTTTCCCCCACATCGGCAACGTCGGCACCAACGGTGATGATGACGAAGCCCCTACAATGGCCGCCCTCGGCCTCGTGGTGAAAGAGGATGTCACCGCCCCGGCCAACTGGCGGTCCGTCCAGCCACTTCAAGACTGGTTGAAAGCCCATAAGCGGGCTGGCATCAGCGGTGTGGACACACGCGGTATCACCCGCTTGCTGCGGGACAAAGGGCCGCAGAACGCTCTGCTCTTCTACCCTAAAGATGGCCGTTTCGATCTCGCCGCCCTGCGCAAAAAAGCCGCAGAATGGCCCGGTCTGGAAGGGATGGACCTCGTCAAAGAAGTTGCTCAGCCCGCCCGTAACTGGACGAAAACCACATGGCACAACACCCGCCCCGAGCGGGCTGTGAAACGCCGTGTCGTGGCTCTGGATTACGGAGCAAAGGATAACATCCTCCGTAGCCTCGTTGCCGCTGGTTGTGAGGTGCATGTCCTCCCCGGCACCGCCACAGGGGAAGAAATCCTCGCCCTGAAGCCGGAAGGCGTCTTCCTCTCCAACGGTCCAGCAGACCCTGCCGCTACGGCTGTCTATGCTGTCCCGGCCATTCAGGCCGTCATGGAAGCAGACATCCCTGTCTTCGGCATCTGCCTCGGCCATCAGCTTCTGGCCCGGGCACTGGGGGGCACGACCTACAAGCTGGACCGTGGCCATCGTGGTGCCAACCAGCCGGTGAAGGACCTCACGACAGGCCGGGTGGAAATCACCAGCCAGAATCACGGTTTCGCCGTGGATGAGAAGTCCCTGCCCGATACCGTCAAAGTGACACATGTCAGCCTGTTTGACGGCTCTAATGAAGGGCTTGCCTCCACCGTGAAGGAGGCCTTCTCCGTTCAGTATCACCCGGAAGCCAGCCCCGGCCCGACCGATAGTTTCTACCTCTTCGAGCGGTTTGTTGCCGTCATGGACCGCCGCGCCGAGGCCCGCACAACCAGCAAGGCAGGAGCCTGAACCATGCCCAAACGCACAGATATCCGCTCCATCCTCATCATCGGTGCTGGCCCCATCGTCATCGGGCAGGCCTGCGAGTTCGACTATTCCGGTGCACAGGCCTGTAAGGCCCTGAAGGAAGAAGGCTACCGGGTCATCCTTCTGAACTCCAACCCGGCCACCATCATGACCGACCCCGGTCTGGCCGATGCGACATACATCGAGCCCATCACGCCGGAATTTGTCGAGCGCATCATCCTCAAGGAAAAGCCCGACGCCGTCCTGCCGACCATGGGGGGCCAGACAGCCCTGAACGCCGCCATGGCATTGGATAAGTCCGGCTTCCTCAAAAAGCACGGCGTGGAGCTGATCGGCGCACGTGCTGACGTGATCGACCGTGCCGAGGACCGCCTGAAGTTCCGTGAAGCGATGGATGCCATCGGTGTGGAAAGCCCCCGCAGTGCCATCGCCCATACGCTGGACGAGGCCCGCACGGCTCTGGAACATATCGGCCTCCCCGCCATCATCCGTCCTTCCTTCACCATGGGCGGCTCTGGCGGCGGTATTGCCTATAATCGGGAAGAATTCTCCCAGATTGTTGCCAGCGGTCTGGATGCCTCCCCCACCACCGAGGTGCTCATCGAAGAATCCGTTATCGGCTGGAAAGAGTACGAGATGGAAGTGGTCCGTGACGTGGCGGATAACTGCATCATCGTCTGCTCCATCGAGAATATCGACCCGATGGGCGTCCATACCGGGGATTCCATCACCGTAGCCCCGGCCATGACGCTGACAGACAAAGAATATCAGCGGATGCGTGATGTCTCCATCGCCTGCCTACGGGCTATCGGCGTGGAGACGGGGGGCTCCAACGTGCAGTTCGGCGTGAATCCGAAAGATGGCCGTATGGTCGTCATCGAGATGAACCCCCGTGTATCCCGCTCCTCCGCTCTGGCCTCCAAGGCCACTGGCTTCCCGATCGCCAAGATCGCTGCCAAGCTGGCCGTGGGCTACACGCTGGATGAGCTGACAAACGACATCACTGGCAATATTCCTGCTAGCTTCGAGCCGACCATTGATTATGTCGTCACGAAGATTCCTCGCTTCACCTTCGAGAAATTCCCCAGTACACCGGCCCTGCTCTCCACCTCCATGAAATCCGTTGGTGAGGCCATGGCCGTGGGCCGCAGCTTCGCTGAATCCCTCCAGAAGGGCCTGCGCTCTATGGAAACCGGCCTGACGGGTCTGGACCCTGTGGAAGCCCCCGGTGATGGCTCCCCGGATGCCTACCGTGCCGCCCTCTCCGAGCCACGGCCGGAACGTATCCTCATGGCCGCACAAGCCTTCCGTGCTGGTCTGTCTCTGGAAGATATTCAGGAGGCTTGCCACTTCGAGCCGTGGTTCCTGCGTCAGCTGGAAGCTATCATCGCCACCGAGCGCGAGATCGAAGCGAACGGCCTGCCGGATGATGCCATCAGCCTGCGCCAGATCAAGGCGCAGGGCTTCTCCGACCAGCAGCTTGCCCGCCTGAGCGGTAAAAACGTGAAGGACGTTGTTGCCCTGCGCACGAAGCTGAATGTTGTGCCTGCCTATCGCCGGATTGATACCTGTGCGGCTGAATTCTCATCCGACACGCCGTATCTGTACTCCACCTACGAAGGGGGCTTCGGCATCCCAGATTGTGAGAGCCGCCCGACAGATAAGAAAAAGGTCGTCATCCTCGGTGGTGGTCCCAACCGTATCGGTCAGGGTATCGAGTTCGACTATTGCTGCGTCCATGCCGCCTACGCCCTACGTGAAGCCGGTTTTGAGACCATCATGGTCAACTGTAACCCGGAAACAGTATCCACCGACTATGATACGTCCGACCGTCTCTATTTCGAGCCGCTAACGGCTGAAGACGTCATCAGCCTTGTAAAGAAGGAAATGACGAACGGTACCGTTCTGGGCTGCATCGTGCAGTATGGTGGCCAGACCCCGCTTAAGCTCTCCCGTGCGCTGGAGGAAGCAGGCATCACCCTGCTGGGCACCCCGGCCGATGCCATCGACCGTGCCGAGGACCGGGAACGCTTCCAGGCCATGCTGCGCAAGCTGGGCCTGCGTCAGCCCCGCAACGGCATTGCCCGTAACCCAGATGAAGCTCTGAAGATTGCCGAAGAGGTTGGCTATCCGGTCGTGGCCCGTCCGTCCTATGTGCTGGGTGGCCGTGCTATGGAGATCGTCTATGACAAGGCTGGCCTGTCCAACTATCTCAACACTGTTCTACGTGCGGCTGGTGAGGAAGTGGCAACAGGGCCAGTCCTGCTGGACCACTACCTAAATGAGGCCATCGAAGCTGACGTAGACTGCATTGCCGATGGTCATGATGTCTATGTCGCCGGGGTGATGGAGCATATTGAGGAAGCCGGTATTCATTCCGGGGACTCTGCCTGCTCCCTGCCGCCTTACACGCTCTCCCCAGCTCTGGTGACTGAGCTAAAGGCGCAGACCGAAGCCATGGCCCGTGAACTGGGCATCCGTGGCCTGATGAACGTACAGTTTGCCATCAAGGATGACGAAGTGTTCGTTCTGGAGGTCAATCCCCGTGCCTCCCGTACGGTGCCGTTCGTAGCTAAGGCAACAGGTGTGCCGGTTGCCAAGATCGGTGCCCGCATCATGGCTGGTGCCAAACTGTCCGACTTCCCGCTAGAGGGCCGGTCTGTAGCCCCGCATGTGGCTGTTAAGGAAGCCGTCTTCCCCTTCAACCGCTTCTCTGGCGTTGATACGATCCTTGGGCCAGAAATGCGCTCCACTGGTGAAGTAATGGGGCTGGATGCCAACTTCGAGATGGCCTTTGCTAAGTCCCAGCTAGCAGCAGGTGTGAAGCTCCCTCGGGAAGGCACCGTCTTCCTCTCCGTGCGGGAAAGCGATAAGGCCCATGTGCAGCCTCTAGCCCGCAAGCTAGTGGAAATGGGCTTCACCATCCTTGCTACTCGTGGCACGGCCGAACGGCTGAAGGAAGCCGGCATCCCTGTGACCCGTGTCAATAAGGTGCTGGAAGGTCGCCCGCATTGCGTGGATGCTATCCGCTCCAACGAGGTGCAGATGGTCATCAACACAGCGCAGGGGGGACAGTCTGCTCGAGACAGCTTTGACATCCGCCGCTCTGCCCTGACGATGAACGTGCCGCATTACACGACCATCGCCGGTGCCCGGGCTGTTACCTATGCCATTTCTGTCCTGAAGCAGAAAGAACCGGATGTGGCCCCGCTGCAATCCTATTTCCACGGTTCTTTCTGATCGCAAGAGAAGACTTGCAGCACACATAGTGCGCTGTCTATCCTGTCCGCCACAGCGTATGCCGCCCCGCCCTTTTCTGCTCCATGCGGAAGGGGGCGGGGCGGTATGCCATTCACCTCTTTTACCAGTGTGAGGATACCCTCCATGCAGAAAAGCCCCATGACTGCCCAAGGACTAAAACGCCTTGAGGATGAGCTGCGCCAGCTCAAATCAGAGGAGCGCCCCGCCGTCATCCGGGCCATTGCCGAAGCCCGCTCCCACGGCGACCTCTCCGAGAACGCCGAATACCACGCCGCCCGGGAGCGTCAGTCCTTTATCGAAGGGCGTGTGCTGGAGCTGGAAAGCCTGATCTCCACAGCCGAAGTGATCGACCCCACGACTCTCTCTGGTAATCGCATCCAGTTCGGGGCCACAGTCGAGCTGGTGGATGAAGAAACCGACAAGGAAAGCACCTACCAGATTGTCGGTGCTCACGAAGCTGACATCAAACAGCATCGCATTTCCATCTCCTCCCCCCTTGCCAAAGCACTCATCGGGAAGGAGATTGGGGACAGCGTCTCCGTTCCGGCACCGGGCGGGGATCGTACCTATGAAGTTCTGAAAGTGATCTATAAATAATGCCGGACTCTGCTTCCACAACCAGCCTGACCTTCAACGACGTCAAAGACGCTCAGAAGCGCATTGCCGCCACCATTGCCCGCACTCCCACGATCAGCAATGTGGCCCTTTCCCGGCTGACGGAAGCAGAGATTATTATTAAGCTTGAAAATCTTCAGGCGATTGGCTCCTTCAAGGAACGTGGGGCCGCCAACCGTATGGCCCTACTCACGCCTGAAGAACGTAAGCATGGTGTCATCACTGTTTCGGCAGGTAATCATGCACAGGGTGTAGCACGACAGGGCAGCCTGCTGGGCGTAGAGGCCACTATCGTAATGCCCCGCTTTACCCCCGCCACCAAGGTGGCCGCCACCCAAAGCTGGGGCGCACGGGTTGTTCTGGCCGGTGAGAACTTTGACGAAGCCGTACAGACAGCAGAAAAAATCCGCAAGGAAGAAGGCCAGACCCTCATCCATCCTTTCAATGACCCCGCCGTTATTGCCGGTCAGGGGACTTGCGCCCTCGAGATGATCGAAGATGCGCCCGATCTGGACGCCATTGTGGTGCCAATCGGCGGTGGTGGCCTCATGGCGGGTTTTGTCACCGTGCTGAAAGAACTCAGCCCGAAAACAAAACTCTATGGTGTGCAGGTAGAAAACTACTCCCCACTCGGCACCTATCCTGAACCACTCCGCACCGTTCCCGGTGGCTCAACAATTGCTGAAGGCATTGCCGTTGTACAGCCGGGCAATCACTGTTTGGATGTCATCGGGAAGAACCTTGATGGCGTGTTTGTCGTCAACGAACTTCAGGTCGAAGGTGCCATTACAACACTGGCCGAGAAAGCCCGTCAGGTAGGCGAAGGCGCTGGGGCAACACCACTTGCGGCTATTCTGGCTCATCATGATTTCTTCAAAGGTAAGAAGGTGGGTTTCCCCATCTCTGGCGGCAACATCAATGCCCGCATTCTTGCTCATGTCATTCTCCGCTCCCTGCTGCGGGACGGACGCATCCTACGGCTGATCTTCCAGATTCCCGACCGCCCCGGCCTGCTGGCAGCCATTTCCGAGAAAATTGGCAGCTATGGTGGCAACATCATCGAGGTGTCCCATCACCGCCTCTTCGCTGCTCCTTCTGTACAAACAGCTGAACTGGTCGTGATGATCGAGGCCCGTGACACAGAACATGCTCTTGAGATTGAGCGTGAACTCTCCCGTCATTATCACGTCGAGCGGGACTGACCTTCACGCCATACCGTAACAAAGGAGAGGCTCTGCCCCATACGGGCAAGGCCTCTCCTTTTCTGTATCAGGCCGTTTCTTCGTCTGGCACAAAGTGTAGGGCCAGACCATTGGTGCAATAACGCAGCCCGGTCGGTGGCGGCCCGTCTGGGAAAACATGGCCCAAATGGCCATGGCACCCCGCGCAATGGATCTCCACCCGCACCATGCCAAGGCTGCGGTCTTCACGCTCACCAACGGCTCCCGGCACAGCCCGGAAGAAGGACGGCCAGCCGGACCCGCTCTCATATTTAGCTGCAGAGCTAAACAGCCTCTTCCCACATCCAGCACAATCATAATGGCCGGGACGCTTCTCATCATTCAACGGACTGGACCCCGGAGGCTCAGTACCGTGGCCATGTAAGATACGCTTCTGCTCCTCACTCAACGGGCCACAGCCACAATGCGGCACCTTCTCAGATGGTTGGTCGTGCATAAACAGTTCCTCCCCCCCCAAAAAAACCTTTCCGGGCCCCGGCTAGACAGGCCCCCTATTCTCCGCCACAAAAGGCCTATGGGAATAGATCGCCGCATCACCCCGTACACCTCGTCACTGAACTCAATCTCGCCTGACTGATCTCATGCTGTCAGATGTGTTTTTCAAGCCCCATACGACACCATCCAGAAAGGGATTTTCAGGCAACCCCATGGTTCTGAAGCGGTCCCGCACAGGTACATTCCGCCACTGGCTCTTCCCTTACTTGATGGTAGCACCCCTTGTTTGGGGGCAGGCTGCTGGTCATACCACCCCTCCCCAGACAACAGGGCCTGCCCCACTCTGGGAATCCAACGCCCCCCTTCCCACCTCAGAGGCTGGAATCCGCAAAGCACGGGCGGCTCGGCTAAATCTCCAAAAGTTGCTGGCTCAGAAAGCCCAGCTACTCCAGCAAAAAGAAGAAGAAACCCGCAAAGCGGAAGCACAGGCACATCTTAGCGCTCGCCAACTGGCCCTCCTCCGCCAGAAACAAGCCCAGCTGGCCCAACAACATGAGCTTGTTGAGGCTCATCTGGCCAAAATTTCTAATCAGCTGGAACAGCTCAACGCTGGTAGCAGCCAGCTCACCAAAAAGGAAAATACCGTCCTGCTGGATGAAGCGTCACGCCTTCCTGCCCTCTTACAGCTTGATTCATCACCCGAACTGGCATTGCTCATGCCGCCGGACAATCCGACCATCAGCGCGGCTCTTCCCTTCTCCCTGCTGGCTCTTCGCCATCAACAGAATCAGCAGGCTATGCAGCAAACCCTCCGCCAACAAGACCACCTACGCAAGGAACAGAACCGGCTGACAGGCCAGAGCCTCACCATCGCTGCGCAGGAGAGCCGCCTCCAGACCCGTCAAAACGAGGCGGAAAACCGAGCCGAGCAAGCTGCCATACAATCAGAACAGGCTCAGCAAACCCTTCTGAAGCAACAAGCCCTTCTGACACAAGCCCGCCAGAGTACAGAGGCTCTGACCGCCATCATCACGGTTCTAGCCAAGCAGGAAGCTGAGACCCGCCGCCATTTGCGGGCACAAAAAGCCCGGTTCCACAAACTACACCAGCACCATAAAGAGCAGGAGATTGACGAGCAGGATCGTAGCTTTAATCCGGGTAGAGGGATCACAAAAGGCTCGGCCCGGGCCCCCGTGCAGGGGCGCATCGTGACGCATTGGGCACAACCTACGGAGGCTGGGCCTGCCACGGGGCTAACTTACCAGACAGCACCCGCTGCCCCTGTCACAGCCCCCTGCACGGGCCGTCTGCTTTTCAGCGGGACATTCCGCTCCTTTGGCCTCATGGTAATTCTGGATTGCGGGCAGAAGCAGCGGCTCGTTCTGGCAGGGTTGGGTTCGCTCCAGCTTCAGAGTGGCCAGTCCGTCCGTCAAGGAGGATTGATTGGCCAAATGCCCGGTCAGAACCCGCTTCTTTTCGTGCAGCTCCGTCAAGGTACGAAGCTCATGGACCCGGCCCGCTTCTTCTGAAACCAGCCTAAAGCCCCTAGGGAGTTTCACCTATGCCGAAAACACTGTAAGCTAGTTGCATTATATTTCTGGGCCCGGGCCCTGTAATACCGCCCACGGCGGAACGCCTGCCTTCTAAATGTTAAGGAATAGACCGACCATGAACTTCCGCACTGGCCTGATGCTGGGTCTTGCCTGTTCAGCAATGGGTGTTGCCTCTGGTACCTTCATGACCAGCCGCCCGGCCTTCATTTCCACCGCCTGGGCGCAGGAAGCCACAAACAAGGACAGTAACAGCACTCCGGCCAACAGCAACGACAGTAACAATGCTGAGACTGTCCGTATGCTGACACTTCTCGGCACGGTGATGGATATTGCTCACTCGGAATATGTTTCTCCCCTGCCCAACAAGAAGCTCATCCGCAATGCTATTGACGGGATGATCAGTAATCTGGACCCCCATTCCTCCTTCATGGATGCTCAGCAGCTCAAGGACATGCAGGATGAAATGTCCGGCCAGTTTGGCGGGCTGGGGTTGCAGGTCCAAGGTGAGGCTGGCCATGTCCGGGTCATCTCCCCTATTGATGGCACACCAGCAGCCCGTGCGGGCATCCAGTCCGGTGATGTCATCACCATGGTGGACAATAAAAGCATTGCCGACCTCACGTTGGATCAGGCCGTCCGCAAAATGCGCGGCAAGCCGGGAACGCAGATCATCCTGACCATCCTGCGCCCCAAGACCGGCAAACAGCAGAATTACACCCTCATACGGGAGATCATCCATGTGCAGATCGTCCGTTCGGCCCTCTATGGGCAAACAGGCTATATCCGCCTCAGCGAATTTGATGATACCCTTGAGAAAGAAATGCGCAAGGCTTACGGCAAGCTTGTTCAATCTGTTGCCAAGACGCCCTATAAAACCCTGAACGGCCTTGTGCTAGACCTCCGTTCCGACCCGGGCGGAAAGCTGGACCAGGCCATTGCCGTGGCTCGTGACTTCATCAAGAACGGTGAGATCGTCTCCATCCGTGGCCGTCACCCGGAAGGTAACCAGCACTGGGATGGTGTCGATAAGGACATCACCCACGGCCTGCCCATTGTCGTGCTGACCAACGCGGGGTCGGCTTCCGCCAGTGAAATTGTGGCCGGTGCGCTGAAGGACCATCGCCGTGCCGTCATCATGGGGGATCGGACCTTCGGCAAAGGGTCCGTCCAGACGATTATCCCCATCGCCGACCAAGGGGCTATCCGGCTGACAACGGCCCGCTATTACACACCTTCTGGCCGGTCCATCCAGGGGCTGGGCATCACGCCGGATGTGCCCGTACTAGCAAGCCGGGATGATGACAGCCTCTTTACATACCATGAGGCCGATCTCGCCCACACCATCACCAACACAGATGGCAAGCTACCCAAGGAAGCCCCTCGGACAGACCTGCCCGCTTTTGCCAAAACCGTAGAGCGTCTTCCCCCGGCCAAATGGCCCACTTTCGACCCCACGAAGCCGGAAACCGACTTCCAGCTTCAGCAGGCTCTACATTTCATCAACGCACAGGCTGGCGGGCCTGATGCTGCCCATGAGGCCACCCTGCTCGCCCATCCGCAGCTCCCCCATGACGCTACCCCTAGCGAAAACAAAGACGATGCTGCGACAAAGGCAAAGAAGTAAGACCATGACCTTGCGTGAAACACTGGCTTACCGCCCCAATGTCGGCATTGTCCTCTTCAACGGGAAAGGCGAAATCTTCATGGCCCGCAGAGCAGACCTGCCAGGTGATATCTGGCAGTTCCCTCAAGGTGGCATTGATGAAGGTGAAGAGCCGGAACAGGCTGTCTGGCGGGAAATGAAAGAGGAAATCGGCACGAATAATGCCGCCATGATCGGCAAACGTGACGGCTGGTTTCTTTACGACCTCCCGGACCACCTCATCGGCAAGGCCCTGCACGGAAAGTATCGAGGGCAAAAGCAACAATGGTTCCTCTTCCGCTTTACCGGCCAAGACAGCGACATCAAGCTGGATACGTTTGAGGAAATTGAGTTCACTACATGGCGTTGGGTGCCGCCGGAGGATGTCCTCAGCGGCAAGTATAATCTAGGCTTCAAGAAAGAGGTTTATGAACGGCTCTTGCCGGACATCCTTGCCCTCTATCAAGCAGCTTCCAAGGCCTGAGCCTTCACCAGCCGGGCATAAAGCCCGGCTTTGGCCATGAGTTGGGCATGAGTACCCATCTCGACAATCTGGCCCTGATCCAGCACTACAATATGATCGGCACTCTGTACGGTGGAAAGCCGATGGGCCACAATGAGCGTCGTGCGCCCTTGCCGCAGCTGGGTCAGAGCTTCCTGCACACGGGCTTCATTCTCTGAATCCAGCGCACTAGTGGCTTCATCTAGCAGGAGCAGACGAGGATTACGCAGCAGGGCACGGGCCAGCATGATGCGTTGCCTCTGCCCGCCAGAAAGCCGCTGCCCACCGGGGCCGATGACTGTCTCCAATCCCTCCGGCAGATCATGCACAAAATCCAGTGCTGCCATGTGGCAGAGCGCATCCACTTCTGCCCGTGTTGCGGAAGGACGGCCAAGCTGGATATTCTCCCGCACACTCATGTCGAACAAGGCCGTTTCCTGGCTAACATAGGCCAAATGATCCCTCAGGCTGGCCAGTGTAAGGGAGCGTATATCTACTCCCTCCAGCGTGATCGCCCCTTCCGTCACGTCAAACAGGCGAGGGATCAGGGCCAGCATGGTGGACTTCCCCGCTCCGCTCGGCCCGACCAGAGCCACACTCTGCCCCGGCTTCACCTCCAGCGTGAGATGCCGCACCCCGTAATGGCCATCTTCATAACGGTAAGACACATTTTTAAAAACGAGATGCCCCGTCCCTTCTGGCAGAGGGCGGGCATCTGGATAGTCCTTTACGGTTGCTGGTTCATCCATGACGGCAAAAATGCGTCCCAAACCGGCTAGCCCTTCCTGCATGGAGGTATTCAGCGACCCCAAGGCCCGCAATGGCCGAGACGCCGCAAATAGGGCCGCAATAAACGCCGTGAAGTCACCCAACGTAGCCCCGCCCATCGCTGCCCGCCAGCCAGCAAAGCCCAGCACGAAAGCAATCGCCACCCCGCCGATAACTTCCAGCATTGGGTCCAGACGGGCACGATTGCTTGCAATGCGGAAGAACATATCATGCAGACGATCCAATGCAGAACCAATGCGTTGGTGCTCATGCGCCTCCATGCGGTAAATGCGTATCTGCCGGGATAGAGAAAAACTTTCCGTCAGCAGAGCGGAGGCTTCACCCACCTGCTCCTGCATCCCACCAGAGGCCCGCCGTACCCGCCGCCCCAGCTTTTGCACGGGGATGATGGCCAGCGGGTAGAGCACGACCGCAATCAGGCTCAGTTCCCAGTCTGTCCAGATCATAGACGCCACAAGCCCAATGATGGTAATGACATCACCCAACGCATTGACCGAGCGGGTCAATGCCTCTCGCATGGCGAGGGCATCGGTCGTAAAGCGAGCAGCCCAGCGGGCGGGGGCTTCCTTCTCGATCCGGGCGACATCAGCTTGCAGCGCATGGGTGAACATACGCTCTTGAAGACGCCGCACGACCTGAAGAACCAATGCCTGCACACTGACATTCTGCCCGTACTGCGCCAAAGCCTTAGCCCCCGTCACCGCCACTACCAGCATGGGAATCTGGTACAAGATGCGGGGATCATGCGCTGTGAACATGTCGATCGCCCGTTTGATGACAAGCGGATAAGCCGCTGTCAGCAGGGCCATGACAACCGTCAACATGATTATGACCAGCAGACGGAGCCGATTATGGGCGATGTCTTCCCGCCAGAGCCGCCGCATCAAAGAGAAGGTGGTATCATGCGCAGCCCCATCAGCGGGAAGCTGCCTATCTGTCTGCTGTGCCATGTAAGCCTTCTATCAGGCTCCTTACCGAGGTGAAAGCTGCCTACCCAGCCACTCCCGACAGGCTACAGCATCCGGGCGACAGCCCCGCTCCAACCACCAATGCTGCGCTTGCTTCAACCGCTGTCCCATTTCCGGCCCCGGCGTCACGCCAAGCGCAATCAGGTCCCGCCCTGCCAGAGGGAATACCGGTTGCTCCAGCATCGCCAGACGATGCCGCAACTCATCCCAGCCGGTGTCAGGCCGCCCAAGCTCCTGCGCCTGCACCAACCAGCTCCGCAGCAACAAAATGGACCTATCTTGCTGGAAAAGAACCCGCCTCAAAGCGTCATCCTCCAACGTGGCCACCAGCTTTGGCTCCGGCTTTGCAAAAGCGGTTAACATGGCCCGGCTCTCGTTGGAGAGTTTCAAATAAGCACCGATCTCGGCCACGCCCTGCCCACCTACACCACCGGGCGGATATAGCACTGCTAGCCTATGCAATGGCTCGGGGGGATCATCACAAGCCAGCAGACGTTCCAGATCAGACAAAGGCGCATGATGGGGCAGAAGCACAGCAAGGCTACCGGTCTCCTCCATCAGCCCCAACGTCCGCAGAAGCTGTGGACCTGACAGAATCTTCAACAACTCCATCGCTACACGTTCGACCGAAAGACGGGCCATCATATCTTTTAGATGAGCGATGGCCTGACAGGCTTCTTCATCCGGCTGGCCTCGGCCATACCGGGCAAAGAACCGAAAAAAACGCAGACACCGCAGGGCGTCTTCCTCAATGCGCTGGGCAGCCTTACCCACAAAGCGCACCCGCCCCGCCCGGAGATCATCCACCCCTCCGAAATAATCGTAAAGCTGCCCTTCTTGATCCAACGACATGGCGTTGATCGTAAAATCTCGCCGTTGGGCGTCTTCCTGCCAATCATCTGTCCACGCCACGACAGCATGACGGCCATCGGTGCTGACGTCACGCCGCAGGGTGGTAATTTCATACGGATGATGGTCGATCACCGCTGTGACGGTGCCATGCTCAAGACCAGTTGGAATCACCTTGGCCCCAACCTGTTCAAGCCGCCTCTGCGCCTCCTCTGGCGGGAACGGGCTAGCCAGATCAAGGTCATGCACCTCACGCCCGCAAAGGAGGTCTCGCACGCAGCCCCCCACCAACCGGGCTTGTGGCAGAGCCTCCCAAATGCGGCTCAATCCAGCATAACCGGGCACGGTAGAGAGAGCGGCCCGAAGAACTTCAGACGTTGGGCTCAAGGCCATCACAAACAGGACTCCTCAACATCATCCACAGTCTCATCTGGCAAACGGGAGAGAGGAAAGAATATCCCTCGGCTCCAGACGCCCAGACAGGGCTCTCCTTCCACACAACCCGGCACAGCTAGAGCGGCAAGCTCGAACAGCACAGCACGGCTTATGCGGGCTAGAATGGGCTGGCCTCCGGCTCCGGTTCGCATGTGGATGTAGGGTACGGTCGCTCCATCAGCCGGGCGGTCCCAGTCACAGAGGAGAGGATGTTCTGCATCTACACAAACAATCTCATCCAGATTAGTCCGCAGACAGAGCGTCTGCGTCTTCTCCGAACATCCCCGGAAATCCAGCTCCACAGCTAGAAAAGGGACATCATCCACCTGAATGACCCCCGCCTCTGTCGGTGTCCGCAGCCAATAACGACCTTTATGGTCTCGATCGAGACAGGACGCAAACAGGCACAGCATGGCCTTACGACGAATGGGCGTCCCCCGATACAGCCATGCCCCATCCCGCCGAATGTGAAAAGGCAGATGAAGGACCATATCATCCTCGGACATCACGGCTTCATCCGGCCCCTCAAGAACGGGTATAGGCCTTTCATAAGGCTTGATGCTCATGATTGCCTCCTTACTCCCTCATCACAACCCGTCACCATGCCATCCTTCCATCACGATGAACCCCTATGATGGTCCACCACTTTCCTGCGGCACTCCCTTTTTAAAGAGCCCCCTTACATGGTAGCTTACCGTCTGCTCCAGAGTTGGGAATGATCCCGGCCTGTTAAAACCCCCCTACCCTCTGGTTTCCGAATCTGTAATGACCCAGCATCCTCCCATTACCAGCTCACCCTCCGCCCCACAGGGAAAAACGCCTCACCCTGACGATACCGTGCGTGCCTTTGACGGGCTGGCCCCCCGGCTGAAAAAACTCACGCAGGAAATCGGCCGAATCGTCCTCGGGCAGGAAACAGTCATCCAGAATGTGCTGACAACCCTGCTTGGCGGTGGCCATGCGCTGCTGCTTGGTGCGCCCGGGCTGGGCAAGACACTGCTGGTGAATAGCTGCGCTCACGTTCTAGGGCTGGAGGATAGCCGCATCCAGTTTACGCCCGACCTCATGCCCTCGGACATTACCGGGGCGGAGATTCTGGAGCAGGATGAACAGGGCAAACGGCATTTCCGGTTTCTACCGGGGCCCCTTTTCGGGCAACTGGTTCTAGCTGATGAAATTAACCGAGCTAGCCCCCGCACTCAGTCGGCCCTGCTACAAGCCATGGCGGAAGGGCATGTCACGCAGGGAGGCAAGACATGGGCTCTGCCAAAGCCCTTCCATGTTCTGGCCACCCAGAATCCCATCGAGCAAGAGGGGACTTACCCCCTACCAGAAGCCCAGCTAGACCGTTTCATGATGCGTATTCCGCTGGACTTCCCCGCTCGGGACGCCGAACGGCGGATGCTGCTCCAAACCACAGGTGCCACAAAACGGAAAGCCGAGTGTCTATTCTCCACAGCCGACCTGCTCGCTACACAGAAGCTCGTGCGTACATTGCCTGTTGGGGAAACAATCGTGGAGGCCATCCTCACCCTTGTGCGGGGTCTGCGCCCGCAAGATGAGACTGCTAGTGATGACGTCCGCAATGCGCTGGATTATGGCCCCGGCCCCCGTGCCGCCCAGTCCCTCATGATCGCCAGCCGAGCACGGGCCATGCTGCATGGGCGCCTTTCCCCCTCGCTGGAAGATATCCGCATGCTCGCAGAACCTGTTTTGGCTCACCGTCTAGGTATCAACTTCGCCGCCCAGACGCAGGGTGTGGATGCCCGGCAGCTCATCGCTGCACAGCTAAAGCGCATCGGCTAGGCCGGCCCGTTACGACATCGCCCAGAGTACGGACATGGCCAGCTCCTCCTTCTTCCAGCGGTTCTTCAACCCCCGCAGCAAAGAACCCGATACAGGCCCGCAGCCCATCCCCCTGCCAGAGCTGGTACTCGCAGCCCGTGGGCTAGCACGGCAGCTACGCAGCGGGCCACACGGTAATCGCCGGGCTGGAGATGGGCATGAATTCTGGCAGTTCCGCCCCCATCAGCCGACAGAGCCTGCCTCCCTGATCGACTGGAAACAATCTGCCCGCTCGCCAGAGCCTGATCTGCTCTGGGTACGTGAACGGGAGCAACACACCCCCCGCCCCCTCTTCATCTGGGTAGACCCTTCAGCCTCCATGCGCTGGCGTTCCACCACCGCCCTACCAAGCAAATATGGTGCCGCTCTGGAAGATGCTCTCGCCCTTGGGCAAGCAGCTATGCTGGGGGGAGAAGATGTTGGTATTCCCGGCTCCCGCACCCGTTTTTCAGGTCATCAGGCACTCCCCCGGCTGGCCCATGCTCTTACGCAGCTTCCTACGCAGGATGGCACAGGCACAGATGCCGTATTGCCCGGTTTTGCCAGTATTCCCCCTCGTGCTGCCCTACTGCTTGTCAGTGATTTCCTCTGGCCAGAAGAGAGCATACAGCGCTGCCTTGCCCATCTGGCCACCCATCCCGGCCCTATCGCCCTGCTAGCCGTACTGGACCCACAGGAACATCATCTGCCTTTCAGCGGGTCCGTCCAGTTCAGCAGCTGCGAGGCTGAACCGGACCTGACACTCCCTGCCATAGAGAGCCTGCATAACGCCTATCAGCTACGGCTCACCGAACATTTCAGACAACTCGAAAAAGTCGGACGGGGGAAGCGGCCATTTTTCCGCTTCCACATCACCAATCAACCCGCCCTGCCGGTTCTGGCAGGCTGCCATAACTTTTTGCGGGAGCGGGCATGACCTTCCTTTCCCCTTACCTGCTGCTGTTTCTACTCGTTCTCCCCGCCTTATGGTGGCTGGTCCGAGCTATTCCGCCCCAGCCCCGGCGGCAACGTTTCCCCTCCCTCATTCTGCTGCGTACGCTCTCCCCTACCCGGCAGGATGCAGCACGCACACCGCTCTGGCTTCTGATCCTACGTATGGCAGCTCTGGCCCTGCTGATTCTGGCATTCTCCCAACCGCTCTACATTCCCCAGCAGAACCACCAGACACCGCAAAACCTGCTGCTCATTCTGGATAATGATTGGGCGGCCACTCCCCATTGGGAAGACCGGAAGAAACATGCCCTTGCCCTCGGCGAGGCCACCCTCCGTTCTGGTGGGCATGTCGCCCTCCTGCTCAGCGCACCAGAGGCCGATGGCCATATGCCGCGTCTCCTCCAGCCTACTGACCGTATAGCTCTTCAACAGGTGCTATCCGGCCTGTCAGCACAGCCGTGGCCCAGCGACCGGGAAGCCCTTGCCCGGGAGATTCAGGCCCTAGCCCCAGAATTGCGTGATGCCACTGTCATCACCCTGTCTGATGGGCTGGCACAGCCCGGTGATGAGGCCCTACAATCAGCCCTCCAACCAGCCCAGCACAAAGAAGATATACGCTGGCCTCGCTGTGACCTTTTCCGCCTCTCCATACAGCATGGCCCCCATTTAATGGTTCAAGCCGAGACACTCCCCGACTGCCCCAAGCAGACATTCCGCCTGCTGGGCATGAAGCTAGGGGCCGGCAACCATTTCACCATTCAGGCCAACGCCCTCCTCCCCACAGGTACCCCGCATGAGCTGGACCCCCTGCTACCGGAAGCGACAAACCTTGATGCCCTAAACCTGCCCTCCGTTCCCGGTCCGGCGGGGATCGTGCTACTGCCCGGCAGGGCAGGGCAGCGTCGGATTGGCCTTCTACGCACTAATGGGGATGATACCCCACTGACAGGTAGCAACTTCTATCTGGCCCGGGCCATGCAAGCCATCATCCCTTATCAGGAAGGAACAGCAGACAGCCTCCTCCCTCGTCACCCGGACATCATTATCGCTACGGATGGCACCCTCTCCGGCACAGCCTTGGATGATGTACTAGCCTGGGTTCGCAAAGGGGGTATCCTCATCCGCTTTGCAGGGCCTGATCTTGCACGCCAGAGCCAGCAAACCATGAAGGACGATGAAGCTGCCCTCCTGCCCGTACCACTCCTCTCCGGCATGCGGCAGCTTGGCGGGCCGATGTCGTGGGGGACCCCGCAGAAGCTAGCTCCTTTCCCGGTAAATACCCCTTTTGCTGGTCTGGCCATTCCTGATGACGCTACCATTTTCCGCCAACTACTGGCCCAACCTACAGATGACCTGTCCCGCCATGTCTGGGCCACATTGACGGACGGCACCCCGCTTGTAACAGCCCGGCGGGAAGGCCATGGTTTAACAATCCTCTTCCACATCACCCCAACGGCGGATTGGTCCAGCCTGCCCCTCTCGGGCCTGTTCCCCCAGATGATGGAACGCCTCATTACCCGTACACCCACCATGCAGCAGACAGGCGATGCCTCTCACACTCAGTCGGACAGCCTTGCGCCGTGGCGGGTCCTGAACCCTGACAAAACACTCGGTCTGCCAGCCCCGTCTGTCCGCCCTCTTCTCAAGGCAACAGACCAGACAGTTGATGCCCTTCACCAAGTCGGCTTCTATGGCGGGGCAGCACAGCATCACCCGCTCAATCTCGCCGATCATCAACGACCTCTGGCTGATGAAACAGCTCTCGGTTCGCTCCGACCCGCTGGGCAAGCCGTAATAGAGCGTCCCCTCTGGCCAGCCCTTATGCTGCTCGCACTCGGGCTTCTGCTGCTAGACCTCTGCCTTTCTCTGGGCCGGTCCGGGCTTTTCCGCCTATCCCGGCGGGCTATTCTCAGCTTAGGGGGTGGGCTGCTGATCGGGGGGCTTCAGACCTTCTCCCTCCATGCAGCAGACACCGATCAAACCGTCCCCCCTGCCGCCTTGGCGACCCGTCTCGCCCACATCCAGACGGGTGATGCCACGACAGATGACGCCGTTCAGCAAGGGCTTGAAGGGCTGACGGCTTTTCTAAACCAACGCAGCACAACGCATTTGGACCGACCCGTTGGGGTCGTGCCGGGGCAGGATGATCTTGCCTTCTATCCACTGCTTTACTGGCCCATCATACCCGGCACCCATCTGGATGAGGCGGGCAAAACCGCACTGAAGAATTATCTCCAACATAACGGCATGATCCTGATTGATGAAATGGGCGCAGGGGGTGCCATGGATGGCACAGATGGTTCCGCCACGCGTGCGGCCCTCAAAAATGCGACAGAAGGGCTGCCTATCCCTCCGCTCGCCCCCCTAAATGAGCAACACACCCTTTCCCATACCTTTTATCTGCTGCACGATTTCCCCGGTCGCATTGCAGGCCAGCCCGTCTATGTCAGCCGACAAACGAATGATGACAGCGAGGATGTCAGCCCTGTTATCATCGGCAATGCCGACTGGGCCCATGCTTGGGCCGTGGATAAGAATAGGGAACATCCCTTCGCCGTCATTCCCGATGGAGAGAGCCAGCGTACCCTGGCCTATCGTTTTGGTTTCAACACCATCATCTATGCTCTGACAGGCAATTATAAAAACGACCAACGCCATTATCCAGAAATGCTAAAACGCCTCAAAAACGGGGCGGATGATGGGTCAGATGGCCCCGATGAAAGTGAGGCTCCATGACAGGCGCACCTTCTTCCATCATTTGGGCACCTTGTCTGCCGCTCTGGCTACTCACGACACTAGCTACCCTCTGCCTGCTGATCGGCCTTTATGGTGCATTACGGAGGAGCCAAGGCGTCCTCTGGCGGATGGGAGCCCTACTGCTAGGGCTACTCTGGCTGGCCAACCCACGACAGACACATCCGCACATGCAGGTCCAACCACAGGATGCGCTCCTTGTGGTGGACATATCCCCCTCCATGGGGATTGGCGACCGGCAGAAGCTTGTCCAGCAAGCCCGAACACAGCTGCTGCATCAGGGGCGAACACTACATAATCTAACCATCCATGAGCTGGAGGTTCCTGGTGGGAACGGACAGGGAACACGCCTTTTTGAGGCCATGGACCGAGCGTCCCTCTCCCTGAACAATCCGGCAGGAATCTTCCTGCTAACTGATGGGATGGACCATGACATTCCCAGCCAACTCCCTCCTTCCCTCAAGGATATGACAGGGCGTGTCATCCCCCTACACCTTCTACTTGCTGCCAAGGGGGAAGAAACAGACCGGCGCCTCAGGGTTCTCAGTGCTCCGCCTTATGTCATTATCGGCCAGACGGCACATATCCGTATTCAGGTGGATGATCTCGGCACAACAGAGGGGCAGCCTGTCGATATTCTAGAACATGGTCCCGACGGCCAAACCAAAATACTCGCCCATACGCAAAGCGGCCAGCCTGTGGATTTGGACGTACCCGTTACCCATGCTGGCCTGACTCTAAAAGAACTCATTGCCTCTCCCCTACAGGGTGAAGCCTCCCTACGGAACAATAGTACCATCATCCGCCTCCAAGGTGTGCGGGACAGACTACGGGTGCTTCTAGTTTCCGGCGTACCCAATCAGGGGGCCCGTGTCTGGCGTACATTGCTGAAAGCCGATCCCTCTGTCGATCTCGTGCATTTTACCATTCTGCGTTCCCCAGATACGGAGGATGACACACCTCTTTCCGACCTCGCCCTGATCCCCTTTCCCACGCACGAGCTATTCGCCCAGAAGATCAACAGCTTCGATCTCATCATTTTGGATGGCTTCCGCAACCAGAACATCCTACCGGAAAGTTATCTGGAAAATATTGCCCGTTATGTCCGCAAAGGTGGGGGGCTGCTGGTCGTCGGCGGGCCGGAAATGACACAGATCGGTACCCTGCAAGATACCCCTGTCGGTTCTGTTCTACCGGCTCATATTCCGGCAGAAAATGGTGTCATCACACAACCTTTCTCTCCAGAGCGTACGGCACTGGGCCTTTCCCACCCTGTTACGCGGGCTCTGCCAGAACATGGCCCATGGGGTAATAAATGGGGGCCATGGTACAGGGCTCTCCGCACGGACCAGACACAGGGCCGTACTCTACTAGCCACACCTTCCGGCTCGCCCCTGCTTGTGCTGGATCAACGAGGACAAGGGCGTGTGGCCATGCTCCTCTCGGACCAGATATGGCTCTGGTCCCGTGGGGAAAAAGGCGGTGGCCCACAAGCCGAGTTACTGCGCCGCCTCTCGCACTGGCTGATGAAAGAGCCGGAGCTGGAGGAAAATCAGCTAGAAGCCCACATCGACCACGGCCGCTTGACCGTAACCAGAACCACCCTCACACCGCTGCATGATGTGCAAGCGGATGTCATCGGGCCCGATGGACACCATACAGCTCTTCCTCTCACCCATCATATGCCGGAGCATGAAAACCTCTGGTCGGGGAGCCTGATGCTGCCCTCCCTGCCCGAACAAACCGGGCGGATATGGACCATCCATCAGGATGAACTCAGCACGACCGTGGCCTTACCCGATACCAACCCACTGGAGGATCAAGACCTCCGCAGTACCGCTACCGGGCTGGCCTCTCTTGTCGCCCACTCTGGTGGGGCTGTGTTCTGGCTGGGGACTGGCAATGTGCCAGAGATAAGACAGATTGCCGAGGGCCATACACTGCATGGTAAAGGCTGGGCCGGTTTGCCTCTACACCAAACAGCCCTCTCCACCGGCAATACTAGTACAGCTTTTCTACCGGGATGGCTGCTTCTCATCCTCATTCTTGCAATGATGGGCCTTGGCTGGTGGCGTGAAGGACGGTAGAACAACAATAATCCTGCGTTGTGGCCCCGTGGTTCTGTAAAACTGACAGGCCCTTGCCACGGCCTGACGTGATCCCTGCGGCCCGTCCCGTGGCTGGTAGAAGAGAAGGCACTGTTCCCGATCATGCGCCCATTGAGTTCATTCCTGCCCCGTCTCGCTTTCGCCATCGGTCTTTCGGCTGCTTCGGTTGTGGTTATGCCACACCGTGCCCATGCACAGTCCGCTGATGAAGCTGAAGCCGAACAGGAAGCCATGGATGCCCAGAAACAGGCTGACGCCCGCAAAGAGGCGCGCCGCTCTGCCCCGCCTTCGGCTCTGCCTGGTGCTGACACTAATGATGGCGATAACAGCCACGCTCGAGTGGACATCAATCCAACCGCTGCCCTCTTTGATGCCATCAATCGTGGCTCTCTCCTTGGTGCAAAAGAGGCACTGAGCCGTGGTGCGGACATCAATGCCCGTAACGTACTGGAGCAGACCCCGCTGGACCTCGCCATTGACCTCGGCCGCAATGACATCATGTTCCAGCTTCTTTCCCTGCGGACCTACAACCCGGACGGCAAGCTCATCACCAGCACTACGCATGATGAAACCGACACTCATATCTCCGTCAGCGGTCAAGCCAGCCTCGCTGCTAAAGCTCCGGCACCTGTTGTAGAAAATCCGGGGCAGCCACTCCCATCAGTCGGCTTCCTGGGTTTTAATGGGCCATCCGCCCCTCCAACTCGGAAGGCCGTAGCTCATGCGCCACAACGTGGTGCCCGCCCGGTTGCACATCATACAACCCACCACAACACGCCCGCCCACAAGGCAACGCCACAGTAAGCGACTGTTTCGTTCATGAAACCTACAAAAAAGCCCTTCTCCGGGTTCCCCCGGGAAGGGCTTTTTTTATGACCTCTACGGCCCCTTTAGGAAGACGCCATAAGGGGCAGCGCACTGTAATAAATGATGGAAATACCTGCGAGGCAGATGAGGAACACCAACAGGTCCCAACAGAAACTAACAAAGGCAGATCGCTTCTGCGGGCGCATGATGACGATGTGAAACAAAATGGCAAAAACCAGTGCTATAACAGCAATGACCAACCCTGTATGTGTCTCAAAAAAATCCACGCTCCACCCTCCTTCATATCCTGAAGTGCCTGCCTTCAGGCACTCCTACGCAACAGGTGCGTCTCTTGCCGTAAGGTATCAATGGGTAGGAACTGCCCGTCCCGCTCAAAATACCAGAATGTCCAACCATTGCAGGATGCCGCATTAGTCAACAGAGCCCCCAGTTTATGGATAGACCCCCGATGCTGGCCAGAAACCAACGTGCCATCTGGCGAGACACGGGCTTTCAACCGCCGTTGGCGATCGTACACAACCGTACCGGCAGGCAGACTACCATTCTCCACGAATGACCCGAAAGGAATACGGGGCATCTCTCGCTTGGCTGGGGTGATCTCCAACTGATCCGGCGGAAGAACCTCCACCCGCTCCAGACGCGCTTCTGCCGCCTTGATGTAATCCGGGTGACGCTCAATAGCGAGATAACGACGCCCCAGCTTTTTGGCCACGGCAGGCGTCGTTCCCGTTCCACAGAACGGGTCCAGCACCACATCGTCCTCTACGGTCGAGGCCAGAAGAGTACGATGCAGAAGGCTTTCCGGCTTCTGCGTTGGGTGTAGCTTCAGCCCATGCTCGTTCTTCAGCCGCTCATTCCCCGTGCAGAGAGGCAGGTACCAATCTGAACGCATCTGAAGGTCCTCATTTAGAGCCTTCATCGCCTGGTAATTAAAACGATACTTACTCTCCGGGCCACGAGCCGCCCAGATCAGCGTTTCATGAGCATTGGTAAAGCGACGTCCCCGGAAATTAGGCATCGGGTTCGACTTACGCCAGATAATATCATTCAGGATCCAGAAGCCCAAATCCTGCATGATCGCCCCAAGGCGAAAAATATTATGATAAGAGCCAATGACCCAAATGGTGCCATCCTTGTGCAACAGGCGTCGTGCCTCACCCAGCCATGCACGGGTAAATTCATCATAGGCCTCATAGCCCGTGAACTTATCCCAGTCGTCATCCACGCCATCCACCACGCTCTCATCCGGGCGGCGCAATTCTCCCCGCAACTGGAGATTATAGGGGGGATCGGCAAAAACACAGTTCACACTGGCATCCGGGAGGGTCTTCATCACCTCCACACATTCCCCACGTAGAATCCTGTTCAGGGGCATATCCGCTTTCATGCTGCGTGAACCTTTGCTGCGATCATCTGCTTCACAGGGGCAAAGCTGCGCCTGTGGTGGAGGGTTACACCCTCTTCTTTTAATCCTGTCAGATGATGTGCCGTGCCGTACCCAGCGTTTCGCTCCCAGCCATAATCACCATGCCGTGTGGCGAGGCGGGTCATGAGCCTGTCCCGTACAACCTTAGCCAGAATGGAGGCCGCAGCAATGGAGAAGCTCTTACCATCCCCTTTGATAACCGTCTCCACCATGCAAGGCAGCTTAGGAGCACGATTGCCATCAATCAGGGCAGCAACAGGCCATTCCCCCAGCTCTTCAGCCAGACGATACATGGCACGCTGCATGGCCAAATGGCAGGCCTGGCCGATATTCAGCCGGTCGATCTCCGGGACAGAAGCCGCACCAAGAGCAGCACAAACCGTATCGTCCTCTAGCAGGGCCGCATAAGCCTTCTCACGCCGACGGGCTGTCAGCTTCTTGGAATCATCCAACAAACCGGACAACAAGGGCGATGGCGGCGTGCGGAACACAACAGCTGCCGCCACGACAGGCCCAGCCAAAGGGCCACGACCGACTTCATCCACACCGGCCACGAGCCCGTTATACTGTTCTTCCAGGCTATAATCCGGCATGGGGTCCTTCTTCCGCTCGCCTCATACGGCACATCATCTGTAATGCGCCGATTCTGAATCACTACGAGTCGAAAGAAAAGACCTTTTTTGAAATAAAATGAGTCAAGAGTAGAATTTGGAATAATACTGCCTAAAAAATAGGCATATACCCATCAAATCGCTCTATTAGAGCTGTTCCTGCCCATCCTGAGAGGGAGCAGTATCGTCCGTTCCAGCATCATGATGCACATCCTGACCCGGCTGCGCTTTATGCGGCGCAGAGGCCGCAGGCTGCTCTACCTGTTTCTGCTTCAAAAACAGGTCGAACCCTGGAGGAGGATTAGAAAACAAGACGGCCGCCTGCAGAAGGTTCAGAAAGATATAGGCAGCAAACAGCCCACCTCCTCGGTGAAGCACCTTTCTACGGCACCAAAAATACCCCGGTAGAAACAGCCACCACCAGAAAGATGGCGGCCTCACCCCGGCACGAGCTAGCGTCTGCCGATCTTTTACGAGGGTCAGAAACAAAATGGCAGAAACGCAGAGGCTCGTTATGGGTCGCCCCGGTGTCACGGCCCAGTGTGTCTGCTGACCGACCACGAGTAGTAGAAGATCAATCAACCCGGGCACCAGCATCAGCCAAGCCCAGACGGAGGAGACATGCCCCTCCTTTTTAGCTTCATCAGATGGGAGCGGCTTCTCGGTAGAAATGAGTATCCGAACACCAGCGGAAGGCGACACTAATCCAGCCTTACTGGCGGGTCGCCACTCATTTCCGAACCCCGGATGCCAGACGAGGGTCTGCGGACGGATATGACGATGAACGATCAGCCGTACCATCTCGCTGTGCGATACCGGCCCGACCTGCTGACCATCACGTTCGTAATACCACTGCATGAACCCTCTCCAGCTCCCTCTTTCCTTGGTTTAGCCACGCTTTCTGAAAATAAGGCGACCAATCACCAGCCCAACGAGGGAAACAATCCCCAGAGCAACAAAAGGACGCTCCTGGATGAAAGCTGTCACTGCTTCCAGGCGGCTCTCATTGGCATCATAAAGGTCTGCAAATTCATGCTTGGCACGGCCGCCCAGCTGATCAATCTTACCGCCTGCCTGCATAGCAGCATCACCAGAGATTGCACCAACTGCATCCTTAACCCGGCCCTTGGCTTCCTGCACGAACCCTTCGGCCTTCACAGAAGTTGTATCAACCATATCCATCGCTCCCAATCAGCGCCGTGCATTTTGCATGCATCATTTCACGTGCGGTGTCCTGCGCACCATGCGGCAAAGCACCACCCCGCAGATATGTAACCCTTAGGGGTTTTCTTCAAGAGGGAGAGGCAAGCACTCCGAAAGGAGAAAGGTATTTTTATGATTACCGAATGTTTTGGTGCAATTCCAACCAACCATCTTTAATATGCGCCAGACCTTCTGACATTATGTCGATAATGTGTATGCCCCTCGCTACTTCTACCATCAGGAGCGCCCTTCTGCCATGAGCACCGCCCCAGCTTCAGAAATAAGACAGGCCAGAAAGGGGAAAAAATGGTGGATTATCGGGGCAGTCCTGCTCGCTATCCTTCTTTTCCTGTTCCTGCGCCCCAACATCGGTGACAATCGCTCCGCTCATGCCCGTGGCGATACTGTGCAGGCCGTTGCCGTGGATACAGCCCATCGGGCCGATGTTCCCGTTATTCTCCAGCTGCTTGGTACGGTCGTACCCATTACCAACGTCACCATCACACCTCGTGTCAGCGGGCATATACTGGCCGTCTATTATGAAGAGGGGCAGCATGTTCATCGTGGTGAGGAGCTGGAACTGATCGACCCCCGCCCCTACGAAGCCACTTTGCACCAATATATGGGCACTCTTGCTGCCGACCGCGCCCAGCTGGCTAAAGCGCGTGTGGACAATGCCCGTTACCAGAAGCTGATAAAACAGAACTCCACCTCCGCCATGTTGGCAAAGGATCAGGAATTCACCGTCAAACAGCTAGAAGGGCAAGTTGCCTTTGATGAAGCCAATGTCCGCAACGCTACGCTCAATGTCCTTTATTGCCATATCGTCGCCCCCGTGGATGGCCGGGTGGGTATCCGTGCGCTGGATGCTGGAAACTATGTCACTGTCGGGCAGTCTGGCGGGCTAACGACCCTAACGCAGATGCAACCCATTTCCGTTATTTTCACCTTGCCGCAAAACAACCTGCCAGATGTGCAGGAGCAGCTTGCCAACCACCCCAGCCTAACCGTGGAAGCATGGAGCAGCGACAATACCACTCGTCTCGCCGTTGGTACGGTCAAAGCGCTAGATAGCCAGATTGATACTGCAACCGGCACAGTCCGCCTGCGTGGCATCTTCCCCAATGAGGGCGAACGCCTCTTCCCTAATGAGTTCGTCAATACTCATCTTCTCGTCCAAACGCTGAAGGGTGCTCTCGTTGTGCCCGGTAATGCCATCCAGACAGGCCCTGATGGTGCCTTTGTGTATGCCGTGCAGCAGGACATGACCGTTGCCATCCACCCCGTAAAGACCGGCTATAGTGATGACCATCTAACTGTCATCCTATCTGGCCTAAAGGAAGGGGACCGGGTCGTGACGGATGGCATCAATCATCTGCGGCCTGGTAGCAAAGTCGTCATTGCCGCTGGCCCCGGCACCCCCGAGCCCCCGGCCAACACGCCGTCACATTAATGACTGCACGGATGCCCACGCCCTTTTCCTGCCCGTCGACTGGAAGTACGAGCCTGTGAATCCTTCACGTCTCTTCATCGAACGCCCCGTTGCCACCAGCCTACTCATGCTGGCCATTATGCTGGCTGGCCTGCTGGGCTATCACTTCCTGCCCATCTCGGCCCTACCGGAAGTGGAATATCCTACCATCACGGTCTCCACCTTCTACCCCGGGGCCAGCCCGGACGTGATGAGCACATCTATTACTGCTCCGCTAGAAACCCAGCTGGGCCAGATGGCCGGGCTGGACCAGATGACATCACAATCTTCCGGCGGGGCCTCGGTCATCACGCTACGTTTCGGCCTGAATATGAAGATAGATATTGCCGAACAGGAAGTGCAGGCCGCCATCAATAATGTTGGCTCGCTGTTACCCAGCGATCTCCCCGCCCCCCCCATCTATGCCAAGGTCAATCCGGCCGATACACCGGTCATGACATTGGGCATCACTTCCCGCATCATGCCGCTGCCGGAGGTAGAGGATTACGTCAATACACGGCTAGTCCAGAAGATCAGTCAGATCTCCGGTGTTGGGCTGGTGACACTCTCTGGCGGTAATCGTAAGGCCTATCGGGTCCAGATCAATGTTCCTAAGCTGACCTCCTACGGCATCGCCTTAGATACGGTCCGGACCATCATCGGTACCGTAAACGTCAACTCCCCAACCGGGACATTCGATGGGCCACAACACGCCACATCTCTGCGGATTGATGGGCAGATTCAGTCCGTCCAGCAACTTATGGATCAGATTATCGCCTATCAGAACAATGGGCCGATCCGCCTCCGGGATGTCGGGCGTGTTGTAGAAGGCGCAGAAAACAGCCAGCTTGCTGCATGGGCTAACAAGACGCCCGCCCTTATCCTCAACATCCAACGTCAGCCCGGGGCGAATGTCATTGCCGTGGCGGATAATGTACGGACCATTCTACCACGCCTGAAGCAGGACCTCCCGCCAGGCATCGACATCATCCCTCTGACCGATCGCACCACCACCATCCGCGCTTCCGTTAATGATGTAGGGTTCGAGCTAGTCCTCGCCATGCTCCTTGTGGTGGGTGTTATCTTTGTCTTCCTTTGCAATGTGCCAGCCACCATCATTCCCGGCCTCTCCGTTCCGCTCTCGCTGATCGGTACCCTGTCGGCAATGTACATGATGGGTTTCTCGCTGGATAATCTATCCCTTATGTCCCTCACCATTGCTTCTGGCTTCGTGGTGGATGATGCGATTGTGGTGATTGAGAACATTTCCCGCTTCGTAGAGGCTGGGGAAGACCGCTATAGCGCAGCCCTGAAGGGTGCAAAGGAAATCGGCTTCACCATCATTTCCCTGACTGTGTCGCTCATTGCTGTTCTCATTCCACTGCTCTTTATGAGCGATGTAGTGGGCCGCCTCTTTCATGAATTCGCCATGACGCTGGCCATCACCATCACTATATCGGCTCTTGTCTCCATCACGCTCGTGCCCATGATGTGCGCCCGTATGCTGAGCGAGCATAGGCTGGATGAAGAAGGCCAAACCCACCGGAAAGGCTGTCTAGCCCTCTTCGCCCGGCGAACTAATCAGATGATGGAATGGGCCATCGGTCATTATGACCGTGCGCTAAATGTTGTCTTCCGGCATCAACCCCTGACACTGCTAACAACAGTGGGCAGCCTCATCATCACATGTCTCTTGGCATGGTCCATACCGAAAGGCTTTTTCCCGCCACAGGATACGGGCGTCATTCAGGCCATTTCTGTCATGCCAGCCAATATCTCCTTTGAGGGGATGCAGAAAAAACAAGCCGAACTGGGGGCCCTCCTCCTTCAGGACCCGGATATTGTCAGCCTGTCCTCCTTCATCGGCATTGATGGCCAGAATATGACGCTTAATTCCGGCCGTTTTCTCATCAATCTCAAACCGAAAGAAGAGCGGGGGGACTCTCTGACTGGGATACAGGCCCGACTAGAAAAAGCCGCTACCTCTCTGCCGGGTGTTCATCTTTACACCCAGCCCGTGCAGGACCTTTCGCTGGAATCCTCCGTTTCGGCCATGCAGTATCAGTTCCTGCTAGAAACGCCCGATTATAGTGATTTCTCGCTCTGGGTACCCCGCTTCCTTGATGCGCTGAAGCATGAGCCATCACTAGGTGGTGTCACTTCGGACCTTCAGGCGGACGGGCTGACAGCCATGCTCACGCTGGACCGAACCAACGGTGCCCGCTATTCCATCACACCGCAGACGGTCGATAACCTTCTTTATGACAGTTTCGGCCAGCGTCAGATTTCCACTATCTACACGCAGTCCAACCAATACCGTGTGATTCTGGAAACTGATCCACGCTTCCAAAAACATGAGAGTAGTCTCTCCCAGCTCTACCTACCTGGTATCTCTTCCGAGGCAGGCGGCAGCACGACCGGCCCCAGCCGTCAACCTACATCGGGCCTTGTGCCTCTGCTTCAGGTCACGACCCTCTCCCGCATGGTCTCTCCGCTGCTCATTACCCATTACGGGCAGTTCCCGGCCACGACCATCTCCTTTAATGTCGCACCGCACCATGCTCTGGGCGAAGCCACCACGGCCATTGAACATATCCGCGAGAAAATCGGCCTGCCTGCTACCTTCCAGACGGCTTTTCAGGGTACAGCGGCGGCCTTTCAGAACTCTCTGACTAATGAGCTGGGGCTGGTTATTGCCGCTGTTGTGGCTGTTTATATCGTGCTGGGTGTTCTGTATGAGAGTTTCATCCATCCTGTGACGATCCTCTCAACCCTCCCTTCCGCAGCTATTGGTGCCCTCCTTGGGTTATATATGTTCGATATGCCGCTGGACATCATGGGTATCATCGGCATTGTGCTACTGATCGGCATTGTGAAGAAAAACGCCATCATGATGATCGACTTTGCCCTTCAGGCCGAGCGTCAGGATGGCTTGCCCCCTATCCAAGCCATCCGTCAAGCTGCCCTGCTACGGTTCCGCCCTATTCTCATGACAACCCTCGCTGCCCTGTTCGGGGCATTACCTCTCCTGCTGAGCGTAGGAACAGGGGCGGAGCTGCGCCGCCCGCTCGGTGTGGCCATCGTTTTTGGGCTTATGCTGTCGCAGCTTCTGACTCTGTTCACCACGCCCGTCATTTATCTTTTCATGAATACATGCAGCCAGAAGGTGAAACGTCTTTTCCAGAACCGTCCTGACAGAAACGGCCTGCCTGCTGATACGCCGTGACGCTTATACGCCTCTTCGTCACCCGACCGGTCGGGACCATCCTCATGACGCTGGCCATGTTTTTGGCGGGCTGCATCGGCTATGTGAACCTGCCTGTCTCTGACCTTCCGGACGTTGATTTCCCGGTTGTTATGGTCATTGCCAACCAACCGGGTGGCTCCCCTTCCGAAATTGCCAGTACAGTTGCCGAGCCACTAGAGCGTCATCTTGGGGCCATTGCCGGGATTAGGGAGATCACCTCCCAATCTACCGTTAATCAAACCAGAATCCTTCTTCAGTTCGATCTTTCACGGGACATTGATGGTGCTGCCAGGGATGTTCAGTCTGCCCTAAGGGCGGCTCGACAAGACCTGCCCACTACCCTGCGCAGCGACCCCAGCTATATGAAGGCCAATGCAAACGGGCCGCCCATCATGGTCCTCTCGCTAACCTCATCCACACGCACGCCCCAGCAGCTCTACGATTTTGCCAACAATATCATCATGCCCGGCCTCAGTCAGGTCGAAGGGGTTGGCAATGTGGATATTCACGGCAGCGCCCTGCCCGCTGTGCGGGTGGAGATCAACCCCCTACGGCTCTTCCGCTACGGCATCGGTTTTGAAGATATCCGAGCAGCCCTGACATCCGCTAATGCTCACACGCCCAAAGGCTTTATCGAAATTCGGGGCAAACGCCTCATCCTCGCCACGAATGACCAAGCCACAAAGGCAAATGCTTACCGATCCCTCATCATCGCCTACCGCAATGGCCAGCCTGTGCGCCTCTCCGATGTCGCAGAGGTCGTGGATAGTGCAGAGGATCTCCGTCAGGCAGGGTATGTCAACGGAGAGCCGGATATCATCTGCACCGTCTATCCCCAAAGCGGGGCGAATATCATCAGAACCACCGATGGGCTGAAAGCCCGCCTGCCTATGCTACAGGCCGCCCTTCCGGGCAATACGCATCTGGAAATCCAACTCGACCGCTCCATCACCATCCGGGCCTCTCTGGCCGACACACAGCGCACGCTCATCCTGTCCGTCATTTTGGTCGTGTTCGTGGTGTTGCTCTTCCTGCGGGATGGTGTGTCTGTCCTCATCCCCGCTATCGTTGTGCCTGCCTCTATCATCACCACCTTCGCCCTGATGGAGCTGCTTGGGTATCAGCTAGACACCATGTCACTCATGGCCTTAACCATCGTAACCGGCTTTGTGGTGGATGATGCTATTGTCGTGCTGGAGAATATTACCCGTCACCGGGAAATGGGCAAAACAGCACAACAAGCCGCCATAGATGGCGCCGGGGAAGTCGTATTCACCGTTATTTCCATCACACTCTCTCTGGTCGTAGTGTTCGTGCCTATCCTGCTTATGGATGGCGTGTCTGGCCTATTCTTCCATGAATTTGCTGTGACGATCATTCTAGCGCTCTGCGTTTCCATGATGCTGTCTCTCAGCCTAACCCCCATGCTCAGTGCCCTGCTGCTATCCTTGGAGGGGAGTAACCGTTCCGATACGGGCCATCTCCGCCGTAGTCTGCGCTGGTGCGGGCAAAAACTGGATGAAGGCTTCCACAAGCTGACAAGTGGCTATATGCGCTCACTTCGGGTGGTCATGCGCCACCCGGTACCTGTGCTGCTCTCCTTACCTCTCAGCCTTATTTTGGCGGGCTGGCTCTTCACCACCCTCCCCAAGGAGCTGTTTCCTCAACAGGATGAAAGTATGCTCATGGGGCGATTAGTGGCCGATCAGGACATTTCCTTCCATGCTCTTCAGGCTCTAACCACCAAGGTAGAAAAAAGGCTGGCAAAAGACCCCGACGTTGTCAGCGTTATCGGCGGCCCCGGGAAACGCTCCGCCAACTCTGTGAACCTATTTGTCACGCTGAAGCCCAAAGCTGAACGCACGGACGATATTTCCGTCACGATCAACCGGCTCAACCACATTTTCCACCGCAAGGCGGACTTCTCCATCCGGCTACGCCTGCCCAGCATGATCGGCGGAGGGGCCCGCTCCACCGATGGTGCCTATCAATACAGCCTGCAAGGAGATTCTGCCGAAGAACTGTACCGATGGACACCACGGGTTGTAGAGGCTCTCTCCCACCTGCCCATGCTGGCTGATGTCACCTCCGACATGGAACAGGGCGGCCGTGGTATCACACTGGCCATTACCCGGGATACGGAAGCCCGCTACAATATCACCCCTCAGCTTGTCAGCAACGCCCTGTATGATGCCTTCGGCCAACGGGCAGCGTCCGTCATCTACGAACCCCTAAACCAATATCGTGTCATTATGGAGGCAGCCCCCGTTTTCTGGTCTGACCCGGACTTTCTGGCGCAGATGCGTGTCAGCATCACGGGGGGAACGGCCAACGGGGCTTATGCCTCCAACAACATCCGCGTACGGTCTAACAAAACTTCCGCCTCTCTTTCGCAGAGCCAACTGTCCTACATGAACTCCGTGGCCAATGCGCTCGCTGGGGGAAAGTCGGCCTCTAGCGGGTCCGCCGTGACGACGAGCAGCGAGACCATGGTGCCCCTGCCGCTGCTCGGCCCCTTGCGGAATGTCAATGCGCCTCTGTCCGTTAACCATCAGGGGCAGTTTGTGGCTACGACCATATCCTTCAACCTTGCACCAGGTGCCACATTAGGGCCTGCCATTCAGGCCGTGGAGCAAGCCATGGTTCGGCTCCACCTCCCCAACGCCATACAGGGCGGCTTTACCGGCAATGCTGCCAGCCTCAAGAAATCCGTCAGCCGGGAACCTCTATTGATCCTTGCAGCACTAATTGCCGTTTATGTCGTGCTGGGCATCCTCTATGAAAGCCTGATCCACCCGCTGACTATCCTTTCTACGCTCCCCTCTGCGGGTGTAGGGGCATTGCTGGCTGTTGGCTTTTTCGGGCAACCTTTCTCGCTTCTGACACTGATCGGCGTCATCCTGCTGATCGGTATCGTCAAAAAGAACGCCATCATGCTCATCGACTTTGCCATCCATGCACGCCATCACGGCAAAGGCGCACAAGAAGCTATTCTGACAGCCAGCCATCTGCGCTTCCGTCCTATTCTCATGACAACCTTTGCGGCAGCTCTGGGGGCCGTTCCTCTGCTGATAGGCAATGATTATGGCAGCGAAATGCGCCAACCACTCGGCCTATCTATTCTAGGGGGGCTATGCCTCAGCCAGCTTCTAACCCTCTATACGACCCCAGTTGTTTATCTCTCGCTTGACCGGCTGAGCTACAAGGTAAAACAGTACGTCTTCAAAAAACGCACATTGAGCAATCCAAAATCATAAATCTGGGTCAGAACAAGGCAGCATAGTACCGTCACTTGGACTTAAACCCTGTGTGAGTGAATGGGCATACGTCCTGAAGAAATCAAAAAGAGCAACAATCTTGGCACAGCTGCGGACGATGACGGCGTCGTATCATTTCTATTCTCCATTACCGTCTCTGAAAGAAACATATATTGAGCCTTCCAAGCAAAGACTAAAATAAAGCTATATTGCCTGAACGATATTCAAAATGAATCTATTAAACATGAATATCTGAAGAAATCGTAAGAGATTACAGCTCCATGTGGGTGCCGACAGGTTTGTTCATACAAAACAGGTACCCACATATGGGCGTATATTTAGAGCCTTTCCATATAATCCATTTCTGACAAAAAGCCTTCCTGCTGTAGCCATTGCAGACAGGAAATAGCGTAGCCACACAAAACATCACATCCTGCCTTTCTTTCCCCACACGATACCGCTAGCACCTACCAGCCTCCTCCGTAGCCCACTGATGTTCCTTATTCTAAAAAAGTAATAATGCTCATGAATGTGCCTTCATCTGATATAACGCCCCCTCAGGTAACCAATTGCCGTCTCCATCGTCATAACCGGATTTTCATGTCGTTTCCTTTTCGTGCCTTACGTTCTGCTGTTCTGACAACCGGCCTGCTCGCCACTTTGGGAGGGTGTATGGTCGGGCCGAATTATCACCGGCCAAAAGCGATCATTTCAGCACACTTCAAGGAAGCACCACCTCCGAAAGGCTGGATAAAAGCCAACCCCTCCATGAGCAATATGCCCAAGGGCGATTGGTGGACCGTATTCAACGACCCAACACTGAACCAGCTTGAGGGGGAAGTCAGTCGCTCCAACCAGAGCCTAAAGCAGTACGAAGCACAGTACCGCAAGGCACGGGCCATGATTGACTCCGTACGGGCCAGCCTTTTCCCAACGCTGAACGGCAAATTCGGCTTCAACCGCAACTCTAGCGGTGGCAGGACTATCAGCGGCCTAAATGCGGACCCACACACCTTTGTCAACACGACCAACACGTGGACTATGGGGCCCAATGCCAGCTGGACGATTGACGTCTGGGGTATGATCCGCCGGCAGATTGAACAGCAGGTTAGCTCGACACAGTCCAGCGCTGCCCTGCTGGCCAACATGCGGCTTTCCTACCAGCTAGAACTCGCCACCGATTATATGAACCTGCGCTATCAGGACAGCCTGATCGACCTGTTCACACGCAATGTTGGCCTATATCAGCACAATCTTGAAATTCTCAGCAATCAGCTAGCGGCCGGTGTCGCCGACCCTACGAGCGTGCTGCAGGCCAAATATCAGCTAGAATCAACTCAGGCCAGCCTGGCTAATGCCCATGTGGCTCGTGCTCAGTATGAACATGCCATTGCCGTGCTGATCGGCCGTCCTCCTGCCGATCTAACCATCGCACACGCCCCACTCCCATTCACCCTTCCGCCCATTCCCCAATTTCTACCTTCAGACCTATTGCAGAGACGCCCGGATATCGCCCAGGCAGAGCGGGAAATGGAAGGCTATAATGCCGAAATCGGTTATGAGATCGGCGCATTTTATCCACAAATCAGCATTTCTGCCAGTTACGGCTATAGTGGCAATCCCATCCAACATCTGATCCAGCTAGCCACACGCACATGGTCCCTCGGGGCAGCCGCCAGTGAAACACTCTTTAACGGAGGGGCTCGCTCCGCCGCTGTGCGAGAGGCCGAAGCCGACTACGACAACGCCGTTGCCAATTACAGGCAGGTCGTCCTCAAGGCCCTTCAGGATACAGAGGATCAGCTCTCCAACCTACATTATCTAGGCGATCAGATGACCTACCAGAATCAGGCTGTCGAGAGCGCACAGCGGGCCGTAGAGGTCTCCATGAACGAGTATCTGGCCGGGACACAAATCTATACCACCGTCATCACAGCGCAGCAGACAGCCCTGCAATATGAAGAATCTCGCCTACAGATCCAGCAGCAGCGGCTCAATAGTGTTATTCGCCTCATTACAGATATCGGCGGTGGCTGGGATACCAACCAGCTTCCCAGCAAAGATTCCCTACAGACGGACAATCCTTTCCTGCCCAGCTTTATTCAAAAAGATAAAAACTGATCTCATAAAAAAGGCGCCCCCTTCCTTCTGGAAGAGAGGCGCCTTTTTCCGAGGCAGAATCGCCCGGTGTCTTCAGGAAGCCTGCCGCCCCTGACATGACTTCTTCTTTCGACCCAGAAATGTCCCTACAAAAAAAGCAAATCCAGCCCATCCCCAAGGATGGTCCATTACTAGATCCTCAATTACGTCCTGTACCAGTCCCAGAATCGGGCGGCTTACGTCTTTCAGATTAGAACTCATGGCATTACCTGCTTTTCTATCGGGTACTCTTACCCCGTGAAAAAAGGCCGATGCCTAATGGCACCGACCTTTCCTTTATTCTCCCATTGGAGAAAAAGCTCAAGCAGCTTCCTGTTCTTCTTTCTGAACAGCACCACTATCTTTGCCTTTGGCTTCGACATTGCGGTCGAGCAGCTCGATCACAGCCATGTCAGCGTTATCGCCATAACGCACGCCAGCCTTCAGCACACGGCTGTAGCCGCCTGCACGGCTAGCATAACGCTGGCTCAGCTCGGAGAAGAGCTTGCTGACGATGGCATCGTCACGCAGCTGTGCAAAAGCCTGACGACGTGCGTGCAGCGTGCCACGCTTTGCCAGAGTGATCAGCTTCTCGACAACCGGGCGCAGCTCTTTAGCTTTCGGCAGAGTCGTGGAGATCTGCTCATGCTTGATGAGCGCAACAGCCATGTTGCGGAACATCGCAGCGCGATGAGTGGAGGTGACGCCAAGTTTACGTCCGCTCAGATTATGACGCATGTTGTTTCCCTAATCCTTCTACCCGAACTTCCCAGCCGGGGTTCTTAGAATGTCTCGTCGAGACGCCGGGCCAGATCCTCAATGCTCTCCGGCGGCCAAGCCGGGACATTCATCCCCAGCGAAAGCCCCATGCCTGTGAGCACTTCCTTGATCTCATTCAGCGACTTACGACCAAAATTCGGAGTCCGCAGCATTTCCTGCTCGCTCTTCTGCACGAGATCGCCAATATACACGATATTGTCGTTCTTCAGGCAGTTTGCACTACGCACGGAAAGCTCAAGCTCATCCACCTTACGCAGAAGGTGACGGCTGAACGGCAGATCATCCTGCGGCTCTTCATTCTGAACCGGACGCGGCTCATCAAAGTTGATGAAGAGCTGAAGCTGATCCTGCATGATGCGAGCAGCCAGTGCCAGTGCGTCTTCCGGAGTCACGACTCCGTTTGTCTCGACACTCAGCAGCAGCTTGTCATAGTCGGTGACCTGCCCCACACGGGTCGGCTCCACCTTATAGGAGACACGCTGCACAGGTGAATAAATCGCATCAATGGGGATCAAACCGATTGGCGCATCATCCGGACGGTTAGCAGAGGCAGGGACATACCCCTTGCCCATATTCACCGTGAATTCCATGCCAAGCTTGACATCATCGTCAAGCGTACAGATCACCAGATCCGGATTCATGATCTCGATATCATGGCCCGTCTGAATCTGCCCGGCCTTCACTTCTCCCGGCCCTGTAGCCGTGAGAACCATACGCTTCGGCCCTTCACCATGCATACGCAAAGCAAGCTGCTTAACGTTAAGCACGATGTCGGTCACATCCTCACGCACTCCCGCCACAGACGAGAACTCATGCAGGACTCCGTCAATCTGGATGGCCGTAACGGCAGCACCCTGAAGGGAGGAAAGAAGAATACGGCGCAGAGCATTGCCCATTGTAAGACCAAAACCGCGTTCCAACGGTTCTGCAACAATGGTTGCCATGCGAGAGGGAACCGGGCCGGGCTCGACTTCAAGCTTCTCCGGTTTGATGAGAGACTGCCAATTTTTCTGGAGAACCAAGATCATGGCCTTTCAAACAACGAAGCCCGCCATAGGATGGCGGTGCCAGGCCCGCACTATCGTGCGGTACGAACTCACCAAGGTTAATCTGGCTGCACCATCCATTCGTGACAGCCAGACCTACCAGATTTTTGCGTCCAGTATTAGACGCGGCGACGCTTGCGCGGACGGCAACCGTTATGCGGTACCGGTGTCATGTCGCGGATAGATGTGATCGTGAACCCGACAGCCTGAAGGGCACGCAGTGCGCTCTCACGCCCAGAACCAGGACCGGAAACTTCGATCTCCAGTGTCTCCATGCCGTGCTCACGAGCCTTACGACCCGCATCCTCGGCAGCCACCTGTGCGGCATAGGGAGTGGACTTACGTGAGCCCTTGAAGCCCTGTGCGCCAGAAGAAGACCATGCGATGGCATTGCCCTGGGCATCAGCAATCGTAATCATCGTGTTATTGAAGGTGGAAAGAACGTGAGCAACACCAGAGATGATGTTTTTACGTTCCTTCTTACGGATACGCGGTGCGGCAGCTTTGGCCATAATATGCTTGTCCTACTAAATCTGCGATAGCGTGAAAGAAGCAGCGCCTATTAGCGTGTTGCTTTCTTCTTACCTGCAATGGCAACAGCCTTACCCTTACGGGTGCGGGCGTTGGTATGCGTACGCTGACCACGAACCGGCAGACCACGACGATGACGCAGGCCACGATAGCAGCCAAGGTCCATCAGACGCTTGATGTTCATCGCCGTCTCACGACGGAGATCACCTTCCACACGATAATCGCTGTCGATCAGGTCACGGATCTTCGTCACCTCATCGTCAGACAGCTCATTCACGCGCTTGGCATTGTCAATGCCGAGCTTCTCACAGATAGCCTGTGCGCTCGACGGACCAATGCCATAAACATAGCGCAGACCGATGACCACCCGTTTGTTGGTCGGAATGTTTACGCCGGCAATACGTGCCACGCCAATTCTCCCATCCACACGGCTCACGGCCGTGTTTACAAAAATCTTTGTCTGACCGGACCATGGCCGCTCACCGGCGTCGGTCCCCAGAACGATTCCGCCCCTATTGCTAGGACTGCACGTTCATCTCATGCTGGGCGAATATACTGCCCTGCCAGACAAGTCAAACCATAAAGATCACTTTTCCGTGATCAGCTCATTCATTCAGGAAGCGATCTGATCAAGAAAGGCATCAATTGCCTTCCCGACTGTCTCAACATCCTGCATACCATCAATACGCTTCAAGCGACCATTCTGCTCATAATAAGGCAGAATGGGAGCTGTCTGCTTCCGATACACCTCCAGACGAGCATGGATGACCTCTGGATGATCATCAGCACGCCGGGAACCATCCTCATGCTGACGCTCCGAAAGACGCTTCACCAACGCTTCCTCGTCGACATCAAGAAGAATGACCGCATCAATCTTCAATCCCTGCTCCTTCAGCATGGAATCCAAGACTTCAGCCTGGCTTTCAGTCCGGGGGAAGCCATCAAGGATAACCCCCTCCCCACAATCAGGCTGGGCAATACGGTTCTCGATCATCTGAACAATGATCGGGTCGGGGACAAAATGTCCCTTTGCCATCAGCTCTTTGACCTCAAGGCCAATCGGCGTTTCTGCCTTCACCTCGGCACGCAGCATATCCCCTGTAGAGATCTGCTTCATGCCACGGTTGGCTTCAAGCCGTTTGGCCTGTGTTCCCTTACCCGCACCAGGCGGACCAAGAAGAATAATATTCACCGTACGTTCCTTCTTTCCTTACCGGCCCGGCCACGTGCACCTTTACGACCACGCTGCTTGCGGATTAGCCCCTGATACTGATGCGCCACCAGATGGGACTGTACCTGCGTCACCGTATCAATCGTTACTGACACGATAATGATCAGGCTGGTTCCGCCAAAATAGAACGGCACGTTATATTTATTGATCAGGAACTGCGGCAGCAGACAGACCAAAACCATGTAAGCGGCACCAATGGTCGTCAGCCTTGAAAGAATCCGGTCAAAATAACGCGCCGTATTGGCACCCGGGCGAATACCCGGCACAAAACCACCCTGCTTCCTCAGATTCTCAGCCGTTTCTTCAGGGTTGAAGGTCACAGCTGCATAAAAATAGGAGAAAAAGACAATCATAAGGGCATAAAACGCCATATAAAGCGGCTGCCCTTGAGAGAGCCACTGCCCAATATGCCCCAAGAATCCACCATTATTATGCATGAATCCAGAAAGCGTCGCTGGCACCAGCAACACTGATGACGCAAAGATTGGCGGAATGACGCCCGCAGTATTAACCTTCAACGGCATATGTGTGGAATCACCGCCGTAGATGCGGTTACCAACCTGCCGCTTGGGATACTGGATTACGACACGCCGTTGTGCCTGCTCCATAAACACAATGAAGGCAATAACCAGAAGCGCCAGCAGCAGAAAGACCACTACAAAAATCGGGGACAACGCACCAGTACGCCCCAACTCCAGCAGGCTGCCCAAAGCATGAGGCAGATTAGCTACAATACCCGAGAAAATGATCAGGGAAATCCCGTTACCAATCCCACGAGAAGTAATCTGCTCGCCTAGCCACATCAGAAACAATGTGCCTGTCACCAGCATCACAACGTAAGAGACGAGGAAACTCGGCCCCGGTGAGATGACCGCACTCAACCCTGCATTGGTATGCAGGCTGCTCAGCCCCATAGCAAAACCATAGGCCTGCACAATAGCAATCAGAACCGTCAGATAACGGGTATACTGGTTCAGCTTTTTCCGCCCACTCTCCCCTTCTTTCTTCAACGCTTCCATAGAAGGTAGCGCCGTAGAAAGAAGCTGGATGATAATGGAGGCACTGATATAGGGCATGATGTTAAGGGCAAAAATCGTCATGCGCCCCAAAGCACCGCCCGTGAACATGTCAAACATGCCCAGGATACCGCCCTGATGTTCCCCGACCAGCTGTCCCAGCACGGAGGCATCAATACCCGGAACCGGGATGAACGTTCCCAGTCGATAAACAATCAACGCACCTAGCGTAAACCAGATCCGTTTTTTCAGCTCCGTCGCCTTCGCAAAGGCACCCATATTCAGGTTACCGGCCAGCTGTTCTGCGGCAGAAGCCATCTCCCCGTCCTTTCATGAAAACAGCGTCGCCGCACATAGTACGGGACGCTGTTCACTAGTTCACCATCGTCCCAGCAAGCCGGGCAGGACAGGCTCAAGCTTCAGCCTGAGCATCCTTTTTCACAGCAAGAACCTTCACAGAGCCACCGGCTTTTTCCACTGCAGCCACGGCAGCAGCAGAAGCACCAGAGACCTCAAAGTTCACACCCTGAGACAGTTCACCCTTTGCCAGAAGACGCACACCAGCAACCTTACGGCTACCAACCAGACCTGCCTGGTAAAGTGCTTCTTCCGTCACAGGAGCAGACGCAGAAAGCTTACCAGCTTCCAGAGCCTTGCTCACTGCACCGATATTGACCGCAGCATATTCCTTACGGAAAATGTTGACGAAGCCACGCTTCGGCATACGGCGATAAATCGGCAGCTGACCACCCTCAAAGCCATTGATGGACACACCGGAGCGTGCCTTCTGACCCTTGTGACCCTTGCCGGAGGTCTTACCCTTTCCGGAACCGATACCACGACCGAGACGCTTCTTGCGATAGCGAGCCCCAGCGTTATCACGCAATTCATTCAGGTTCATATCAACCCTCCACCTTCACCAGGTGGGACACCTTGCGGATCATGCCACGGACAGAAGAGGTATCTTCCAGCTCACGGCTGGAGCCGATGCCACGAAGACCCAGCCCCTTCACCGTTTCCGCCTGACCCGGTTTGGAACCGATCACAGAAGCGATCTGCGTCACCCGGATTGTCTTGCCTTTTGTCTCAGACATTGGCAGCCTCCGTCTCTGACTGCTCACGACGTCCGAACAGCTCGAATGTCTTCTTGCCACGGCGAGCCGCAACCTGACGCGGGCTGCTTGCACGCTCAAGGGCGTTAAAAGCAGCTTTGATCATGTTATGCGGGTTCCGGGTTCCAAGGCTCTTAGCGACAACGTCACTGATGCCCAGGCTCTCGAAGACAGCGCGGATCGGACCACCAGCGATGATCCCCGTACCAGCCTCAGCTGCACGCACAACAACCTCACCAGCACCGAAGTGGCCCACTGCATCATGATGCAGGGTGCGACCCTCCTTCATCGGTACACGGATCATATTGCGGCGAGCACGCTCGGTTGCCTTACGAATGGCTTCCGGCACCTCACGGGCCTTACCAGCACCGTAACCAACGCGGCCCTTCTGATCGCCCACGACGACCAGAGCAGCGAAGGCAAAACGCCGACCACCCTTAACAACCTTGGCGACACGGTTGATGGTTACCAGCTTATCAACCAGCTCATCACCCTGCTCGCGCTCACGACCACCACGGCCGCCTTCTCTTGGCTCACGTGCCATGTGTGATCCTCCTTAGAAAGACAGCCCGCCCTCACGGGCAGCCTCTGCCAGGGCTTTCACCCGGCCATGATAGAGATAGGAGCCACGGTCGAACACGACTTCCTTGACCCCAGCCTTGACAGCGCGCTCAGCCACCAGCTTACCAATAACGGTAGCTGCTGCGATGTCCGCACCCGTTTTGCCGGCTTCACGAACAGTCTTCTCAAGCGTAGAGGCGCTGGCCAGCGTAATGCCACGGGCATCGTCGATGACCTGGACATGGATATTCTTGCTGGAACGGAAGACCGACAACCGCGGCCGGCCGCCGCTCTTGCGACGAAGCTGGAAACGCAGCCGCTTGCGGCGGCGTTCCTGCAATCCTTGCAGCGATGCCATTACTTCTTCTTACCTTCTTTCTGACGCAGAACTTCGGTCTCATAACGGACACCCTTGCCCTTATAAGGCTCGGGCTTACGGAAGCTGCGGATATCCAGAGCCACCTGACCAACGCGCTGCTTGTCGTTACCGTCAACCAGAATGGCTGTCGGACGGGGGGTCGTGATTTTCACATCAGACGGGATCGGGTAGACCACATCATGAGAGAAACCAAGGTTCATGACCAGATTGGAACCCTGAACAGCAGCACGGAAACCCGTACCCTGAATCTCAAGCCCTTTCTGGAAACCTTCAGAAACACCCTTGATCATGTTGGCGAACACCGCACGGGATGTCCCCCACATCGTCCAGCTCTTATTGGTACGACCACCCAGTGGAGACACGGTAACTTTGCCATCGGCAATCTTCACATCAACATGAGAAGACACCGGCACACTCAGTTCACCGCGCTTACCCTTAACGCAGAACATACCGTCTTTAACAGCTGCTTCCACGCCTGCGGGGAGGTCAATAGGATACTTACCTACGCGAGACATATTCCCTCCTTAGAAGACGCGGCAGAGGATCTCGCCACCAACATTGGCAGCCCGAGCCTCAACGTCTGAAAGAACACCACGCGGCGTGGAAAGGATGGAAACACCCAGACCAGCATAAACACGGGGCAGCTCTTTAATTTTGGAGTACACACGGCGACCTGGACGGGATACACGATGAATCTCGCGGATCACAGGCTGGCCATCAGCGTACTTCAGCTCGATGCGGAACTGGGAAATGCCCTTACGGACTTCCTCGGTCGTATAACCGCGGATATATCCTTCGCGCTTCAGTGCTTCCAGAACACTTGCACGCAATTTGGACGCCGGAGCAACGCAGGCAGCATGGCGGGCACGCTGAGCGTTACGGACCCGGGTGAGCATATCACCCAAAGGATCAGACATAGACATTCAGACTACCCTTTTACCAGCTGGACTTGACCATGCCGGGGATCTGCCCCGTAGAAGCAAGGTCACGCAAAGCAATACGGCACAGTTCAAACTTACGGTAGTTCCCACGGGGACGACCAGTCAGTTTGCAACGCAGACGCACGCGAGTCTGGGACCCATTGCGCGGCAGCTTGGCCAGTTTCAGTGTCGCTTCGAAGCGCTCCTCCATGGAGAGAGAGCGGTTCTTGATAGTATTTTTGAGAGCGGTCCGCTTTTCATGGTCACGCTGCGCCATAGCAGCACGACGATTATTACGGTTCACCGCAGAGACTTTCGCCATCTCGAATCTTCTCCCGGAACCTGTCAGGCCTATCCCGACGGTTTTCCAATCACCGGACTTGTAACGGAAACTCCCCCCTCATGTGAAGGGGGAAAGTCCACTTTTCCGTGATTGATACGAAAAATTGTCGCTCAGGACACGAACGGCAGATCAAATGCCTTCAGAAGAGCCTTAGCTTCTTCATCAGTCTTTGCCGTTGTCACAAAGATGATGTCCATACCACGGATGGCATCAACTCTGTCATAATCAATTTCCGGGAACACAATCTGCTCTTTCAGGCCCATGGCAAAATTGCCACGACCATCAAAGCCCTTGTTCGCCGGAAGACCACGGAAGTCACGGATACGCGGCATAGCGATCGTCACCAGACGATCCAAAAACTCGTACATACGAGCCTTACGCAGCGTTACCTTACAACCGATCGGCAGTCCTTCACGAATACGGAAACCCGCAACAGCCTTACGTGCCACAGTCTTGACAGGCTTCTGACCAGAAATCAGAGCCATCTCTTCAACAGCAGCATCCAGCTTTTTCTGATCAGCAGCAGCTTCACCGACACCCATATTCAAGACAATCTTCTCGAGCTTGGGAATCTGCATGTCGCTCTTATACCCGAACTGCTCACGCAGCTTAGCGCGGAGCTTGTCCTGATATTCCTGCTGCAGACGGGGCAGAACGGCATTCTTATTATCGCTCATCGTTCGCTCCTCAGCCTTCGATCACTTCGCCGGTCACCTTGGCGACACGAACCTTGCGACCATCTTCCAGAACACGGAAACCAACACGAGTCGGTTTACCACTCTTCGGGTCGATCAGCTTCAGATTGGACAGATGAATCGGCATCTCACGCTCGATGATGCCGCCACCCTCGCCCATGCGGTTTGGCTTTGTATGGCGCTTGGCAACAGCCACGCCACGTACAACAGCCTTTTCCACCTTCGGCAGGACAGAAAGAACTTCCCCACGCACACCGCGGGAACGTCCTGTCAGGACCAGAACCTGATCACCTTTTTTGATACGTGCAGCCATTACAGCACCTCCGGAGCCAGGGAGATGATCTTCATGAACTTGCGGGCACGCAGCTCACGAACAACCGGGCCAAAGATACGCGTACCAATCGGCTCCTGCTGCTTATTCAGCAGGACAGCAGCGTTCCGATCAAAGCGGATGGCAGAGCCATCAGCACGGCGCACCGGATAAGATGTACGAACAATGACGGCCTGATGGACATCACCCTTCTTCACCTTACCACGGGGAATTGCTTCCTTGACGGATACGACAATGATGTCGCCGACCGAGGCAGTCTTCCTCTTGGAGCCACCCAGCACCTTAATGCACTGCACCCGACGTGCGCCGGAGTTGTCAGCTACGTCAAGGTTGGTCTCGGGATGAATCATCTGTCTACCCCCTTATGCGCCGACAGAAGACGAGGCTGCCTCAGCAACATCGACTCCATTGCGGGAAATGACCGTCCACGTCTTACGCTTGGAAAGGGGTGCGCACTCAACGATGCGAACCACATCACCAATCTTGCATGCATTGGCATCATCATGCGCTGCATACTTTTTGGAACGGCGGATAAACTTCTTGTAGAGCGGGTGCATCACACGACGATCAACAAGAACGGTAACCGTCTTGTCCATCTTATCGCTTGTCACTCGCCCTGTCAGGACGCGCCTTGGCATCGTCCGTCTCCTCTCAGGACTTAGCGGCGGACGTTTTTGCGCCCGCACGGTTCTTCGACTGGGTCAGCAGTGTCTTGATACGAGCGACAGCACGACGCACGATCTTAACACGGCTGGTGTTCTCGGACTGGCCTGTAGCCGCAGAGAAACGCTGGTTAATCTGCTCACGCTTCAGATCAATCAGGAGAGCCTTGAGCTCATCCTCACTCTTTGCGCGCAGCTCAGCAACCTTATAGGTCGTCTCAGCCATTCTCAAGCCTCCCCGATACGCTGAATGAACTTGGTCTTAATCGGCAGCTTTGCAGCAGCCAAGCTAAGGGCCAAGCGAGCAACCTCCGGTGGCACCCCTTCGATTTCGAAGAGGATGCGGCCCGGCTTCACGCGGGCTGCCCAATACTCGGGGTTACCTTTACCGGAACCCATACGCACTTCTGCAGGCTTTGTCGAGACCGGAGTGTCCGGAAAAATCCGAATCCAGACGCGACCAGCACGCTTCATCGCACGTGTAATGGCACGACGGGAGGCCTCAATCTGGCGAGCCGTAATACGCTCCGGCTCCAGAGCCTTCAGACCATACGCACCAAAATTCAGCTGCGTACCGCCCTTGGCCATCCCATGAATACGGCCCTTGTGGGCCTTACGAAACTTTGTCCGCTTTGGAGAAAGCATGATTTTCTATCCTCACATCAAGCACCTCGGATAAAGAACGGGGGATAAACCCCCGCCTTTTAACGCTGAGGAGCCTGCTCCGCAGCACGACGGTCCTGAGCCATCGGATCGTGAGCCAGGATCTCACCTTTGAAGATCCAGACCTTCACGCCACAGGAACCGTAAGTGGTGTGCGCTGTAGAAGTCCCATAATCAATGTCGGCACGCAGTGTATGCAGCGGTACACGACCTTCGCGATACTGCTCGTCACGAGCAATCTCAGCGCCACCAAGACGACCGCTGCAGGTCACGCGGATACCCTGGGCACCCAGACGCATAGCAGACTGAATGGAGCGCTTCATAGCCCGACGGAAAGCAACACGACGCTCCAGCTGCTGGGCGATGTTGTCAGCCACCAGAGTCGCATCGATTTCCGGCTTACGGATCTCGACGATATTCAGAGCGACATCAGCTTTAGCCATGGCACTAAGGGTCTTGCGCAGAGCGTCAATGTCCTGCCCCTTCTTACCAATAATGACACCAGGACGTGCCGCATAGATCGTCACGCGAGGCTTCTTGGCGGGGCGCTCGATAACCACACGGGAAACACCAGCACCAGAAAGCTTCTTACGCAGGAACGCACGCAGCTTAAGGTCTTCATGGAGCAGACGGGCATAATCCCCGCCTGCATACCAGCGACTGTCCCACGTACGATTGACACCGAGCCGCAGCCCGATCGGATTAACCTTATGTCCCATAGATCAGGCTGCCTTCTGCTCTTTGGAGTTCTTGCCGGCCTTGGGGGCTTCTTCAGCCTCGGCACGCTCAGCAACAACAATCTTCAGGTGGCTGAAAAACTTCTCAACACGAGCAGAACGGCCACGGCCACGTGCATGGAAGCGTTTCATCACGATGGACTTGCCGACCTCAGCAGTTTTCACCACCAGCTTGTCAACATCAAGCTGATGATTATTCTCTGCATTGGCCACGGCACTCTCAAGAGCCTTCTTGACCTGCTGGGCAATGCGGCGACGTGAGAACGTCAGTGCAGCAATGGCCTTATCAGCCGGCTGGTTGCGGATCGTAGCAGCAACCAGATTCAGCTTACGCGGGCTAACACGAATATTACGGGCAACAGCCTGCGCTTCGGTATCAGCCAGGGTACGGATATGCTTAGGCTTACTCATACTCAGCCTCGCTTCGACTTCTTATCGGAACCATGACCGGTATAAGTACGGGTGGGTGAGAACTCACCGAACTTATGACCAACCATATGCTCCGTTACCTGCACAGGCAGGAACTTCTGACCATTATAGACGCCGAACGTCAGCCCGACGAACTGCGGCAGGATGGTGGAACGACGAGACCAAATCTTGATCACCTCATTCCGGCCCGATGCACGAGCCTTCTCAGCCTTACCAAACAGATACCCGTCGACGAACGGGCCTTTCCAGACGGAACGTGCCATCTTCTATGCCCCTCTCTTACTTGCCGGTTTTACGACGACGGATAATCAGGCTGTCCGTCTTCTTGTTGGTACGGGTCTTGTAGCCCTTGGTTGGCACACCCCACGGGGTGACAGGGTGACGACCACCAGAGGTACGTCCCTCACCACCACCATGTGGATGGTCAACAGGGTTCATGACCACACCACGGTTATGCGGACGACGGCCCATCCAACGGCGGCGACCAGCTTTACCGAAATGCTGGTTCATGTTGTCTGGGTTAGAAACCGCACCAACAGTTGCCATGCATTCAGCGCGCACGATGCGCAGCTCACCGGACTGCAGCTTAATCTGTGCGTAGCCAGCATCCTTACCCACGAGCTGGGCATAATTACCAGCAGAACGAGCAAGCTTGCCACCAGCACCGGGCTTCAGCTCGATGTTATGAATGATCGTACCAACCGGCATAGAGGCCAGCGGCATCGCATTACCCGGACGGACGTCAGCATGATGGGAAGCAACTACGCGGTCACCAGCCTTCACACGCTGCGGAGCCAGAATATAGGCCAGCTCACCATCTTCATAACGCACCAGTGCAATGAAGGCTGTACGATTGGGGTCATATTCCAGACGTTCAACCGTACCGACAACATCGAACTTGCGGCGTTTAAAATCAACATAACGGTAAGACTGCTTGTGCCCGCCACCACGGAAGCGCACAGTTGTACGCCCGTAGTTATTACGACCACCAGTTTTGTTCTTACCTTCCGTAAGCTGCTTGACGGGCTTGCCCTTCCAGAGCTCGCTCCGATCAATCAGCACGGTTCCACGAGTGCTTGGTGTCGTGGGATTAAAGTGCTTCAATGCCATGGTATCTTACCCCGCGCCTCAACCAAGCTTCGCTGTAAGGTCAATTGACTGACCCTCAGCAAGCTGGACATACGCCTTCTTGATGTCAGAACGGCGACCTGGACGACCTTTGACACGCTTTGTCTTACCCTTCTGGATCAGGGTGCTGACACCAGCAACCTTCACATTGAAGAGTTTCTCAACAGCGACCTTGATCTGCGGCTTCGTTGCTTCCAGTGCCACCTTGAACACAACCTGGTTCTTTTCAGAAGCCATGGTTGCCTTTTCAGTGATCAGCGGCGCACGCAGCACATCAAACAGAGCTTCCTGAGACAGACCAGCAGCCGCCTTACGTGCATTCAGAACTGTTTTCGTTGTCATGCCAGACGCTCCTTGAGACCCTCAAGAGCAGCTTGGGTAATCACCAGCACGTCATGCTTGAGAATATCATAAACATTTGCCCCGATCGTGGGCAGGAGATCAATCTTGGGCAGATTGGCAATCGCACGAGCAAAGGGCTGATCTGCCACCTGATCCACGATCAGAGCAGAAGAGCAACCAAGTGCCTTCAAACGAGCTGCAGCCTCACGAGTCTTCTCGACGCCAGCCAGATCCTTCAGAATGATCAGCTTGCCATCGGCAGCCTTCTGAGAAACAGCAGAACGCAAGCCAAGACGACGCACCTTCTTAGGCAGATCGAAGCCATGATCACGCACGACGGGACCATGAACAACACCACCAGTACGGAACTGCGGCGCTCTCAGAGAACCCTGACGGGCGGAGCCTGTTCCCTTCTGACGGTAGGGCTTCTTGGTTGTGCCCGAAACGACACCCCTACCCAGTGTTGCGTGTGTACCAGCGCGACGTTTGGCAAGCTGCCAGTTCACGACGCGGGCCATGATGTCCTTGCGGGGAACAATCCCGAAAATCTCTTTCGGCAGTGCGACTTTGCCGTCACTCCCGTTTTCGAGGGTTTTGATATCGTATTCCATATCCCTCACCCGGCGGCCTCAACGGTCGCTGCCGGATATGGCGCGTCCGCATTGCGGGCCTTCTTGATTGCATCGCGAACCAGAACAACACTGTTCTTGGCACCTGGGATAGCACCGCGCACCATAATCAGGTTGCGCTCTTCATCCACAGCAGCAATTTCGAGGTTTTGTGTTGTCACACGCTTGTCACCAAGGTGACCAGCCATCTTCTTGCCCTTAAAGACCTTACCAGGATCCTGGCGCTGACCTGTAGAGCCGTGAGAACGGTGACTGATGGACACACCGTGTGTGGCTTCAAGCCCGGCAAAGTTGTGGCGCTTCATAACGCCAGCAAAACCTTTACCCTTACTCCGGCCTGTGACGTCCACCTTCTGACCAACCACAAAATGGGCAGCAGAAAGCTTCGTACCCGGCTCCAAAACGGCATCTTCTGCCACACGGAACTCGGCCAGTTTCTTCTTAGGCTCAACCTTCACACGGGCAAAATGCCCACGGTTCGCTTTCGTGACGTGCTTGGCCTTTGCAGCCCCCATACCGAGCTGGATAGCCGTATAGCCATCACGCTCCTGTGTACGGGCATCCACAACCTCGACATTATCAAGGTGCAGCACCGTCACCGGCACATGTGTGCCGTCTTCTTTAAAGAGCCGGGTCATCCCCAGCTTTTTTGCAATCAATCCGGTACGCATCGTCTGGACCTTAGAGTTTAATCTCGACATCTACGCCAGCGGCGAGATCGAGCTTCATGAGGGCGTCCACGGTCTGCGGGGTCGGCTCGACAATGTCGAGCAGCCGACGGTGAGTTCTCATCTCGAACTGTTCGCGGCTCTTCTTATCCACATGCGGTGAACGATTCACAGTAAACCGGGCAATATGCGTCGGCAGGGGGATAGGCCCCCGAACCCGCGCACCCGTACGCTTCGCCGTATTGACGATCTCTTTCGTGCTATTGTCCAGCACGCGATGATCATACGCTTTAAGGCGAATGCGGATGTTCTGGTCGTCCATGATTTCACTTCATCCTTAATAAACCGGATGCCGTCCTACTGCATTTCTTTCAGAAATGGAACCCCGGCCGAAGAAAATTCGACCGGGGCCCCACATTCTAAAGCCAGCAGGGACTTAGGCGCTGATGGAAGCCACCACGCCGGCACCCACTGTACGGCCACCTTCACGAATAGCGAAGCGGAGACCTTCGTCCATGGCGATCGGAGCGATCAGCTCGACATCCATGGTTGCGTTATCACCCGGCATCACCATTTCGGTGCCTTCCGGCAGAGTCACAACACCAGTCACGTCCGTTGTACGGAAGTAGAACTGCGGACGATAGTTAGTGAAGAACGGTGTATGACGGCCACCCTCTTCCTTCGTCAGGATGTAGGCCTCAGCCTTGAACTTGCTGTGCGGGGTGATGGTGCCCGGCTTTGCCAGAACCTGACCACGCTCAACATCTTCACGCTTCGTACCACGCAGCAGAGCACCGATGTTATCACCAGCCTCACCACGATCCAGCAGCTTACGGAACATTTCAACGCCCGTAACTGTTGTCTTGACAGTGGCACGCAGACCAACGATCTCGACTTCGTCACCAACGTTGACTTCACCACGCTCAACACGGCCGGTCACAACCGTACCACGGCCGGAGATGGAGAACACGTCCTCGATCGGCATCAGGAACGGACGGTCAACCGGACGCTCCGGCTGCGGGATGTAGCTATCAACAGCCTTCATCAGCTCAAGGATAGCTTCCTTACCCTGCGCCGGGTTGCCATCTTCCAGAACGGCAAGAGCAGAACCCTTGACGATGGGGATATCGTCGCCCGGGAAGTCATAGGAGGACAGAAGCTCACGAACTTCCATCTCCACCAGTTCCAGCAGCTCCGGATCATCAACCTGGTCAACCTTGTTCAGGAAGACCACCAGAGCCGGCACACCGACCTGACGAGCCAGCAGGATGTGCTCACGCGTCTGCGGCATCGGGCCGTCAGCAGCGGACACAACCAGGATGGCACCATCCATCTGGGCGGCACCGGTGATCATGTTCTTCACATAGTCAGCGTGGCCGGGGCAGTCCACGTGAGCATAGTGACGGTTTTCCGTCTCGTACTCAACGTGAGCTGTGGAAATCGTAATACCACGAGCGCGCTCTTCAGGAGCCTTATCGATCTGGTCGTAGGCACTGAAGGTTGCACCACCGGTCTCGGCCAGTGTCTTTGTGATTGCAGCCGTCAGCGTGGTCTTACCATGGTCAACGTGACCAATCGTGCCGATGTTAACATGCGGCTTATTACGCTCAAATTTAGCCTTTGCCATCGTCTCTCTCCAAAACCTTGGCCCGGCAAGGGCCAAAGGTATGACTGAAACTTCATGCTGGCCATTCTGGAAATCAGAAAATGGCCAGAAGCCCTACTGCCGGTAAAATTACCAGCGATAATGGCTGAATGCCTTGTTGGCTTCAGCCATACGGTGCGTGTCTTCCCGTTTCTTGACGGCTGCACCACGGTTATTCACCGCGTCCATCAACTCATTGGAAAGACGGTCCTGCATGGTGTTCTCACCACGCTTGCGGGACGCCTCAATCAGCCAGCGAATAGCCAGCGCCTGACGACGTTCTGCACGAACCTCTACCGGAACCTGATAGGTCGCACCACCAACACGGCGGGAACGAACCTCAACAGCCGGCTTTACGTTATCCAACGCTGAGTGGAACATTGCCACCGGGTCAGCAGAGGACCCGCCACGCTTACGTAGCACTTCCAGTGCTCCATAAACGATACGCTCAGCAGTAGATTTCTTACCATCATACATCAACGCATTCATAAAACGCGTAATGACGGCATCTCCGAATTTTGGATCGGGAAGGATCTCACGCTTAACAGCGCGATGACGGCGACTCATTCCAAATACCCCTTATTTCGGCCGCTTGGCGCCATACAGCGAACGGCGCTGACGGCGTTTTGCGATACCCTGCGTATCCAGCACACCACGAAGAATGTGGTAACGCACACCGGGAAGATCCTTCACGCGACCACCGCGGATAAGAACGACACTATGTTCCTGAAGGTTGTGGCCTTCACCAGGAATATAGCTCACCACCTCATACCCGTTGGTCAGGCGCACCTTGGCGACCTTACGCAGGGCGGAGTTCGGTTTTTTCGGCGTTACAGTATAAACACGTGTGCAAACACCACGCTTCTGCGGACATCCCTGCAGAGCAGGAACCTTGTTCCGCTTCGCGGCCGGCTCCCGGCCCTTTGCGATCAACTGGTTGATGGTCGGCATGCGCCCTTCCCAATCCTTGTCCATATGCTGGCAGGGAGTATCCCTGCCACGACATTCCGTTCTAACCGACACGCGGCTGAACCGCCTGTCTTCGCACGATTGCACAGAAGAAAGGAAAGAATCTTCCCTCCTCCAAAGCTACTTGCCTCTGGACTTAACCTTTTTTTCTAAGAAACAAAAGTAGTACCAGATGCTATTTTTTATTCTGGGACGATTCCTTCACCTTAATAGGCGGGAACTGTCTAAGGCGCGGACCCTAAGTGGGCTTGCCCCAAGAGTCAAGCCTCTCCGCTTTCGCAGAGAGGCTTAACCACCAGAATTCCTTACTCAGCAGCGTCTTCTACCTCAGCCGGCCCCTTGTTAAGGCGAGCTGGGGCTTCATCCACTGCGAGATTACGCAGACGCCGCATGGCTCCCCCCGTCCCTGCCGGGATGAGACGACCCACGATCACGTTCTCCTTGAGACCACCCAGTGTGTCGATTCTACCAGATGTGGCAGCATCGGTAAGCACACGTGTGGTCTCCTGGAAGGACGCTGCGGAGATGAAAGACTGCGTCTGCAGGGATGCCTTTGTGATGCCCTGAAGGATTGGCATGGCCTTGGCTGGCTCACGCCCCTGCTCCAGCAGCATCCGGCTGTCCCGCTCAAACTCAATCCGGTCGACAGTCTCACCAATAAGGTAAGTAGAGTCACCCGGCTCCAGAATTTCCACCTTCTGCAGCATTTGACGAACAATCACTTCGATGTGCTTGTCGTTAATCTTCACACCCTGCAGACGATAGACGTCCTGAATCTCGTTAACGAGGTAGTCCGACAGGGCCTCCATACCCATGACCTTGAGAATATCATGCGGCACACGAGGACCATCCACAAGCGGATCACCCTTCTGAACAAAGTCACCTTCCTGCACGGAAATATGCTTGCCCTTAGGAATGAGATAATCCGTCCTTTCACCCGTCTCGTCATTATGCACGATAACACAACGCTTCGACTTATAGTCCTTACCGAACTCGATGCGGCCATCACCTTCGGCAATGATCGCATGATCCTTCGGACGACGAGCTTCGAACAGCTCGGCCACACGTGGCAGACCACCGGTAATATCACGCGTCTTGGAACCCTCACGCGGAATACGTGCCAGCACGTCACCCGCATGGACCACAGCCCCGTTCTCCACAGACAGAATACTATCAGGAGACAGGAAGTAACGAGCCTCGTTACCATTGGCCAGACGGACCACGTTACCATCAGCATCCTTAAGCTGCAGGCGAGGACGCAGATCCACACCCTTAGCAGCCTGCTTATAGTCCACGACCACGCGTGAGGTCAGACCAGTCACCTCGTCAACCCGCTCAACCAGCGTAATACTGTCGATCAGATCCTGATACTCGACTGTACCGGCCTGCTCGGTGATGATCGGCAATGTGTACGGATCCCACTCTGCCATCTTATCACCACGCTTGACCTCCTGCCCTTCGGCCACCATCAGGCGGGCACCGTAAGGCACACGGTAACGGGCTTTCTCCGCACCGGTCTCGTCAATAAGCAGAATCTCACAGTTCCGGGACATAACCACAGGAACATTCTGGGAGTTCTGAACGACGTTACGGTTACGGATGGTCACCTTACCATCACGGAAGGCTTCGACCATGGACTGTTCAGCACCACGGGTCGCCGCACCACCAATATGGAAGGTACGCATCGTCAGCTGTGTACCCGGCTCACCGATGGACTGAGCAGCGATAACGCCAACAGCCTCACCAATATTAACCGGCGTACCACGCGCCAGATCACGGCCATAGCAATGGGCGCAGATGCCAGCCTTGCTATCACAGGTCAGAACGGAGCGAATCTCAACCGCTTCGATTCCGGCCCCTTCGAGCAGTTCGACATCAGCCTCATCCAGAAGGCGATTCCGGGGAAGCAGCTTCTCACCCGTCATCGGATGGAAAGCATCCTGAGACAGGGTACGCCCCAGAGCACGCTCTGCAAGGGAGGCTACGACCTCACCACTATCCGTCACAGCCCGGACAACCAGACCACGCTCGCTGCCACAGTCTGTTTCGGTGATAATGCAATCCTGCGCCACATCCACCAAACGGCGTGTCAGGTAACCGGAGTTAGCCGTCTTCAGCGCCGTATCGGCAAGCCCCTTACGGGCACCATGGCTGGATGTGAAGTAATCAAGAACCGACAGGCCTTCTTTAAAGTTGGCCACAATCGGCTGCTCGATAATCTCACCAGATGGCTTCACCATCAGGCCACGCATACCGGCCAGCTGTTTCATCTGAGCCGGTGACCCACGGGCCCCGGAGTGACTCATCATCCAAACAGAGTTGGTCGGCTTACCCGGTACCTGCTTGGAGATCTCCTTAAGCATGGCCGCCTGCACTTCATCCGTACAACGGGACCAAGCATCCACCACCTTGTTATAGCGCTCGCCAGCGGTAATCAGACCTTCCTGATACTGCTGCTCAAACTCTTTAACCTCTTCCGTGGTCTTGTTCACCAAAGTGGTCTTTTCGGCCGGAACGATCATGTCGTCCTTACCGAAGGAGATACCAGCCTTAGCAGCATGACGGAAACCGAGAGCCATGAGACGATCACAGAAAATAACCGCCTCTTTCTGCCCACAATGACGATACACAGTATCAATCACATCGGACACCAGCTTCTTTGTCAGCTGACGGTTAATCAGACTGAACGGAACGGCCGGATGCTTCGGCAGAATCTGGGCGATCAGGGCACGTCCCGGTGTTGTCAGAATTGTCTGACGAACCGGCTTACCGTCCTCATCCTGAGCATCCAGACGCAGACGAATCTTATCATGCAGCTTCAGGGCATTGGACAGCAGAGCAGCTTCAATTTCCGCAACTGCCGCATAGGCAGGCGGAGCCGCCTTAATGACCTTGCCATCCTTGATCTCGGCTTCATCCGGCGTGAGGCGATATTCAGGCACCTCAAGGCTCAGATAATACAGACCAAGCACGATATCCTGAGACGGCACAATGATCGGCTTACCATTGGCCGGGCTGAGGATGTTGTTAGTGGACATCATCAGCACGCGGGCTTCCAGCTGGGCTTCCAGCGAAAGCGGCACATGCACAGCCATCTGATCACCGTCAAAGTCCGCATTAAAGGCGGTGCAGACCAGCGGATGCAGCTGAATAGCCTTACCTTCCACGAGGCTAGGCTCAAACGCCTGAATGCCCAGACGGTGCAGGGTCGGCGCACGGTTCAGCATTACCGGATGCTCACGGATGACCTCTTCAAGGATATCCCAAACTTCCGGACGCTCTTTCTCGACCATCCGCTTTGCAGCCTTGATGGTCGTGGCGTGACCGTACTTCTCCAGCTTGGAATAGATGAACGGCTTGAACAGCTCCAGCGCCATCTTCTTGGGAAGACCACACTGATGCAGCTTCAGCTCCGGCCCCACCACAATCACGGAACGACCAGAATAGTCCACACGCTTACCGAGCAGGTTCTGACGGAAGCGGCCCTGCTTCCCCTTCAGCATATCGGAAAGAGATTTCAGCGGACGTTTATTGGCACCGGTGATTGCACGACCACGACGACCATTGTCGAACAGCGCATCAACAGCTTCCTGCAGCATACGCTTTTCGTTACGGACAATAATATCCGGCGCACGCAGTTCGATCAGCCGCTTCAGACGGTTGTTACGGTTGATGACACGGCGATACAGGTCGTTGAGGTCGGACGTAGCAAAACGGCCACCATCCAGCGGCACAAGCGGGCGCAGTTCCGGCGGGATCACGGGCACGATGTCCATGATCATCCATTCCGGACGAGCGCCACTCTCTACGAAGGACTCGACCATCTTAAGACGCTTGACTAGCTTCTTGCGGGCCGCTTCGGATGTCGCCTTGCGCAATTTCTTGCGCATGATCGTCTTTTCCGAATCGCCTTCCATCACCTCGGCGTCGTAGTCGAACGGATCCGGCTCACCACGCTCACGGGCGGCACGGCTCAGCTCGGCTTCCTGTGCGTTCGGCAGACCCCAGTCATAGCTGGACAGCGCACGCTTGATCACCTCAGCGCCAATGCCAACATCCAGACCATCATCAGCGAACTCATCCATCAGCTCTTCGCAGCGGATTTCATCCAACAGATACTGGTCACGACGCTTGCCGTGCTTGTAGGATTCGACCTGATCAGATTCACAGACGCCCTTGTCGAGCACCAAGAACTTCTCGAAATACAGAACCGGCTCAACATCCTTGAGCGGCAGGTCCAGCATCGTGGCGATACGGCTCGGCAGAGACTTCAGGAACCAGATATGAGCAACCGGTGAAGCAAGGTCGATGTGCCCCATCCGCTCGCGGCGGACCTTGGCCAGCGTCACCTCGACACCGCACTTCTCACAGACGATCCCACGGAACTTCATCCGCTTGTACTTACCGCAGAGGCACTCATAGTCCTTGGTCGGACCAAAGATCCGAGCACAGAAGAGACCATCACGCTCCGGCTTGAAGGTACGATAGTTGATCGTTTCCGGTTTTTTGATCTCGCCATAAGACCATGACCGAATCTGCTCGCTAGAAGCAAGCAGGATTCGAATCTGGTCAAATGTGCCTGACTGACCAGACTGACCGAGAATCTTCATGAGTTCGTTCATTTGCCGAAACCCCACTGTGCCGGACGGCGTCCCGCCGGCACGTTAAACATGAACAATGAAGAAGAAGCGGAAAGCACTGCCCTCACAGCCCTCCCTGCTCAAGTTCGACATTCAGACCAAGCGACTTCAGTTCCTTCACCAGAACGTTGAAGCTCTCTGGAATACCAGCTTCAAAGTCGTCCTGCTCACGAACGATCGCCTCATACACCTTCGTACGGCCGGACACATCGTCCGACTTCACGGTCAGCATTTCCTGAAGCGTATAAGCTGCACCGTATGCCTCCAGTGCCCAGACCTCCATCTCACCGAAGCGCTGACCACCGAACTGTGCCTTACCACCAAGCGGCTGCTGGGTAACCAGCGAGTAAGGACCGATCGAACGGGCATGAATCTTGTCATCAACAAGATGATGCAGCTTCAGCATGTAGATGTAACCCACAGTAGACTGACGCTCGAACCTCTCGCCCGTACGCCCGTCAATCAGCTGGGACTGACCACTTTCACTGACACCCGCCTTCTTGAGCATTTCTTCAATGTCAGGAATGGAAGCACCATCAAACACCGGCGTAGCAATCGGCACGCCTTTGCGCAGATTGTTGGCCAGCTCAATCAGCTGATCATTGTCCATCGTGGCGATATCTTCATCGAAGATCTTCTCGCCATAGACATCTTTCAGACGATCCAGCAGCTCCTGACGGCGTTCACCCGTACGCTGGTATTCATCAACCATCGCACCGATGCTCTGACCGATATTGGCACAAGCCCAGCCCAGATGTGTCTCCAGAATCTGCCCCACATTCATGCGGGACGGCACGCCCAGAGGGTTCAGCAGCAAGTCAACCGGCTGACCATTCTCAAGGAACGGCATGTCCTCAACAGGAACAACACGGGAAACCACACCCTTATTACCATGACGACCAGCCATCTTGTCGCCCGGCTGAAGCTTACGCTTCACAGCAATGAAGACCTTGACCATCTTCATCACACCCGGTGGCAGTTCATCACCACGCTGGAGCTTCTCGACCTTATTGTCGAACCGGTTGTTAATGCGCTTGATGGCACCATCAAACTCACGGCAGAGCGTTTCCAGCTCGGCCATAACAGCCACATCGGCAACCGGGATGTTGCGCCACGTCACACGGGGATGCTCACCCAGCAGCTCTGCCGTGATCGGCGTACCAGCACGAACACCCTTGAAGCCTGCAGCAGCTTCCTGCCCGATCAGACGCTCCTTGAGACGGTTATAGAAGCTACGCTCCTGAATGCCCCGCTCATCGTCACGGTCCTTGGCCAGACGCTCGATCTCGGCGCGCTCGATCGCCATGGCGCGCTCGTCCTTATCCACACCACGACGGGAGAAGACACGGACATCAACCACCGTCCCGCTCGTGCCCGGGGGCAGCTTGAGGGAGGTGTCACGCACGTCAGAAGCTTTTTCACCGAAGATGGCACGTAGAAGTTTTTCTTCCGGTGTCATCGGGCTTTCGCCCTTCGGTGTGACCTTACCGATCAGAATATCGCCCGGGTTAACCTCGGCACCGACATAGACAATGCCGGCCTCATCGAGGTTGCGCAGAGCTTCCTCACCAACATTCGGAATGTCACGGGTGATCTCTTCCTGACCCAGCTTGGTATCACGGGCCATGACCTCGAATTCTTCAATGTGAATTGAAGTAAAGATGTCATCACGAGCAATACGCTCAGAGATCAGGATGGAGTCCTCAAAGTTGTAACCGTTCCACGGCACGAAGGCCACAAGCACGTTACGCCCCAGAGCCAACTCACCGAGCTCGGTGGACGGACCATCGGCAATGATGTCACCAGCAGCAACCATATCGCCAACCTTCACCAGCGGACGCTGATTGAGGCAGGTAGACTGGTTAGAACGCATATATTTACGCAGACGGTAAATATCCACGCCCTGGGTAGCACCCTGTTCGTCCGTGGCACGGATCACGATACGGGCACCATCCAGCTGGTCCACTACACCGCCACGCTTGGCAATGATAGTCGCCCCAGAGTCATGCGCCACAGGGCCTTCCATACCGGTACCAACCAGCGGAGCATCGGCCCGCACCAGCGGCACAGCCTGACGCTGCATGTTGGAGCCCATCAGTGCACGGTTGGCGTCATCGTTTTCCAAGAACGGAATAAGCGCAGCAGCCACGGAGACCAGCTGCTTCGGTGACACGTCACAGGCAGTCACCTGCTCCGGCGGCACAAGGCGGAAGTCACCAGTCTGACGAACAGCTACCAGCTCATCCGTCAGGCGGTTATCGCTCTGCTTAGCATCGGCCTGCGCCACCAGGAGACGTTCTTCTTCCATTGCGGACAGATACTTCCAGCCATCCTGGAAAACGCCGTCCTTCACCAGGCGGTAAGGCGTCTCGATAAAGCCGTACTTGTTCACCTTGGCATAGGTGGCCAGAGAGTTGATCAGACCAATGTTCGGCCCTTCCGGCGTCTCAATCGGGCAGATACGGCCGTAATGGGTCGGATGAACGTCACGCACCTCGAAGCCTGCTCGCTCACGGGTCAGACCGCCCGGACCAAGTGCCGACAGGCGGCGCTTATGGGTCACCTCGGAGAGAGGGTTGGTCTGATCCATAAACTGGCTAAGCTGGGAAGACCCGAAGAACTCACGCACAGCAGCAGCAGCAGGCTTAGCGTTGATCAGGTCATGCGGCATGACCGTATCAATATCGACAGACCCCATACGCTCACGGATAGCACGCTCCATGCGCAGCAGACCGATACGATACTGGTTCTCCATCAGCTCACCAACGGAGCGGACACGACGGTTACCGAGGTTGTCGATGTCATCGACCTGACCACGGCCATCCTTGAGATCGCACAGAATTTTAACCGTCCGCAGAATATCTTCCTTACGCAGCGTCCGCAGCGTATCGGGAGCATCCACATCCAGACGCATGTTCATCTTCACACGGCCGACAGCGGACAGGTCGTAACGATCCTGAGAGAAGAACAGGCCACGCAGCATAGCTTCCGCTGTCTCACGGGTCGGCGGCTCACCAGGGCGCATGATGCGATAAATATCGATCAGAGCCTCTTCCCGTGAGGTATTCTTATCCGCCATCAGCGTGTTACGGATCCACGGACCATGCGTACCATCAATGGCCAGAACCGGAAGTTCCTTCAGGCCCAGATCTTCCAGCTCGGTCAGCTTCTCTTCGGTCAGCTCCTCACCAGCTTCGGCATAAATCTCACCGGTTTTCTCATCGACAAGGTCATGAGCAATGAAGCGGCCCAGAATATCCAGACGCCCCACCTGCACAACACGGGTCTTCTCAGCGATTTTACGAACGAGACGGGCTGTCAGCTTAGTCTCAGCATCCGCAACCACTTCACCAGTATCGGCATCCACCAGCGGGCTGAGAAGTTTCAGACCACGGAAGGCATCCGGCTCGAACGGACGAGCCCATTCGCTGCCCATGCGAGTGAAAGGCACAATACCGTAGAACGTGGCGAGGATCTCATCCTCATCCATACCGGTGACTTCGAGCGCATCAACATCACCACCTTCAGCCAGCTTGCCCTCACGAGCTGTGAGATAGTTCTGCCCTTCCAACGCATAAAGCAGTGTTGTGACTGGCAGCTTGCGCTTACGGTCGATACGGACATGAATGATGTCTTTCGCATCGAACTCGAAATCAAGCCAAGAACCACGATAAGGGATGATACGAGCAGCGAAGAGATACTTCCCGGAGGAATGTGTCTTGCCCTTATCGTGATCGAAGAACACACCGGGACTACGATGCATCTGAGAAACGATGACACGCTCTGTCCCGTTGATGATGAAGGTCCCGTTATCCGTCATGAGCGGCATATCGCCCATATAGACCGGCTGCTCCTTCAGGTCGTGAATGGAGCGGGTCCCTGTATCTTCGTCAATATCCCATGTTGTCAGACGCAGAATGACCTTCAGCGGTGCTGCATAGGTCAACCCACGCTGGATGCACTCTTCCACATCGTATTTCGGTTCTTCGAATTCATAATACTGGAAGTCTAGCCGACCACGGCCAGCGAAATCATGAATCGGAAAAACTGAACGGAACACCTCCTGAAGGCCAGCCGGCTCGCGGCTGTCGGGGCGAACATTCATCTGCAGGAAAGCTTCATAGGAAGCCCGCTGCACGTCAATCAAATTAGGCATCGGCGCAATTTCGGGAATGCGCCCGAAACTCTTGCGGATCCTCTTACGCCCTGTGAACGATTTTGTGATCGCCATCTTATCCTGCCTCTGAACCAGACCTTCAAGTCGTCCGCTATATGACCATCCCATTACCCCATGGAATATCAGACGACTTGAACGGCTGGCTTAATTCTGTCCATGACGCGTGACGGAATGCCCTGTATAGACACTTTTCCTGTCAACGGCAAATGGGGCGGGCACCATAAAGCACCCGCCCACTCGCTCCAACGGCTTCCCCTAAGGGGACCGCATGGATGTAACTCTTACTTGATCTCGACTGTAGCGCCGTTATCTTCCAGAGCCTTCTTGATCTTCTCTGCCTCGTCCTTCGTGGCGCCTTCCTTGATGGTCTTCGGAGCGCCTTCGACCAGGTCCTTAGCTTCCTTCAGGCCCAGGCCTGTGATGCCACGGATTTCCTTGATGACGTTGATCTTCTTGTCACCAGCCTTGGCCAGCACGACGTCGAACTCTGTCTTCTCAGCAGCAGCTTCACCACCAGCAGCCGGAGCAGCAGCAGCAACAGCCACCGGAGCAGCAGCGGAAACGCCCCACTTCTCTTCGAGCAGCTTGGACAGCTCAGCAGCTTCCAGAACGGTAAGAGCGGACAGTTCGTCAACCAGTTTTGCCAGATCGGCCATGATAATATCCTCTAAGATGCGTAAATATCAGGCGGCTTCGCTCATGCGGGCCACCTTGTTAATCAAGCGGCTTCCGTGTCGCCTGTTCTGGCATAGGCACCAAGAACGCGAGCAAGCTGCCCAGCCGGAGCCTGGGTGACGCCTGCAATGCGGGTTGCCGGGGTACTGATCATACCAACCAGCTGTGCACGCAGCTCGTCCAGAGATGGCAGGGATGCCAGTGCCTTGACGCTATCAGCCGTAAGGGTCTGATTGCCAAGGGCACCACCAAGTACCACCAGCTTGTCATTCTTCTTGGCGAACTCGACCAGCACCTTTGCCACGCCAACCGGCTCATCCGACCAAGAAATGGCCGTCGGGCCTTTAAGCAGCGGCGCAATGCCGTCGAACTGGGTCCCATCCAGAGCACGGCTGACCAGCCGGTTCTTCGCGACCCTGTATGTCGCACCCACAGCGCGGATGTTACGACGCAGCTCTGTCGCATCAGCAACCGTCAGACCCAGATTCTGGGTGACGATAACCATGGACGTGCTACCGAACACTTTGCTGAGGGACTCGACAAAGGCCCGTTTTTCCGTACGGTCCAAAACCTTGTCTCCTCGGTTAGTCCGATTATCTCGGACCAGGTTACCCATAGGTCCTGCCCTGCCCTGCGGCACAACAAGACCCGCTCGCCTGTCCATATTGAGGAAGACCGCATCGCACCCGAGGGCTATAATACGTTCTACCCGTCTCACGCCTGCGCCCATCAAGGGCTTTAAGGAACCACGTCCCACATGCGTTCTAGGACAGGAAAAAGGAGCAGCGAACTGCTCCCACACCATTCCAAAGAATGGCGATTCCTTAACCTCTCGTCAATCAGCCTTCGAAGCTGGAGAGATCAATACGCACACCTACTCCCATTGTGGAAGAAAGTGAAGCTTTTTTCAGGTAAGTTCCCTTCGCACCGGACGGACGGGCCTTCTGCAGGGCATCCACCAGGGCCTTCACGTTCTCAGCAAGCTGAGACTCGGAGAAGGAAGCCTTACCAACGCCAGCGTGAACAATACCAGCACGCTCTGCGCGATATTCCACCTGACCAGATTTAGCAGCCTCAATAGCACCCTTGACATCCATCGTCACGGTACCGAGACGGGGGTTCGGCATCAGGCCACGCGGACCAAGGATCTTACCCAGACGACCCACCAGAGCCATCATGTCCGGTGTAGCAATGCAGCGATCGAACTCGATCTCGCCAGCCTGCACCTTCTCGGCCAGGTCTTCAGCACCGACAACCTCGGCACCAGCGGCAGTTGCTTCCTCAGCCTTCGGGCCACGAGCAAACACACCAACGCGCAGTGTCTTGCCTGTACCGTGCGGCAGGGAGATCAGACCACGGACCATCTGATCGGCATGACGAGGGTCAACACCCAGACCGATAGCGAATTCAACCGTCTCATCGAACTTAGCCGTTGCGTTGCCCTTTACCAGAGCCACAGCTTCGTTCAGGGAGTACAGCTTATCAGCCTCAACCTTGGAGCGCAGAGCAGCAATACGTTTATTCTTGGCCATGTCTTAGCCCTCCACCACATCAAGACCGATGGAACGGGCGGACCCAGCCAGCATACGCACGGCACCATCGATGTCGTTTGCGTTCATGTCCTGGAACTTCTTCTCAGCGATTTCACGCAGCTGGGAAGTCGTCACGGACCCGACGGACGCAGCACGGCCAACCGTCTGAGACCCCTTAGTGATCTTAGCAGCCTTCAGCAGGAAGTAAGTATTCGGCGGTGTCTTCGTGATGAAGGTGAAGGTGCGATCCGCATAGGCAGTGATCACAACCGGGATCGGCATACCCGGCTCGAGACTCTGCGTCTTTGCGTTAAATTCCTTACAGAACTGCATGATGTTCAGACCGCGCTGACCCAGCGCCGGACCAACCGGCGGAGACGGGTTAGCCTTGCCAGCCGGAATCTGCAGTTTGATGTAGCCAACTACTTTTTTGGCCATATCCGGGACTCCCTGATTTATAGTTCCCGAACCGTGGTTGAGACGGCAGGGATCATCCCCGCCTCCCACGTTCGACTGAGAGGGTGCCTAGACCATTCCCCCTATAGCGTCAAGCTGGAATCAGGGATGAACTGGCACGGCGGCCTTCCCTGTCAGGTCACTTTCAGCAGCTGGCGGCTGAATCTCAGACCCTTTCTGCTGAGTTCCCACCGGGACCTCACCAGCAGGCCGAGCATGATGAAGCCCCTCATACTGCAATGGTCCAATCGGGTCGATGCTCTTAATGTCCGGCAGCAACGTGTTCGACCACCCTCCACCGAGGGCACGGATCAGCCTAACCGTGGACTGCACCTGCCTCGTCTGCGCCTGCACCTCCAGCAGGCGGGCCTTTAGGGCATCCTGCTGTGCTACCAGTGCATCCAGATAGTTTGTCAGCCCACCTGTATAGAGAGCCATCGTCATGGCCTGCGTCCTCAAGGCGGCATCCACAGCCTGATGCTGCTGCAACTGCTCCTGATGGTACAAGGCTGTCTGGCTCAGACCGTCTTCCACGTCCTGAAATGCAGCTAGAACCGTGGCTCGGTAGGAATCCACGCGCTCCCGATACTGCGACCAGGCCCGTTGCAGGGCAGCACGCCGCATTCCACCCGTAAAGAGCGGCTCCACAGCCTGCACAGCCACCCGCCAGAACGCCTTAGCAACACTAGCGAGGTCAAACCCAGCATCCTCGAACCCGCCTGTCGCACTGATGGTGATATGCGGATAAAAGGCTGCTCTGGAGACGCCAATAGCCCGTGCTGCCGCAGCCATTTGCCGCTCACTCACAGCAACATCAGGTCGCCTTTCCAGCAGGGTGGAGGGGATCCCCTCCTTGACCCGGATCGTATCAAAATGAAGCCGGAAATCCTTGATCGGCTGAATGTGGAAGCTGGTAGGTACCACATTTACCATGACGGCAATGGCATGTTCCTGCACCTGCCGGGTCGCCAACAAATAGCTCTGTGCCGCCTGAGCGGAATATAGCTCATTCTCCGCACGGGACACATCTAGCCCTGCTCCGATGGCTCCGCCCTGCCGGAGACGGGTGATCTCCACTGCCGTACGGAAATACCGGATAGAATCGTCATACACGGCCAGCTGCGCATCAATCCCTCGCAGTGCCATATAATTTGATGCTAGCTCTGCCTGAAGGCTCAACCTCGTCAGGGCATACTCAGCTGCTCCGGCCTGTGCCAGATTCTTCTGCATATGTGTCTGATTACGGATGGCATCCCAGAAGTCCGGCTCCCACGTGGCTGCCCCGCTGTAGGCAACATTGGATTCATAAATGGGCGTGTTATTGCTACGTCGTAAGAAAAGCCGCCCTTCCGACTGCTTATTCCGGCTCATCTGCGCCCCACCGGCGATCTGAGGATACAGTCGGCTTTCTGTCTCACGGGCGATGTCACGCTCCTGCGTGAAAACCTCTGCTGCCGCCTGAAGGTCAGGATTATAAGTGTTCAGCCGTTCCTCAAGCTCATCAAGCTGGGGATCGTGAAAAATCTTCCACCACTCTCCCCTGACGACCGCATCAGCAGGCTTCGCATTGCCCATGATGCCTTTGCCTTCCCAGCCATCAGGATAGATGAAATGCGGCGTCTGATATTTTGGTGCCAGATCACATGATGTCAGAAAAAACGACAATCCACCCGCCAGCAGCGGCAGCTTCCGCCATGCCCTCATCATCAGTGCTGCCCCTGTCTGGTCGGCGCAGGTGCTGCTCCACCCTCACCCGGTTTTGGCTGGTCATCCGTGCTGTTTTCTTCCGGTGGCGGCATAGCACCAACACGGCGCAAATCGTTTGGCGTCACATTCGGAACTGGCTTTTCTAATTCCTTCGGTTTGACGTCATTATAACCACGGGTCGGCGTCACAACCCGGACCTCATCGCCGTCCAGCATATCCGCCGTTGGGTTGGCCACGATCTCATCATTCAGAGACATGCCGGAAAGCACTTGTGTCGTCATACCGAAATTCGTGCCGACCTGCACAGTTTCCAACCTGATGTGATTATTGACGACCTTAGCCACCTGCATCCCCTGCGCCCGAAAAATGAGCGCACTCGTCGGCACGATCAGCACATCCGGGTCACCCGGAGCCTGAATATGGGCCGTAGCATAGGAGTTGGGCCAAAGCAGGCCATCGGGATTGTCCAGAACCAGCTCGGTTGTCACTGTCCGGGTGGCAGCATTGAAGGCATTGGCCGTTGCTAGGAAACGGGCCTTGAACACACGTCCCGGATATTGAGGGACACTCAACTCCGCACTGATGCTAGGTGAAATGACACTCGCAAAATCCTGCGGGACGGACACGAAAACACGTATCCGGTGCACATCCGCCACAGAGAAGAGTTCAGCAATGGCACCACGGGAATTGAGATTACCCCCCGCAGCATTCACATAGTCCCCAACATTAACCAGACGGGATGTCACGATCCCATCAAACGGAGCTACGATCCGCTTGAAGTTTTCCAGAGCCTCCACCCGTTCAACTTCATGAGCGGCGGCATCAAGCTCGGCCTTCTGGGCGGCAGCATTGGCGGCTTGCACGTCCACTTCCTGCCGGGACACAGCCTGTGTTCCCCGCAAAGCCGTCCAACGTTTTGTGGTGATGAGCGCCAGCTGATAGCGGGCATTGACGACCTCATAATGCGCCTTAGCCGCTGCGTATTGGGCATCAATACTTGGCGTGCTGACTTCTGCCAGCAGGTCGCCACGTTTCACGTGGGCACCGTAATCCTTGTACCACATCTTCACATAGCCGGAGACCTGCGCATAAATCGGTGCCTCGTACCATGCGGCCAGATTGGCGGGTAGGTCCACAGTCCGGGTCGCTGGTCCCGGTTGGGCCTTTATCAGCACAACACGGGCAATAGAACTATCCTGCGCCTCCCGCACCAGTTCCCGCTTATGCCAGGCCCGTTGCACGAGACCCAGCACGACCAACCCAACCAGCACGGCCAGAACTATCAGAATCAGCAAACGCCCCTTACCACGGGCCACAGATGTTGTCTGATTGGTAGACGGATTCATGAAGGTTCTCCTTCTGGAGTGGTCTGGTCACCCTTCGGGGCACCGCCATGGATCAGAGCAAAAACACAGGGAACAAACAGCAGCGTCGCTACCGTTGCCATCAATAGCCCTCCGATGACCGCCTTGCCCAGTGGCGCATTGGAGGAATTGCTGATGGACATCGGGACCATACCGATCATCATCGCCAGGGCCGTCATCAGCACGGGGCGGATACGTTCGAACCCAGCTTCAGAGGCGGCAAGAACGGCATTGCCATGCGCTTCCAGACGTTCCCGGGCGAAAGCCACAACCAGCACGGCGTTAGCGGTGGCCGTTCCCATACACATGATAGCCCCTGTTAGAGCTGGCACGGACAGTGTGGTATGGGTCAGGAACAAGCTCCACGCGATACCACCCAAAGCCGCTGGCAGGGCCATGATGATAACGAACGGGTCCAGCCATGACTGAAAATTCACGACAATGATCAGATAGACCAGCACAATGGAGAGCAGCAGCCCGCCAATCAGCTGAACGTAGGCATTATTCATTGTCACGACCTGGCCACGCACCACCATACTGGAACCACGTGGCAGATTGGGGCGGACTTTCTCTACCTCCTGCCCAACAGCACGGGATAAGGTCCCAAGGTCCACACCTTCCGCAGCGACATAAATGTCGAACACCGGCATGATATTATAGTGGGAAACTTCCGCTGGGGTGCCCGTCTGTACGATATGGCTGACCCCTCCCAGAATCTGCATAGTTCCATTCTGGGGGTTCCCATCCCCCCTATCGATGGGCATTTTCTCAAGGTCATTGAGTGTCTGGAGATAGGTGGCGGGAGCCTGCACATCAATCAACTGGGATGTGCCCTGCGGGTTGAGATAGTACGTCTGACCAACCTGCGAACTCCCCGAAAGGGTCGTCAGGACATTAAAGGCAATATCTTTTTCGGTAATCCCCGTGCCCATAGCAAAACTACGATGAGCATTGATGAGCATGGTCGGCTGTGTCATCGGCTGCTGCACGCTGACATCCACAGCACCGGGAATCTGCCGAAGATGCTGCGCTAGATGAACAGCAAAATCATAATTATGTTGGAGGTCACGCCCAACGATCTGCACATCAATGGGGGACGGCAAACCAAAGTTGAGAATCTTCGCTGTAAGGTCACCTGGCTGAAAGGTAAAACCTATCCCCGGAAAGGCCGTCCCGAGGGACCGACGCAGCTGCTTCCGGTAATCGGAGATTGGACTCTCTGAATCCTCCAGCTGGATAGTAACATCACAATCCTGCGCCCCCGTCGTGGGAGAAGGCACCATGGCCTGATTCATCTGGCTCATCGGCAAGCCGCAGTTATTGACGATCAACTTCACCTGACCGGGTAAAGTCTCCCGAATTTTCTTCTCAATCAGCCCGCTTAATTTTGCGCTTTCTTCAATCCGGGTGCCAACCGGTGCCCGAAAATGCATCTGCATGGTCCCAGATTTGATCTCCGAGAAGAAATCCTGCCCAACAAAGAAAAGAAGAAGGAGAGACGCCAGCGCACCGGAAAGGAACAGAGCGATAAATTTCGTTCTGATCGACAGAACAGTCAGCAGGATCTCATGATACCCCTGCCTGAACTGTTCGAAATAAGACTCAAATTTTTCCTGAAACCTGCCAAAGAAGCCCCTCTTCCGGCTAGCGTAATCTGGATGTCGCTGTTTTTCCACCTGAGCAGCAAGCAGCCAGTTCGCCATTGTTGGCACGAGCGTTCTGGAAAGAATGAAAGAAGCAATCATCGCGAAAATGATGGCCTCGGCCATGGGCATGAACAGCCAGCCCGCAACGCCTGTCAGCTCGAAGAGAGGGAACCAGACGATACAGATACATGTTGTCGAAACAAATGTCGGAATAACGATCTGATTAGCAGCATCGACAATGGCAGGCTCAAGCTCTTTTCCCATATGAAGATGAGCATCGATATTCTCGATCATCACCGTGGCATCATCCACGAGAATACCGACAGCCAGTGCTAACCCGCCCAGCGTCATCACATTGATGGACTGCCCTGCCAGACTAAGGCCGATCAAGGCGGAAAGCATAGCCAGAGGAATAGACACCGCCACGATCACAGTCGAACGCCACGAACCCAGAAAAAGCAGAACGGTCAGGCTGGTCAGGATGGCAGCGGTGATCATTTCCCGCACCACATCGACAACGGATTCCTTCACGAAACTGGAAGCATCCGTCAGCACATCCATGCTTGTACCGGGAGGCAACGTCTTCTGAATATCAGGCAGTAACTTCTTGATCCCACTCACCACATCCAGCGTCGAGGCATTACCGCTTTTCAGAATAACGATCATCACCGCCTGCTTCCCCCGCACCAGCACGGCATTAGTCTGCGGCGGGCCGCCCTTATGCACCCAAGCTACATCCCGCAGGTAGATGACGGAATTGCCTACCTGCTTGATAGGCATTCGGTTGAAGGCTGCAATATCCAAAGGTGCAGAATTGGTCCGCACCATGAAATCCATAGCCCCGACCTTCTGATCCCCAGCCGGAAGAACAATATTCTGCTTATTCAGTGCACTAGCCACATCGACAGCGGAAAGCCGATGGGCCAGAAGCTTAACCGGGTCAATATCTACCATGATATCCGCCGCTACCCCCCCATAAGGGTTGGGAATAGCCGTACCCGCCACGGAAACAAGTTCAGGACGGATGAGGTTGGAAGCCATATTGTAGACTTCCGAAGCGGACATGTTGGGGTTGTTAACCTGTAGGGTCAGCACCGGAACGGAAGAGGCATCCAGTGCCAAAATAAGCGGCGGCGTGGCTCCGGTAGGAAGCTGCTTGATGACCGTCTGCGATACAGATGTAATCTGCGTCTGTGCTACGCTAACATCTGTGCCAGGTTGGAAGAAAACCTTGACGATCCCTCGCCCGTAATAAGAGCTGCTCTCAATATGTTCGATATTATTTACGGTCGCTGTTAACGTTCGCTCGTAATAATAAACGATACGACCTGAAACTTCCTCCGGCATCAACCCGGTATAGGACCAGACAACCGCAACAGTCGGAATCTTGATGTTAGGAAAAACATCCGTTGGCGTCCCCAGAATGGCCCTCACCCCGAAGATGAGGATCATGATGGACATGACAACAAACGTATAAGGCCGCCGCAGGGCTGTCAGGACAATGGCATTCATGACAGGCAGTCACCCACACTAGAGATATGCAGTCCTAGCGGAGTAAGAGAATCATCCCCCGCCCCTAATATCCCGCAATAGGCTCGTCTCTCTGTCTCAATACCGCTGAGCAATCTGTCTCTCCACCTGGAGGGGCCCCGAATATTCTGGGTCCCCCTTGCGCCGCATTCGGGGGATTATAACGACGACGCCCAAAGAAAAAATGCTTTTCATCTGAAAAGATTTTTAAGAAGCATGGCTCAGTTGCCAGCACTTTATTTACGCCTATCTGTTACCCTTGCCCCGTGCCCTGAGCGTCTTCCGGACGTGGGAAGATGAGACGGAATACTGTACCACTCCTCACCTCTCCCTCGCGGTTTTCCTCAATTACGAGGCGAGCTTCATGCAGCCGGACAATAGCCGCAACGAGGCTCAGCCCTAGCCCACTACCGGGAATGTGACGACTTTTATCCGCCCGGTAAAAACGGCTCATGACAGCATTGCGCTCTTCCACAGCAATGCCAACCCCCGTATCTCGCACCTCAAACCACGGTTCACACAGTTCATTACAGCCTGCCCGCAGGGTCACTGCACCACCCTCCTCCGTAAATTTGAGGGCATTATCAAGCAGGTTGGCGAGAACCTCATTTAGGAGATCCGCATCACCCCATAGTTCCACAGGCCCTTCATGCGGCAAGACAGACAGAGTCAACCCTTGCGTTTCCGCATTAGGTTCATACAGGTCGGCCATATCGGCAATCAACGGCATAACATCCATACGCCTAAAACCGGCCCGCCTCTGCCCATTTTCAATCTCCCCAATCCGCAGCAAAGCCGTAATAACCGAAAAACACTGCTCCAGATCACGCTGACACAGTGCCATCGCCTGCTCAAAGCGTGCTTCTTCCTCTGCTGTTGCAGCCATCATCGGAACAAAACCGTTCAGCCTGTCCAATCGGGCCTGAACACGGGCCAAAGGCGTGCGGAGGTCGTGGGCGATATCGTTGCCCACATCCCGCATTTCGCCCATCAGCTGCTCCAGCCGGTCCAGCATCCGGTTGACGGACCCTGCCAGACGGTCAAGGTCATCATGACCACGCCCGACAGGCAACCTTTCCCGCATCTGCCCTTTAACAATCTGCTCAATGGAATGATGCATCTTGGTGATGCGCCCCAACGCCCGGCGGCTCAATACCATTCCGGCGGTCAGGGCAAAAAGTACGACTGGCAACATGGAAAACAAGGCACATTGCCGAGCAACATGCCGTAGCTCATCCACCATATGGCGAGACCGCCCCAGCACCAGCAGGCGGGTCTTCCCCGGCTGCATCCCCGGCACTTCCACCACCAGAAAACGCATGACCGTCACGGAATGATCCGGCAAAACGAAGGACAGGTTTTGCGTAGACTGACTAGCTGTCAACCCCGCAGGCCATGCTGTCATATCTCCTGCAATGGGGTGATGTTCCTTATCGAACAAGGCCGCCGCATTAAGGAAAATACGCAGCTCACTTGTACTACGTTCCTTCAGCCGAACTTCCAGGTCCCCCGGAGCCTCCTGCATAAGGACAGAAGCCGAACGGCGCAGCAAATCATTGGTACGAAGCTGCTCATAGGTACTGATCTGCCCATAAAGCAGGACCAGCTCCAGCAGCATCCCCAGCACCACGACACAGACAAGCCCCAGCGTCAGCCGGAAAGCCGCCGTGCGGAACAGGTCACTCCGGAACACGTAAACAGAACCCAGCACCACGGATGCTGTGAATCAGTGGCTCTTCACCGTCCTTATCCACCTTGCGCCGCAATTTGCCGATATGCACATCCACGAGATTGGTGCGGGGCACAAACCGGTAATTCCAGACATCTTCCAGCAGCATGGTACGGGTCAGAACCGTATTGGGACGACGGATCATATATTCCAGCAAACGGAACTCCCGGGGGAGAAGATCAATCTCCCGCCCGTCCCGCCGTACCCGCCGCTCTAGAAGGTCCATTTCCAGCGGGCCCAGTTTCAACATGGAAGTGCGCCCATAAACAGGCCGCCGCAGCAGAGCTTCTAGCCGAGCCGCCAACTCTTCCATCACAAACGGTTTTGTAAGGTAATCATCCCCGCCCGCTTTCAAACCACTGATACGGTCATCCACTGCGGATAGAGCCGATAGGACAAGAACCGGCATGGTCATGCCCTGTTCTCTCAGGGTCTCCAGCACGCTCAGCCCGTCCAACCCCGGCAACATACGATCCATTACCAACAGGGCATAATCCCCCTTGCGGGCCATCTCCAGCCCTTCGGTTCCTGTCGCCGCACGGAGGACCTCATAGCCCCGCCCGCTCAGGTCCCCCACGATCTCCTCAGCAAGACTGTCATCATCCTCAACAAGCAGAATCCTCACGGGAGCCTGCTCATCACCCTCTGGCAACGTATCACTCGGCCAGGGCTGTCGTTCCATCTTTCTAGTTTTCTTTCCTGCCGCCATCTCATAGCCTCTCTTCTGACGGGTACGATACCATGTCCGCCATCAGCTACCAGCCCGCTCCGCTGCGGACTGCCCAGCCGCCACGCCGCTAGCCCAAGCCCATTGGAAGTTGTAGCCACCCAACCAGCCTGTCACATCCACGGCCTCGCCAACCATATACAGTCCCGGCACCGTGCGGACCTCCATCGTCTGGGACGAGAGGTCCCTCGTATCCACACCTCCCCGCATAACCTCTGCCTTGAGGTAACCTTCTGTCCCAACGGGGTTCAGCACCCAGTCATTCACCTGTGCAGCTAAAGCCCGAATCGCCTTCCCCGGCTGTTCAGCTAAGGGGCGTTCATCCAATTTCCCAGCAACCAGAACACGCACCAGCCGAGAGGGCAGAGCTTCTAGCAGAGCTGGCGCATGAGCCTTAGGCCGCTGTTGGCAGACTGCCCGCATAACCTCATGAGCATCCTGACCGGGTAGCAGATTCAGGCGCAGAGCCTGCCCGCTCTCCCACCATGACGAAATCTGAAGGATAGCCGGACCAGACACACCCCGGTGAGTAAAGACCATCCCGCCAGTAAAGACGGGCTTCTTCTGCCCCACCAGCGCAGCCGTGACCTGAAGAGACACACCGGCAAGATCTGGCCAAGGTTCCTCAAGGAGAAAAGGAACGAGAGCCGGAGCCGGCGGAACGACCCTCAACCCAAACTGCCGAGCCATTTTCAGGGTAAAATCCGTTGCGCCCAGTTTGGGAATGGACAACCCACCTGTCGCCAGAATGACAGACCGTGCCTGAACAGCCCCCCATGACGTATCCAGCGTAAAGATATAGCCATCATGCCTGATGTCGCTCAGAGAACACTCAAGCTGAAACTGTACTCCTGCCGCCAGGCACTCATCTTCCAGCATGGTGACGATCTGTCTGGCTGATTCATCGCAGAAAAGCTGACCGTCTTCCTTCTCATGCCAGCGGATACGGTGTTTTTCGACAAGGGAGAGGAAATCCCGTGGCCGATAACGCGCTAGAGCTGACCGGCAAAAACGTGGATTTTCAGAGCGATAATGCGTCCAATCCGCTTTTAAATTAGTGAAATTACACCGTCCCCCACCGGAAATGAGAATCTTCCGGCCCGGCTGATCGGCATGGTCAAGCAGGATAGTCGTCGCCCCTCTCTGCCCTGCTGTAGCAGCGGCCATCATTCCGGCTGCCCCCGCCCCTATGACGGCCACGTCCCATACTGTCATGCCTGCATCACCTTTCTCGGCGTTCGCTCAAAAATCAAGATCGGCATAATGGGCAGGAGGCTTCACACCGCTAACACGATCACTCAACAGGTCCCGGAAACAGGGACGGGACTTAATGCGGGCATACCAGTCTCGCACACATGGGGCTCGACGCCAGTCGATATCTCCCAGAAAGTCCAATGCGGAGATGTGGGCTGCGGCTATAAAATCTGCTGCTGTCAGAACGGAACCACCAAGCCATGTCCGTGTTTCGGCCAGATAACCGATATAATCCAGATGGAAACGAAGATTCTTATAACCAGCCTGAAGCACTTTACCATCGGGATGGCCCTGCCCGAAAAGACGCTTCTCGACCTTCTCCCCCAACAGATTGACCATAACCTCCTGCTGGAACAGTCGCTCGAACCAGTCCATCAGGCGGCGGACCTCCACACGTTCAGTCAGGCTACGCCCCATGAGGGAGACCTCTGGATAGGCATCCTCCAGATACTCAGCAATGACCCGCCCACCGGGCACGACCATGCCGTTATCCTCCACCAGAACAGGAACCTCACCTGCGGGATTTAAGTCATGAAAGCGTTCGTTCTGCTCCCACGTCTTTTCCACGACAAGCTCGAAAGGCAGTTTCTTCTCTGCCAGCATAAGCCGTACAAAACGCGATTGCGGAGACAGGGGTAAGTGATGCAGTATACGCATATGTTTTTCCTACGGCATTTTTGCACCAGGGAACAGAGACCATTCCGATCAGTCCAGACACAGCTACGGTGACCCCAAGTTCATGTCCAGCCCATCAGCATCTCAGTCATTTCATCTGTCAGATGCGTCTACAGTGCAAGCCCCGGCATCCAACGCTATGACCATTCGTGCCCGGGGTCGTTCCTTTTTGGCACTTATCCTCTCTCCAGAGGCACCCCTAAAGGAATGGCTGGCTGGCCTTGATGAGCATATGAGGCGGGCAGCCGGGTTCTTCAACCGTCAGCCTGTCATTCTGGACCTCAGCTTGCTAGATGAACATACCGAAGGTCTAGCCGACTTCCAGCAGGAACTACGCCAACGCCATGTGCATCTGATTGGCATAGAAGGTGGAGACCGCCACTGGGAAGCACTCCAGTCGTGGGAATGGCCCATCGAACTTCAGGGAGGACGCCCAAGCGGCCCCGTGAAACTCCCTGATAATGAAGAAGATAAACAGGACAGCGGCTCCACCGCCGCAACATTGCGGGAGCCCCTCATCATCAACCGTGCTGTGCGGTCCGGGCAATCCATCCAGAATCCTGATGGTGATGTCATTGTGCTGGGAGCCGTCTCTTCCGGGGCCGAGATCATTGCCGGGGGGTCTGTCCATGTCTATGGCCCACTGCGCGGGCGGGCTATAGCCGGTGTAGACGGCCACCCCCACGCCCGCATTTATACCGCCAAAATGGAAGCCGAACTGCTAGCTATTGATGGCTTCTATATGGTCGCCGAGGAAATGCCAGAGGAATCAATTGGGCAAGCGGCACAGGTTTATCTAGAAGATGAACGCCTAAAAGTTGTCCCTCTTCAGGCAGGAACCATTAGGGCATGATATTTATCTTTCCAGCAAAAAGGAAAATCCCATTTTGCCGGTAGAATGTCTTATCAATGCCTAGTCAATGCGGTAGAGTACGAAGCAATAGAATAAGGTTCGCTTTTCCTGAACCTTGACAGTCTGTAACAGTGTTAACAAAGGCTTACGGGCCACTACGGGAAAGCTGAAGAGTCCATGGCAAAGATCGTCGTTGTTACATCCGGCAAGGGGGGGGTTGGTAAGACAACCACAACAGCCGCCCTTGGGGCCGCTCTGGCAAGAAGTGGGCAAAATGTGGCGGTGGTCGACTTCGATGTCGGGCTGCGTAATCTGGACCTCATCATGGGGGTGGAACGCCGCGTCGTGTTCGACCTCATCAATGTTATTCAGGGTGAAGCCACACTCAATCAGGCTCTGATCCGTGATAAACGCTGCGAGACCCTGTCTATTCTGCCAGCCTCCCAGACCCGCGATAAAGATGCCCTAACAAGCGAGGGCGTAGAGCGGGTGATGAACGAACTGCGGGAACGTTTCGACTGGATCCTCTGTGACAGTCCTGCCGGGATTGAACGCGGCGCCCGTCTGGCCATGCACCACGCCGACCATGCCGTGATTGTCACCAACCCTGAAGTCAGCTCCGTGCGCGATTCAGACCGTATCATCGGTATGCTCGACAGCCAGACAGCCCGTGCGCAAAAGGGTGAGACGGTGGAAAAACACCTGCTCGTAACACGCTACGACCCGAGCCGCGCCTCCCGTGGGGAAATGCTGAGTGTTGAGGATGTCGTCGGTATTCTCTCCCTTCCCCTGCTTGGCATCGTGCCCGAGAGTGAGGACGTCCTCAAGGCATCCAACGTTGGTGCCCCTGTCACTTTTGCCTCACCGGAAAGTGCTCCCGCCCTTGCTTATTTCGAGGCTGTGGACCGGCTGGAAGGCAAAGACGTCCCCGTCACAATTCCGACAGAGAAACGTGGTCTGTTCGACCGCATCTTCAAAAAGAGGGGCTCATGAGTTTTCTGGACAGCTTTTTTTCCCGGAAACGCTCCGAGGCAAGCAGCAATGTGGCGCGGGACCGACTACAAATTCTTCTAGCGCACGAGCGTCAGGCTCAGGAGGGGGGCGATTCCACCCTCCTGCGCACTCTCCATGCCGAAATCCTTGAGGTTCTCGCACGTCATGTCTCCATTGATGAAGACAATGTGCAGATCAAGATGGATCGAGGCCAGAAATGTTCCAAGCTGGAAATCGACATTCAGGTGCCCCAGAGTGGCCTGAGGGCGCAGGTATCCACCGTGACACCTAATGAGGACCTCTGAAACAGCTTTAATCCACACTTAGCCGGAGACCCTGAGCGGGGCCCTTCCCCGCCGTTGTCCTCGGCCATGACAGACTATCGCTAAGCACTCGTCATAGTTCCTGATTTGTGCCCTGCCCGCCTGTAGTAGACAGAATGTCGGGTTAAGTAATTTTTAACTATTAATTATAGTTTATTTTGTGTTCTGAACAACACACAATTGTGTCTTTCATGCTGCGGTTTGTTCATAACACCCTTTATTCCATAGCCAGGACAGAAGCCGTTCTATATCAGGTCAACACTTAGTTTTTTTCTATTTTCACTATTTGAGATGGTTCTTGCTCAGAATCCCCTACTCTGCACGCAGAATTATGATCTCATCTGCTGGAAAGTTGTCCCGATGCGTTCCCTGCTTCTTTCGCGCCGTTTCGCTTCCCTGCCCTCCCTGCTTGGAATCGGGCTGGGCTGCATCCCCATTCTGCCGCTTCAGGCTAATGCCGCAGATAGGGACCCAACTATTGAGCAGCCACACACCTCCCATAAAAAGACCCCTTCATCAAGGAAGGTCACCAAAAAGCAGGCTGCCGCACCGCTCCTGCAACGACATGTTCAGCAGGTGCAGGGTGGCACGGAAACCCTCATCGTCACCGGTACACGAGAGATTGGGAAAAAGGCCCGTGATTCCATTGCTCCCGTTGATGTTGTCTCCAGCAAACAGCTCACCAACACTGGGCAGCCAACCCTGCGCGATGCCATGCAGCTCCTGCTGCCTTCCCTTACCGTTCCCACAGGTGGGTTTGATGCAGGGGCTCTGACTGATTCCATCAGCCTACGGGGGCTAAGTTCCAATGAGACGCTAATCCTCGTAAACGGGCACAGGCGGCACACCACGGCCAACATCTACGCCGATACTGGCCCGCAGCAAGGCACCACCCCTACCGACATCGATATGATCCCCCTCTCCGCTATCGACCATATCGAAGTGCTGAGAGACGGTGCCTCTGCCCAATATGGGTCAGACGCTATTGCAGGCGTGGTAAACATCATCCTCAAAAAACAGGATCATGGCCTGACGATACGCTCCAACAGCGGCATTACCAGTGATGGCGATGGCTACCAGCAAGGTCTCTTCATTGATGGCGGGGCCGCGTTTGCGCAAGACCGTGGTTTCATCCATGTCAGCGGTGATCTCGTCCATCAGGATCACAGTTTCCGCTCCGCACCAGATAGCCGGACTGGAACAACCATCAACAAAATCCTAAGCCAACCAGAGCAGACCCGTGAATCCGTGGCCATCAATGCAGGCTACGACATTACCAACACGCTCCAGCTTTACAGCACGGCTACCTATGCCCACCGCCATGCGGAAGCCTTCCAGAATTATCGTCTGCCCTCTTCCCTCTCCAGCACACCCGGTTATGCCGCCATTTACCCTGACGGCTACTCCCCCCTTCAGACGCTGGAAGAGAATGATTTTGAAATCACAGCGGGGCTAAAAGGCCGCCTTGCAGGCTGGCATTGGGACCTTTCCAGCACCTACGGGCGAGATTTCGACAATATCGGCCTGAAGAATGACGCCAACAAAGCCCTGCCTGCCTCTGCTCTTCAGACAACCTATAAAAGGGTGCAGGGCTTTAATGACACGCAATGGAATAATGAGCTGAACCTGAACCGGAAGCTCTATCTCCCCTTCTGGCCCCATAGCATCAACCTCGCCGGGGGGGCAGGCTACCGTTATGAAGCATATTCCATCGCCGAAGGCTCCAGTGCCAGTACATACGGCGGCGGGACAAGCCTAGCCCTTGCTGGCACAAGCCCCCGGAGTGCAGGCAATTCAAACCGTGATGTAGTTTCCGGCTATATTGATATCGCTACCCATCTAACAAAAAACTGGCAGCTAGACATGGCCGGGCGGTATGAACATTACACAGATGTCGGCAATACCCAGACTGGCAAGATTTCCACACGCTATGATGTATCAAAACGTCTGGCCTTCCGGGCAACCTTTAGCAATGGCTTCCATGCCCCCACTCTGGCACAGGAGCATTATTCAGCCCTGACCCTCTCCCCGACAGTTGCCCGTGGGCTTGTAGCGGCCACATCCCCCGGCGCCCTTGCCAGTGGTGCCCAGCGTCTGAAACCGGAGCAGAGCACGAACGTAGAAGGCGGCATCATTGCCGAGCCCTTCAAAGGGCTGCATGTCACGACTGACTTTTACCAAATCGACCTCCGGGGGCGCATCCTGCCCGGAAACAATATCTACGGCGTGGAAGCCGCCAATGTTCTGGCAGCCAATGGCATTACGGACCTGCCCGCCAACATCAATAATAACAACCTGTCCACCCAGTGGTTTGCCAATGTGGCCAATACCCGCACGCAGGGCATGGACATGACCATCACCTACACCACCAAGTTCCGCCACGCTGGACATATCGACTGGGATGCCGCCCTCAATCTCAACCGTACGAGGTTGCGCCATCAGGCCGTTCGTAGCGATGGCACACCGGTTCTCAATGCGCCAAGCCGAGCCTACATCACCACGGCCTATCCCCGCAGCAAGATCATCTTTGGTGGCACATGGGTATCACCGGCCCATCGCTGGGCCGTAGCCCTGCATGAAATCCGGTACGGGCAGACAACGTCCGCTCTTACTTATTATAAGAACAACAACACCTCGACCGCCTCCACCACCAACTATCTCCAGTTCCATAACAAGCCGAAATGGACAACCAATCTTTCAGTGACTTACAAAATCACCAAAGTGTGGAGTACGACACTGGGCGGAAATAACATCTTCGCAGCATTCCCCAGCAAGGTGCCCCGTGGGAACCGCTATCTGGGGGCACCCAAATATTACATGAGTACCTCCCAGCTCGGCATTAATGGTGGCTATTACTATCTGGATGTGTCAGCCCGCTTCTAAGAAACGGGCCAGACCTCACATCTCGGCCCATGTCCGCAGCAGGTTGTGATAAACATTAGTCAAACGCAGTACTTCTGCATCCTTGGGGCCATGGCTCTGGGTCAGGGCCATGATGCTCTGGTCCAGGTCAAACAGGATGGACCGATGTTCCTGCGACCGGATGACGGACTGCGCCCAGAAGAAAGAGCCCCAGCGGCTGCCCCGTGTCACGGGGGTGACCGTATGCAGGGCCGTGGTGGGATAGACAATCATGTCCCCCGCAGGCAAGCGCACACGCTTTTCTTCTGATGGCCCATGAAGGACCAGCTCGCCCCCGTCATATTCATCAAGATCAGAAATAAAAAGCGTACTGGACACATCCGTACGGATGCGATGCCCTGTACCGGGAATAGGCCGCAGGGCGTTGTCGACATGCGCCCCGAAATTCATCCCCACATCATAACGATTGAAGAGTGGCGGCACGAGGCGGAGCGGTAAAACGGCACTGTTATAAAGCGGGTTCGTCCCCAACTTACGCAGCACAAAGGTGGAGAGTTCCTTCCCTAGTGGGCTGTCTGGAGCGATCTGAAGATTATTCTTCACACTGCCAGACTGTGCCCCGGCCGTCCCCCTGCCATCAACCCACTCTCCCGCTGCCAGACGGGACCGCAGATCGGCCAGTTCTTCTGCCGTGAGAACACCCGGAATATGCAACATCATGAGATCATGCCTTTCAGGCAGGCCCGGCGGCACCGCCACTTACAGGAAAAGGAGCAGACGGGGCCGCCTGCTCCATGTGAAACCTTCACACCATCGTCCAGAGCTTTCAAGACCGGACATACAGAAGGCATGGCCGGCCCCGCCCCTCAGTAATCCATGGTCAGACGACCAAGGAACGTCCGCCCCGGTGCCGGTGTGGCATAGCCCGTGAAAAGACTATTGTAATTCAAGCGGTTCGCCAGATTGTACCCGTTGAGGGACACCTGCCAGTGCCGCCCAAAATGATGGGTGATGACGGAGTCAAAATCCACATTAGCGGGCACCTTGGCCGTGTTGTCGTTATTCAGATACACACCCTGACGCCACGTCAGACCACCGCCGATAGTGAAGTTCCACGGCGTACCGGGAAAGGCCTCATAAGCAGACCAGAGCGTCGCCTGATTGTGCGGTACATACTGAATCTGGTTACGCATCCGCCCGCCACCGTTGGAAGACGTTTTCGGATCATACAGCGCATAGGTGGCTGTGATATTCCAGCCCGGCAGGATCATCCCGCCAAGGGAAAGCTCCATCCCCTGGTTACGCTGCTGGGCACCCGTGTTGATGGTAGAGTTAGAAACCGGGTCGGTCGTCAGGGCATTGCTCTTGTCCAGACGGAAGAGCGAGATGGTCGCCCCCAGACGGTCATGAAGCAAGCTGAACTTGCTACCCACTTCATACAGACGAGCACGCTGCGGGCGTGTATCCACAGTTCCTTGTGCCCCCGGACGGACTGGTATGGCCCCGCTGGTCACATACATACCCGTCGGTGTGGTAGAACTGGCATAGGTGAAATAAACCGTCTGCCATTTTGTCGGGGTCAGCACGAGGCTAGCCGTGGGATTAAAGGTATTGGTCGTCTGTGGGAAACTCCTATCCGGATTATTCGGCAGGTTAGACAGGCCATACGCCCGGTAATTGCTCTGCCAGCGGTCCCAGCGGAACCCACCTTTAATAGACGCCCATTTCGTCAACCAGATCTGATCATACAGGAAGATACCTGTATCAAACCCATACCCCCGGCTGTTCGGCTTTTTACCGATACCCGCAATATTCGGCATAGAATCCGCTTTGGCTGAAACACGACGGACCATAGCATCTGGCACATTATACGGGTCCGGGTTCAGCATGTTCGCCGTTGGGACTGCCTTAGTAAGAGACACACCCTGATACGTATCCTGCTGACGGGAATCATGGACATATTCCATATCAAACCCAGTCACGACCTGATGCCGCAAGAAACCCGTATTGAAGTCAGCCTGCAAGGAAGCAACATCCTGAAAGGACCAGCTATTCTGCTTATAGGGCAGCGGCACACTTCCGTTAGTATTGCGCGTGATCACACCAGCACCGTAATTGCCACTATTCAGCGCATTAACGCATTTCGTACCGCACTGAACCTTGGAGGCCTCAAAGTCACGGCTATACTCACCAAAGCGCAAGTCGTTATGGAATGTCAGGTGGTCATTGAAGATGTGCTTTAACCGCAGCGTCTCCATCGTATCATCGGTATGGTTGTGGTCCTGCTGCTTGCCATACCAGTTCTGGCGGGGCACACCATATTCCGAGATCGGCCGCCCATAAGCGGAACCACGGGCCTTGATCACCGGCATACCGTAATCGGGCACGCTATTATCCGTCTCATGCATGACCTGAAGTACGACGGTCGTCTTCGTCCCCAGCCCAAAAGCGATGGAGGGGGCAATACCCCAGCGATGATCCCAGACATGGTCTCGCCCGACTACATCATTAGACGCACCCAGCCCCTCCAAACGGAAAGCCGTTGTATCGTTGATGCGCTTATTTACATCCACCGTGCCACGGAAATAATTCGCAGACCCACCGCTGAAATCCACATTATAGTGGTCATTAACAGTTGGCGTCTTCGTGACGACATTGATGGCACCGCCTGTCGTCCCATTACCAAAAACCTGTGAGGACGGCCCCTTGATAACGTTGACCGAATCATAATTGAAGCTATCACGAGAATAGACGCCAAAGTCCCGCAAGCCATCTTCATAGATGTCATTCTGTGCCGGGAATCCACGGATGAGGAACTGATCCCCATTCAAACCGCCAGCCCCTTCCCCAACGGACGCCGTAATGCCGGGGACATTGCGCAAGGCTTCATCCAGCGACTTGACGTTCTGCTGCTTGATGAGTTCACGGGGTACCACATCAATCGTCTGCGGCGTGTGCATGACATCCTGCGGCAGACGCCCCATGTCGTTGCTGGCATGCATCGTATTGAATGGATGGCCGATAACATGGATGCGCTCCACATGCGTAGCCTGAACACCAGTCTGTGTTGGTGCCTGGGCTGCTGCCTTAGATGCCGGTGCCCCAGCGTTATGCGTCTCCTCTGCTGTAGCCGAGCCAGCCTGATGTGGGGCTGTTGTATCAGCGGCATATGCGCCCCCAGCGACACCCCCCAGTGTCAGAACAGCCGAAGCCGGCTTGAGGCATTGATGGATAAAACGGCTCATATCAAGGTGCTCCACAGCAGAGTAATACGATCTCCAAAAAGAGGAAGACCCTGATAGATGATAATTATTCTCAATTTCAAACCTTAAACGCTCTTTCTAAACGCTTCGTAATGATATTGTGTCTTAATTGCCACAATCCCCCTATCCCCATAAAAATGGCTTTTTTCTCCTATTTTTCTGCAAAACCCTGCTCACAAAAAAGGTAAGAATCTATCTATTTTGTAGAAATGATAGGATATACCGAACAAAGAGATAAAGTTATTCTGCCCCCATCTCTCTGACGGCAGGTGCCTCTCAGGCCAGATGCAAAAGGCATCCGGCCTGAAAAAACATACTCAGTAATCCATCGTCAGGCGGCCAAGGAACGTCCGCCCCGGTGCCGGCGTGGAATAACCACTAAATAGCGTATTGTAATTCAGACGGTTCGCCAGATTATACCCGTTGAGGGATACCAGCCAGTGCCGCCCAAAATGATGGGAAATGACAGTGTCGAAATCCACATTAGCGGGCACCTTGGCCGTGTTGTCGTTATTCAGATACACACCCTGACGCCACGTCAGACCACCGCCGATAGTGAAGTTCCACGGCTTGCCGGGGAAGGCCTCATAAGCAGACCAAAGCGTCGCCTGATTATGCGGCACATACTGAATCTGATTATACTTCGCTCCACCATTATTACTGGATGTTTTGGGGTCATACAGGGCATAGGTTGCCGTGATATTCCAACCCGGCAGGATTAGCCCTCCCAGAGAAAGCTCCATCCCCTGGTTACGCTGCTGGGCACCCGTATTGATGGTAGCATTAGAAACCGGATCAGTCGTCAGGGCATTGTCTTTATCCAGGCGGAAGAGCGAGATGGTCGCCCCCAGACGGTCATGCAGGAAGCTGAACTTGCTTCCCACCTCATAGAGGCGAGCATGCTGTGGCCGGTTATCCACCGACCCGCCATTCTTACCCGGCCGCACCGGCACAGCCCCACTGGTGACGTACATACCGGTTGGTGTCGTAGAGCTGGCGTAGGTGAAATAGATTGTCTGCCATGTCGTTGGCGTCAGCACGAGGCTCGCCGTGGGGTTGAAAGTATTTTTCGTCTGCGGGAAACGGCGGTCATCATTGGGTACAGGGCGGTTCTTTTCGTTTGGCGTCATGGCTGGCCCGCCGGTTATGGTGTAGCCACTCTGCCAACGATCCCAACGGAACCCACCTTTGATAGACGCCCATTTCGTCAGCCAAATCTGATCATACAGGAAGATACCTGTATCAAAACCATAGCCATGGTTATCCGGCTTTCTACCCAGCCCGGCAATATACGGCATGTTCTTGATATTCTCTCCCCCCGGGACGCGCCTCGCCTGCGCATCCGTCACCTCATATGGGTTGGGGTGGAGTAGATTAGCCGCCGGGATAGCCTCGGCATAAACATCCTGATGACGGGAATCATGGACATATTCCATATCAAACCCAGTCACGACCTGATGTCGCAAGAAACCGGTCTTAAAGTCAGCCTGCAAAGAGGCAACATCCTGGAAGGACCAGCTATTCTGCTTATAGGGCAAGGGCACGCTATTGCCCGGCGTCGTACGATTTACCAACCCCTTGGCAAAATTACCGCCATTGATGGCATCAATACACCCTGCCCTACACACAACCTTAGAAGCCTCAAAATTGCGGCTATACTCACCGAAACGCAAGTCGTTATGGAATGTCAGATGGTCATTGAAGATGTGCTTTAACCGCAGCGTCTCCATCGTATCATCGGTATGGTTGTGGTCCTGCTGCTTGCCAAAGAAGTTGTGACGGGGCACGCCATATTCAGACAATGGCCGCCCATAGGCTGACCATTTTGTCTTGATGACAGGCATACCAAAGTCAGGCACGCTGTTGTCGGTCTGATGCGTGACCTGCAAAACAACGGTTGTCTTCGTTCCCAGCCCAAAGGCGATGGAAGGGGCGATACCCCAACGATGATCCCAGACATGGTCCCGCCCAACCACATTGTTGGAGGCTCCCAATCCTTCCAAACGGAAAGCGGTTTTGTCGTTGATGCGCTTATTTACATCCACCGTGCCACGGAAATAATCCGCAGACCCACCGCTGAAATCCACATTATAATGATCGGTGAGTGTCGGCGTCTTCGTCACGACATTGATGGCGCCGCCTGTCGTCCCATTACCGAAAACCTGTGAGGACGGCCCCTTGATAACGTTGACCGAATCATAATTGAAGCTATCACGAGCGTAGACACCAAAGTCCCGCAAGCCATCTTCATAGATGTCATTCTGTGCCGGGAATCCACGGATGAGGAACTGATCCCCATTCAAACCGCCAGCCCCTTCCCCAACGGACGCCGTAATGCCGGGGACATTGCGCAAGGCTTCATCCAGCGATTTGACGTTCTGCTGCTTGATGAGTTCACGGGGTACCACATCAATCGTCTGTGGCGTGTGCATGACATCCTGCGGCAGACGCCCCATATCGTTGCTGGCATGCATCGTATTGAATGGATGGCCGATAACATGGATGCGCTCCACATGCGTAGCCTGAACACCCTGTGTCTGTGCATCACCGCTGGGTTGCGCCGAGTGGTCTGTTCTCTGCCCTGTGGCGGGCATGGTCTCTTCCTGCGGGGAAGCGGACGCTGCGCAGGCCCCGCCTGCCACACTCCCCAAGGTGAGCACCGCTGAAACTGGTCGGAGACACTGATGAATAAATCGACTCATGGAACAATCTCTGTCTGAAAGGGGGTCACGCACGTCCTGAAAGGACAGCTGCTCCATAAATGCGAATAAGTCTTAATTTTAACTTTAAGAGATTCTTTCACCGGCACAGAGGGACAGTAACTGTGTTAAAAACGACACGTTTATTTTAAAAAGTTATTTACTATCTATAGAATGGCAGTTCGTAATCGGTATAGCCAGTTAGACCTTTAGGGTGACAATCCCCTCCTCTCACGACATCCCCATAAAAAAACTGCGCCCCTCTGATCAAAGAAGGGCGCAGCCAGAACATCGTCTGTCGTGATGGTCCGTTCAGTAATCCATGCTCAACCGCCCGAGGAAGGCACGCCCCGGTGCTGGTGTTACCCGGTTTGTAAAGAGCGAGTTATAATTGAGGCGATTGGAAAGATTGTACGCATTCAGCGAGACAACCCAATGCCGGTTGATACGGTGCGAAATATAGGAATCAAACTCCACATTCGCCGGTACCTTAGCCGTATTGGCAAGATCCAAATACACACCCTGACGCCACGTCAGCCCACCACCAATGGTGAAGTTCCACAGCTTGCCGGGGAAGGCCTCATAAGCAGACCAAATAGTCGCCTGATTATGCGGCACGTACTGGATGTTCCGCCCACGATTAGCACCAGACATGACCCGAGGATCATACAAAGCGTAAGTAGCTGTCACGTTCCAGCCCGGCAGGATCACACCACCAAGGGACAGCTCCAGCCCCTGATTACGCTCCTTCACACCTGTGGCAAGTATCTGCCCAGCAACTGGATCGGCCGTCAGAGCATTATTCTTATCCAACCGGAAGAGCGAAATCGTAGCACCAAGGCGGTCATGCAGCAGACTCATCTTGGAACCAACTTCATAAAGCTGGGAGCGTTCAGGCTGGCTAGCGACCTGACCATTTACAGGGCGGATTGGCAGGGCGCCGTTTGTCACATACATACCCATCGGGGTCGTGGAGCTAGCATAGGTAAAGTAGAAGGTCTGCCAGCTATTAGGGGTGATCAGCAGGCTAGCCGTTGGATTGATAACACCTGTCGTATCACGATAATCCAGAGCTGCAGAAGGGGCCTTCCCCAGCGGGCCACGTTGAGCTGCACTTTCCTGCCCGTCTGCGCCCCATGTCTCATACCTGGTCTGCCAACGATCCCAACGCAGCCCACCTTTGGCAGACAGCCACTTCGTGAACCATACCTGGTCGTACAGGAACAGCCCCGTATCAAAACCATAGCCGTGGGAATCAGGCCGCCCAAGACTATAGTTGGTGTTCTTCCAGCAATTTCCAGAATCAGCACGGCATGTTGAATAAGCGTAATCATCACGCTTCGGATGATAGGTGTTCTGCCACGGGATGGCCCGGTGCGCTCCGACAGCATCATAGGCATATTGCCGCCGAGAATCCTGCACATACTCTATATCGAACCCTGTCACGAGCTGATGCCGCAGGAACCCCGTATTAAAATCCGCCTGCAAGGAGGCAACATCTTGGAAAGACCAGCTCGACTGTTTGTACGGCATCGGCCCACCATTAAGGCCGATACCAGCCGCCGGATTAACCTTCTTATAGCCCGGGTTATAAATCTGCATTTCCGAGCATGAAGCATTGGCACACTGCGGTGTAGAAGCCGCAAAGTCACGGCTGTACTCTCCGAAGCGGAGGTCATTATGGAATGTGAAATGCCGGTTGAAGACATGCTTCAGCCGTAACGTCTCCATTGTGTCATCACTGTTATCGTGATCTTGCGATTTGCCATAAACATTGTTCCGGGACACGCCGAAAGACGATTTCTCCGTGATCGGATGGCCTTTGACAACCGGCACACCATAATCTGGCACATTGCGGGATGTCTGATGCATGACCTGAAGAACAACGGTTGTTTTGGTGCCGATACCAAAAGAGATAGACGGCGCAATACCCCAACGATGGGAATGGACATAGTCCCGCCCCACAACCTCATTGGAGTTCGCCATCCCCTCCAGACGGAAGGCTGATGTATCCCCGATACGTTTATTTACATCCACGACACCACGATAGAAATTGCCTGACCCACCGCTAAAGTCAGCCCCATAATGGTCACGCAATGTCGGAGTTTTGGTGATGATATTGATGGCACCGCCCGTTGTGCCATTCCCGAAGACCTCCGATGAGGGCCCCTTAATGACATTGACGGAATCCTGAAAGAAGCTGTCGCGAGTATAAACACCAAAATCCCGCAAACCATCTTCATAAATATCGTTCTGTGCAGGGAAACCACGGATGAGGAACTGATCGCCACTCATCCCGCCAGCCCCCTCCCCAACCGAGGAGGTAATACCGGGAACATTCTTCAGGGCTTCATCAAGAGACTTCGCATTCTGCTGTCTGATCAGCTCCCGCGGCACGACATCAATCGTCTGTGCCGTATGCATGACATCCTGTGGCATACGGCCCATATCGTTACTGGCATGCATCGTATTGAACGGATGACCAATAACATGAATCTGTTCAACGCCCTTGGCCTGAAGGCCCTTTCCTTCATCCGTATCCTCGGCAGGTGCCGTTGTATCCTGAGTGACATTTACCGCAGCCCCCGGCTCTGCATGAGCCCCTCCAACGACACTACCTAATGTCAGAGCAGCTGATAATGGCTTAAGACCACTACGAATAAAACGACTCATAAACCCCACCCAAGAAAGATATTGTTGGGGTTCATCTAAATGATAATCATTTTCATTATATACTAAAGTTTAATTTAAAACCCCTGAGAGCGTACCGCTCCTCTCACTAGAAACAGCTACAACCCCCCATTTTCTGCCATATTGAGAAAAGGGAATAAGCGGATAAATCAATTAATCCGATGTAATGATATGGCTCCTCTTATGAAGAACCATAGCTCTATTCCTACTCGAACGCACGAGGATAGCATAGCCTGACCAAATGGCGGCGGCAGAGCAAATCATCAGGCGTACCACTCTGCTTGCAGGCTAGTTCCAGCTCTTGCGTTGCTTGTGCTGCCTGAGACAACGCCACCAACGACCACCGCCTCATCCCTGCCAGAAACGCATCTTTACGGCGAAAGAAAACGGGCGGCTTCAACATACCCATCGCCTCCTGACGAGACTGCCCATTCTGCACCAGTAGGAAAGCTTGCTGAAACCGCTCCAACACGGACATTGTCACACGGGTAAAGGCTACAGAGGTGGCACCATCTCCCATAGCCCGCTCAAAAGCCCGATCCGCCTCCAGCCGATTTCCTGCCAAGGCAGCATAAATAGCATCATCCAACGAAGCTTGCCCGGAATCCCCTACACAAGCCTGCACATCCTCTACACTCAAGGTGCCACCAGGCTCGCCATACAGGCGTAATTTCTCGACTTCACTGCGGACCAATGCCCGGTCATTACCCAGATGCCCCAGCAACCAGGCCATACCGTCCCGATCCATACGGATTCTATCTTCTGCCAGAAGATCCACCACCGTACGGGAAAGAGAACGCCCCTCTTCCGGATAACAGCCAATGGAGGCCACATTTTTTGCTTTTTCTGCAAACTGCCGCAATTTGGACCGGGCACCAAGCCCCTGCCCCTCCAGAACAATCAACGTATCACTCTCATGCTCCAGAACGGCCTTTAGTGTGCCCAGAATGCCATCCTGTGCTCCTCGCAGCCAGACAACACGCCGCCCACCTGTCAAAGAAAGGGCAAGAGCCTCTTCCCCCAACCTGTCCTGTTCTTCCTCTTCTAGGCGGGCCAGCCGGAATGGGTCATCCAGATCATCCAAAACGGTCTGAACAGCCTCTTTCGCCCGCTCACGGATCAGCCCGCCGTCATCCCCATGAAGAAGAATCACACGCCAACTGCCAGCTTTCTCCAGTGTCTGTCTGACAGCCTGCGCCGTGATCTTCACAGACCGTTATCCTCTTCCTCCTCCAGATTCCGGCTGTCCTCACCGGTCCGTGTGGAGGCGTTGTTATTGCTACGGCCTGTTGCATTAGCCGGGAAACCATCAACACCAAGATAGCGCAGGTCTGTCCGCTGGGTTCCGGGCAAACGATCCAGATACGGGTCCCGCCCCGGACGGATGGATTTCTCCGCTCCTAACGACTGATGCGACCGGAACCACACAGCAACCTGCATAGTGATATCATGCGCCAGATTTTCGCCAATCCGCTTATAAAGCGTCTCGTTATTTAGCGTCTCGGCGAAATACTGCTCGATATTCATGTTGTAGCCATCCAACGTCCGAGCATAACCCTGCGCCAGCACAGTATTCGCATCCCCAACACGATAGAGACGCCAATCTGCCCAACCAACACCACGGGTATGACCGGATGTATTGTCCTGATGGATATCAACCGATTCAAGCGAAGCCGTAGCACTCACCTGCAAAATGTAACCCTCTGGGCGTTCCGGCCCATCGCCTGCCATTTCTTTCTGCAAGCCAAGGCGTAGCTCCTGACCGAAACGGGTCGGAATATTTGCTACGTAAACATCCTTCAGCTGATTACTGACGGCTTCATTCTTCTGTCCCGCCTGCTTGCCATAAAGAGGCTGGAAGCCACACGCTCCCAGACTGGCAAGCCCGGCCCCTGCCATCAAGACGCCGAGGCTCCAGCGGACCATCTTCCTCATCTGGGAGATATTGCTCATCCAGCCTCTCACACTCAGCCTGCCACCACGAAATTGACGATCCGGTTCGGCACGTGAATCTCCTTGACGATCCGCTTGCCCTCCAGTGCCTTCGCCACATTCGGCTCCACTCTGGCCTGCGCCAATACGGCATCCTTCGCTTCATCTGGTGCGCATGTGATGGTGCCACGCAGCTTGCCAAGAACCTGCACAGCAATGGTCACTTTCTTGACAGCCAACAGACTTTCATCCGCTTCCGGCCAGCTCCGTTCCACCACCATCGGGCCTTCCGGCTCCAGAAGTAGCATCAGCTCTTCTGCCAGATGCGGCATCATGGGGGAGATCAGCATGGCAAGCACATAAGCAGCCTCACGGCGGGCAGCAGGCAGACCGTCTCCGTCCTTACCCTCCGCGTCACCCAGTGCAGAAGACAGCTCGTGCAGGCGGGCTACAGCCACATTCGGCGTGAAACCTTCTAGCGCCTCCGTCACGGCAGCAATCGTCCGGTGCGTTACCTGGCGCAGCTCTTCCCCGGCGGCACCGTGAGCCGCATCGGCCTTATCCTTTGCCGCCACAGCCTGAACCTGCCGGTACAAACGCTGCATGAAACGCCCAGAAGCCGCCACGCCTGCCGCCGTCCATTCCATGTCACGCTCTGGCGGGCTGTCGGACAGCACGAACCAGCGGGCCGTATCAGCCCCATAACGCTCGATGATCTCTACCGGGGACACCGTGTTCCGCTTGGATTTGGACATCTTCTCCGAGCGTCCAACCGTAACGGGATTGCCATTATCCTTACGAACAACCGCATCACCACGATGCTCAACCTCTTCCGGATAGAGCCACTGGCTCCCATCACGGTAGCTCTCATGCGTGACCATACCCTGCGTGAAGAGGCCAGCAAATGGCTCGCTCACATCCAGATGGCCGGTCTTTTTCATCGCACGAGTAAAGAAGCGGGCATAAAGCAGGTGCAGGATGGCATGTTCAATACCACCGATATACTGATCCACAGCCAGCCAGCCATCAGCGGCTTTACGGTCGGTCGGTGTTGCTGCCTTGGGCGCTGTGAAACGAGCGAAGTACCATGAACTATCCACGAACGTATCGCAGGTATCCGTCTCGCGCCGTGCTGCTTCACCACATTTCGGGCAGGAAACATGCTTCCATGTCGGATGATGGTCCAGCGGATTGCCTGGCGTGTCAAAGCTGACATCCTCCGGCAGCGTCACCGGCAGCTGATCTTCCGGTACGGGAACAGCCCCACAGGAGTCGCAATAAATGATGGGGATCGGGCACCCCCAATAACGCTGACGGGAGATACCCCAGTCACGCAGACGCCAGTTGGTCACCCCCTGGCCAACACCAAGCGCCTCCACCCGCTCAATAGCGGCTCGGATGGCCTCTTTCGTACTCTTCCCGCTCAGAAAACCAGAATTATAGAGCGTTGCCTCACCCGTGACGGCCTTCTTGCCCACTGTGAAGCTGGCTTCTTCCTCCCCTGCAGGCAACAGGACGGAAGGAACATCCAAACCATATTTACGGGCGAAGTCCAGATCACGCTGATCCCCACAAGGGCAGCCGAACACAGCACCCGTGCCATATTCTGTCAGAACGAAATTGGCGATCCAGACCGGAGCCGTTTGCTCCGGGTTCAACGGATTCACCACACGCAGGCCTGTGTCGAAGCCGCGCTTCTCCATCGTGCTCAACGCTTCTTCGGACGTACCGACACGCTGGCATTCTTCAACGAAGCTCTGCGCTTGCGGGTTACTCGCTGCAATCTTGCGAGCTAACGGATGATCCGCTGCAATACCGATGAAGCTCAGACCGAATAGCGTGTCAGGCCGTGTTGTGAAGACCTCAATAGAATCCCCGTCCACATCATAACCCTGCGGTGGGTTATGCAGGCTGAAACGAACTTTCGCCCCTTCGGACCGGCCAATCCAGCGTTCCTGCATAGTGCGGACACGCTCCGGCCATTTATCCAGTTCCTTCAACCCCTCCAGAAGGGGCTCAGCAAAGTCGGTGATCTTCAAGAACCACTGGGAGAGTGTCTTCTTCTCCACCAGCGCACCAGACCGCCAACCTCGTCCATCCACGACCTGCTCATTAGCAAGCACAGTCTGGTCCACAGGGTCCCAGTTAACGGATGAATCACGCCGTTCCACCAGTCCAGCAGCCAACATATCGAGAAACAGCTTCTGCTGCTGGCCGTAATAGTCCGGCAGGCAGGTTGCGATCTCACGCTTCCAGTCCAGAGAGAAACCAAGCCGCTGGAGCGTACCACGCATAGTATCAATGTTCTGGAGGGTCCACTTACCCGGGTGCACGCCCCGTTCCCGTGCGGCATTTTCTGCAGGCAGGCCGAAGGCGTCCCAGCCCATCGGGTGCATCACGGCATAACCACGAGCACGCCTATAGCGGGCGACAACGTCACCCAGCGTGTAGTTGCGCACATGCCCTACATGCAACTGCCCCGACGGATAGGGGAACATTTCTAGAACATAATATTTCGGCTTATCGGCCGGGGGAACATCCGGTACGTGGAAAATGTCGGCTTCCGCCCACCGAGCCTGCCAGTGAGGCTCACGGGCATGAAAGTCGAAATTGGAAGACTCAGAAATGTTATTGGCTGTCATGTCACTCATTGGATTATCTTATTTCCCACCGCCATTCTCGGCCCGCAGCTGACGTGCCCGCTCCAGAATACGGGCTGTGATGTCCGCTGCTGTATTGGGGGCTGCGGGTGTATCTTCCCACTCTCCCCCATTAATGCGTGTCTGACGGAAGACGCTCAGCCGGATAGCATCCGAACGCAAGCGGCGGTCCAATACGTAGGCAGCAATCTTGAAGCGTTCATCCTGCGCACCCGGGGGCTGGTACCAGTCTGTCAGGATGACACCCCCCTGTGCATCGGCAGAGGCCATCGGCATGAAGGAAAGCGTATCAATCGCCCCACGCCAGAGATAAGCATTCACCCCACCACGGAGCTGATCATCACCACCCTGTGCGCCACGGTCCACGCCCAGAAGATGGTTACGAGGCAGTGTCAGCGACGACGGATCGCGCGGCTTTCCACCGCAGCCAGCCAGCCCGCCAACAGTCATCACCGCCAAGAGCGACAGTACCATAGGACGGCGTAGACCGTACCAGAGGACAGAAGAACGGGATACTGGGCGTGATGATGAAAGGAACATGGGCAAACCTGCAAAGGCCGTGCCAGGGCCGGTCTTGAACAAGGCTTCCAGCATGGCAGGGGTGGAAGCGTCGACTGTCAGAACAATCCCTTCTTATCGTGTTCCCCCTCATAGGCCAAGGGACATGGTACGGTGACAGGCTTGCGAAAGTGTAAAAAAAACGCTAGCTAGATGCTGCGTGTCCACGTAGCTCAGCAGGATAGAGCACAGGATTCCTAATCGCAATTGGGCACCGGGATGGCAAACCACCCGGTGAATTCGCTCAAAGTCGGGGAACGCTAACGCCGTTTTGGCCAAGCCAATCCCGAGCCAAGCCTACCCTATTAGTGGGCAGGAAGGTGTAGAGACTGTACGGGCGACACCGTGGCGGGCAGATGCCTGTGGTGAAGAGACAGTCCAGACCACGAACGGCCCTTCTACCAAAAAGGAGCCGGCGGTGAAAACCGAAGTGGTATGAATCCTGGGGTCGAGGGTTCGAATCCCCCCGTGGACACCACGCCAAACACCAATAGGATAGACTAGGATGACAGCCGGAGCAGACCCTCTCCTGCCCGCAAGGAAACCCGCATGACCCAACGAGATACTGAGGCCCTGCGGGCTTTTCAGGAATGGTTTCTTTCCATATCCGGCCCCGGCCTGACACACATTCCCCTCCACCAGCCGACCGCCCACAAAGACGGTATGATTGCCATCACTCTCTATCGGCGTAACGGCTATCAGGCGGAACTCTGCTACATTCCACAGGGTCGGAAGTATAGCTTTGCCTTTCCTGAGGAAAAGTCCGCCATCATGGCTTTCCTTGGTGGCTCGTTTGACTGTGATACATCTACAGTACCTAATTTTATTGAATCACATGGGCGTGATCTTGTACCAGATCGGCTCCTGGAACATCGAGGAACCGACCCCCATAAACCACGACTGGAACAGGCACACCCATCGCTGAAGCTGGCAGAGGAACTACGCACCATAGACCTTACAAACGGCAGTGCAGCCCGTGTTGTCTTCTTTTCCCCCCAAGGGAATGGTGTTGTTTTGGTCTGTAGTTTTTATGAAGACGACACCGACCCTAGCAGTGTGAACTATCTCCAAATGTTATCTGAGGGATATAGCGATTCCTCTGGAGATTCTTAAAACGTTCATTTATATTTGCTTAATCTTGCCTGCCACAGCATAGCCGAAGGATTCCCTGCGTCATGGCCAATTTCTACACTTACGACCCCAGTTACGATAACCTTTTCGCCATTGATAAAGACAGCGCTCCTAGCGGATGGCGTAAGGTTCTCAGAGGTAACACAGTCCACGATAATGATACGTCTGGCAATTATGTCAGTGGCACCGGCCCCTTAACAGGTAAGAACAGCCTTCTTTATTCATATAATGGCCTTTCACAGAACGGGATTGCCGTTGATGGTGGCTCCATAGCTATTATTGGGTCGAACGGCCTAATGACAGGTGCCACGGCACTTTATAATGCCTCTATTGAAGCTCTGGGTGGTGGCGTCATCTCCCGTGGGATTGTCGGCTCATCAGGGGCCATCTTTGCTGGCGGTGTGACCGGTGCCGGTGCTAACGGAAAGTACGTTAGTGCGGGTGGTACTGCGTTAGACCCCGTTGTCGGCTCCGGTGGGTATGCGCTTGCTGGCGGTGGTGCGGCCGACTTCGTCGTTAAAGGCTATACGGTGAATGGGTCCGGTGGTCTGATCAGCGGCGGGACGTTCAACCCGGGCAGCCTTTTCGGGATTGGTAACGGGGGAGTAGGTAGCGGCGGAACGCTCTTCGGTAGTCAGGCCGTTTTCTCCGGTGGGACCTCCAAAGATCAGCTATTTGCCCATAGCCGGGGTATCCAGCTGGTCCTCAGTAAGGGTTTGTCTTCCAACGCTACCATATTGGGTGGTACGCTTCTCAACTCTGGCGGAACCACCGCCGGTGCTACCATCAACAGTGGTGGGACAATTCAGGTCACCGGTGGAACGTACTTCAGCTGGCTTAACGCTAACTACGCCCTGCAATACGGTAGCTATGGTTTCGGCTCCTCTTATGACGATGTCGTTACATCCGGTGCGACTGAGATCGTCGGTCGTGATGGGACCGTAACGCGCTCCGTCCTCTCAAAAGGGGCGCAGGGAACGGTTCTTTATGGCGGGACAAGCGTGGCCCCCAACATCACCGGTGGTACAGAGACTGTTAGTTCCGGCGGGACGCTCCTCAATGGGGCTGTCAGAAATGGTGGTTCTGCCCTTGTTGCCTCGGGTGGCTACATTTCTGGCCTGAGTGCCAGCCAGGGCTATGCTGAAATTAAATCCGGTGGCGTTGGGTCTGATTTTGTCGCCAACAATGGCGGTACCATCCAGGTCGATAACGGCGGTAGCGCCAGTCACCTCGTTGTAAGTAACGGCGGTACCCTGACACTCCTCTCCGGCGGGACCATCAGAAACGGTGCTACCATCATCACCAATGCGACTGACCGCACCGTCTTCCCGGGCGGGGCATCGGTAGACTATATCGTGGCCAGTGGTGGTACATCGGTTATCACGTCCGGTGCTACAATTGGTGGCAACGCTGTCTATGCTGTTGGTAGTGGTACGGCTCTTGTTTCCGGCTCGGGTGCTGCCGTTGGTACTGCTATGGCCGGCTCTGGGTCGGACCCCAATAACGCTTCCGCCACCGGCGGTGCTGTTGTTATCGGCAACGGGGGTGTTGTCTCCTCCGCAACAGCCCAGGTGAATGGTGCCGTTGTCCTCGGCTCTGGAGGGGCGATCGCTAACGGGCTCTCCATCGTTGGCGGTACGGGCAGCCTCATGTCCGGTGGCTTGATCAACAACAGTATACCGCTACAGGTCTCTGCTGGCACTGCGACGGTTGCACAGGGGTCCTGGTATGGCGCCCCAACAACCACATCGGCTGTTGGTGGGTCCCTGTTTGTTGATTCCGGCTACAGCTTCAAGGAAATTGATGTTGGCAGCAATGGGACAGCCACCATTAATGGCGCCGATGTCTTCACCATAAACGTTGCCCCTAGTGCTGTTGACAACATTCGCGGCACAGGAACAATCCAGTACCTTTACGCCTCGAACGGGACGAATAACATCTCCAGTCAGGCTATCGTAGGTACCCTCAACGGAACGGGCGGAACGAACGACGTCTCCAGTGGGGCCTACGTCGTTAACCTCAATGCGACCGGCGGAACGAATACTATTTACGCCGCAGGCACCGTTGGGACTTTGACAGCCTCGGGTGCGACGAACACCATCTCCGGTAGGGGTGTCATCGGTGACCTCAACGCAACGGGCGGGACGAACAATCTTACCAGCGGGGCTATCCTCAACCTCAACGCTACGAATGCAACGAACCTTATTTCCGCTGGGGCGTTCCTCTACACCTTCAACGCAATCGGTGGCGTAAATAGCGTCAGTTCTGGTGCTCGCATTACCACCATGCTCAGTGCCAGCCAGGGCGCGTCTCTCGCCATTGCCAGCGGTGCTGTAGTACCGAATGTCACGCTTAATGGCGTCAATACGGACATCCCTCAGGGTGGTGCAGGCGTTAAGGTCCTTTCTGCTGTCAATGGGGCAACGAGCATCATCAACTCCGGTGCTCAGCTCAACAGCGTGTACCTCTCATCCGGTCAGGCCACTGTCGCCTCTGGTGCGTTCATTAGCCGCCTGACCATCATGAGCGGGGCTTCCGGTATTCTGAACTCCGGGGCATCTGTCCAGCACATCGACGTTGCTAAGGGCGGATGGGTCAGCGGGGCACGCATTGCCAATGGTGGCGAGCTGACTGTGTCCTCTGGCGGTACGGCTGTGCAGACCCTCGTCACGTACGATGCGGGTTCTGGCCAGCATGTTTCCAGCAGCCCCAACACCATGGTTCAGTCCGGCGGTACCCTGTCCGGCGCTACAATTATCGGTGCCACAAGTAGTGCTGGAACAAACAACCTGGGCGGCCTGCTGAACATTGATTCTGGTGCTGTACTCGTCAACACCTCCATGGGCTACAACGCCCGTATCCGTGTTGCTGGGCTGAAATACAGCAATTCCGGCAGTGTTAGCCTCAAACAGGGTATCCTGACGGTTTCCGAGAACGGCCAGACTTGGCAGATGAACCTGACAGGTAACTACGCTGACAACGGGTTCATCATCAATGATGACGGAAACGGCAATACCGTTATTGTCTATCAGAAGTGCTTCCTTGCTGGCAGCATGATCCGCACCCCCAAGGGGGAGAAAGCTGTGGAGCGGCTGCGTAAGGGCGAGCAGATCTGCGTTTTTAAAGACGGGAAAGAAGACGTTCGCGAGATTACGGCCGTCATCCAGCGTCGTGCCCGTGTTAACACGTCCCAGCCTGAGGATATGGCCGGTTGGTCCGTCATCGTGGCGAAGGATGCCTTTGGCGCAGGTCTGCCCAATAAGGACCTTTCTGTCACGCCGGAACATTGCTTCTACTTCGAAGGACGCTTCGTTCCTGCCCGTATGCTCGTCAACGGCACATCAATCCGCTACGATCACAGCCAGGTAGAGTATGACTACTACCATGTGCAGACGGCGCCTCATTCTGTCATCTGGGCCAATGATGTTTTGACAGAAAGCTGGTTGGATACAGACGAGGAAGAACTCTACAAGCCAGACGGTTCCTCGGAAGACATCCTGAGCTTGGCAGAGCGTCAGCGGCTTAACTGGGACGAACATGCTGCAGCACCGCTGGATGTTTCGCAGGCCTTCGTGAAACCACTTCACGAGACCTTCGCTGCACGGGCGGCTGAACTGGGCATCACAAAGGTCGAAACGGCTGCTGATACCTCCCATGATGGCATGACAGCGGACCCTGCCCCCTATATCCGGCTGGAAGATGGGCGGACTATTCGCCCGCAGCGGCATGAAGCAGGCCGTTATCTCTTCTCGCTGCCTGCTCATGCACGGCGTGTCATGCTTGGCTCTCGGACGTTCCGTCCTTCCGAAAATATCGGGCCACATATGGATGACCGCCGTGAGCTCGGTATGCTGGTTGGTCAGGTCTCTGTCTGGGCTGGAAGCCATGAACATGTCATTACCCGCCATCTGACAGAACGGCACCTGAAGGGCTGGGATGTTATCGAGGCCGGGCCGCACCGCTGGACGCAGGGAGAAGCAGAACTTCTTCTGCATGATGCTCCGTCCGCTAATGTTGGCCAGAACATGCTCAGCATCGAAGTACAGGCCGGCGGTCCTTACCGGCAGGCTTAAAACCTGCTACCCAAGGGAATAGAACTGTTCCCTTGGGGGCTGAAACGTCATAGGCTGTTTCATCACTTCCCAATGCAGGACTGATGGCAGCCCATGACGACAGCCCTTTTCCTGACAATTATAGAAGCCATCCTGCCCATATTGGTCACACTTGGGTTAGGCTATCTGGCTGCATGGCGTAGGGACTTCGACTCCCATCAGGCTGGTGTTCTCATCCGGCTTGTCATGCTCTATGCCCTACCCTTGGCTCTTCTAGCCTCTATCCTCAGCACACCACGGGAACGGGTTCTCTCAGCAGGGCCGTTAGCAGGCCTCATCCTCATGGCCATGCTCGGCGTCTATAGTGTTCTCTTCGCTATTTTGCGCTGGGGGCTAGGACGCAAACAAGGTGAAGCCGCTCTAATCACCATGACCGTAACGGGCCCGTCTGTTCCTTTTATTGGGATTCCTGTTCTTGGGCAGCTCTTTGGCCCGACCAGTGCCGTACCTATCTCTGTGGCATCTCTCGTCATGAATCTGTGTCAGATCCCTCTGACACTCATCCTGATGAACCATGACCAACAACGCCGGCAACGTCAGGATGATGAAGCACAATCCACATGGCAAACCACATTGCGGGAGCTAGGTGGCCACCTCCTCCACTCCTGCAAAGAGCCTGTTGTCTGGGTACCTATGCTGGCCTTTCTAATGGTGCTGGCTAATATCCACCTCCCGTTGCCACTCAAAAGCTCCCTCCAGCTTTTGGGTCATGCCACAGGGGGAACAGCGCTGTTCGCCTCTGGTGTGGTCCTCTGTGCCCGGCAGGTTCGGTTCAGCCTACCTGTGGGCCTCATGGTGCTGGGTAGGAACATTCTCATCCCGCTTGGCGTCTGTGCGCTCGCTTTCCTGTGGCATCTCCCCTCCCTCGCCATGCAACAAGGGGTCCTCGCCATGGCTATGCCCAGTGCTGCCATGAATGTCATTCTCGCCATGCGCTATCACATGATGGAGCGTGAAATCGCCTCGGTCCTTTTTTTCGGTACAATTAGCTCCATATTGACTCTGGCATTCTTCATCTGGCTGACAAACGCATGACACACTCTTCCTCCTTCCCTTCTTTCCTTTTTGTCTGCACTGGCAATATTTGCCGTTCGCCCCTGGCCGAACTCGCCATGCGACGGGAGGCTGAACAACGTGGCCTGACGGTTGATATTGATTCCGCCGGGACAGGAAACTGGCATGAAGGTGACCGACCAGACCCGCGCGCCCGTGCCACAGCACGGCGCCATGGTCTGGATGGTAATCCCTTACGGGCTCGCCAAGTCAGGACTATGGACTTTGATAGATTCGACCATATCATTGCCCTAGACAAATCCCACCTTGCTGCCCTGAAAAAGCTTCAACCCTCTGGCAGCAAGGCTCATGTCAGCCTTCTGTTGGACCATGTCCCCGGCCAGCAAGGACGGGATGTTATAGACCCCTATTATGGCTCTGAAGATGGTTTTGAAACCACATGGCGGGATGTCGAGGCAGGGTGTAAAGCCTTAGCCGCCCGTTATCTGGATACACCATCCTCCCGCTAAGCGATAGCCGGGCCCTGCCTAGTACCGGCCATCTCCTTACTTTCTGAAAGTATGCATCATGACTGCATCATCTTGGACAAAACAGCACCTGCTTCTGCTGGAACCTCTTCCAGAACCCACCTTGGCATCACTGGCAGAATATTTCATCATTCATCCTTTCACCAATATGGATGATCTAGCAAAGATTGCGCCGGATATTCGGGCCATCGCTACGGGAGGCTCCTACGGCGTAGCACCCGAGGTCATGGCTGCTCTGCCACATCTGGAGATTATTGCCGTCAACGGGGTTGGGCTGGACAAGATCGACCTTACAGGAGCCCAGAAACGACATATCCGGGTTACCGTTACCACAGACATTTCCACCAACGATGTCGCCGACATGGCCATGCTCCTCCTGCTGGCCCTGAAGCGTAATCTCAAAACTAATGAACAGTTCCTGCTTGATGGCAACTGGGCGGCCGGGAAACTGCCCCCTCTGGCCCATTCTCTCAATGGCCGGAAGCTGGGCATTGCTGGTTTTGGCCGCATCGGTCAGGCCGTTGCACGGCGGGCGCAAGCCAGCAATATGGAGGTTGCTTATTTTAACCCCCATCCTCGTGAAGGTAGCACCCTGACATTCGAACCCAGCCTCAAAGCGTTGGCGGCTTGGGCGGATATCCTCGTCATCACGCTTCCTGCCACCGCAGCGACAAAAAATATCGTCAATGCTGACATATTGGCAGCACTCGGCAAAAATGGTGTGCTGATCAACACAGCCCGAGGCAGTGTTATTGATGAAGAGGCCCTGCTGACAGCCCTAAAGAGCAAAAGCATCGCCGGGGCCGGGCTTGATGTCTTCCAGAACGAACCGACAATCAATCCGGCTTTCCTGACGCTGGATAATGTCGTTCTCCAACCGCATCAGGCTTCCGCCACAATCGAGACACGGCTAGCTATGGGGCAGAATATCATCGACAATCTGCTAGCCTATTTCAGTGGAAAGCCTCTACTCACACCGGCCTGCTGATTGGCCCTCCAAATGCATGACAGCCCGGAGTACCGCATCAAAAGGTACTCCGGGCTGTCTATCGCCTAGTCTGCCAAAGCAGAGATGATCAGAACCATTCCTTACGGTTCTTAACATACGTCAAATAAAAAGCCTCATCGGATTTTGTCATGTAAATAATGCCTTCAATAAAGGCAATAGCAGCGATGATGAGGCTCGGGAGACCCAAAAGGATAATCCCGAACACCGTCACCAACAGCATGATAATACCGGCACGGTTGTAACCCAGATAAAATTTGTGAACACCCAACCCGCCACAAAAAAGGGCCAACAGCCCAGCGATCATTTTGGATTTACCACCAATCTCCTCAAAGACGTTCCCCAATCCCCCTTGCCGGGTTTCTGGAACTACAAAGATAGACTGAGCCTCACCATCCTGCACTTCAAAATCAACTGCAGTGCCGTTACGCAGCAAGGCAACTTCAGACCCGAAGCTGCTCCCCTTGAAAGAATAACGTTTACCGTCACCCCCGCTGATAATACCCTCGCCCTGCTTCACATCGTAATTCAGAATGGTCCCACGCATCTCGTCTCTCCATCTCCATTAAGAAACCAGAGAGTAAAGGAGAACTGGCCAGACACAAAGCAACATTTCTGTCAGACATCATCGGACAGACATAAATTGCATTAATCTGTAACGTATACGCTCTATTCGGCAAACTGTTCCGCAATAATCCGTTCGGACAGGCTATGGTCAGGGTCGAATAGAAGCGTTACTTTCTTTTCATTATCCAACCGGACAACCACTTCATCCACATCACGAATCTCCTCCGGCCCTGCAACAGCCGAAGCGGGACGCTTCTCTGTGTCAGATAGGGTAAAACGGACTGTCACCCCTGCAGGTAAGAGGGCACCCCGCCAATGCCGAGGATGAAAGGGAGAAATGGGTGTCAGAGACAATAGCTCCGCCCCCAAAGGAATAATTGGCCCATGAGCTGAACGATTATACGCTGTCGAACCTGCGGGGGTCGACAAAATGATGCCATCACATGTCAGGCGGGGCATCCGCATCCGGCCATCAATCTCAATGCCAATATGGACCGTCTGACGGGTTTCCCGATACAGGAACACGTCATTAAAGCCTATACCCTCATGAATCTCCCCAGAGTTGGTCCGTGCCCACATATGCAACGGGGCGATTTCCGTATGCTGAGCATAGGCCAGACGCTGCGGAAGATGATCTTCTTCCGGGCAGTTCATAAGGAACCCGATCGTCCCGTAATTCATACCGAAAACGGGAACATCACTACCGCAGATATGCAGCAATGTCTCCAGCATGAAGCCATCCCCGCCTAGGCACACCAGCACCTCGGCCTGCTCCAGCGGAACATTACCGTACCGCCCGGTAAAGCGCTTCAACGCCTCCTGTGCAGCCTCAGTGGGAGCAGCAACGAAAGCTATATTCATACGCCGCCTCAGGGAGCCTCACTTCCCTGGTGCTGGATTACATCATAAGCCGCTGAACCGGGATACGCCCCCTTGCGAACATCCAGCACCGAAGGACAAACCAGCCTATCTTTATCATAGAGGGCCAGCACCCAGATTTTCCGCCCATCCAGACTGAGCAGCCCATGCACTTTCACGTCATTGGACAGACGAACGAAAGGCAATAGGGACTCCGGCATGACGACATCCCGCCCATCAGAGAGCAGAACGCCATCACCCGTGATCCGACTGACCGTGCCGGTAAAGACCGGCACCGGCTTTACGTCATACTGGCAGTCCGCCGCATGGGAGGCCACAGGGAACAGGCCAGCCAGCCCGGCTATCAGTACGGAAAGAGCAGAAAATCGGGTGATCATCATAAACCTCAATGTCTGAAGTGGCGCATCCCCGTAAAGACCATAGCAATACCCGCAGCATCCGCAGCGTCAATCACTTCCTGATCCCGGATGGACCCACCGGGCTGAATAACAGCCGTTGCCCCTGCAGCGACCACGCTCTCCAACCCATCGGCAAAGGGGAAGAAGGCATCAGAGGCAGCAACGGACCCCTTGGTCAAAGCCTCAGACTCCCCAGCTGCATGAGCAGCATCTTCGCTCTTGCGGGCGGCAATCCGCGCACTATCCACACGAGACATCTGCCCGGCACCGATGCCCACCGTAGCCTGATTCTTCACATAGATCACGGCGTTCGATTTCACATGTTTGGCAACACGGAAGGAGAACAGAAGGTCTGCCATTTCCTGCACTGTCGGCTTACGCTTCGTCACAACCTTCAGCATATCTTCCGTGACATGCCCGTTATCCCGGCTCTGGGCAAGGAACCCGCCAGAAACGGAGCGGAAAGACAGGCCCGGTGCCCGAGCATCCGGTACGCCGCCCGTCAACAGCAGACGCAGATTCTTCTTTTTGGCCAGAATAGCCTTTGCCCCTTCATCAGCATCAGGAGCCACGATCACCTCGGTGAAGATCGCACTGATCTGCTCAGCCGTGGCCTCATCCAGCTTACGGTTCAGAGCCACAATACCACCAAAGGCAGAAACCGGGTCACAGCGCAGAGCAGCCTTCCATGCCTCCACCAGCGTAGCCGCAGAAGCCACACCGCACGGATTGGCATGCTTGACGATCACCACGGTCGGCTCATCAAACTCAGCCACAGCCTCAAAGGCAGCATCCGTATCATTAAGGTTGTTATAGCTCAGGGCCTTACCCTGAATCTGCTTTGCCGTCGCCAAGCCGGGCCGTGTGCTGCCATCCCGATAGAAAGCCGCTGCCTGATGGGGGTTCTCACCATAACGCAGCAGCTCGTCACGCTGGCCGGACAGTGTCAGAACGGGCGGCAGAGCAACCTTGCCTTCTTCCCCATCCTTCTGGGTAAACCAAGCGGAGATCATCCCATCATAAGCTGCCGTATGCGTGTAGGCAGCAGCAGCCCATTCCCGGCGTTCTGCCAATGTCGTGCCCCCCTGCGCCAGAGCCGCAAGGAAACCCGCATACTGGGCAGGGCTTGTCAGAATAGCAACAGACGCAAAATTCTTAGCAGCCGCCCGCACCATGGCCGGACCACCAATATCAATATTCTCGACACACTGTTCAGCATCCGCACCGGAAGCCACAGTAGCCGCAAAGGGGTAGAGATTGACGCAGACCAGATCGATCGGCGCAATGCCATGTTCCTGCATCTGCGCCTTATGCTCTGCCTTGTCCCGCCGGCCAAGGATACCACCATGAATCCAGGGCACCAATGTCTTGACCCGACCATCCAGAATCTCGGGGAAGCCTGTATGCTCGGAGACTTCCTTTACCGGCAGGCCGGCTTCACGCAGCGTACGGGCAGAGCCACCTGTGGAAAGGATTTCAACATTCTGGGCCACAAGGGCACGAGCCAGATCAACCAGCCCTGTCTTGTCGGAAACGGACAGAAGGGCACGACGGGGAGAAAAGCGTGTATCAGTCATGTTTGTGGCATATCCCCGGCCTTCCCGCTGTGCAAGACAGATTCATGTAAACAGACCGCAAAAAGCCACTTTCTCACCATCTATGCCTTATCGGGCCGCTTTCTCTTCCTTTTCAGCCTTAGCATCAGCCGCCATGCGCTGTTCGGTGGCGGCCAGCACAGGCTGCCACCCTCCGCCCAAGGCACGATACAGACTAACAGCAGCCAGGGTTGTTTCCATCCGCAGATCCGCCAACGTTACCTGACTAGAAAGCAGCATGGATTCCGCCCTATCCACCTCCAGAAAGGGTACAGCTCCATCCGCATATTGCAGGCGGGCGGCGTTATAGGCCTTACGATTCTGCTGCACTAACTCCGTGACATGCTGATAACGGAGCTGAATCTGGGCTAGCCGCGTGATGGCATCATCCACATCCCGCCATGCATTCAGGACTGTCTGACGATACGCCAGAGCAGCTTCCTGCTGCTCTGCTTTCTTCAAGGCCAATGTACCCCGCAGGCGTCCACCTTCAAAGATCGGTACATTCACAGTCGGGCCGAGGGTGAAATATTTGGCCGCAGGCATGAAGAAATCGCCCGCCGAGAGGCTCTGCGTCCCTAGATTGCCCGCTAAGTTGATATCTGGATAAAATGCCGCCTTTGCAGCACCAACTTCAGCCGTGGCCGCATGGAGACGGGCATCCGCCACCATAATATCCGGCCTCCGCTGCGCCAGACTAGAAGGCACATCCACCCCCACCGAAACAGGTACGTCTAGCTGGGGCCGCACTGGCATCAGCTCTTCCTCCAGCGCACGAGGTGGGAGGTCTAGCATGACACTCATCGTATTAATCAGGGCAGCCTGCATGTCTCGCAAGGGAGGCAGGGCACTGTCTGTCTGCTCTACCTGACCACGAGCCTGTGCAACCTCTAGATCGTTCGCTGCGCCTTCCTTCTGACGGGCCAGAACGAGGGCCAGATCATGCCGCACAAGGGCCTGATGCCGCTCTGTCAGGCCTATCTGCGCCTGAACCGCCCGCAGGCGTAGATAGGCCTCCACGAAATCAGCAAGACGGGCCAGCGCAATACCCTGAGCATAAGCCTGCTGCTCCTCCACATGGGCCTTTCCGGCCTCCACAAGGCGGCGAATACGGCCAAAAACGTCCAGATCCCACGAGACAGAACCAATATTGGCATATTGCTCATATTGCAGATTAGAACCCGGTGCGGGCTCAGCAAGTGTCAGAAAACCTTTCCGGCTCTGCTGTGTCCATGTGTAAGACCCGGCCCAGTTCAGGCTTGGCACACCCTCTGCAGCCACAACCTTCAGCTGCCCACGGGCCTGAAGAACACGGGTGGCCGCCTGTCGGATATCCAGATTCTCGCGTGAGAGCCGTTCAATCAACCGGTTCAGAACCGGGTCATGCCATTGCTGCCACCAGCTAACATCCACCGTAGCGGGGCTTGTAAAACCACGGCTCCGCTTCTCCCGTGCATCTGCCGCCTTCTGCCACGCCGCAGGCTGATCAGCCTCCTTCGGAGTGTGATAGTCCGGCCCCATCCGCACACAGCCACCAAGAGCTAGCAGAACTAGCCCCACCGTTCCCTTCCAATACCGGACCGACAGACCCTTCATACTCATTTATCCGTCACCGCCCGGTCTGTCCGTGTCTGCGCCCTAACCACAGAACTCAGCCCCGTCTCCACGGTCGTCTCAACAGAGAAACCCATCCGCAGCAGACGGGCTAGGGGCTGCCCCGGCACCAGCGTGATCTTGACGGGTAAGCGTTGAACAATCTTAGTAAAATTGCCCGTAGCATTCTCCGGTGCCAAAGGCGCAAAGGCCGCACCAGAGGCCGGTGGCACGCTATCTACAACACCATCAAGGTCGATATCATAGGCATCCACATGGATACGGGCCTTCTGGCCGGGGCGCATGTTCTGGAGGGCAAGCTCCCGGTAATTCGCCTCAATCCAGAGCTGATCCATCGGCACGAGGACCATTAAAGCCGCCCCATCGGGCACATAATTGCCACTTTGGACGGTACGTTCCCCGACCATGCCATCAAAAGGGGCACGGATGGCCGTATAAGACAGGTTCAACTCGGCCTGGTGCACCCGTGCCCGATCAACATCCACCTGACGGCGGCTTGAATCCTGCCGAGCTTCCAACACACGAAGCTGTGCCTCGGCAGCATCTCTTTGAGCTTCCGCCGCCTGAAGAGAGGCTGTCAAATCATCCAGACTGGCACGGGTCCGCTCGCCCTCCTCCCGGCTTCCTGCACCATTGAGAGCCAAATGGGCATAGCGATTAGCATTCTGTTTGGCAAAAAGAAGCTGAGCGGAAAGCTGAGCCACCCGAGCCTTTGCTTCAGCAATAATAGCAGGCTGACGGGCCACGCTGGCGGCGGCATCCATCACGAGAGCACGATCATGCGCTTCTACCGCCCGGGCTTGATCCAAAGTCGTCTGATAATCACGCGGGTCAAGCTGCACCAGAACATCCCCAGCATGGACGGTTTGGTTATCATCCACAGCAACAGACATGACCTGACCGGGCACACGTGGCGCAATGACGCTGTAATGTGCTGTCACATAGGCATCGTTCGTCCAGACCCGTGCGGCGGGAATAAAAACGATGGCCAACACACTAACAACGAAAGCAAAAATAATTCCCCCGGCCAGCAGGAAGGGCCAGCGTCGCCGCCTTTCTCTGGCCAGTGCATCTCCATCAGCCGGAACATCCTTTGTGACACTAGCCTGCGGACGAGCATCCCCGGCCCTTTTGTCTGCTTTCTGTGTCATCCCTGTTTCTCCCGCTTTGTTATAGCCTGCATCCTGCGCCTGCTTTTCCCTCATGTCCTGATGGTCTCCTTATAATGAGCCACCGGGTGATCAGGAGATTTCGTTGCTCCACGAGGCGCAAAAACAACCCACGGCGGGTAGGTCCGCACCGGGACGAGCAGAATGAAGACCATCAGCACTGCTAGCAGAGCCGCCAAAACGCAGAACAAGTCCGACAGGGTCAACACGGCTGCCTGATGGTGAAACTGCTCTTTGAGGTAACTCATGCTGCCCCGAAAGCGAGGGCGTCCATCCGGCAAAAGCGGGGTTGGACTCTGGATAAGCGGACTACTGCCCTGCACCAAGGCATAACGATACTGCCCCAGATGATCCGCCAACCTATCTGAATGAAGGCCACCCCGCCACCGGCCCACCAGCTCCATCAACCATGTGCCACCAACCATCATGAAGGCCCGAGGCATATTCACCAGAGCCACAGCAAAAGGGGATTCTTCTGCCACCACGGCATTAGTGGACATCAGCAGCAGGGAGGATAGCACCATCACCCCGCCAATACCCTGAAGAAACTGCCAGATGTAAAATTCCGGTCGCTGCCACACGGAGGTAACCAGTGAATCCCCACAACAGGCGATGAACATGCACAGCATGCCGAAAAACCCGACAATCCGGCAATCCACATCCCGCCGGTTGAGCAGATAGCCCACCAGCGGGGCTATGGCGATCTCCACAGCGGCAACTTCCAGCGTGACGAGATAGCTTTGCTCGGGCCGGTATCCCACAACCTTTGTAAGGAACTGCAACGGCACAGCGGACGCCGAGAGGGACACCACCACGAACAGGCTGATCCCCCCAACCCCGTAAATATAATTATTCCGGCTGAGAAGCTGAAACCGGAAAAACGGCAAAGGATGCGTCCATTCATTCCAGATCAACAGTGGGACAGCTGCCAGCCCGATAGCCCCCAATACGCAGACCAACGGGGAATTAAACCAATCCAGCCAGTCCCCAAGGGAAAGAACGGTCGTCAAACACCAAGCTGCTACAGCGAAGAACAGCAGGCCATACCCATTAAAAATCTGAAGCCGGTGATGCTGTGGCTCCATGATGGGCATACCATACCAGATGAGCAACCCTGCCAAGGCCCCCAGCGGAATGGCCTGAAGGAAGATAAACTGCCAGCTGAGCAGGTCTGTCCACAATCCAGCAAGCATTGTCCCAAGATAAGGGAAACATGTGGAAACCAGCGTATAGGCCACTAGCCCATAAGCCCGCAGATTAAAGGGTAATATCTTAAGGATAGAGAACATCAGCAGTGGGATGGCAAAACCACCGGCCAACCCCTGCATACTCCGCAGAATGTAAAGCAAAAGCGGCGTCTGACAGAACGCCATAGGTACAATACTGCATACAGCCAATGTCAGCACAAAGAAGGCCCAGCGTCGCAAGCTAAAGGTTATGGCCATCCACGGGGAAAGCCCAGCTCCGATAACCTGTGCCGATGTATAGAGACTGACAAACCAGCGAGATGGGTCGTGACTGAGCCCCATACCGCCCATGATGTCATTAAGGCCCTGCGCCGATACCTGTTCGTTCAGTGTCGTCATGATAGCTGTCAGCAGAACGCCTGACAGGCCGATAATTGACGTCATATGGGCACGAACAGTTTGCAACAGTGTCTCCTGACTGAATGGTCAGGACTGTATCAGGGAACTGAAACGGGTTTAACCACAAGATCACATTTTCATGATTATTCGACCAGTCTGTTACATAGATGCAACAAGCCCATTCTTTCACCCATATTGCCCCAGATAACCGCTTAAAAAAAATAGCGGGGCATACAGCCACACTGCATGCCCCGCCATCTTCGAGATGGGAAGGTAAAACCTTCCCATCACATCAAACGCCCGTCTTAGCGCAGGCCCAGAGCCTTCGTACGCTTGGCAACTTCCTCAGGGGAAGCATCGCCAGCCGTCAGCCAGGAACCGCCGACACAGCCAACAGTCGGCAGAGCCAGCCAGTCCTTGTAGGTGGCTTCGGTGATGCCACCTGTCGGACAGAAGCGCACGCCAAGGTTACCGAACACGGCAGACAGCCCCTTAAGAGCCGGGATGCCGCCATTCGTCATGGCCGGGAAGAACTTGAAGCGACGCAGCCCCAGGTCCAGACCCATCATGATATCGCTAGCATTGGCTGTACCGGGCAGGAAAGGAACGTCACGCTCCAGCGCACCCTTAGCCAGAGCCGGCGTAATGCCGGGGCTAACGATGAACTTTGCGCCGGCCTTCATGGCCTTGTCCATCTGTTCGGTGTTCAGCACCGTACCGGCACCGACCAGCGCACCCTCCACTTTGGACATCTCAGAGATGACATCCAGAGCAGCCGGTGTACGCAGTGTCACTTCCAGAGTGGAGATACCACCAGCGACCAGAGCCTCGGCGATCGGACGGGCCTTAGCCACATCCTCAACAACCAGAACAGGCATAATCGGGCTGCGGTCCATCACCGCATCCAGTCTCTCGATGTAGCTCATACCTCGGTTCCTTTCTCAACATCATCACCGATTTCTTCAAGTTCACGATCCATCATGAACAACATCGGTGAAGCACCCTCCTCAGCGGACGGAGCCGCCTCACGCATGAGGGCGAAAAGTTCACGCCCCGTACCGGCTGTTGCACGGTGCGGCTTGGTCGGCGTGCGGGCTGCCCATTCTTTTTCATCCACCAGAGCTTCCAGCTTACCGGTGCGGGCACAGACACGGATGACATCGCCATCACGCACCTTGGCAAGCGGACCGCCCACCTGTGCTTCCGGCCCCACATGCACCACCGCCGGGACCTTACCGCTGGCACCGGAGAGACGGCCATCTGTCACCAGTGCGATCTTGAAGCCCTGATCCAGCTCAACACCGAGGGACGGGATCAGATTGTGCAGCTCTGGCATCCCATTGCCACGAGGGCCCTGGCCGATAACGATAACCACAACGTCACGATGCAGCTCGCCAGCCTTCTGGGCCTCCTTCACAGCGGTCTGGGACTGGAAGACACGAGCCGGTGCTTCGATAGTCAACAGATTATCTGCCACAGCGCTGGATTTGTACACGCCACGGCCCAGATTGCCCTGAAGCAGCTGGATACCACCGACCGGATGGAACGGCTCTTTTGCACCACGCAGGATTTCCAGATCGCTGGACGGCTTGGCAGGGGTATAAACGACGTTCTTGTCGTTACCCATCAGGGCACGCTTAGCGTAGTCATCCAGACCGTTCTCAGAGATGGTCGGTGCATCACGATGCAGCAGACCAGCGCTGGACAGCTCGGAGATGACTGTCGGCAGGCCACCAACTTCGTTGAACTTGTTCACATCGGACGGACCGCTCGGATAGACCTTGCAGAGTGTCGGCACAACAGCGGACAGCTCGGCAAAGTCTTCCCAGTTCACGATGATACCGGCGGCACGGGCCACAGCCGGAATGTGAATGGTGTGGTTTGTGGACCCACCTGTTGCCATCAGACCAACGATCGCATTGACGATGGCCTTCTCATTGACAACCTCAGCCATCGGGCGAGGATTTTTACCCTTATTGCTGATCTCGACCAGACGATGCACACTAGCACGTGTCATAGCCTGACGCAGCGGGGTATCAACCGGGATGAAGGAAGAATCCGGCATCATCAGCCCAAGGAATTCTGCCATCATCTGGTTAGTATTAGCTGTACCGTAGAAGGTACAGGTCCCTTCGCTGTGATAAGAGGCCATTTCGGCCTTCATCAGCTCATCTTTGCCAATCTTGCCCTGCACATAGAGCTGACGGACACGGACCTTCTCCTTATTCGGCAGGCCGGATGTCATCGGGCCAGACGGGATCAACATACCCGGCAGGTGACCAAAGCGCAGCGCACCCATCAGCAGGCCCGGTACGATCTTATCGCAGATACCAAGCAGGGCGACACCGTCATACATGGCATGGCTAAGGCCAACAGCCGTGGACTGGGCGATCACATCACGAGAGAACAGGGAAAGATCCATCCCTTCCTGCCCCTGCGTGACACCATCACACATGGCCGGAGCCCCACCAGCGACCTGAGCCGTGGCACCAACCTCGCGTGCAAAGACCTTCATCTGCTCTGGATAACGGCCATAAGGCTCGTGTGCAGAGAGCATATCGTTATAGGTCGTAATAATCCCCAGATTGGGACGCTGCTCAAACACCAGCTCCTGCTTATCGGCAGCGCTGGAGGCAGCAACGGCGTGAGCCAGATTGCCACAGGTCAGCCGGGACCTATCTGCACCTTTTTCACGATTACGCTCCATAAGAGTGAGGTAACGACGGCGGGACGTCTTGGACCGCTCAATAATTCTGGACGTTACACTCTCAACAACGGAATTCAGAGACATTGAAGCACTCGCTGTTCGGCTGGACACCCCACAGACAGACGGATAATTCCCCCTGAGAGACACGGCATCATATTATCATCCGCTCGCTTTCCATTTCTAACAGGGAAAGCATGCACTGCCTTTTGTAAGGAAAGACGCCTCCACGGGCAAGCGGGCCACCTATGCACATCTTAGCCATCACCATCTCACCCATGGCAGGGGGCCACCATAAAAAACCTTAATTTTTGAGAGTTTCCCAAGAAAAAACCCAGCTGAAGCCTCATGCTGCCATGCATGAAACTCCAGTCTGGGCTTTGTGAAACGAACCCCTCAACATGGCTGAACGGAACTCAGCTGGGCGAGTCACGCCCCTGCTCCTCCTCCTGGAAGCTCGGCCACTGCCCATCCGCCAGAGAAACAAGAGAAGGTGTAGCAACATGGAGGCGGCGGCCATACACCCAGTCATTCGTCAGGACATTGCGGACATATTGCCGTGTTTCCGCACTCGGCAGACACTCAATAAACATCAGAGGGTCCTGAAGGTCCTTCTGCCCGCTTTCCCACCGGATGATTGCCTGCGGCCCCGCATTGTAGGACGCCAGAACCTTCAACAATGAAGCTCCATCGCTCTGCTCACTCTGGGCAAGGCTGCGGGCCAGATAGAGCATGTAAAGCTGGCCAACCTCCAGATTATAACCCGGCTCTCTCAAACGCTGCTGCATGGCCTGATTAAAATCATCGCTGGAGGCTGCTGCCACTGTCTGCGGTAGATGGTACTGCTCACTCACGAAGCTGGCCGTCGTCGGTCGTACCTGCATCATTCCATAAGCCCCAGCGGCGGATGATGCAGCAGCATCAAAATTAGATTCCATCCGAGCCACCGCATAAACCAGAGCCGAAGAGAGGCGGAAGCCATGATGTGGATGGAGGTCCGGCAATGGCCCCAGAACATCCTTAAAGCCTTTATGATCCAGCTTGGCTAACGCCTGCTGCATCTGGTCGGCCAAGGCACGCATCCCCGCCTTCCTGACAACAAGCTGGAGAGAATGTGCCCGGACAGGGTCCATCAGCGCATCCTGCCACATCTGCCGGGCCAGCATTTCGGCCCGCCCCTGCTCCCCGATCTGAATCAGTGCGAAAAGGTGCGCCCCCTCGCCCATGGCGGCAACAACGTTAATATCAACTTCACTCAGGGTCGCTTGCTTGACCCCTGCCCGCCCAATTGTGGAAAGAACGCCAGATACAGCAGTCGCAGCCTGCGACTTATCCGAATGGAGCAGACGCCCCGCCAGCAGGCCGTAAAAACTCTCGCTCTGCACGGAGGCCCGACGCAACCATGTCTGGTATAAGGCCTCGTTACCGTGCCGCTCTGCTACACGCCCGGCCCAGAAAGACGCTGCTGCCTGTATGTCACCATCCGTTTGCTCGGCATTCGCAGCAGTCTCAAACAGGCTATAGGCGGCATCAAGCTGCCCCTCCCGCCAGGCCGCCAGACCAGCCGCATAGGCAGGAAGACCAACCCGATGCTCCCCTTTCTCCAATCCGGCAGACCCGACACGCAGTGCCGTCCGTGTATCCCCCTGACTGAGAGCCTGCATAGCAATCTCACCATGCAGCTGCGCCGCATAAGCGGAGGACATACCCGGAACAGTGCGTAGCTGAACAAGTGCGTTATGGACACCCTTCTCGCCTGAGGATGCTTTGTCCATCAGATCACGTTCCAGCAATCCGTTGCGTGTCAGCGTCTGAGAAAAAGGTACAACCCGGTCGGAGTGCTGGATATCAGCAACATCCCAGTACCCGGAGGAGAAAGTCATATTGGGGGCAGATACCCCTTTGCGAAGCTCTTCCAGCTTCTGCCTCAGCAACGGCGCATCAGGAAGAGCGGGATAACGGTGAAGCCAATCTGTAAGCTGAGCCTCGGACGGGTGAAAATATATACTCAGATAACATTCTGCCAGATAATCCGGCAAAAGGAGCTGCCCTGCCGGGCTATTCGTTTCCGAACCGTGGGCAAGCTCCCCAATCCGAGCGATATCCCCGGCACGGACTGCTGCAAAGAGCGCCTTATAGTGTCTGGCTACAGGAGCCGACAACGGATGTGGCAGGGAACCCCCCGCTACGGAAGAAGGTGGTGCATCGTGGCCCTCACCGTCTGGATGCTCCGGCACATGGGACGGAAAAGGAAGAGCCTGCCCCTGCGCCGGAAAAACAGTGTTTCCCGCCAGAATGGCAGCACCGAGAACGGCACCACGCCACACTGCGGGAGACCCACATGGCAATATCCATCGCATAATGCTGGGGGGAGTAACCCGGTTTTACGTTTCTGACAACCCTTGATGTTCAGGCAAATAATTCCAGCGTGCCTTTTACAGTAACCGCTCCCTAGTGAAGAATCCAGAATATTCTTTTGATTTTACACGCTGTTAGCCTTTTTTTTACACTCAACCACCAACGGGATTAAAAAACCGTCAATTTTATCTCCGCCGTATCTCTCGTACCCTCTTTCCAGAGTCTTTTACTAGGCACGACTCGGTAATTCACCCCTCCTCTGTAGACAGCGTCTCTCCCAAAAGAAGCATATCCCCCCACAGTGCCTTCCGCCGGCCAACATTCTCACCCAACTGAGCCGGGTGCCAAAGAGGTAGGAGAGGAACAGGCCCCTCCAGCCCTGGGATATGCGCCTCATGCCAACGACCACGCAGTTGGCTTAGGCGGGACGTTTTCTGCAACAGCATGAAGGCAGACGTACTGCCCATCGTGACGATCCGCCTAGGCCGGGCCAGAGCAACCGCCTTGTGCAGGATAGGCAGGCAGGCTTCCACATCGCGTTGTGAAACACTCTGCCCTCCCGGTGGCCGCCACGGAATGGCAGGTGCCATAGAAAGCTGCGCCCTCTCTAACCCCACGGACGACAGAATTTTGTCCAGCAGAGCCCCGACAGGCCCGGCAAACAAAGTCCCGTACCGGTCCTCGTCTTCATTTGGAACATCCCCAACCAGCAAGAGAGGCGCATCCTGTACAATGACCGGTGCTAGATGATGCTTTGCTGTCCGCATCAAACTGACCCCGGGAAGTTGCTGACTAGCCTTCATCAGGGCAGGCGCATCCTGAGCACCAGCAATCTCCGCCAGCACCTCTTCCAGCCCTTTTACGATACGCCGGGGCGTGACAGGTCGCTGTACGGGAGATACAGGCGAACGAGCAAGGCCCCGCCTAAGCTGGACAGGGCTTTCGTCCCAAACATCCCACGGCATATCTTCCATGAGGCCATCAATCCCCCATTCCTGATGCAGGCGAAGGGCAGCGAGGGCGTCCTGAGTGGAACAGGCTGGGAAAGATGCCATAATGAACAGGGACTCTTCTCTAACGGTTCCAAGGGAAAAGAGACGGCTACCGCCCCCTCATGGTCTTTAACCTCCCAATTTGTTACATAGCCTTATCAGAAATGAACACCCCTCCCCGGACACGACGACAGGACAGACCAGTCCTCCCAGCCTGTCCGCCTCTTTCTGCAAGGATGTCCTGCCATGGCGCTGCATCAGGATATGGCTCACGCCAAGATCAATCTGTACCTTCACGTCACCGGTCGCCGTGAAGATGGATACCACCTGCTGGACAGTCTGGCAGTCTTCGCTGGAGCGGGCGATCGCCTTTCCCTTTCCCCCGCCACACAGGGCCACGAGGAACATCTTACGTTGCAAGGCCCTTTCTCGGAGGGGCTGGAGGCCAATAGTGACAATCTCGCCCTGAAGGCCGCCCGAGGCCTCCGTCAGGCTCAGGAAGCTACCGGGAACACATTCCCAGCCGCTTCTCTATTGCTAGAAAAACACCTTCCCATTGCTTCCGGCATTGGGGGAGGGTCTGCCGATGCTGCCTGTGCTCTGCGGCTCCTAACCCGTTTCTGGCATCTACCGCCAGAAATGGCCCTCCGTGTCGCTCCTACTCTTGGGGCGGATGTTCCGGTCTGTCTGGCACAAAAAGCCACACGCATGGAGGGCATTGGCGAAATCCTGACAGCAGCCCCACCTCTGCCTACAATGGGTATGATACTGGTCAACCCGGGTGTTAGCGTCTCAACACCCAGCATTTTCAAACGGCTGGCAGCAACGGGCGGCATCAAAACCCGTGGACCGCTTAGCCTCCCCAAAGAAGGCTGGCCCACGCTGGATGCTCTCATCACCTTTCTGAAACAAACCGACAATGACCTCCAGCCCCACGCCATTGCTCAGGAGCCTGTTATAGCCACAGTTCTGGAGCATCTGGCGGCCCTGCCGGGTGTGCGATTCAGCCGTATGAGCGGTTCTGGCGCAACCTGTTTTGCTCTGTTCGATAGTGCAGACTGTGCCCTTAAGGCTGCGGAACACCTTGCAGAACAGCACACCGCCCGGACATGGTGGCACTGGGCTGGCCCTGTCCTACCCTGACCTCACCTGCACTTACCACCACAATAAAAAAGGCCCGCTACAGAAGCGGGCCTTCTCTATAATAAGACTAAAGAACCAGAGAACAGCTTACTGCGCCGTTCCCTTCAGGCGGGCATTACATTCGGAATAATAACCGCCGCCCTTCTGAATCCATTTCAGGCTACCATTCCGCCCGCTGCTCTTGTTGGCATTATACTGTGCCAGACATGTCTTCATGCGGGCCTTGCCCGGTGTAAGGGAGGCGAACTCTGGCGCAACTCGAGCTGGGAAAAGAGCAGCACCACTAGCAACCGGAGCAACAGCAGGGGCGGCAGCTGGTTTGCTGGCTCCAACCGGTGCAGGCTGAGCCGGGGCTATACCGCCATTTTTAGCACAATATCCCAACTTGAAATCAGCATATTTCTGTCCGCCCAACGCATTAGCCTTTTTGGCTTCGTCAAAAGCCTGACGGCAGGCTGTTGCGGACATTTTCCCCGCCGGGGCCGAGGCCGGAACCGCAAAGGCACCCTGCGCACCCAATACAGAACATACCACCACAGGCAGGCACAGACGTAGAAGCTTCATAGACGTACCCCTTCTCATTGTTCGTGATCAGGCTGAATGCCGGACACCAAAAATAGACGATTCCAGCCTTATAGGGCTGCTCTGCCTCCGACAAGAGGCAAAACATCCCCTCAAGCTCGCCTTAGTTCAACCGTTCCCCATGCTGGGTCAGATCAAGACCCATCTGCTCTTCTTCAGAAGAGACACGCATCCCGATCAGCCGGTCCACAACCCAGAAGATAAGTGCTGTCAACAAAACAGACCAAATGATCGTCACACCAACGGCCTCAACCTGCCGGAGCAGCTGGCTCCATCCGCCGCTCACACCAGCCGGATTAGAGGCCGTAGCTGAAAGCGGCCCGTAGGCGAACACACCTGTAAGGAGGGCACCAACAATCCCCCCCACACCATGCACACCAAAAGCATCAAGGCTATCATCGTAACCCAGCTTATTCTTCAACACCGCTGCGCTGTAGAAGCAGATTCCTCCAGCAACCAGCCCGATGACCAATGCCCCACCGGGCAACACAAAACCGGCAGCCGGGGTTACGGCCACAAGACCCGCCACCGCACCGGAGACAATACCCAGTGCCGTTGGCTTGCCATGCCGCCACCATTCCACAAGCATCCAGCCGACACCACCGCCAGCCGCAGCGACTTGTGTTGTCAACATGGCCATACCTGCACGGCCATTGGCACCCAGTGCCGACCCGGCATTGAAGCCAAACCAACCCACCCAGAGCAGAGCCGCCCCGATGATGGCATAGGCCAGATTATGCGGGGACATATCATCACGCTTCAGGCCATAACGACGACCGATCATGATGGCGCACACAAGACCGGCCACACCGGAATTGATATGCACGACCGTTCCACCGGCAAAATCCACAGCACCAAGACCAGCGACCCACCCCAGAGGACTCCACACCCAATGGGCAATGGGAGAATAAACCAGCAGGGACCAAAGGATTGTGAATACGCAAAGTGCCGAGAAGCGGATACGCCCCGCAAAAGCACCTGTCAGCAGGGCAGGCGTGATAATGGCAAAGGTCATCTGATACATTAGATAGACACTTTCCGGGATGGTCATGGGAGTCTCAGCCGAGGTGCCAGCCCCCAGCGTAAACGCTCCGTCCGCTCCCTGATGGATATGGTCCGCAATCCCACACAGGAAGAAACGAGACATATCCCCGATCCATGCCGTGCCCGTCGTAAACGCCAGACTATAGCCCAGCACGATCCAGACAATACTAACAATACAGCATATGCCGAAAGACTGGATCATGGTGGAAAGCACGTTCTTCCGCCGCACCATACCGGCATAGAACAACGCAAGACCGGGAATGGTCATCAACAGTACCAGAGCCGTGCTGACCAGCATCCACGAGGTATCACCTGTATCAATCGCGTGCATCAGAGAGCCCCCTCACCGGTTTCGCCTGTCCGGATACGGACCATCTGTTCCACATTGGCAACCATGATCTTCCCATCACCGATGCGCCCTGTCCGTGCTGCCTCGGTTATAGCATGAATGATATCAGGCACACGCTCATCCGGTACGACCGTTTCTATCTTAATCTTGGCGATGAAATTGATCGTATATTCCGCCCCACGGTAGATCTCCGTCTGGCCTTTCTGGCGCCCGAAGCCACGCACCTCCGTTACCGTCAGGCCATGCACGCCAAGCTCAGCGAGAGCCTCCCGCACGTCATCCAGTTTGAATGGCTTTATGATCGCCGTTACAAGTTTCATCCCCTGCGGCCCCTCTCCCATGGCTCTTTCACTGCTTGAAAGTGAAATCGTGCCACCTTCATAACGATTTCTGCAAGACTTTCTTTTCGGCAAGGATAGCGTTAGACACGATAAACCTGCTCCCCCAGCAAAAAGTGCCGCTATAGTGGGAGCGTCCAGCCATCTGTCGGGCCGGAAAGGAGCATCTGTTATGGGCACAGATTACGACCTCTGCATCAATGGTGGTGGCCCCATTGGGGCAACGCTGGCCTGCCTGCTGGCGCAAAAGGGACTACGCATCCTCCTGCTGGAACGCTCCCCCCTCTCTACCGCCCCAGCCCAAAACCCCGATGGCCGGGCCTATGCCCTCGCCGAGGGTATCCGCCCCCTACTGGAGGACGCCGGAATCTGGCAGGCTCTGCCACTCTCCCCACAACCCATCACCACCATTCATGTCACGGACGGTCAGGGCCGTATTCCTTCGACCTCCCGCACCACCATTACAGACGGGCTGAGTTTTACCGGCGAGGACGCCCCAGAAGACCGCCCCTTCGGCTGGATGGTAGAGGCCCACAACCTGCTGGCAGCCATTGCTCGCACCTTGATGAATCAACCGGGTCTTGATGTCCGGGCACCAGCAACAGGCCGCTTCACCTTCTCACCTGAACAAGCCCAGATTACCCTTGATACAGGAGAGAGCGTTACGGCCTCTCTTGTCATTGCGGCAGATGGGCGGCGGTCTCTGCTCCGCCAACAGGCGGGTATCGGTCTGACCCGTATTCCTTACAACAAGCTTGCCCTCGTAAGCGTGCTAGCCCATGAAAAACCCCATCACGGCAGTGCGCTTGAGAACTTCCTGCCTCAAGGACCTTTTGCACGCTTACCTCTACCCGGTACAGAAGCCCATCCCCACCGTTCTGCCATTGTTTGGACGGACCGACCGGAACGCATCGAACATTTTACACGCCTTGATGCCGCCAGCTTCACCCGACTGGTGAAAGACCGCCTCTGCGGGGAAGACCTCGGTGCTATCGAGGTAGCTGGCGAACATTGGACATACCCGCTAGCCTCCCAATATGCCCACCGCTATTACGCCACACGCCTTCTTCTGGCAGGAGATGCCGCCCACGGGCTGCACCCTGTCGCCGGACAGGGCATGAATCTCGGCTTCCGTGATGTCCGTACTCTCAATGACCTCCTAGGCGATGCTTACGCCTGTGGAGAGGACCTTGGGGCCCCGGCACTGCTCCAACGTTATCAACGCCTCAGCCGCCCGGGCAATCTCGCCATGCTAGCGGGCTGCGACATGATGGAGCGGCTCTTCAGTACAGACATGCCCATCATCCGTCATGCCCGTCATGCTGGGCTGATGGCGCTAAAACGCCTACCTGCTCTGCGACATGGTTTTGTTCAGCGAGCCATGGGATTATAAGACAACCGCTATGGCCAATTTTCTCGACAGGTTTCCACAATCCTCATCAGAGCCCGGATTTCTGGAAGAGTTCTGGGTCAATATGCGGGCACAGGCTTGCTGCTGTTCCGATGCGCTGATTCAAGGTCTTTTTGCCGTCAATATCTGCAATCATGCAGATTTTGCTTCGGCACTGGCCTCCCTGATCAGTGCCAAGCTCGCCGATCGTGCCATGACGGAGCCAGCCCTAATACACCTGATCGCCTCCATATTGGAGGCCAGCCCCGACATCATCCGTTCCGCTGCTTCGGACATCGTGGCAACCCTCCAAAGGGACCCGGCTTGCCCGGACCTTGCCACTCCCTTTCTATTCTTTAAGGGCTTTCATGCCCTGCAATCCTACCGCATCGCCCATCATCTTTGGCAGGCGGGGCGCAGGCCATTGGCTTATCACTTCCAGAGCCGTGTGAATGAGAAATTCGGGATCGACATACACCCGGCGGCCCGGATCGGCCAGCGCATCACCATTGACCACGGGACAGGCATCGTCATTGGGGAGACTACGATCATCGAGGATGACGTATCACTCTTTCAGGGTGTTACGCTTGGCGGAACTGGCAAGAACAGTGGGCAACGCCATCCCATCATTCGTCAGGGCTGCATGATTGGTGCCGGTGCCAAAATACTGGGCCATCTAGAAATTGGTGCCCATGCCCGTGTCGGGGCTGCTTCGGTCGTATTGGGTAACGTACCGCCTCATTCTACCGCTGTCGGCAACCCGGCCCGCATCGTCCGTTTTGGCGATATGGATCAGGACTTCACAAACTACCAGATATAACCAACCGCCCCTACTTATCCCCAGTTCAGGGGACAGGTTGGGGCATCATCCTGTGTGCCAGAGCGGGAGAAATGTGGATAAAATCCACTATCTCTTGGGAGTCCGCTAAATCCGGCTGTTGATGACTTATTCTAGTCTGGGTGGCCCTTCCCATCCGTTGCACAGCCCCTATGAAAAGGGCCGGACCCGCGCTTATGCACCAGTCCGGCCCCTTCTCAACCAGAGGCGTTACAAGCCCTAGCTCTTACTGATGAGAGAAATGGAAGCTCATTCCATAATCATATGTCTGGCCCGGCTTCAGCTCGATGCTCGGGAAACTCGGCATGTTCGGGCTGTTCGGGTAGAATTCCGGCTCGAAGGCCAGAGCATCCCACTTGTTGTACGGACGACCTGACGGCCCCTGATAGTTGCCGTACAGATGGTTAGCAGAATAGAACTGCATCCCCGGCATGTTGGTGGCTACGTCCATCACACGGCCGGAGCGGGGATCCGTCACACGAGCAACGACACGCTCCGTATTACCCGGCTGGGACGGACCGATCAGCACCATGCACTTATCATAGCCGCCCTGGGGCACCATCTGCGGGTCACGACTCAGCAGGCCTTCACCCACGGCATGGGGCTGACGGAAATCAAACGGCGTTCCATCAACAGAAGCCAGCTCACCCGTCGGGATGGAGTGATCGTCTGTCCGCAGGAAACGGTCAGCATAAATCTGCACCACTTCCGGGGCGATGGTCCCTGACCCCTCACCATTGAGGTTCCAGTAGTTATGCGTGGACAGGTTAACAACGGTTGGGGCCTTCGTGACCTCCGCATTGAACTTCAGGCTCAACGTATCATTACCGCTTAGACGGTAAGTGACCTGGGTCTTCAGCTCACCGGGGAAGCCCTGATCACCATCGGGGCTAACCAGCTTCAACACGACATAGGCCCCCTGAGAATCTACGCCCTTGCGCACGATCTTCCAGAGCTTACGGTCGAAACTATCGATGCCACCATGCAGGGTATTTGGCCCTTCATTGACATTCGTATGGTACTTCTCACCTTCCAGAGTGAAAGTACCACCGGCAATGCGGTTGGCGACACGTCCCAGAACGGCACCGAAGTGCGGGTCGGAGTTATGATTTTCATACCCGGCAAGGTTCGGGAAACCCAGAGCAATATTATCCAGACGACCATTACGATCCGGCACATCCACTTCGTGAATAATCGCCCCATAAGTCAGCACGACAACCTTCACACCATGATCATTAGTCAGGGTGACAGCCTTCACCTTCTGGCCAGTAGAAAGACGGCCCCAACTCTTCGCCTGGACCGTTGGTGCCGCGGAAGCCATGCCAGACAGGGCCACACTAGCAACCAAGGCACTGGCAGAGAGAAGCCAACTACGACTCTTTAGAAAACGGGACATAAAATCTCTCATAACCTTATGAAAATACATAACCCATCAGCGTGAGATGGATAGAAAACCCGTTTCCCGCCGGGGTTGACTTTCATCAGAAACCCCAACGATGCAAAAATGCAATACTTCTTTTCCTTAATATTCCTGAATATCCGAAAGGGGTAGGCAGCATGAGGTAAGTGCCATATGCTTGCAGGGTGTCAGTCTTTCGATTTGACACATGCAGAATCAAAATTGTGTGTTACGGCCCGTTCCCGTTTAGGCTCGCCATTGTCTTCCCTTATGGATGGCCATGGCAACGCCCCCCATAGCCGGGCCTTGAGAAAGAAGAAACAGGAGCGGCAACAGCATGGCGTGCACAGGCAGCACAGAACGGCATCATCGGGGCAAACTCCCTGTACTTTCCGCATTGGTCGGCTGCCTGGCTCTGCTGTCCCTTAGCGGGTGCGGCTCCCTCCATGCCAAACCACCAACCGACCCGGACGATCTGGCGGACTATAAGGCCGTCAACGATCCTTACGAGCCGTTCAACCGCAAAATGTTCAACCTGAACATGTGGGTCTATCACAAGGCCCTGCGGCCAGTAGGCCACTTCTGGAAGAACAATATCCCCCAGCCCATCCGCACATCTGTAGCTACACTGAATGAAACATGGCGCCAGCCAGCCGTGTTCTTCTCCGATGTAGGGGCAGGCCGCCCACGGCGGGCCGGTGATTCCTTCATGCGGTTCCTGCTGAACATGACAACAGCCGGTTTCTATGACGTAGCCCAGCATCTCGGCTACAAACAGCATGAGACCGACCCCGGCATGGTGATGGCCCTCTGGGGCATCAAGTCTGGGCCTTATATCTTCCTGCCCGGCTTGGGGCCCACCAATTTCCGTGACGCCGCAGGCTATGCCATCGGGCAGGGCCTGACACCCATCAATTATGTTCCAAGAGGATATGGTCTCATTAGCTTCAATTGGGGCTATAATATTCTCGGTACCTTCAATACCTTTGCAGATAGTACAGACCAACTAGACCAACTAGAACACCAAAGCCTCGACCCTTACGCCTTCATGCGGAGTGCATGGCAGCAGCAACGTCAGAGCCAGATAGACGCCCTTAAGGCTGACCACCGCGCCACTACCCCTGACTGGTACTGACCATTCCATCCTCCCCGAGGATAGCCTTTATTGGAAGGATCCCTATATATGATGCTCCGTCAGCTTACACGCCGCACCATTCTGGGAGCTGCCAGCCTGTTCGCTCTCGTCCCTACGCTAGCCTTTGCCGCACCCTCCGGCGATGAGGCCAAGGCATTCGTCAACGACTTTGGCGGGAAACTGGTCAATGTTCTCAATAGTGACGGCTCCCTAGAGAAGAAGCGCGAGGTCCTTCTGCCACTTCTGCTTGCCAATGTGGATGTGCAGGGAATCGGCCGCTACTGCCTTGGCCGTTTCTGGCGGGTCGCTACGCCAGAGCAGCAGAAGCTTTATCTTGAACTGTTTCAGGATGTCCTGCTGAATGCTGTCATGGCCCGTGTGGGAGAATACCAGAACATTTCCATCCGTCTGGTAGATACTGTGCCCTCACCAGCTGGCCAGAAAGTAACCCTTGAAATTTCCCGCCCCCATCAGCCATCCATCATGATGACGGCAGTCATTGATGGCGAGCCACCCAAAGTCGTAGACCTGTACGGGGAAGGTGCCAGCATGCGCCTGACGCAGCGCAGTGATTATACGACCTATCTCACCCGTCATGGTGGACAGGTGCAGACGCTCATCATGGCTCTCAAGCACCAGCTGGGTCGTGACTGAGCACATCCGTGCGACGAATCAACCAGTGGAAGGGGGGCTCCGGCCCCCTTTTCTCTTTAGCTGAATGGAGCCCTACCTTTCAGCTGCTACCCCACACTCCCCACGACCATCGCCCTGAATGACTGACGATCTCGCACTTTTTGACTTCACCCTCCCCCGGGATCATATCGCCACAGAGCCTGCCCGCCCTCGTGATATGGCGCAGCTCCTGCATGTTATCCCACCCACCCTTGCCGGAACCGATGAGGCATCCCTCGCCCTCCATCGCATCCGCAACCTGCCTGATCTGCTAAAAGAAGGCGATCTGCTCATAGCCAACGATACAGAGGTTATACGGGCCAAGATGGAAGCCCGACGGGGTGAAGCAAAAATCGGTATCACGCTGGATCGCATCCTGCCAGAAGGCCAATGGCACGCCCTAGCTCGCAATGCCCGCAAGCTCCGCCCCGGCGATCAGCTCCGCTTCGAGGACGACCCCGTCACCGCCGACGTGCTAACCAACGAAGGCGATGGTGCCGTCACCATCCGTTTCTCGGTAGAAGGTGATGAGTTCGATGCGTTTCTAGAGCGTCGGGCTGCTCTAGCCCTGCCGCCCTATATTGCTCGCCCTCACGGCCCAACCGAGGCGGACAATAGCGATTACCGCACTATTTTTTCCCGCTTCCGTGGGGCAGTGGCTGCTCCAACAGCGGGACTGCACTTTACAGAAGACCTGCTGAAGGCTCTGGCCGCCAAAGGGATCAGCAAACAGACCCTGACCCTGCATGTCGGGGCGGGCACGTTCCTGCCCGTACGCAGCACCATTGCCGAACATAAAATGCATGCGGAATGGGGACATATTGACAAAGAAACGGCCTGCCTCATCAACGAGACCCGTGCCAATGGGGGACGTGTCGTTGCCGTGGGAACGACCAGCCTGCGCCTTCTGGAAAGTGCCGCTGACGAACAGGGGATCGTCCATCCATGGACGGGCGAAACCTCCATCTTCATCAAACCCGGCTATCGCTTCCGGGCCGTAGATGCGTTGCTAACCAACTTCCATCTGCCCCGTTCTACGCTTTTTATGCTGGTTTGCGCTTTTGCCGGTACACAGACCATGCGCCATGCCTATCATCACGCCATCGCCGAGGGGCTGCGCTTCTATTCCTACGGCGATGCCTGCCTTCTGGAACGTGCCCCATGACGACTGAATCCATCCGCCCTACCCTAACCCCGTCCGACCATATGCACTGGCAGAAAGACGCCCAATGCGGGCAAGCACGTGCTGGCTGGCTGCATACCCGCCACGGCAGTGTGCCGACACCGACCTTCATGCCGGTTGGTACTGTCGGGACCGTCAAAGGGATTACGATGGATAATGTCCGGGCTACCGGGGCTGGCATCGTGCTGGGCAATACTTATCATCTCATGCTGCGCCCAACGGCTGAACGTGTCCAACGTCTCGGCGGGCTGCACCGCATGATGGACTGGCCCGGCCCCATCCTGACGGATTCTGGCGGATTTCAGGTCATGTCTCTGGGGCCATTGCGGAAGATGGATGAGGATGGTGTCACCTTCCGTTCCCACATTGATGGCAGCTCCCACCGGCTCACGCCTGAAAGCTCAACGGACATCCAATACAAGCTGGATGCCACCATCACCATGGCTTTTGATGAATGTCCTGCCCTCCCCGCTACAAAGGATGCTCTGGAAGCCTCCATGGAACGCTCCATGCGATGGGCTGCCCGTTCCCGTGAGGCCTTTATCGCCCGCCCTGGTTATGGGCAATTCGGCATCGTGCAGGGCGGCACAGAACAAGACCTGCGGGAACGCTCCGCCCTTGCCCTGCGTAAGATCGGCTTTGAAGGCTATGCCATCGGCGGGCTGGCCGTGGGCGAAGGGCAGGAACTGATGTTCTCCACGCTGGATTACACCACCCCCATGCTGCCCGAGGACCAGCCCCGTTATCTGATGGGCGTTGGCACGCCGGATGACCTGCTGGGTGCCGTCATGCGGGGCTGTGACATGTTCGACTGTGTCATGCCCTCCCGTGCCGGCCGTACTGCCCGCGCCTATACGGAGCGGGGCACGCTCAATCTCCGCAATGCCCGCTTTGCCGAGGATACCCGCCCCATCTCCCCCGAGGATGACAGCCCCATGGCAGGCCGGTACAGCCGAGCCTATCTGCACCATCTCTTCCGGGCTAATGAAATGCTGGGGCCGATGCTCCTGACCCTCCATAATCTTGCTTATTACCAGCGGCTCATGCGCCAGATACGAGCCGCCATCGTGGCTGGAACGCTGGAACAGACTGCCGCCGAACTCCGCCAAAACTGGGCCAAAGGCGACTGGAGTGAAGATGAATGGCCCATGCCCCGCTATCAGCAGGGCTAAATATTTCCCCCTAATGAGTGGCCAGTTCTCGCACGACTGGACTGGCCACCTGATAAGCTGCCCCGGTAGGGGCACAAAGCCCGGTAGATTTTCCCCATGTACGGCATTGGCCAGCATGATGACCGGGCCCCTCATTCAGGGGCATATCTAACCTGCAACGCCAGTGCCTGATCTACCTACGTCACGAAGAAAAATCGTAAAAATAACCGCAAAAAAGCACAAGAAATTCATGGTCTATAAAGACGGAATACGCCGGAATTACAAGAAAATCCCTTTCCATCTATAGTACCAACTGCCACACTTCCTAGATGAACGAAAACTCGCCCCCTCCCCAGCTTCAGAAACGTAGCCTCAGCCTATATGGGCATAGGACATCCATCGCACTGGAACCCGAATTCTGGCAGGTAGTGGAAAGCATGGCCCGTTCCCAGAATCTCGCCCTTGCTGCCTTCATAGCCCGGCTGGACCGGCACCGCCCCCCAGAACAAACTCTAGCTTCACTGCTCCGCCTTACTGCGCTGCGCTTTGCCCTTCGTCAGCCTCCCACCAGCGCAAAAGGCCACGATATTCCTGTTCCGCCTCTCCCATCCCCATGATAGAGTTTTGGACCATGTGAACAGGGAGAGGCGATAATGGCTTTCTGGGGTAAGATGTTTGGTGGCATTGCCGGATTTGCCGCAGGTGGGCCCATTGGCGGCATTCTAGGAGCCGTCTTAGGGCACATGAGCGATACGGACAGACTCCTCACCCCACTTTCTGGCACATGGGGGGACCGTTTCCCTGCACGGGGGCAGCCAGACCCACATAATGCCGCCTTCTTCACCGCAGCCAAGCTCTCCGCCCTCATGGGCAAGACAGATCAGCTTTACGGGTTGGGTGTTGTCACGCTCTCAGCAAAACTGGCTCGCATTGATGGCCCCGTAAACCGGGCAGAGATTGATGCCTTCAAAGGGGCTTTCCGCTTTCCTGAAGAGAACCAAAAAGAAGTTGGGCTGCTCTTTGACAAAGCCCGAAACAGAACAGACGATTTCGAGCTGTACGCACGGGAACTAGGCCGTGCTTTTGCCGACAAGCCAGAACCGCTGGAAACGCTACTTAGTGTTCTTTTCCGTATCGCCAAGGCAGACCTACCCGCTGGTGCGCCTCTGCATCCTGCAGAAATGGATTATCTCCTCCGCACACACAGGGCTTTCGGCCTCTCAAAACGAGCTTGGGAACGAGCTGAAGAAGGGCAGTCCCGGGCTGCCTCCACCTCTTCCGCAGCAGAATGTTATCGCATTCTGGGGATCAGTGCGACAGCGAGTGACGGCGAGGTCAGAGCCCGCTGGCGCATATTGATCCGTGAGTATCACCCCGACCGTCTCGCCCAGCGGCCTATGAGCGATGCTCAGCGTCAAGCAGCGCAGGAACGTGTAGCGCGCATTAATGCCGCATGGGACCAGATAAAACGGGACCGTGGCCTGTAAAGCAGGCCCTTCCCCTTAGGGCTGGGGCTGTCCCCCCAACGGTACAGCCACCCAACGCAACCCCTCACCATCCTGCACGAGCAACAGAATATCCGCCTTCTTCAGCTCACGAGCACGGTCCAGCGCAGCCTGTAGGGCCTCTGGCGTATTGACCTCCTGCTGCCCGACCTGAAGAATCAGATTCCCTTCCGCCAGCCCACGGCTAGCAGCGGGGCTAGCGTCATAAACCCGCATCACCAACACGCCACGTTGGCTATCCGTCAGACCGTACTGTGTGCGTGCTGTCTGGTCGACTACACCCAGCTTCACACCGAGTTCCCGCAGGGTTTTTACCGGATGCTCAGGCGGATGCGTATCGGACGGAAGAGGGTCTTTCTCCTCGGGATTCCGGCCCAGCGTTAGGTCCAGCTTCTGATACGCCCCCCGCCGCCAAAGCATGAAATGTACCGTCTCACCCGGCTGATACCCCGCTACAAGCCGCGGTAAGGTCTGACCTGTCACAGGCTGGCCATTCAGAGTGGTCAAGATATCGCCAACCTGCAACCCCGCCTTCTGGGCAGGCCCTCCCTTGTCGATTTCTGCCACAATGGCCCCTGTGCCCCGCTCCTTGCCCGCATCAACCTTATGGAAATCCAGGTCTTCTGCCATGCTCCGAGTAACATCCTGATAGCGTACCCCCAGCCAACCCCGCCGGACATAACCAGTCTGCCGTAGCTGGTTAATGATGCCTCGTGCATCATCAGAAGGAATAGCAAAACCAATCCCGATAGAATCCCCGCCAGAGCCACCATAGATCAGCGTATTGATCCCAATAACCTCACCTTTGAGATTAAAAAGTGGCCCGCCTGAGTTCCCATGATTGATAGCCGCATCCGTTTGAATGAAGTCATCATACAAACCGTGCTCCACATTACGCTTGCGGGATGAGATGATGCCTGCCGTCACCGTGCCACTCAGCCCGAACGGATTACCAATGGCCAACACCCAATCACCAATGCGGGCCTCATCACTATGCCCCAGAGGAACAGAAGGCAAAGGCCGATCCGCCTTCACCTGCAGCACGGCTAGATCCTCCTTACTGTCCCGGCCGACAATCCGGGCTGGATATTCTGTCCCATCCGACAGGGTTACGCTCACCTGCTGGGCATTATCGATAACGTGATTATTCGTCACCACCACACCGGAAGGGTCGATGATGAAGCCAGACCCCAATGCCTGCACCTGTCGGGCTGGCTTGCCATCCCCATGACGGCGATGGAGATAATCATGAAAGAACTTCTCCAGTGGCGATCCCGGAGGGAAAGGCGATGATTGCGGACCAGACGGCGTACTGCCATCCGGGCCTTCCGGCTGGTGATCATCAGGATGGATCACACTAGAGACGGAAATATTAACCACCGCTGGCAAGAGCCTATCCACCAACGCCGCAAAACCGGGCATCATGGCCGCCTCATGCGCTGCACGAGCGGTTGCACCGCTCCCTTGCTGCATCTCTTCCACCGGCAAGGTCGGCTCAGGCTCGGCGGCTTGCGCCCAAGCTCCAGCAGTATTCCCCAGAACACCAGATACGACAGCGCAGGACAGCCAGCGGGCTACCCTCTTGCGGGAGGAAAACGGAAGACAGGAAGACATGAATCGGATCATGCTGTAAAATCTACTCCACGGCAGAGCGGACGTCATCCTTCCAGCCGATAAGTTTATGTTTTTTTGCCTCACAAAGGGCATCGCATGAGAGGTCTTGCCCCATGACAGCTACCGACATGTCTTCCCTGAAAGACCTCATCTCCGAATTTCTCACAACGGAAGGGCCCTCAACCCCAACCAGTATAGAGGCCCTCACATTAGAGAATGGCCATCTCCACCTCATTCTGCGGACTACCGCAGACGGTGCAGCCTTTCTTCATAAAGCTCAAACCGCATTGGAAGAGAGGCTCAAGCAGCATCCTTCTGTCAACAGCCTGACCCTATCCTTGACCGCCCATCGCCCTACTACGGCTACGCCCCGCAAGGCTAGCGCAGAGGGCGGACATCGTCCTCTGGCCTTAGGGAAGCGACCAACAGGCCGCTCGGCCCCACCGGAGGCCTGCCTGCCAAACGTTCGGGCCGTCATTGCCGTAGCCTCTGGTAAAGGTGGTGTGGGAAAATCCACTACTGCCGTTAATCTGGCATGCAGTTTAGCCCGCCTAGGCCTAAAAACTGGCCTACTGGATGCAGACATCTACGGTCCTTCCCTGCCCCATATGCTGGGGGAGGACCAAAAGCCCACTGTAGAGGATGGCAAATTACGCCCACTGGAACGCTGGGGCCTGGAGAGCATGTCCATCGGTTATCTGGTAGACAAAGAACAGGCGATGATCTGGCGTGGCCCAATGGTCATGGGGGCCCTGACCCAGCTCATGAGTGATGTCTCGTGGGGGGCTTTGGATGTGCTCGTGGTCGATCTGCCACCCGGCACCGGCGATGCACAATTGACCCTGACCCGCAAACTTTCAGACAAATTGCAGGCTGGTGGTGCTGTCATTGTCTCCACCCCGCAGGATATTGCCCTTCTGGATGCCCGCAGGGGTGTAACGCTATTTGAAAAAACAGATACACCTATTCTGGGACTAATTGAAAATATGTCCTACTTCTGCTGCCCACACTGCCAAGAAAGAACCGATCTATTCGGGCATGGTGGGGCACGAAAAGAAGCAGAAAAACTCAATATTCCTTTCCTAGGTGAGATCCCTCTTCTACGGGACATAAGATGCAGTGCGGATGAAGGCACGCCTCTTGTCCTGCGAGAGCCAGAGCATCAAGCATCTCAAGCCTATAGGGCTATAGCCCTTGCCCTGAAGGACAGGCTATTCCCTTCCCAAGGCTAACCCTCCAGAGACGTCCTATCCTCTTCTGATTGAGCACTGAAAAAACCATGTTCCGTTTCTCTCTTTCACACGCTCTTCTCCCGACCGGGCTCGCCGTCCTGTCTCTGCTCAGCGTAAGTGCCTGCACCAGAGCCGACCAGACTGTCAGCCATCGTGGCCTTTCGTCTGATGGGTATGGCTTCGTGCAGGATGGTCCTGTTCTGGCACCCCCGGAACATCTCATGCAGCACCAGGCACCTGCCGTCCCCACAGACCGTTAATGTTACAGGGCGCGTGTTCGCTCATTTTCTATCCCTGCTTGGGCTAATGCCGGGATTTTTTTCTCTATTTTATGATTTTCCACTTGATTCCTAAGAGAAAAGATGAGATGTACGCCCCCGTCGCCGGATTAGCACAGTGGTAGTGCAGCGGTTTTGTAAACCGAAGGCCGGGAGTTCGAATCTCTCATCCGGCACCACAGTTTCCCCTGAAAATATGCCGTTTTCGAGCGTTTCAGAATGGGCGCATAAGGCAGTAAATCCGGCGGATTCGACGCGATAGGCCGGCACAAAACCCGGCGCACTTCGAATCGGGCTCTACTGGAGTCGCTTGGTAAGCCATCCCGTATTCATCTCGGTCATTTTCGTCAGGTTATGCACCGACTTCGGGTCGCATCGTGTATCGGTGCTCCCACACACCATGCCTTAATCGGCTACGACGTACAGCTACAATACCCAATCGCTCACAAGCAGTGCTGCGTCTGGAACCGTAATTAAAATACGGTCGCTCTCGTCATATCATCTAGCCTTTATGCTCACGACAGCATCTCCTGAGTCGCCATAAAAATAATGGTTCTCCATTTCCAAATTGCCGTCACTCCCCCCTGCTTTCCTTCCCTCGGTAGAATAAGTTAGAAGCGGCATAATTTCATTACCCTCCCATAACAGAGGCATCCCCTACCTTATGAAAAACACACTGCCCGGCTTCCTCAGGCTTTCCCGTCTGTTCGACATGTTCGAGGGAGCGGCCATGCTGATCCTGTCTGTCTGTATTACGCTGGTAGCGTGCCTTGGGCTGTTGCATGTCGTGGTGGCAGTAGCAAGGCTGATCATCCATGCTGGCCTCAATCCGACAGAGCCAGCTGTCCTTCAGGAAATCTTCGGCCTCTTCTTCACTGTTCTAATTGCGCTGGAGTTCCGCCATTCCATTCTCGTTCTCCCCGGCTCTGAATCGCAGGGGATGATCCGTATGCGCTCTGTTCTTCTCATCGGCATGATGGCCGCTGTGCGCAAATTCATCGTGCTAGACCTGAATGGCGTGAATGTCAGTGAGCTTCTGGCTCTTTCAGCCGCTGTTCTATCCCTCTCCGCTGCTTACTGGCTTGTCCGTGGTAAAGCCATGGCCCGTACGGACCCTTCTGCTGTTCCCCAGCAGACATCATCACCCAAGCAATAACCACCTTACAAAAAACCCCCTTTCCAGCCGCAGCGCTGGAAAGGGGGGCAAGAAGGCCCGGCTCCCTCATCAGGAGCCGCAGGCTGTATTCAACATCAGAACAACTGAATGTGCGACTTGAAACCGAGCATGGCCGCATCCTTCAGAACCCGCTGCATACCCGGGTTGAAGAAGTACTGGAAGTCCGGCGCGAAGGTCACACCCCGCATGACATGGATGCGGTAAGTCACTTCAAATGTGCCGCCCCAACGCTGCTCACCATAAGACCCCCACATGAGCGGTGCACCGCCACTCTGGTAATAGGCACTACCTGCGGCTGGGACCATACCATGTGCGATCTGGAACCGCTGAGCATCACGAGTGTAACGGCTGGAGCCTGTGTAGGAGAAGGAAACACCCACCGTATCCAGCGGGCGAGCCGCCCAGAAACCCGTATCAACCAGCCCGAAAGCATAAAGCTTTCCACGCATGGCCGTATCAGCCTTATTCCAATAGGCATCAAAGAAGGCAACAAGACCACCTTCAAGCGTATCAGCCGTCTTGTTCTTCATGATCATTTGATCCGCTAGGAACCACAGACCCCAATTGAAGTTACGGCGAATACCTGTACCCGGTACCTCATCACCAACCCCCTGACAGGTCGGGCAATTGGGAACGGTCATCCGAGTCCGCCACGCATTACGGCGGTTCGGTGGGTTATACACGCCTAGATAATGATCTGATGTATCTGGGGCAAAACCAAATTTATAATGCCCCGGCAGCTTCGCCTTGCCGAATTCGGGCTCCCACCCAATTTCAATTGGGGTCAGCACACCACTGATATTGGCGCCATTAAATTTGAAACCCGTACGGTTTTCCTGCACCCCATAGATGCCTCGTTCGGGGAAATAGATACCAACCTGAATATAGGTGCTGTCTGTGGGACGCCCACGAACACGGGCCCCCCAGCTCGTCCCTGGGTAAGATGACCGTGTGTATGTATCTGTCACCGCCTTGGGATTTCCGCAGAAGGCATTGTTCATGAAGTTACAGTAGATCGGGCTATTAGCGAAGTCCGTATTGGTGGACATACGGCCTGCAGCAATATTCAGCCGCCCCCCCCAAAGGGTTTCCTCACCATAGAAATGGATAAGGTGGAACGCCACATTACCACCACCACCATAGATTTCCTGGCTGGGGTTCACATTATCGCCAAACATCCTGCTGGCCGGAATACCGTAACGACCAACACCAATGATATGGGTCTGAAACCCACGGATCCCGGCTAATTTGTTCCAGTCAATATCATTTTCAAGACTGTACTGCCCAGCATTGGAAGACCCCTGCCTTAGCCCCAGCCCTTTTGTAGGGGAGGTAATAGCACCAGCAAATTCGTTGGTATTATCCAACATGAAGGCCACGCCACGCTCACGCAGCCATTCATTCCAATGCATTTTTTGCAGGATGGCCTCCGGCCGAGGGAGCGGCGGACCATCATTATTGAGCGGATCCCCCTCATGCAGAGGAATGTTCACACGCTCTAGCAGTTCTCGTCCGTTCTCACCAAACACACCGAACTCTTGGTCCGGATAATTGGAGTAAGGACGCCGCCGCAAGCCCATGTGGTGGATATAGGCCGCAGCGGCCTTCTCCGCATTTACCATCTCTGGCTTCTTAACCACGGAAGGCTGGGATACTGGCCGACCATCCCGTGCGAAAGCAGCCTGCTTCCCCGGTGCTGTCTCTGTCCGCTTCACAACAGAAGGCGTCTGCATAGCATGGGATAATGCACCCTGTGCCGAATAGAGCAGAGGCTGACCACCCCTGCCATTATCTGCTGCCCATGCAGATGCAACCCCCAAACATACGACGGCCGCTGCTGAAAAACAGGAAGAACCTGCTCTCATAAATACTTTTTTCTCAAAAAGACGCAGAATAGCCAGCATGGAAGACGCTGCCATATTCCTAATTCTCCCCAATAACCAACCCAGACTACCACAAAAGCGCATTACAAAGCGGTGTGAACTGCCTTCTATAAGGAAAATCTGACAAAAAAAAGTGATTTACACGGGTCGTTCGCTTTGAAAAAAATCAAGTGACTTATTAAGCACATCACGGCATAGCCTTTCGGGGCTGACAGCCGTCTGGAGGATATCCTCCTCCGAGCAACAAGCGAGCATTCTGGCCACCCGGTCCATCATGCCGGGATATAGCCTCATAAAAGCTTCCACCAGACATGTTCCGGATACAACGGCAGTGCCGTTATAAGCTCTGGACCCTAGCTTCAGCACTGCTAGATTCTCCATGAGAATCCCGGAGATCGCCAAACGCATCTTCTGCAATGCCCTACGAGAGAGAACATCCATACCATAAAGCCAGGTCACCAGAATATTTGTCAGAATACCTAATGAAAGCACTTTGACATCCTGCTTTGTCAGCTCATAAAAACCACTACTGGCATGGCCGGGCAATGTATCAACAAACCATGCAGCGAGGTCAAAGCAAGCAGAGAGACGACCAATATTCACAGCTTCATTGAAAGAGCAATGCTGAAACATATCAACTGGGATAAAGGAAATAACAATTTCATCCACCTCCCGTATCAATGGTGGATGATGACGCAGAATTGAGTCATAAATACTATTGTTGCCGCTACCATCATTCAGCCCGATAAGGCACCGTTTCTCATGCCCCGGCCTCCCCGTGCCGGGGAAGGGCCACGGCCCTTGCAAAAGGACAGGAAGCATCTGCACCCCCATGCCCACAAGCCCAGCTGATTCGTGATATCCCGCCAGAAAACGATCCGCTGGCTTCTCAATACGGCCCTGCGGCTGGAAAACAGCACCATACGCAGTTTTAGTGATGACACCAATCAGATCCGTTCTCTGTTCTCTGCCTGCCATCACCTGCCTCCAGATACTCCAGGGCGATCAGCCACAACCATGCAGTGCCACCACGGATAACCTTGCTCTACCCGTCACATAGAGCATAGGTTGGGGTCAAAACAATGTAAAATTACCCCTATCTTCCTGCTTGGCCACTATCTGACCATGCTGCAGCATGTCCCTTATCTGGGAGAGCCTTACACCATCAAGAACAACTCCCATGCCATAACATGGATTTCCAGCCCCTGGAGCAGCCTGTTCCACCTGCTCCAGCACGGTACGGACAGCCTCAACCTCCTGTGTTAGGGCATCAAGACTCTGGAGCCGTTCCATCTGGCCGTGGTCTAGCTGCCCTGTTCCGACATAATCCGAGACAACGGCCTGAACATCGGCCAGCCGACTACAGACATCATCCAGAATGGCCCCCAGCCTCTCCATCAGCACGGAAGTCCTTATGGTATCTGCCCCTCCGACAGGCTGGGCTCCTGTTTCCTTGGACATTATCTTTCTTTCTCCATACCAGTGCCTCCGGCTTGTAAAACCAGACCTCAGCACAGGTTTTGCAAGACTTTCCCTGTTGTCGGCCAGAAACGGATACGCCGTACCTGACTACCACCAAAGCTGTAGGACACGCAGCGGATATCTTCCTTCCGGAAATAATCCAGAAGGAAACCGACATTCTCCTGCCCAACATCGCTTGCGATGGACAGCACAGCGGCCCCGCCAAAAGCCTTGCATTGCAGACGCTCTCGCCCACCCCCTGCTTTTATGATCCCGGCCTCCAGTGCTTTCATAGCGTTGATCCCATACAGATAAGCTGCTGAATCCATGCTTCCTAGGCAGTCCTCCCCCGGCAGGAGAAAATGGTTCATTCCCCCAACACCTGCCTGAAGATCATACATGCAGACCGAAATGCACGACCCCAGCAACGTGCCGAACACCACGCTGGGATCGTCCGAAATGGCGATCTCCCCCTGAATAACAGTCGTGATCTTCAGCGTTTCCGTCACCTGATGGGCCCGAAAACTTTCTCTAGGGTTTCCTTCAGCTTGGCGACCGTATACGGCTTAGCCAGAAAGTTATTAACTCCAGCGGCTACGGCCTTCTGCACAAGCCCAGCATTGGCCTCACCTGTAAGGATGATGAACGCCAGTTTGGCTGTCTTCGGGTTGGAGCGCACAGCCTCCAACAAGGCTAGGCCATCCATTCCCGGCATATTGAAATCGGAAATCACCAGATGAATAGGATTGGTTTCTAGATAATCCAGGGCCTCTTTCCCATCCTTGCGTTGCACGACTCCCTTAAAGCCAAGAGCCGCCATATGGCTGGCAAGAACCTGCCGAATGGAAGCCTGATCATCTACAATTAAAGCTCGAATCTGAGATGCGGACGGCATTTATGAACCTTTCTGCCTTCTGATAATCACTCGTCAGGATCGCCTGACATAAAGAGCGCCATATCGGGCACTCCTGTCTTCTAATGCATGCCCATAGCAAGACCGGGGATCTCCATCAGGGATCCCACCTTCTCTACGGCGCCCAGCTCAGCAGCGACACGGGGCATGCCATACACAACGGAGGAAGCCCTGTCCTGCCCGATGGTCCGGGCCCCAGCCTGCCGCATGGCCAGCAGCCCTTCGGCTCCATCCCGCCCCATTCCCGTCAGGATAATGCCCAGCGAGGTACTGCCTGCCGTCTGGGCGATGGAATGGAAGAGCCTATCCACCGAGGGCCGATGCCCACCAACAGGCTCTCCCGCTCGCAATTTTGTGAAGAGCCGCGGCGCGTGGCCCTCCAAAACAAGATGCGTCTCTCCACCGGGAGCGATGCGGACCATACCGGGGGCCAGCATTTCCCCATCCTGCGCCTCGGCAACAGAAAGCTGAGGGATGAGGCTATCCAACCGTGCAGCAAAGCTGGATGTGTAAAGTGATGGCATATGCTGGCAAATAACGATGGGTGGGCTGTTAGCCGGGAAATCCTTGATCACCTCTTCCACCGCTTCCACCCCGCCAGTGGAGGAGCCAATGCCCACTACATCGAACGATGTACGCCATGTAGCGGCAGCACTTCCCGTGAGGGGTGCCATCCGCACCGGCCGTCCCCCCGCTGGAACAACCTGCCGCAGGCCGGGCTGGTACCGGGCAGCCTCCAACACGATCTGCCCCAAACCGGCAAAAGCCTCCCCTGCCCCGCCCTGTTTTGGGAAACATTCAAAAGCCCCCATCTGAAGGGCCGTAATGGCCGTATTGGCCCCCCGTGTGGTCATGCTGGACACCATCACCACCGGGATCGGTCGCAGCCGCATGATCTTCTCCAGAAATTGAAGTCCATTCATGCCCGGCATTTCAATATCCAGCGTAATGACATCCGGCTGGTCAGCAATGATGAGATCCCGTGCCTCGATTGGGTTCGAAGCCATGCCAATAACATCAATCTCGGGATATTTGAGAAAAGAGCGTTTGATTAGCTCTCTAGCGGTTCTTGAATCATCCACTACAAGAACCTTGACCCGTTCTTTCATGGCCTCAACCCTTTTTCATGTAGATTGTCGGTGCCACAGCCTCAAGGTGACAGTCCCTAACGCAGTCCACCCGCTCGGAATGACCAACATAGAGAAACCCACCCGGCACCAGCCGGTCCGCAAGCCTTTTCCAGAGAGCATTACGGGTTTCGTCATCAAAATAGATCACGACATTCCGGCAGAAGATGACGTCAAACTGGCCCTTGAAAGGCCATTCCCGGTTAAGATTGAGCGGCCGGAACGTAACAAGACGCCGTATCTCCCGCGCCATGCTAACCTGCTCCATCTCCACAGGTTCCATATAGGCATCCTGCCAGCGTTGGGGCACACTTCGGACCTCCTCTGCGGGGTACTGGCCGATGCGCCCCGTCTCCACCACAGCGTGATTGATGTCCGTAGCTAAAATCTTCAGGTCCATTCGCAAGGCATCCGGCAGCTCCGCCATAACGGACATTGCCATGCTCCATGGTTCCTGCCCGGTCGAGCAGGCCGCCGACCAAAGCCGCCCACGCCCCCCGGCACGCAGTTTTTCTCCCAGCTGCGGCAGGACATGCTCTTCCAGATGCTCAAAATGGCTTTTCTCCCGGAAGAATTGCGTCACATTGGTTGTCAGAACACAGATGAGCTCCTTTAGCTCTTCCTGTCCCTCCCGCCCGCTGACATAATCCAGATAATCACGAAAGGAAGCCCGCCCAGTCGCACGGATACGCCGGGACACACGGGAGAAAACAAGGCTGCGCTTGGAGATGGGCAGATTAATTCCCGCTTCCCTCCGGGCGATGTCCTGCACCCGCCGGAAATCGACCTCCGAATAGGAAAAGCCGCCCTGTGGCTCCATAGTCGTCATCGGCCTGCCCTCACCCTGCTGCCGTGCTGACAGCCTGATCCCCCAGCAGACGGCTCAGGACAGTATCCAACCGCAAGATGCGGATGACATACTCCCCTATACTGACAAGGCCGCTTAGCTCCGCCGCACCACCATCAACAGAAATGGGCTGAATTTCATCCAGAGCAATCTCCGTAATGCCGATGACACTATCCACCAGCAACCCGCATGTGGCACGGCTCGCACCATCCTCTATGATGATAACCACACGCCGCTCATTATCAGCCTGCGGGGCTGTGCCAAGATAATTGGCAAGATTGACAACCGTAACAATATTACCACGGATATTGATGGCTCCCTCCACATAAGCAGGGCAATGCGGCAGATAGGTCGGGTCCTCAAACTCCCTGATCTCTTTGATGCTCAGGATAGGAATGCAATATCGCTGCTCCCCCACCGTGAAAATGATCATCTGCTCCCGCCCTCCTGAGGATACGGGGGAGACTCCGTTCACCTGTCCGTCCGTCTGTTTCTTTTCTTCCAGAGACATAAGATCCATGACTTTCTTTTCTAACCCGCCCGTTACGCTGCCCGCTCTGCGATGGCTTCCAGCGCGCGGGTATCTACACGTTTCGTTGCAGAAACAATAAGCGTTGACACATCAAGAATGAGCGACACGCTACCATCCCCAAGAATGGTGGCAGCCGACACGCCCTTGATCTGGCGGTAATTCTTCTCGATGCTCTTGATGACGACCTGAGCTTGATCCCGGACACCATCCACAACCAATGCCGCACGGGCCCCTGCCTCATTCTCCACAACGAGAACGATCATCTGCCCTTCTTCCCCGGCACGGCCCATATGGTGAGGCTCTTCCTGCGTGCCGTTCTCCTCAGGGAGGGTTAGCTCATCTCCCAGATAGATCAACGGGATACACCGCCCCCTTACGGAAACGACATGGCTACCATCAGGGATGGTGTACACATCTTTCTTCATCTGCACCGTAACCAGCTCCACAACAGATGAAACCGGCACAACCATGGTAGAGCCACGGCACTCAATGAGCATTCCATCCAGCACGGCCAATGTCAGCGGCAGGCTAAGGGTGAAAAGTGTCCCTTTACCTGGCGTGCTCTGGATGTTCACACGCCCACCAAGATTCTGAATGGCCTGTTTGACCACATCCATCCCCACACCACGACCGGAAAGATCAGATACGGTTTCTGCCGTGGAGAAGCCGGGAGCAAAAATCAGCTCATTAATCTCATTCTCCCCAAGCGATGCGCCCGAGGCAACAATGCCCCGCTTGATAGCGGTCTGGAGAACACGCCGGGTATTGATCCCACCACCATCATCACGAATCTCGATCAGAATGCGCCCAGAACGATGCCGGGCAGAGAGCCAAATGGTGCCCTGCGCCGGTTTCCCTGCGGCCTGACGAGCCTGTGGGCTTTCAATGCCGTGGTCTACTGCATTACGCAGCATGTGGGTTAGCGGGTCTGTCAGATTTTCGATCAGGGTACGGTCAACCTCTGTTTCCTCCCCTTCCAACACGAGGGCGACATCCTTATTCGCCAGACTGCTGGCCTCTCGCACCACACGTTGCATCCGCTGAAACACATTGCGGACGGGCTGCGCACGGATCGCCATGACAGCCTCCTGAATATCCCGTGTCAGTGTCTTGATAACAGCCAGACGCTTGAGCAGTTCCGGGTCATACAAGGCCCCATCCCGTGTCAGGGCGGATTCAAGAGAGGCCTGCCCGATGACCATCTCACCGACCATGTCCATCAGCATACCAATCCGCCCGATATCCACGCGGATGGAAGCATTCTGTTCCCGCTTACGCCCTATTTTCGCTGGAGCCGAGGCAGGAGCAGACGCCGGAGCTGAAGGAGCGGGGTCAGCCTGTGGTACACTCTCCACCATCTCAGCTGGAACCGGAACAACCGGTACATCTTCCTGCACGGCGGCATCTTCTGCGGGCTCCGGCTCGACGGCTTCTCCGGCCTGACCGTCTCGGGCAATCTGAAAATCACAGACATCACCAACCCAATCAAATACCGCCTGGATATCTTCTTCTAGCGCACTACCCGGTGGCTCTGGCAGGCGGACTGTCCAGCCCAAACGGGCATCCTCAGCGGGGAGGTCTACCAGAGCGGGCAGCTCCTGCGTGCTACAAACGACATCCATAGCACCGGCCTCTTCTACCGGCAGAAGCTCTTGCAGCCCCAACAGAAGATTCCGAGCATCGTCACCACGGCTATATAGTTCGCTATGCGGCCGGAAGGTCACTGTCAGCCTTTGCGGCGGTGTCTCGCCGAAACCTTCAGCGTGATCGTCAAAATCAAATCCGCCCAGATCAACTGTTACGGGAGTGAAATCTTCTGGTACTGGTGTTTCGCCAACCTCGGAAGACGCTGGTGCATCCCCTCCCTGACCAATAATTGCCTCCAACTTGCGGACATTCTCATCTATCCGCCCTTCATCGACCTCATCACCCGTATGTTTTGCCTCAGCGACAAGATCACTCAGGACATCCATCGCAAGGAAGAACGTCTTGATGATGGCCTGGTCCGGTTCTACCTTGCCAGACCGCAAGCCATCCAGCGCACTTTCATACACATGGGCGAAGCGAACGAGACGGTCCAGACCGAAGGACGCCGCTCCACCCTTGATGGAATGTACCGCCCGGAAGATGGCATTGATGGTCTCTTGGCTGGACTCTTCCTCGGAGATTTCGCCCAGCCCCCTTTCCAGCTCGGGGAGGAGCTCATCACATTCCTCAAAGAATATCTTGAGAATATCGTCCATGACATCGCCCATATCACGCTCCCTTATGCTGTAACCCGCCGAATGGCCCATACGAGCTTCTCGGCATTGAAGGGTTTGGCTATCCAGCCCGTAGCCCCGAGGGACCGGGCGCGGTTCTTTTTCTCCTCATCCGTTTCAGTGGTCAGGCAAATAATGGGAATACGGGAAAAAGCTTCCAGCTTCCTCACCGCCTCGATGAACTGGAAACCATCCATACGAGGCATGTTGATATCTGTAATGATGGCCTGCGGGGCTGGAGATGCCTGTTGCAGTACCTCCAGCCCCTCGACACCATCGCCACCCTGAATGACATCATAGCCAGCTTCGCTAAGTGCCTTGCGTAGAACACCCTGCATAGTGCGGGAATCATCTACCGTCAGGACTCTTACCTTCTGTTCAGCCGTCATGGCGGCTCTCCTTCTCATCCATCGCTTCCAGAAGCTGCTGCTGAACACCAAACAGCGCAAAGGCTTCCGCTGCTTTTTCAGAACACGGACCGACTTTCAGCCCGCTGGCCAGAAGAAGCTGAAGGCAGAGCCCTCCGACGTAATCGACCGCGGATGCATCCAACAACGGCACTGCACCTGCTGCCGCCCCGGTCTCTTCCAGCAGGAGAGCCTTCAGCCCTGCTGCCGCACTCGTATCCAGACGCTGCGGCAGAGAAATGAGAGGACTCCCTCCCTGTACTGCCTCCGCCATTAGAAATGATCCCACCCTGTTTCATCATCCGAATGGGTCGGCAGAACCTTGCCATCTTGCTGAATCTCGCCGCGCTGACTGCTCAGCATCGGTGTTCTGCTCTTTGGAGGCATCTGGGCGGGGGCCTCATTGGCAAGGGCCGGCCTCTCATGAGAGAGTTGCAATTTCTGGTTGGAGCCAATGGTAAAGGTCGCCAATGTCTGACGCAGCTTAACGGTCTGCGTTGTCAGATTGTGGCTAGCAGCTGTGGATTCTTCGACCATAGCGGCATTCTGCTGGGTCATGCCATCCATGCTGCTCACAGCATCCGATACCTCTGCCAGACTACGGGCCTGCTCTTCAGTCGCTTTAGAGACAACCTCTACCCTGTCCGCCAGTGCTTCCGTCCCTTCTTCCACGTCCTTAAGCAGGCCGCTAGTCCGGGCGACAAGGCGGACACCTTCCTGCACATGGGCCGTGGCTGTCTCCAGCACATCACGGATCATATCGGCCGCCTTGGCAGACTGTTCCGCAAGGGACTGAACCTCCTTAGCGACCACAGCAAAGCCACGTCCAGCCTCACCAGCACGAGCGGCTTCCACACTGGCGTTAAGAGCCAGAACATTAGTCTTAAAGGCAATATCGCTCACAGAGCGTGTGATCTGCACGATATCGTCAGACGAGGTCTTGATGGAGTTCATCGCTACGCTGGTCTGTTCCATCCCATTGGAGGCCGTTTTGACTTTCTCCAGCGTTGCCTTGGTCTCGCTACTGGCGTGCGAGCAGTTGCTGGCTGTAACTTTGAAGCCAGAAGCAATGGATTTAACAGACGCTGTCACCTGCCCGAGACTTGCCGCCTGACGCTCCGTGCGTTTTGCCAGATCATCCGATGCTGTAGAAATCTCGCTAGCCCCATTGGCGATCATGTTGGAGCTTTCTGCCACGACAGACAGGGCACCACCCAGCCCGGTCAGAGACTCATTAAAGGCCTCCCGCACAGGACCAAACTCACCGTCAAACAGGGCGCTCGTAATGCGAATGGACAAATTACCCTGCGCCAGCATCTGCATGACACGGTTCAGCTCTTCCACAACGGCATGAGTGCGAGCCTCACGCTCCTTGAGCTTCTCCGTAGTGTCCAGAGCTTTATTGACAGCCTCATTATGCGCTTTTTCTGCTGCTTTCTGCTCCTGAAGGCTCAAGGCGAAAGAGGCTAGCATCTTGCCAACCCGTCCGACACAGTTTGTCCTGTTCTCATACGGGCTGAGGTCGGGCGTTTCCCCACGACCCAGAGCAATGCCCATATCTGTCAGTTTCTCGATAGGTTCAGTCAGAGCTTTGGTCAGGAACAGCCAAACAGCCCACGTAAGGGCCATACCAAAAAGGAGCGTTGCCATATTAATGATGGAAACACGGCTGAATATACCACTCTGGATATAGCCGACAGTCTCTACAAAGAGCTGTACAGCGAGATAAAGCTCGATGGCCAGCATTGCTACCCGTACCTGCACACGGAACGGAGCTGACTTATACAACCAGTTGAACATGAAAATGTCCCATCCCTCCAGAAATTTCATTCCTTCCGCCAGCATGACCAAAGGCTTGGCTGATGACAGAGTCTCAAGACATAATTTCTCAAAAAAACCATACAAAATGCATGGATTAGACTTGCCTATGCCAAAAACATGATGAAATTTTTAACGGAATAAAAGACATTTTTCAAAATAGATGAACAATATTCCTTAAATTAAGGTTTACGTTAATATTTAGGTTATGCCTTATTTACAGTTGGCTATTTGTTAATAGCTATGTAGCCATTCATATAAGCTTGGACAGCATTCTATGGTGAGGTTCCTCCCCTCCTACGAGTCTTCAACCTCTATACGGTCTAACGCTCATCTTGCCTTGCAGACCTGCCCTTGTTTGGCATCCTTCTGACAGTCCGTCATGCTAGCAATAGCACTACCCGCTCCCCCAAAGCGGAGAGACTGTGTCGTAGATGCCTGCTTTTCAGAGGAAGGACGGGCAGGCACGGTCTCCCGTCCCTTCAGGTGAAATCTCGGCAGATGCACCTTGCTGAACAACCTAAAAACGCCCCGGACTGGAAAAGAGGGACGCCCCGCCATTGCAGGCTCCGGAAATATCCCTCCCGCAAGCATTAAAAAAATCAATGAGATGACAAATACCCTATGTGGAGCATTGTTTTGTATCATAATATCACCCTAGTCTATATAGAAAATACACCCAGAGAGAGGCTTTATGACTACCGTATTACACTATGAAGCCCTGAAAGAAAGACAACGTAGCCTTCGGCATGATTTCCCCGAAACCATGGGGTTGCGAGTCCACCGTGCTATCAGCTGGATTGGCCGAGCCGAACAGTGCGGAAATGATGAAGATGCCCGCTTCATTTTCCTCTGGATTTCTTTCAATGCCGCTTACGCTGATGAAACCGATTTTCAAGGGACTACCATCGGCGAACGGGCTACCTTCATCAATTTCTTCAATAGGTTGACCCAGCATGACATGAAAGAAAAAACCATCTACACCGCCTTATGGCATCGCTTCTCCGGCCCTATCCGCACCCTCATGAACAACCACTATATATTCCATCAGTTCTGGCAACATCAGAATGGTATGGAGGGCTTTGAAAACTGGGAAGAGACATTCCAGACATCCACGCGGTCATTCCAACAAGCCTTTCAGGATGGCAATGTCCCCAAAGTTCTCCGTTTCGTCTTCGATCGCCTCTATGTTCTACGCAACCAACTGGTACATGGTGGGGCGACGTGGAACAGTAGCATCAACCGTCACCAAGTACGTGATGGAGCCGCCATCCTCGCCTTTCTCATGCCCCTTTTCGTGCAAATCATGATGGCTAACCCTCACGAAGACTGGGGCCGCCCCTTCTATCCGGTCGTAGATTAACAACACAGACCATCAAGCGAAGGTAGTCAGGTATAATCAAAAATAATCTGGCACTTCGCTTGAGATAGAATACTACTGAGTGCCGCTGTTGATGCTTCAGATGCGTCTGTAATGATGAGATAACAACCCGGCTTAACATATTGAGCCAATGTTATAATCTCCGAGGCACTATAAACAGAAGCCGAAACCTTTATTCCTGCGCCCCGTTGAGCCAAGGTCATGATTTCTGAAATAGATTTGCGTGGCATCACGCACTCCTTATCTCTAAATATAAGAATTTTTTCGTACGACACTAGGAAATCATCACTCAAGAAATCTCCCTTCCGTTACCGTAGATGACTATACGCCTCTCTACCCCAAAGTCTCTACCCTAAAACGAGGCTGTTACTGCCACCTATGACCATTTCTGACGTAACAACGAGCTAAATCTCATCACTATTCCTTTCATACCCCATACCAACATATAAGAAGCTATTACTATGTATGCACTCTATGCAGCCGTGTTAATCACCTAACGGGCAATCTTCGTACTTAACGCCATTATACAAGGCCAAGAAACTTGAAAAAACAACACGTTAACGCTTATGTAGAAGCACTAACCGTTAAATAGACATAACAGCTATAAACTAAGGAGAGCGTATTATGAGAAAAGAAAAACTGGCCGACATTATAAAACTTGCCCGCCGCCTCTCTGTCTCCGCTGAGGGCATGACCCTAGATGAAATAGCCAGCTATATGCAGGTCAGTCGCCGCACAGCCGAGCGCATCCGCGATGTTCTTCAAGAAGCATTTCCCGGTATGGATGTCCTAACAGATGGGCCCAAGCACCGCTTCCGCTTGCCTGCCGGTATCATGGACCGTTTTATGAACACACCAACTGCCGATGAGATGGCCGCCCTGCAACATGCAGCAACATCACTTGAGAGACAGAATGCCACAGGACGGGCCCTTCTCCTCTCCGAACTTTACAACAAAATTGAGAGCATGCTTCGCCCACCAGCCCGCACCCGTCTCGCACCAGACATCAATGCGCTTGTACTGGCAGAAGGCGATGCTATGCAGGCTGGCCCTCGCCCTACGGCTGATGCGCCCCTTCTAAGCACAATCCGCCATGCCCTAAAAGCAGGACATGCTCTGCATTTTACCTATCAATCTACCCAAAATGCAAAAAAGCGTACTGTTTCACCTTGGGGACTTCTATACGGTAAAGCCTATTACCTAGTCGGCCCCATGCAGGGCGTGGAAACCCCGGTCCTCTGGAGGCTAGACCGCCTCCAAGATGTAACAGAAGCAGGACTAGCTACCCTTCCCCCAGAAAACTGGTCCTTACAAGACTTTGCCAACCGTTCCTTTGGGGTATGGCAGAACAAGCAATATGACGTTGCTCTCCGCTTCTCACCCACCGCCGCCGCCGACGCCCGCCGTTTTCTCTTTCATCCCAGCCAAACCGTAACGGACGAAAAAGACGGTAGCCTACACGTCACCTTTACGGCCAGCGGACTACACGAAATGGCCTATCACCTCTTCACATGGGGCAAGGAAGTCACCATCCTCGCCCCTACTGAACTTAGGACAATCCTGCTAGAGATGTGTCAAGCAATCCTAGATAACGGTACTACTTGAAGACAATCACTTAAACTCTGAAGAAATCCTCAAGGAAAACTTTCAGACTTTTCCTCTGATCATCAACATCACCGGCGATTTGCCAAGAGAATACGCTACCCCTTTGACAATCATACAAAAACCACGCTCCCGCCCCATTACTGACCAAAGGTAACATCAAAGGTGGATAATCAGGGAGCAGTCGTAGCTTCTGCAACGCATTCCCGATGTTCAAATAATAATCTTTGGGGACCCCTAAACCATAGAACTCTTTCCCATCAAGATAGATAGTACCCATACATCTAAGATAATCTTTATAGTCATTATCAAAAGAAAATCCGATAATATGCTCAGAATTTTCAATATCACTATCACTAGATGTGGTAAAAATAGCACCCTTTTCGAGCAGGGTTTTTTTTACATTTTCCACAATACATTCCTCTCAGACAAAAATATCAGTTTATCACAAAGACTTTGTTCTATCCTGCCAATACTCATGTGTATTACGGCCAAAGTCTCTGATATCAGAGACAACACCAGTCTCCTGACGAAACAAATTCACTGCTGTATTTACGTTACTCATAATAGAATTTGTCACTTCAGCATACGGAGCATCTGACTTCTGCCCGATCTGATGCAATTCTACGACTTCTCCTGTTGGCGTTAATGGCGGAAGACCACGTTCCATACGCTCAGCATTTGTCCAGTTACGCACCGGATCAACCTGCTGCATGTCGATATCGGGCCGCACAAGAGCTATAGCGTCACCCACCTTGGCACCCTTTAGCCCTTCTTCTGCGTAAACACTCGCTTCACCTATCCCCGAAAGAGATATGATAATGCTACCAATCATCGTCTTATCCAAGCCTAACGCCTGCACAATAGCTCCGGCTTCCTGTGCTGTAACCTTAATCTCGTGCTTAACAGCCTCAATCTCAGCTTTAAAAGCATCTGGAATTGACTCACCGTCCAAAACACGCAAGGCTGTACCGACTACACTACCACCAAGCATCCCCCCCATGATGCCACCTTCCGGTCCTCCCACCATGGTGCCCAAAATTGCCCCTGCGGCCATACCACCATATCGCCCCCAAGAACCATCTGAAACATGTGTCTCTTGAGTCTCTTGAGTCTCTTGAGTCTCTCGAATACTACTCTGATTATTATTCATCATGCTACCGCTCCATCCTGACTAATGTAACCTCTCCACCGGGCACAAGTGGCGGTACGATCTACGTTATCAACCCCTGCCCAGTCGACCAACAAAAAAGAAGTCAACTGTCTCTGTGTTGTCCCAGGCAGTCTAAAATGCCGCTGAATTAATCTACCTACGGCAACATCCAAGTCTTGCTCAGACTGTTTTCGCCCAGCAATCAAAGCGATCTGGCGGCGTAACCCCACTATATCGGTTACAAGCTTTGCCAAAAGATAATTCTCAACTTCTGAAGACCGTGGCATTTCAGAAAAAGTCCCTGCCTCATATCGTCGTATATAAGACATCAATTTCTGACTAATCGCTTCATCAGGCCACCTTTGTGCCTGTTTCTCCAGAGCGGTGATATCCGGCTTACTCGCCATATTTGTCCATGGCCACATGAGAAACTTAATAGCGGCGGACTGAAAGGCTTTAACCTCCAAACTTGTCAACTTAGCCTTACCAGTTACCACCATTGGCTTGGATAACGTTTCTTCATCAAAACGATCCATATGGCACAACACAGCTTGCAACCACCCTGACTGCCTAACAACGGCTACACCGTTCTCCAACCGTGCCATTTCTTTGATCTGCTCATCATTTAAACCAATAGAGGCTCCCAACACACGGCGATCTTCCTCATCTGGCAAACGAAGAGCAATCTTCGTGCCTGTATTCCGAATAGCAGCGCGATGAACCGCTTGTGGAGACTGGTCAACGATGACAAAACCTTCACCGTAGGTTCTCATCTCTGCAATAGCATCTGTAATCATCTCAACAGATTTACCAATTACACCCCCCTGCTGCTCATCACCTCCTTGCGTTGCACCAGCACGCAAAAGATTATGGGCCTCTTCCAGCACAGTGACATGACGCAAAGGTGCATTCATCTCCCCCTGAGCCTGTCGGTATTCCACTAGCCGCATGACCAACATTCCCATGATGAGAGACCTTGTTTCAGCGGACCCAACACGGCTAAGGTCTACAAGGGCGGCTTTATCAAACAGGACTTCATCACCTGTCTCATCTGCTACAAAAATTCTGCCACTAAATCCACTTGTCAAAGACCTAACACGGGTACAAAGGGCCCCTGTATATTCGGCTTGTAAACGCTCACCGTACCCTGCTGCGGCAATCACATCTTCCAAGGCGGCAAGCAGCATCACAAAATCAGGATAAGCGGGATCACCATCACCCAGATAAACTGATGCCTCTACATTCCAGCCTGCTCGCTCATAAGCGACAATAACAGCCTCTTTCAACAAAATCGGCATAGCATTATAGAGCGGCCAGCAAACGCAGAATATCCCCGTTAAGCGGTCGATATGCTCCAACAAGGACAACTCTTTCGGGCAACGGAATGGATTTAATTTTAACCCATTCGCCCGTCCTGTCCCAGCATCATAGCAATTGACCTGCTCATACCCACCGAAAACCTGAGCATACTCCCCCTTAGCAGGCTCCACGACCAGAAAAGGAATCCCTGCTTCAAGCAATTGGTGCAACATAAGATACAGCGTATTGCTCTTGCCGGACCCCGTGGTGCCAGCCACAAAGGCATGTGTTCTCAACTGTTCCCGGTCGAGCCATATCTTTTGTGGCATATCCTCCCATAGGTGACGGATACAACCAAGCTTCAGAGCGGTCTGCCCCCGCCCTCTCCGCTGGTCGGACATCGTGCCATCAACATGCTGTATAGAACGCCCAAAAGGTTCAGCCTGCAATACGGGCAGGGTGGAGGCCGAGCGTCTCGGCAGACTCAACATCATAGCAGCTTCACGTGTGCTTACTATGGTAGCCGGTGAAAGACAGTTGCCCACATTCCCGTTCATCCCAGGAAGAGCCTGAGCACTCAGACGAGGATGATGAAAATCCCCTAACCACTTGCGCGGCAATTCAGCCGCTGCACCACTCCATGTAGTAATGGCATGAGTATCTTTACCAGAAGCTACCCCGCGCATCAGCCCTATGTAGGTACTCGCCAAGCTTTCCGAAACAGCCGGCGTATCCGCCACAAAATAAGCAGCCGCATTCCAACCACCATAAGAATGAGCTTCATCAAGCCGTTCAAGACGATAATCAATCGTTTTCAAAAATTGTTCGGCACTCTTGTTCTGCTGCTCGAATGTATGAGTGATGCCACGATTAACACCATCTGTTGTAGTATTCCCCTCACTTGTGGAAGTACCACCGGTTTTAGCCCAGGATGTAGAGGAATTAGTCCCACGACTCTCCCCCCAGCTCTCACTCTTCGTATCCGTCTTATGCGGAGCAATAGACGAACCCAGAATGTTCCCTATCTCTCCCGCACCGATGCCAGCTACAACCTCCCTAAGTAGACCGCCACCCGGTACCATGGCATCAGCCAGAACACCTAGCCCTGCTGCTAGTCCTGTCGTCAGACCACGAACAACAACACGCCCTCTAGAATCCTCGGTCGTGCCTGTACTTCCACCTATATTGGAAGTATGGTTCTCCCCCTCAGTAACCGTTTCAGAAAAACCCTCATTTATTGATTTTGTTAAGCTTTCTGCAACAGAGTGACTTTCCGACTGGTTATAAGCCGTTGTCGTCTTAACCAGAGGTGAGATTAGAGTCGCAAGACGCTCACAACTCGACCTCAGGACGCTCAGCTCTCCTGGCGATACTGGATCAGCCAATATTAACGCCTGATAGCGTTTCCCTTCTGCAGCATCAATAAAATGTTCCAACCCCTGAATAAACATGGATCGGTCCTCACTCGAGAGCCCAGGAACACTAGTTACCGCCGTCACGCTCCCCCATGAGTCCATCACCATCGTACCACACAAGGAGGCCGAGATCATCTTGGTGGCATCGCCATCCTGCTTTTCTAACTGGCTACCCGGGAAATGACCACGGAACACCTCCTGCAACAATGCGCCATGCTGCTCCCCAATGCCGGCACCAGATGCCCCACGTACACCAATGTACAGGTTCGTTTCCTGCCCTGTAGAATAAAGATAGAAAAAAATAGAACTCTTTACGGCACCAAGTGTAGCGTAGGCTGCTGTCGCACTCTCCAACACAGCCTCCCGGTTCTCCTGCACAAGGCGAGTAACCCGGAACAAACGTACATCACCGCCTAGAGTAAATCCTTCTTCATCTTTGAGCTGCGGACGCAGAACTGTGCAGCTGCCTAGCTGGGGCAAATAGTCCTGAGTGACAACGGACTTTGCCAGAGACAAATTACGTTCCGCTCTTTCCCGAGCCACAGCTAGTGTCTGATCAATCATATTCTGCTCCTGCAGCATTATCATTTTTCATCAAAGGCAGATTTGCGCCCGTTTATGGGGCAGAATGCACATACATATACGCAGCCACACCACCTACAACCAAAAGCAGCGCTACTCCCCCAACCAGCAAGACCTTAGTCAGGCCGCAGTCGTTTGGGGATACACTCGAACCACAGCCAAAAGGGCCAGTTCTTCCCTTTCCTGTCTGGGGGGATTGGGATGCCTTGACCTTCTCAGCAACAGGAAGCTGCCCTGTTTTGCGCAGCCGATCCCGAAGTTCAATCAACGCCCTGTAACGTCTCTCCGAGAAATTATCACGCGTCCATGCTGTTTGCTCATACAAATCCTTCTCGACCGGATTTTTTATCTCCGACTCTGGCAACGGATCGGCCAACATGGTCACAGCATAATCTACAAACAAATCATTAGGACGCCGCCTTTTGCACCACGCCAATGTCGTATAGAGATCGGCGGTACTAGTCGCTGGATTATTCAAAATCAACAGCATTGCCATACGTGCGTTGCCAACAGGCTCTTGGCTACTTCCAAAGAGATTTTCAAAATCGACAGGAAGCTGGCCGCGTGTATCCTCCCCTTTAGCCGAAGAGGTCGGCGTCTTAATGAGCTGCGCAGATGAACCAGACCTCGCATTTCCTGTCACAGATGAGGCTGCGGGCGATACCTGCTTCTCCAGCTTGCCAATAGCTTGTAGAATAGCCTGACGCTTTTTCAGCAGAGTTTGTACCTCATTTCCCGGCAAAAAAGAGCCGGGAGCTACACAACCCTTCTTATAACGTTGCCACAGCGGCTCATTCAACATGTCGAGTGACAACTTTTCAGCCGACATCTTGACTTCCCCATCTGAAGACTGGGTAAGCCACTTACGGCGAACCTCAGTATCAGGAAGCGATGTATTCTCAAAATCCTCAAAAAATTGAGACAATGATTCTGCTCTTTCACCCATATTCTTATTCTCCTTTCTCTGTAACATAATCTAATCAAGATTTTTTATTGAGTATTTCGTCCAGACGACCTCTTATTGCACGAATTTCTTCCAGATTTTTCTCTGCTTCGGCTTGTGCCCTAGCTTGTTCGGCTGCATCGCTTTCCCGCTTTTCAATATCCCGGTCCAGCTCATCCAACTTTTCTGGCAAAAGCTTGTTCACACGTTCCTTGAAGAGTTCCACGTAATCAGCACGATACGTTAGAATCTTCTCCTCTGCCCGCGATGTAGCGTCGTCAAAAGTCTCTGAAACATCGAGAGCCCGTTGGTTCCAAACTGCGTTTACGTTACCAACCTTGTAATCATAAACTTCCTTCTCTGAGCCCCAAGAGAACGGATTCCACCATCTGGATGTAGAAACCTTTCGGGCCTCCTTCACGACCTCGCTCGAATCAAGTTTCATATCCATACTAAACGTCACATTTTCCAAAGCACTCCACAATGGACGATTCATCGTGCCATCATCAAGGCCAGCAAATACGGCTTTTATCTTCTCAGCATAAAAAGATTCCAGCTCAGCCGCAATCTGTTGGTTTGAGTCCTCCATACAGCCATTGAGAAAGGCTAAATAAGTCTGAAAATAGCCTTTAAATTCTCTCATAAGAGAATTTAACTCGCTATTGACCCGACTAACATCATCAAGCCCGGTCAGGCGCCTCCCAGCCGTATTAAGAAACATTTCACGCTCAGTCCGTTTTTCCTGAATCGCCTTCACAAAAACTTGAGGGAGCTCTTCACGCTGTTTCAGCTCATCAAGAAAAGACTGACTTTCCCATACCTTCGTAGACTCGTTCCGCAACCGCTCCACAGCGTTCCGAATCTTCTTTATTTTTTCACCACTTTCCGAAATTAACTTTACAAACTGCTCCTCACTCCTTCCAATTTCCAACACTTCCTTTGCAACACTCGCAAGGCGATGCAGTCGGAACGAATAATTATATTTACGAGCATATCCTTTAATAGCTGCTTCCAAAGCAGTAATACCAGACCGGCATGCAAGTTCATTATTTCGATCAATCGCTACAGAGAAAGTAGTCGGGGCCTTCTCACTCAGATCAATACCCGGCCAATTACTCTCCGGATCCGGCAGGAAAGTCGTCTCCATACCAGTTAAATCGCCTTTTTCCTGACGCGTGAAACTACTAACTGGATTGGCCTTCTTTCGTGACAACAAGGCTAAGCGGGCTGATACAGGATAAATAAAGGGACTCTCAATACCAACACCTTCCAAATAATCGCGGCACTGTCCCAATATTCTATCAATGTCCTCCCCTTTTTCTGGATCAAAAGCGTCTGCTTTATTCAGAACGAAAAGGAACCGGTCTCGTGCCTGTGGATCGTCCTTTATGACCCTTCCAATCTCCTCCAATAATCTCCTATCATCATTAATACCCATCTGTTCAGAATTAAGAACATATAGAATAAGAGGTTTCTTTTTATTATCTTTTATCTTTGCCATGGTAATAACACCATGACTCTCATCACGGCTGTTATTAGGACCAGGTGTGTCCGTAAGAACAACATTAAGGTTCTTCTCATCCATCACGAAAGGAAGAGGCCCCTCCAACGAAATCGTATCTACCTGCTGATGACGATTCCACTTTCCCATCGTCTCAAGAGTGACATTCTCAGGACCGCCCATCTTTTTAGCATCGGAAGCACCCGGCGTGCCACGATAGGCCGTACCTGCATAAGATGCCCTCGGCACATTCTTAATTTCCGTTATGACAGCCGTTGTCGCCTCATTGGCAGACGGCATTAACTCTTTGTGCAAAAAGGCATTAATGAGAGTCGACTTGCCAGAAGACATAGTAGCGACAACATAAATATCAAACCTATCCCCTAGAGCTTCATCAATTTTTGCCTTTTTATCTGGATGTTCCTCCAATAACTTTTTAAAAAATAGTCTATCATATTGCTCATCAAGCCAATTCCTAAATTCCCCGAACTTCTCCTGCGGGGACGGCATGGCCTTATACTGCTTAAAAGTAATCTTAAAGCCCTGCTCATTCGCTTGGCGAACCATCTTCTCGACATCTTGTAGGTCGGACTCTGTTCCTGCGAATGTCAAATCAATGACATTCTCCCCTTGGTAGCGCTGCTTTAGCTCACCAGGCAGTTTATGGATCCACGTCTGAAGCATCTTCTGGCTCAGTACTGCTAGCTCGTTCGGCTTCTCAAGCTTTTTCCCATTTACCTCAATGGATCGATTATCTGGGCTAACTGGGTCATAAACCAAAGAAACATCAAGCATTAGATCACACAGCCATTACTAGAAAGATTAACCGGACAATAAGAACGCTAGGACCGAAAAAAAATCTTGGCAAGTCCATTTATCAGACCATACCTATAATCATATTACGTCATTTCCGGTCGCACATAACGACATGGGTGGAAATAAAAGATATATAAATAAATTTAAAATTTTTGTTTAAAATATTATCATTAGTAATGATCAAGAAAGGCAGAATAACATGAAATTTTCTCTATCCTTAGATGGGTATTGTGCAACAAGGATGGCAGAATGGCTCCCAGACGCCCATACATAAGAAGCGCAAGTGTCTGCTGGACTATAGCCAATGAGTTGAACGGCCCTAATAACCGTTACTGGACATGCCGCCCCGTCACAGTACCGGCCTATTTCTTTAACTAAACAATCAATCTTAAGGAATGATCATGCCAACACAGTTCTCACGCCGCAGGAAACCACTCTACACCCTTCTTGCCTTTGCACTGTCAGCCCTCTCATCTAGCGCGAGCTATGCGGCGTCTACAATTCGGGATGTCCGTGATACAGTCCAAGCCATTCCCGTCAAACTAGATGCAGAAGCGCAAGTACCCATCAAAAAAGGGGAGGTCCTTCAACTCCTCAAGCTCTATCACGACAACGCTAATGCATGGTCATGGAACGAATATCTCGCCTTTGAACCCTGCCCCCGCAATGCGACCCTTCGCTGTGCTGTGCCTTTCCAAGATACACAAGGGAAAGAGTACACCCTGAAAGATGCCCTTCATAACGAAGAAGATGCGCTAACCACCATCGGGTTTTACAGAGTAGAGAGCAGCCAAGGCCGTTGGAATCTCTTCATGATCCGCATGGAACGGCCGCTAGGTGATTCAACCTATGCGAAAACAGAGACAACAGCCCATATCAGCCTGTTCAAACTAGCTCCGCAAGCATCGGATGTCGCCATGCCAGAGAATAACTACTTTGAAGAAATCGCCACCCTTCCCATGGGCGGCTACTGCAATAGCACCGTGGCCCTCAGCACATTCCTCAACCAGCCCCTTCCCCCCGGGGTCGCACCCGATGGCTGCATGCAAGGCCAGTGAGATCATCTCCCCCTCCCATAACTACGGAGGGGGGCAGCAACCTCACGGAGCAATATTAGAATCAATCGGACTATTCATACGGTTAATCGTATCGGGACTGAGCTTGCGGATGCCAGCCAGATACTGAGATAGAATATTCGCACGGTCAGGCTGCATGTTGCCAATGACATCCGAAATCCGGCGAGGAATCATATGCTGTGCCACGGGAACAAGCACCCTCATGTCCAGAATATTGAACATGGCAGCAGCATCACGAGGTGGCATCTGCTCATAAATATGAGCCAACCGGGCAATGCTCTGCTCTACATCCTGCCGACGCTGTTCCTGCTGGGCTGAAAGTTCGGACGCATTCCGACCCAACGCCTGTAACTTCTCATCCAGCTCCTTCTGTTGCTGCTCAAGAGCCTTCTGCTGCTGCTGGAAACTCTCTTCCTGCCCCTGTACGGCCCGCCGATGAGTAGCCAATTCTCCACTTAGCCCCTGTTCAGCCAAACGAACACGGGAGTCCGGCTGCTCCTCGTCAACTTGACCCGTAGCGGGGTCATCATCTGCCAGACCATTGGCGGGCGTCCATCCCTGAAGATGATTCATGAAAAGACGCTGCTTGCTCGGCCGCAGACTCTCAGGTGCCTTCACACCGGCAGGGGCAGGCGTTACAGGCGCAGCTTTTGCGCCCGTACCATGAGGGGAAGCCTCCCCCGATTTACTAGAAGGCGCCTCACTCTGAGCAGAGGGAGTGCTAATCTGCGCCGCAAGAGAATGGAGGTTCAACGCCAGCAGCACCGTCATCAGGCAAGAGGCGAGATTGGTGATCTTGCTCAGCGAAAATCCGGGTTTTCTCATGGGTCTGACAGTCCCTCTCATGACGTTTCCCCTCAATCCTTCATCAGATTGATAGCCCGCGCCAACATGGACCGGGTAACCTGCATGGTATTGAGATTGGCCTCGTAAGAATGTTGGGCATCGTGGCTATCCATAATCTCAACGATAGAGCTGACATTGGGCATCTTCACATACCCCTGCTCATTGGCAGCCGGATGGGCGGGGTCATACCGCATCTGAAAGTCAGACTGATCCTCCCCGACAGACCGTACCGCCACGCTGGAGACGCCACTGGCACGGTCTAACGCTTCTCGGAAGGTTACTGTTTTACGGCGATACGGGTCAGCACCAGGGGAAGACCCTGTTGTCTCTGCGTTGGCAAGATTTTCGGCAGCAACACGCAAGCGGGCTGTCTGTGCTCGCATCCCGGCGGCTGAAACACCAATTGTATCGGAAAAATCCATTCTATCCTCCTCTCTCCTGTCCCGCTTTGCCCGCCCGGGCCTTACTGTCCGCCGCCACCTGCACCAAGAGCCATGCCGTAAAGCCCCATGTATCGGCCATAAACAGTAGTGGCGAAACGCTGCTGATCACTCGTCTGGGCAATCTTCCCCAGCTCGTCCTCCAGCACTACACGGTTACCGTCTAGCGAGGCCCGCCCGCCCTGCTTGCGGGCATGCGTCTCCCCCGCAGGCCCCAACATATGCCCCGGCTGCGTGCGCTTCAGTGCTATGGTATGGGCATTCTCCAAAACACCTTGAAACGGCGATACATCCTTAGGGCTGTAATGGGGCGTATTGGCATTGGCCACATTACCCGCCAGCACGGATTCACGGTTCTGAAGCCAGCTCATCCGCCGTTCCGCCAGATTTAGAAGGTCCGTTCCGCCTGTATGCGTCATGCTCATCTCACTTCACTCCTGCTTCGTGGGTTCACGGGGCCTGCTGTACAGACACAAGAAGACGGAACATCCGCCCGGCATCACCCTCAAAAGGCCGATCTCCTACACGGTTGCGTATCCATTCCAATGCTCCCGCATCCCCAGCACGGGAGGCATCCGAGGCAAAACGGAGGGCAAGAAGCTGCTGGTCCACCGTCAACTCTCCCTGTGGCGGCAAAAGCTGCTCCGCCATGCTGCGCAGGTCTGTAATGGCAGGGGACCATTCTTCCCGGTTCTCATGGATATGCGCCCGCATATCCGCCGCTTGCGGGTCCTGATCCGCCCCCAGCAGATACAGGGCCACTTCCGGCTTGCCCGAGGCCGCTGCCATACTGGCCATAAGGCGGGTCCGTCTAGCAGTTTCCTGTGCAGGCAGAGACGTATTGCCTGTGCTTGCCAGTATGTCAGAAGCCTTATCAAACAGGCCTCGCCTGATTTCATTCTCGGCCAAAGCATCCCCGGCTGCGGCTTTGTCCTGTGGGTTTGTCATCATGGGGATGGCCGTACTCATGGCGTCTCCGGCCTGTTCATCCAGCCCCAACCTGCCTAGCAGCTTACCGTAAGCCAACAGCAGGTCCCCTTTCTTCGCACTAGCGGGCAAGTCCGGCATATGCGCCCTAAGAAGAGCAGCCTCATGCAGCAAGGTAGCTTCATCTTGCGGTGTAACCTTGTGCCCTGCACCTGCCGGCTCGGACAGTCCCTGCACAACACCGGAAAGTGCAGCGGACAGCAGGGCTTGCATACGGGCTTCATCGTGTGGTGGGGGGGCCTGTCGAGCCTGATCCAACGCCTGAATCGCTGGCTCCCACTGATGCGCCCGTATATCGGCCCCGGCCCGCAACATATTCACAATACCGTCCCGGCCAGACAAACGAGCATCCGGCAACAGGGAGGCATATTGCCGGGCAGCTTTCTCGGCAGAAAGATGACCATCCCGGAAGCTCAGAGCCACACCCTCTTCCATAGCTTTCTCGGCAATGACGGGATCATGATCCACCGAAAGTGCTTCCAGAAGGCTAGTGGCCTTTTTCTCGTCACCATCACGCAACGCCCGCACCGCCTGAATGAAGCGGAACTTGCTGTCTTCCGGCAGATGGTTCAGGGCTTCACGCTCTTCTGGCGTTCCACGGCGCGCGATAAGTTCTGCCGCCACAGGCAATAAGGACGACCGCAATGGTTCGGGATAATTCAACAAGCGGGGCATATCCCGGGCCAGCAAACGAGTAGCATCACTGGCTTTCTCGCCAGAAAGAGCCTCATACAAGCCCTGCCACAGTTTCGTAGCCCGCATGGCCTGCTCCGGCCATTCCTGTACCAACTGAGCCGCAGCGTTCATCTGGCCCGTCAGCAGGTCAGTCGCTGCCAGAAAAAACCGTATATCCGGACGAAACGCCTCTTCTGGGTCATCCTCCAAGGCTACATCCATGATGGCCCGTGCATCCGGAAAAGCACCGACACCCAAGGCAGCCTGCGCCGCTTCTAGCCGTTTCCTAAAACGATCTTTTGGGGATGAATCTGCTGCAGCCACAAGAGCCTGACGGTAACGCTCCTGCGCTTGCGATGCTGTCAGATGTTTCAGGCCAAGCCAGTTCAAGTCCACATCACTGGCATAGACAGCTCTGTCCATATCCGCCAACGGGCGGTCATCAGCCCGTTGGAGCAGGTCTCCCTGCATGATGGCCCGCATGACCACCTGCGGCGGCTCATGTTGGGCAATCACGACACCTTCCAGAGATGGCCAGACGTCATAATCCTTGCCTTTACGCAAAGAAAGCAGACCACCATCATCCAGAGCGGTCGTCCCCACGACCAGCGGTGTTCCTGATGCCGGGTCCTTAATAGAAAAGACACGCCCTGGACGCCGCATGGGGAAAAGCAACCCATTCCCCCGTGGTTGAGGAGTAATTTCTGGTCTATCTGTATAATCCATGCCAGGTGGCGGCTGATCGCCCAACACCCATCCATCACTCTGCTGAGAAAGATAAAGCTGGCGTGTATCTGGCACGGGTAGGCTGATCATTGTTAGGTCCGGCAGCGTTGTCACACCCAACCGGGAAAATATACCATCCCCATGCAGGGCTGAGACATCCATGGGCTGGCGGGCATCCACCAAAATGATGAAACGATCCCCACTCTGATAAGCCGCAATACCCATCTGCTCGGGAACAGGAAGTAAAACCCTATTACGAGACGACACGGAAGCAGCCGGCTCATTACCTACCGTCTGAGAGACGTGACTGGATTCTGTGCCACGAGGCCCGGCTGCGCTGGCCTGCTCCCGACCCGCTTCTTCCAGAAACTGATTAAGGGACTGATCCTTGTGGTCTGCTGGAGCGGCTGGGTCCTGCTTCTTCGCAACAGCCCCTCCCTGTGCAGCTCCCACGCCTAAAACATGCGCCCCCCACCCCGAAGGCACCCCCTGAAGAAGGGGATCACCCGGTTTTACGTGATCCTGCACATGTAGAGACGATGAATCTGGCTTATTTGGTTGCGCCTGCTTCTGCATCACATGCGGGCGATTATGATGGGCACTCACAGGAGCCCGCTTATGGTCTGCTACAGGCTTCGGAGATGGGGACTTAACTGAGGCAGCATCCATAAAAGAGGACGCCCCGGACGTGGTCTGCTCTGCCAGAGCCGTGCCACATAGCAACCATGACGAACCACCAGATACAGCCCCGCCAAGTATGATCAGACTGGCAACACCATAGCCAGCCCTGCGCCAGATTCCATCTCCCGCCATGGCTCTAGAGACAGCCTTATGAACAGCGCATAGCATGGTGCCACATTCCCCCGTGGTGCTTGATCCGTTTCCGCAATCCCCTACGTCATGCGGAATGCCAAAGGCTCCGCATGACGCAACCGGCCATTAGGCCAGCAAATTAACAAAACTAGCTGTGGCGGAGTTTTTGCGGACCCCCTTGGCACTAGGAACGACCTGACCGGTCGCATCAAACTGCATGGAAGCCTCAGCCCCATTGCTGCGATGGGACGAAAGCTGCACACGGGCGGCTTTCTCCGACATGGCCGCCTTGCGCATCTCATTCGCCTGCTGAACTGTTTTAAGCCGCATGGCTGTGCCGATTTCGGAAGCTACTGATGTATCCGACATGATCTTTCCTCCCTGATATTTCATTCTGTATCGCTCTAACCGCCCCTCCTGATACCGAATACAAAAAGAAAAACAAAGCCATTTGCATACATATATGTGAAAATAACCTTACATAAACCTTATGTTAAGATAAAAAACATGGCGCTATCAAGGTGAAGATATTACAAACATGCCATTAACCCATGAAGAAAAAGGAGGTTAGAATCAGCCATGTCTCTATCCAGCATTACCAGTTCCGCAGCGCACAATTTTGATGCCGGACAGGCCTATGGGCGTGCGCAGCAACTCAGCCAATCCAGCAATTCCACCAGTAGCGCACTCGCAAGCGAGGGCGACAATACCGATGCGGTCTCCAGCTTTAGCTCTGTTCTCAACAATGCCATCCAGGGGGCCATCAACACAGGTAAGGTTGCTGAAAGCCAGACAGCTCAAGCCCTTTCTGGCAAAGGCAACATGTCCGACGTCGTAGCCTCTGTGGAGGAAGCCAAACTGACCCTCCAGACCGTCACGACCCTGCGGGACCGGTTCGTCAGTGCTTATCAGGATGTCATGCGGATGTCGGTCTGACCGATACAACAAAAACAGGAGGACAGTTCATGGGACACGCTGTTGATGTTCAGGAAGTCCTGCGTCAGACGCTTCTTGTTGCCGTCAAGCTGGGGGCTCCTTCTCTACTAGCCTCCCTGCTGGCGGGGCTTTGTGTATCCCTCTTCCAAGCCATGACACAGATTAGTGAAGCTACGCTGTCCTTCGTGCCGAAATTCATTGCCGCCACAGCCACACTAATCCTGACAGCCTCCTTCATGCATGCCACTATTCATGCCTATGCCGAAATGATCTTTGACCAGCTCATCAAGGCTGGGGGCGTCTGAATGTTATCCCTCTCCGACTTCTTCGGTTCGCCTGATCTAACAGCGCCGCATGGCTCATTACCTGTGCTGACAGGTATGTTTGCCATCATTCTCTGCCGGGTCAGTGCCGTTGTCATGCTGGCACCGGGATTAGGAGAGAGTGGTGCCCCGGCACGGGTGCGGGCTGGCCTCTGCTTAATGATCACGCTGGCACTGTTACCCGTACTCCAAAGCCGGCTGACGGCTGTATCGGGGGAGGCATTGCGGATGCCTGCCATGGCCCTCAAACTGATTGCAGGAGAGCTGCTCTGCGGCTTCTTCCTTGGGGCTCTGGCCCGGCTACTCACCATGTCTCTCGCCATTGCAGGGCAGATCATTGCCGTTTTTACTGGCATGGCCAGTGTCATCCAGACCGATAACCAGCTTGGGGCCTCCAGCACAGCAGTTAGCCACATGACAAGTGCTCTGGTGCCCATCATTCTCTTTTCCACTGGCCTCTATGCTTTTCCGCTTCTGGCTCTTTCTGGATCTTATACACTCTTCCCAGCGGGGCATGTAACAGCCATGATCATCGGGGATATGGCCATAGATATTACCCGGGCTATCAGCACCAGTTTTCTCATCGCCATGCAATTAGCCGCCCCCTATTTGCTACTCGGGACACTCTGGCCGGCTATGTTGGGTGTGCTGAACCGCCTCATGCCCTCCATACAGGTTTATTCTCTCGCTATTCCGGCCCAGATTCTGGGGGGAATCCTACTCATGGCCCTTCTGATCCAGATTCTGACAGGCACATGGACAGAAAAAATGCAGCTTTACCTTTCCACACTCCCCGGCCTCATGGCCCCCACCACACCCCCCGCCTAACCCCACATGGCAGAAGAGAATGGCAGCGGGGGCGGTGAAAAGTCACAAGCTCCAACAGAAAAACGCCTCCAAAAAGCTCGAGAAGAAGGCAATATTGCCCAATCTAAGGAGCTTCTAATCCTTGTCGCACTGGGTACCTTTCTTCTCGTCTTTGCATTGAGCATCCCCGCCTCGGCACGCCGGTTCATGCGGGAGATGAGCAGTCTTTTCCTCAATTTTGGTCGTGTTCCCAACGATCCCGCAGCCTTGTACGGTTTCACCCTCCAAGCCATCATGACAGGGCTGCATCTCATAGGCCCGCTGGTAGGGACAGGGGCCTGTGCCATATTGATGGGCGGCCTCCTTCAGACGGGGTTCCTCTTCCGCCCCGAAGCGTTAAAGCCAGATATCACCCGCCTCTCTCCCCTGAAGGGCATTAAACGAATTGTCAGCCTCAATAATCTCATTGAGCTGCTCAAAACCATCGCCAAAATCACCGTGTTTGGCCTGATCCTCTATAAAGTTGCCCTCCAGACCATCGATTTAGCACCACAAACAGAACGATGGACAACCTATCAGCTTATTGATGCCATGAAGTCCTGGTTCATTTATGCGGGCTTTATGGTTCTGGCCATACAATGCGTCATCACCGGGCTGGATGAGGTCTGGTCCCGTTATCACCGTTTCTCCAAACTGCGTATGAGCTTTCAGGACATCAAAGATGAAATGAAGCAGAGCGAAGGTGATCCGCAGGTCAAAAACCGCCTTCGACAACTCCGGCTCAGCCGTTCCCGCCGCCATATGAAGAAGGCCGTCCGAGAGGCTACGGTTATTGTGGTCAATCCAACCCATTATGCCGTTGCTATCCGCTATGACCAGAATAGCGGTACGGCACCGCAGATCGTGGCCAAAGGAACAGATGAGCTGGCCTTCCGCATCCGCGAGGTTGCCCGGGAGGAGAAGATTCCCATCATGTCTAACCCACCTCTGGCACGCGCCCTACATGCCTTGCCGCTGGACAGTGAAATCCCTGAAGAATTCTGGAAACCAGTAGCGACCATCATTGCCTATGTCGTCAGACTCAGAACACCCGGCTCCCGTACAATGCGCTCACCAGAGGCAGAACCACCAAAGCTTTAACACCCTGTTCAGGAAATGAGCATGTTATGTTTGATTTATTCAAAGCCATTTCATAGGGTTTTCTCCTAAATAGCCTTCATCACCAGGTCACAGACAAGGATAGAATCATGGCAGGTGTGTTCAATGCACTTACGACGGCTGTCAGCGGTATCAATGCCCAGTCAGACGCCTTTACCAACCTGAGTAACAATATCGCCAACAGCCAGACAGTCGGTTACAAAGCCAACACGACATCCTTTGCCGACTTCGTGGCTGGCAACATCACAGGCAATTCGGCCTCGCAGGCGGAGTCCAACACGGTTCAGGCCATTACCGTCCAGCATGTCGACAATTCTGGGACAGCCACCAGCAGCAGCAATGGTCTGGCCATGGATATTTCTGGCAGCGGCATGTTCGTTACCTCCAAACCGACAGGTGCCGGTACAGCCAATGCAGGCGCAACCAACTTCTCCGAGCAGAAATTCTACACGCGGAATGGTGATTTCCAGCAGGATAAAAAGGGCTATCTCGTCAACACATCTGGATATTATCTGGATGGCTATATGGCAGACTCAACAGGAACGCTGAGCAATATTCTCACCCCCATTAATGTCAGCAACATCGGGTTCAAACCGACAGCCACCACAACCATGACCCTGAATGCGGCTGTCGGAAAGCTACCTGCGGACTCCACAAATTACACACCACAGAGCTATACGACAGCCCCCACCACGACATACGACTCTAGCTCCAACCCGCATAAAATTGCCGTGCAATGGCAGGAGAGCGATACCAACCCGCTTATCTGGAATGTCTCTGCCTATGATGCTGATGGCAACGGCACTGTTGCACCGAACAGCTATCAGGTAGCTTTCGACCACTCTGGTGCTTTATCTTCCATCACCGACCTACAAACGGGTAAGACTGTTGGGTCCTCCACCTCTGGCTCCGCTGCGGAAATCCCCATCACCGCCCATTATGCGAATAATGAAGAGCAGACCATGACGCTCTCCCTCGGTACGATTGGCGGTACCAGCGGCACCACTATGGTAACCTCCAACAATTCTGCAGCTCCCAATCAGGCTAATCCCCTTACCCTGTCCGGTACAAAACTGACCATGAGCCCGACCACTCTCGGAACCTCCACGGACAGTCAGCAAAGCTATATGAGTTCCCCGCTGACCATCAGCAGTAAGGACAAAAACGGAACAACCACCAACACGCCTGTTTCCGTTAAATGGACCCAGACAGCCGCCTCCCCGCCTACATGGTCCGTACAGGCTGTTAACCCCTATGACAGCTCCGCCACATCTGCGGTCCAAGCGGACAAAGTTCATTCTGTCGTCTTCAACAAGGATGGCAGCATGCAGAGCTTTGACGGCCAAGCCGTTACCAAGGGCAATCCTGTCACGGCAAATCTGACCATCAATGGCAACAATTACAGCCTGGACCTCTCTAATGCGTCCCTGACAACTGGCACATCCACAGGGGCCGATACCAGTGCCCTGACCAATGACAGCATTACCTCAGGCACCTACAAAGGCGCAGAGATTGAAAGCGATGGCTCTGTCATGGCGCAGTTTGACAACGGATACAGCCAGCTCATTGGCAAGGTAGCCCTGACGAACTTCAACAACGTCAATGGGCTTCAGGCTGTGGATGGCCAGGCTTATCTTGCGACCGCACGGTCCGGCACACCCAAGACTGGTCTTGTTGGGGAGAACGGAACCGGGTCTCTTGCCGTTGGGTATGTAGAATCCTCTACAACGAACCTGACAGGCGATCTCTCGGCCCTTATCGTGGCGCAGGAGGCTTACAGTGCTAATACAAAGACCGTGACAACAGCGGATAATCTGCTTCAACAAACCATCGCTATGAAGCAATAAAATCCTAGAAACATCCCATAAACTAAAGGGCGCAGAGGTATATAACATCCTCTGCGCCCTTTCGCTTTTATAGCCCCACACACCTCATATGCCCATTAGGCGGCATCAAGCCTTGATGCGAGAGCGGCCTTTCTTCCCACGGTCATAATGACCCAGCCCGGTTCTGGAGGCCTCCAGCTTCTTCATCGTAGAATAGCTCTCACAAGCCATGGGATAGTCCGGTGATAGCCCCCAATAAACACGGTAACCATCAGGGCTCTGCCGATGCTGCCGTTCAATATGACGCTTCAGCATGCTGAAGGCCCCGCCACAATGCAGACAGATGATCTCATCACTAAAAACGGAATCTTCCGGTGCACAATAAGGCTCGCTCCGGTCTGCAATCCACTGGCCGGGCTTTTCTTTCACTTCCGGGGACATACCCTGCACGAAGTGGCTACCAAGCCCGCTCATGCCATAGCTTTCCTGCTGCGGCAAGCGAGCTGGGAGCCCAGTGAACGACTGGTTGCTACCTTCCTTCTCGGAAACCAGACCAGCTTCCATCTTACGAGCAAGAGCAGCGATCTCATCGGCTGCACTGGCCATATCATGAATGATGCCAACATCTGCAAGACCAGACAGGACATTCAATACCGCACCAGCCCGTTCGGGATAATGCTGGGATAGTGCCAAAAGAGTTTCTGTCATTACACGCAGACGATCCGCCTGACCGACAATATCACTCAATGTCTGGGATGACGAAAATTCTTGCTGGAACCGTGAGAGAAGACGCCCGATCCCTTTCTCAATGAACGTACTTGCTGATTGTAATGTCATATCCCACTCCCTTCTCCGGCCTACGCCTTGCGCTACATTAAATGATTGTTGCGCCCTTGCCTATAAGACCTTTTTCAAGGCCATTGCTCTAATAAAAGCAAGCTGATCCCAGTTCAAACAGACAAAGCCCATCAATCTGATAAGCATGACCATACTGCAGGAAAAAGCCAAAAAAATGGCCAACATGACCATTTCTTGAAAATAGCCTTCAAAAAAATAAAGCCCACCGGAAACACTCTCGGCGGGCCTACTTCTAACATCCTAAAAAGACGGGATTGTCATAACTATCCAACAGCATAGTCGCCTGACTACCCTTATAAAGGCAAAGGCAAGGTCATTCCAACATGCTATCCCCGCTGAATGCCACCATACCAGCCATACCTAAACCGATATTTAGGGCGAGTTCGTAAAGACTTCTGTCCTGTCCACACCCTGTAGGGCAAAGCGTGGGGGGGCCGCAACGCCTCATCATTCTGCCTTGCCTATAAGCAGAATCTACCATGCTACCTTCAGCGAGCGCACGTATATCGGAAAGGAAATCCTTCATGCGTCCTTCCGTTTCCGTAGGACAGAAAGAACCAGCTATACGATGCATTAGGCAATCCTTCTCTAAAATTTTGTCATGGTAGACATCTGCCCTCATATCACGTCCTCACGAACCCGGTATACAGGCCAATCATGTCGTAAAGTGCGTAGAAAGCAATCAGAAAGCTTTCCACATAAAGCGTTCTGACGGGCCCCATGTAGCACAGCATCCTTAAATATATCTTAAATACCCGACACCAGTGGAAAACTTTTACGGTTATTAAAGGATATAACAAAAACAACATCTCTGTTTTCTAGCATTTAATACTTCATGCATATCATATCATGACAAGATCATAACTTAACTGCCAACCTGTTCACGCGATGCAGGAAATATAACATGAACTGTCTCAAACGCTCGGCCATCACCATTAGTCTTCTTGCTATAACCTGTGGCATGTCTCTACCAGCCAAGGCACATGGCTTTTATGGTGGCAGTGAATATCTGCTCAACCCACCGCCGCCGCCGCCGCCACCCATGAGAGAGTTCACCCATCTTCCACCGCCACCACCGCCGCCGCCATCCTTCACAAATACATGGCAGCAGGACCGATACCGCCAAAATGACAAGCCAGCCCCATGGGCAGCCCCACTCTGGGGAAACTATCAGGACCCACGCTTTTCCAGTCAGAATGGCTGGGATGAACCTGCTTTCGTTCCGTGGAACACCTATATCCAGACACAAGCCCCCTATCCTGGTATGACCTACCCTCCAGCACCACCAAGCCGGAGCTGTGTCGATCAGAACTGCACTGGCCCCTGAGCTCATCCTGCCATGCATTTCTGTATTGTCGGAGCCGGCTTCAGCGGAGCCGTTACGGCCCGCCATCTGGCTGAACGAGGCCATCGCATCACCGTCATTGATGAACGCGCGCATTGCGGGGGTAACTGCCACACAGCACGGGACCCGCAGACGGGCATCATGCTCCATCACTATGGGCCTCACATATTCCACACAGCGCAGGAAAACGTCTGGCAGTATGTGCAGCGTTTCGGGAAATTTGCGCCCTACATCAACCGGGTAAAGGCCATCAGTCAGGGCCGGGTCTATACCCTGCCCATCACCTTACTGACCATCAATCAGTTTTTCGGCCGGACCATGCACCCCGCAGAAGCACGGGAATTCATTCACCAACAGGCTGTGCAGGACATTACGACCCCCCGCAATTTTGAGGAGCAGGCCCTCCATATGATCGGCCCTGCCCTCTATGAAGCCTTCTTTAAAGGCTACACAACCAAACAATGGGGTCTTCCACCAACCGACCTGCCGGCGGCCATCCTGAAACGGCTACCCGTGCGGTTCAATTACGATGACAACTATTTCAGCCATCCTTATCAGGGCATCCCAATAGAAGGCTACACCGCCCTTATAGAATCCATCCTTACCCACCCCCACATCACCGTGAGACTAGACACGGCCTTCGAGACATTCCGGAATCAGAATAATTTAGACCACATAATCTATACCGGCCCGCTGGATCGCTACTTCCGATTCTGTCATGGCCGCCTCGGCTATCGCACGCTGGATTTTGAACGCATTGATGCAGAAGGAGATTATCAGGGAACAGCCGTTATCAACTACTGTGATGCCACCACCCCCTATACCCGCATCAGCGAGCATAAGCACTTCGCCCCTTGGGAAGCGTCACTCTTCAGCAAAACAGTCTGTTTCCGTGAGTATAGCCGCCTAGCCGGGCCGGAGGACACACCCTATTATCCCATCCGCTTGGCCCGGGAAACAACCATGCTAGACCGCTATGTCCGCACAGCCATGGTCACCAGAAACGTCTCTTTCCTCGGCCGACTAGGCACTTATCGTTATCTGGACATGGATGTCACCATCGGCGAGGCATTGGAGGCTTGCACCATCATGGACCAGCACCTCGCCTTGGGCAAACCACTCCCCGTCTTCTTCACCGACCCGCATTGAGGCTCATCGATGAACGGCAGTCAGCCTTCGCTAATGGCCATTTCCAGCCCTTCTAGCACGTTACGGGCTGTATCTATCAATGGCGCAAGGCTGAGGGTGGGGTCCAGTATTGCCCTTATGCCGTACCTCTGCGCCTGATCAGCCATCCGAGCAAACAGCAGTCTATCTTCTGTCTCAACCATGCCAGCCTCCACAGCATTAGCCCGCTGGATCAGCGACCAGAGACGCTGGTTTTTGGCAAGGGCCTGATTCCGCTGGATGACATCCGTCTCATGCGCCGCACTTTCCAATGTGGCAATCAACCGCCGGAAACATTCGGCATCCGCCTCCCTGTCCGACAGAGACGAACTAGCCGCCAAGCGGTAAGCGTTCATGGCATTATTCTGATACATATTTCCCCCTCACAACCTCCCTATCCATCGTACAGGCAGCCATCACGCCACGACTGCCTGTTTTGAACCACCATGCCGTGTCAGATAGTTATCAGCTGGTAGATTGCACGTTGGACAGCGGAATCTCCGCATCACCCATCACCACATTCATCCCGGAACTGCCCTTCTTCATGCCCGTAACCGTACCCCGAACCGTAAAGGGAACATCCGCCGTATTGCCACGGCCATCCACACTCTTCACAGCGACACTGTAAGCACCATCGCTCAGAGATGTACCGTTGTCATCCTTGCCATCCCAGTTCCAAGAGGTCTGACCGTTATTCGCCCGCACCACATCGTGATAGACCACCTGCCCAGCACTGTTCGCCACGGAGATACCAACCATCTGCCCAGCCCCAGCCTGGAAGGACAGACCCGCAGACCCAGACTGCAATGGCAATGTAGAGCCAGACACACTGACCTGACGCCCCACCAGCCCTTTATCCTGCGTTAGCTGGGCAGTTTCATTCAGAGAGATAAGCGTATTGAGGTTGCTGTTAGTCTGCACCTGCTGTTCCACACTGGAGAACTGAGCCAGCTGTGCCGCCATGTTTTCCGTATTCATCGGGCTGCTAGGGTCCTGATGCTTTAACTGGGCCGTAAGCAGAGTCAGAAAGTTGTTTTCATTCTTTGCCATGGAGGCAAAAGCACCTTCCGTACTCCCCGCAGCTGAGCCACTTTGCCCTGCAGTGGAGAGAGAGGACGCCCCGCTACGAGCGGCACTATCCGTTGCCTGCTGCAAGGCCAGAAGATTGCTGGAAGACAGTGAATTGACCATGAGACTCTCCCTCCGAGATCGTGTGTCAGACTGAAATATTGAGATGGCCCGTGCGGACGGACCGAGTTGTGGCCGGGGCGGCGACATCGTCCCCCTCTGCCCGAACAAACGGCTCCTGCTGTAACGGAGCAGAGAGATCACGCCCCTGCCGGGAACGCTGATCCTGCTGCCTGCCACTCTCCCCACCAGCAAAGAAGCCTCCCTCCTGCTGGAAGGAAGACTGACCGGTATGCTGCCCCGATGCCTGATAGCCCCCCTGCCCCTGATGCTGCGATGTGTTCCGGTCCTGCCCCCCGGCCATGTGGCCTGCATCGGCAGGAAGGACATCAATCTTCATAAGACCAGCATGCAGACCGGCTTCATCCAACTGTCTGGCCAGAACATGATGTGTCTTCTGAAGTGCCTCGGTCGTGCCATCATCCTGCCCCTGCAGGGAAAGGGCAGACATACCCGCCGCCGAACGGTCCAGCTGAACATGAACTGAGGTTGAATCCGCCGTCATGACCGTCATGGTCAGTGTTCCGGCCTGTCCAACTGCGGCACGCCCAGTCAGCACCCCCGCAGCGGAACTCCCCTGCAAGACAGACAGGCCCGTTTCCGTAGCTGTCTGCCGTGTCTCGGACGTTACGACACCAGCCGTCCCGCCATGTGCTTCCGACTGTATAAGGCGACCTTCAGATGATGTCACAAGGCCAGCAAAAGATGAGAGATTACCCGGCATGTCCTGCCCGCTATCTCCAGCAGAAGCGTCCGTGTTCACAGTACCGCCATGCCCGGCCATACCCTGCTCACTACCAGACCTTCCTTGATCCCCACTCCCTGCCAAAGAAGGCTCCGGCTCTTTGGAAGACGCCTTCACCATGAGGCTAAAAAGGCTATCTGGCTGCCCTTCCGGCCCGTTACGGGTATCATCCTGACGAGATGTGGCAGATGCACCATTCACCATAAATGCCGAAACAGGCAAAATGCCTGCCGTGCTGGGCTGAAAACTCATCGTCTGCACGGTAGGGAATGTCCGGTCCTTCATGGCCTGTGTAGCCGACATCGCTGTAGCAGGAGCCTGAGCGGCCTGTTGCGACGCCATCAGAGTCGTTTCGGTCTGCCTCTCACCGGTGGCATGACCAGATGACACATTGCCATAACCTATGGGCTGCTGCTGACTATGAGAGGAGGCCCCCTCCATTGCGCCAGCGATAAACGACGTCATTGCGGATGTTGGAGCTGTTGCAGCACTTCCCACCGTGCCCATAGACAACAAAGCTTGGGACAAATGGCTTGTAGTGGACGATGCCGACATAGCCGTGGCACTAGCGGTTGCCTGCGTCGAGTTTCCCGCTAAAGCATTCCCCGTCAGGGCCATGCCCAGACCTGCACGAGAAAACTGATCATTATGGCTCAGGGCCTCTATCGACCCCGCATTAGAAAACGCCATCGCCATCCCCGTTCCGCCAGTCTGAGAAGACTCCAACGCACCAGACGATGAAACCTGAACCGGCTGCGGCGATGCCATGAGAGCCGCCAGAGACAGGGCCTGCATGTTCAGAGATGCGGCGGTCGCTGCATCATGATCCTGCGGGCTGTTCTGTTCCTGCTGCTCAGCAGCATGAGGATCAGCACCCGCCTTTTCATCCTCCGTTTTTTCTTCCTCTGCCCGGCTCACTCCGACGGAGGATAAACCAGCCGCCTTATCCTGTGCTTCTACAGCAGAATGTGACGCATCATCTGGCCGCCCTGTGCTCTTTGCCGGCTCATCAGTCCCTTTTTTCTCCGGCACTGTATCCCGCCCGCTTTCAGCTGGTGAGGATATATTTGCTTCACTATGATCGGACGGGGCCTGATCCGCCAGAACGCCGGCAAAGTTCTTCCCGGATGAAGAACGCACGCTCCCTCTACCAGCAGGCATGGTCGTTGAAGAACGGCCCGTGCTAGCGGTGGGCAAAGGGAGAGTTGAGAGTGAAGGACGGGGCATTACCATGGCGTTCTCACATTCATTCGGGCAGCATCATGTCTGTTAGGTCAGTTCACTCAACATGCTGTCGACTGCAGCAAAATCGGGCATAAATTCTTCGGGAATCTCCTTCCGGCCGATCTCGATACAAACCTGCGGAGGCTGCCCCTGAAGATACGCCACCAACACGGTGCGGATCGTCTCATAATAACGATTATCCATCTTCACGATGGCCCCCATCCGTGCGGCCAGAGGCCCCACGACACCATAAGCCAGCAGCACCCCAAGGAAGGTTCCCACAAGAGCCCCAGCGATCATTTCACCCAGAACGGCAGGCGGCTTACTGATGGCAGCCATGGTTTTCACCACCCCTAGAACCGCCGCCACAATACCCAGAGCAGGCAGCGCATCGGAAATACCGGAGAATGATTCCGCGATGTGCAAATCCTCATGCAGGTTCTTCTTCAGCTCCCGCCCCATAATCTCATCCAGCTGGTGGCTTTCATCCAAATTCATGCTGATGAGCCGCAAATAATCGCAGATCATGTCGCGGGTTTTCTCATCCTGCTTGATCCGCGGTGAGGTCGCAAAAATGCTGCTTTCCTGCGGCTCCTCAAAGTCATTTTCCAAAGAGGCAATGCCCTTCATATTGGCTTGCCGTAGGAGGCGGTACATCAATGCCAGGAGGTCCATGTAACTCTGCTGGCTGTGGCGAGGCCCCTTCACAACCAACATCAGATACCCGAAGACCGACTTTAATGCGGCCATGCTGTTGCTCATCACAAACACGCCCACGGCGGCCCCGAGAATGGTCAACAGCTCAAACGGCATAGATGCCAGCAAAGGGGCCAGCGCACCGCCTGAGGCCGCAAAGGAACCAAACACGCAAAGCAGTGCAAAAATCAGTCCACCGATATACAGCATCCTATCGTTCCTCTCTCAAAACGGCTTTGGGACCGCTTTTCTTCTTCCCATCCTGTATTGTCATTGTGCGCCTCCCTGTGAGGGCGCAGCTGTGTTCCCCTGAAAAGATGCAGGCAACGCATGGAGACGATGGATAAGTAGGACAATCCGCCGGTTCTCTGGTGCTTCAGGGTGGGCAGGGTCGGCCAGACTACGATCTGCGCGCCCTTCCACGCTCCTAATCCGCCTATCCGGATATCCAGCCCGCACTAGCAATTCCCGCACACGGTCTGCTCTCATCTCCGACAACGTCCAATTGGATAGGCCATGCGGATTGACCCTCCGCAGATGGTACGGAACGCCGTCTGTTTCCCCGACAATGGAGATATCTTCTGGCAGGCCGCCAAGCCACGCTCCGATCTGCTCCAACAGGGCCATGCCTTCCTTGTTGGGCATGGTCTCACCATTATCGAACATCGGTTTATGGGCAGTATCCTGCACCTCGATGCGGATCTCATCACTCCCCATTCGGAAACCGAGATTATCCTTCAGGCTACTCAACCCGGCCTCATGGGCGATGCTGGCCTTCAGCCCTTCCATCGTCTGCCGAAGATGGGCATCTTCCTGCACTGCCTGATGCAGAGCCCCCCCAGTGCCCGTAGCACCATAGCCATGCAACGCACTAGAAGACTGTACAAACGAGGTGCCAGCACTGCCATCCACCGCTTCATTACCCTGACCAACCTGCCCGATATTCTCTGCTGCGCCGCTCTTGGGCCCACCTAACGGAATGATCTCCGGCCGGCCAACACCTACTTCATCCGGACGATCTGCCGTACTAGAGGGCAGGATGCTGATACCGCTATTGGTCAGAATTCCTTCATCGGCTTTACCACCCCTCCGCCCCTGATCCTCTGGATGATTTTCAGAGGAATCCGGCTTCGGCGGTGGTTCATGGTCAGAATTATGGACCGTCCGCAAGGCAGAAGGCGCCGAAAGAGGGGATGTTTCTAGCAAAGCCTGATCCGACGTTGCCTTGCCGGTTCTGTCCGCCATTGGGTTAAAGAACAAGGCAATTCCACGCTTCTGCTCATCTGTGGTGATATTCAACAGCCACATGAGCAGAAAGAACGCCATCATGGCGGTCATGAAGTCGGCATAGGCCACCTTCCAAGCACCACCGTGATGACCAGCCTCCACCACTTCTTCCCGCTTGATGATAATGGGACGGCTATTCTTCCTGTTAGCCATGATGACAGCACCATCCTCCTGCTTCACCCATCAGCATCAGGCAACTAACCGCCCCAGCCATCATCAACGACCCCGATTATGGGCAATACCCACACGCACGGACGGCATGCCGGAGAACGATGCCGTACCGGTATGGGTCAGTTCGATGGACGTATCCAACCAGACTTCACCACCGATTTCCCGCCAACGTTTGCAGAAGGTGTAATCCTCACTGAGGTACGTACCGCTCTCGGCATCCACACTGCCCTCAAACAGTGCAAAGCGACGGCCATCCTCACCTGCTGGCGCATCAATACGCCTATATTCCAGCTCCGGATAAGCCTTGATCATACGGCTGATCGCATGACGGCTGATCATCATAAAACCTGTTCCAGCATAGGCTGTCTTCAACAGGGGACCATGCTCGTAGGTCTCATGCATAGCGGAAGTCTCGCCGACATAACGCAGCGAGGCTGTCTGCTGGCGTTCACCAGCTAGAATGTTATGTTTTGTCTCATCATCCCAGAAACGGTCACGCAGTGGATACAGCCCGGCGATCACGTCTTTCCCAGATTCAAAGAGACGTGTCGGTGCATTAGCAGGGAAGCTGATATCAGCATCCACAAAAAGAAGATGCGAGCAGTCTGACCGAAAATAGAAATTGGAAAGAAGCGTATTGCGCGCCCGTGTCACCAGAGCATCATCACCAACATGCATAACTGTCATGGGAATACTCTGACCGCTGGAGGCATAGCCGATAACGGACAGCATGTAACCAGTCGTTACCATCCCACCGAAACAGGGTGTTGCCAGCATAATCTTCCCTGAAGGTGTCGTCCCCGTCTGCATCGTTGCTATTTCCTCCATGAAGCCTGCCCTTAGAAAAAGGACATGATAAAGCTTATCTAGACATGAGGATACCGCAGCAAATTATTGAGCCTCAAGGCTTTTATAAGGAATAAAATTAAATTAGCGTCAAAACAAAGGCGATTTAACAATAATAAAACCGCAAAGAAGGTTCTATGTTATCTATTCTAAACCTTTTATTTACATTTCTAACCCTTCCAGAAATTTCTGATGCTGTGCCCGCTCATCAAGGCTCATTTGTTCCTGCTGCTGCACTCTCTGAACCCGCTCCAACTTCTCATGACGCAGCAAACCGTCTGTTGCTTCCTGCTCCCGCACCAGTCCCATCACTCGATTCCGTGCCACTCCACTCACCTGTCGGGCGTCTTCCAGTGCCTGTTCCAGCCGCTCCAACTCTTCTTGCGCTATGGGCAACCAGTAACGGTATCCGTTCCATAATGTCAGATCCTGCGCTTCTTCTTCTCGGGCTTTGCTGACAAGAATCCGGTTCTCCTGCATCTGGCTCTTTAGCTCTATGATGCTATTTTCAATCCGCTTTTCCTCTGCCAAGCAACGAGCCAACTCTATCCGAGCCAGATTGCTGTTCCGCTTCTGGAGCGTGCCAAGCGATGTCAGCGCCTTAAAGCGTGCCGGTTTCATGATCTCTCCTCCTTAAGCCTTACGCCGCATACCCGTTCGACCCTTCACCCTGTGACAAAATCTGTCGCAGACCAGCAAAGGCGTCTTCGAGTGACACACACTCCGTCTTCTTCTGGATGAGAAATTCCTCTAGCTGCGGGCCAAGCTGTACGGCGAGATCCGCCTCAGGGTCATTACCGGCCTTATAAGCCCCCAACCGCACAAGGTCCCGCACTTCCTCCCACTGGGAAAGAAGCCGCCGTGCCCGAACTGTCAGTTCATTTTCATCCTCGCTATTACAGCCTGGAACAGAGCGGGAAAGAGACCGCAGAATATTGATGGCGGGATACCGACCCGATTCGGCAATGGAACGCTCCAGCACAACATGACCATCCAGAATCCCCCGGACCGTATCGGTTACCGGTTCGTTCTGGTCATCACCTTCCACAAGAACGGAAAAGAAAGCCGTCATCTGACCTGCCCGGCCTTTCTCATCCAGAGCGCCCGGACCGGCTCGCTCCAACAGGCGAGGCAACGTAGCAAACACGCTAGGCGGATAACCACGGGTGGCTGGTACCTCGCCGGCAGAAAGACCAATCTCCCGCAGGGCCTGACAAAAGCGCGTGACGCTATCCATCAGCAACAGAACGGACTTACCTTGATCCCGAAAATATTCAGCCACCGCCATAGCACTATAGGCAGCTTCTCGACGCATCAGTGCAGAACTATCCGATGTGGCGACAACCAGAACAGACTTTGCCAACCCTTCTGGCCCCAGATCATCCTCCATAAATTCCCGGACTTCCCGGCCTCGCTCCCCCACAAGGGAAATAACCGTGACATCACAGGTCGTTTCTCTCGCCAGCATCCCCATAAGTGTGGATTTCCCCACGCCAGACCCAGCAAAAAGCCCAAGACGTTGCCCCTGACGGCATGTCGTGAACAGATTCAACGCTTTGATGCCTAGATCAATCCGTGGCCCAAGACGGGCCCGGCCTGCTGCTTCTGGCGGGGGGGCATGGCGCTGCTGCCGTATGGCCGATGGCAGAAGAGGCCCTTTACCATCCAAAGGCTGGCCCATAGGGTCCACAACACGGCCAATCCACGACTTATTAACCGCCAAACTGCTCGACGCACCCTGCTGCCCATGCCCATGCAGAACATGGAAAACAGGGCAGCCAGCACCAATGCCCTCAATGGATTCGTACGTCATGGCTAGAGCCTGCCCGTGACGGAACGCAATAATCTCCGCCAGAACATCCCGACCATCCAACGTTCTAATCCGTATCTGGTCTCCCACGGCTGTAAACAGGGTCATGCCAGTTACGGTAACGCATAGCCCTGACACATCCACAACACGGCCCAACAATTCCCCTATCGGGGCGTCCGCTATTGCGGGATGGATGACACTTGTCAGGGCGGTTATAATGTCCCTCTGCCGAGACAGTTGGACAGACAACATCACATGCCGTTCCTGTACATCCCGGCATTGGGCCTCAATATCTGGCAGAAAGAGCGGATCAAACATCAGAAAAGCCCAGAGGACGACGTCCCGTCGCTACTGCCGCCAAACAGAGCGAGAATGCCATCCCCACCATCATCCCCTCCAAAAAGATCGATCATACTGGCGGGCTTATCATCACTATTGTAGCTAGGATGTATCTGTATCTGTGTCAGATAACGTTCTGCATAACGCTGAACAGCATCAGGTTTGGAAAAGCTGTTCATATCTACTTTGTTGCTAATGATCCGTTTCTGCTGGTCAAAGTCCAGAGCACCAAACTGATCGGGGTCATACCCGCTGACAACCTCCGCCACACGTAGCAAGGTAGGGTCCGCCATCAGGTCATTCACTGTCTTCACCGTACCGGACTGCATCTTCCGGGTGAAATAGAGCGCATCACCCACGCCATCCTTCTGCTGGGCATCGCTCGTTTCATACTGGCGTTGCTCATAAGAGCTTACGGTCGTGGCAATCATGTCGGATGTAAAAGGCGTTGCAGAAGCCGTGCCATGCCCTGCCCCCATACTAGAAAATGCATCAGCAAAAGCCAGCCAGCTAGCGTTCTGCGATGTCCGCGCTAGGGAGGAGGATGAGGTGGGGTCCTGCGTCAACAAGGCTTTCTCTATCGCCTGCTGCGACCCGAGAGAGCTCAAGTTATAAGCCTTCAACACTACCTGGTTAGCGGAATAATTCCGCATTAACTGGTCTGCCGTGGTGATGGACGGTGCCTTATCCTGAAAATCCGCCACCATACGTTTAGCCGTATTGTCGCCCTTCACGCTGTCAGCCGCTGCTTTGACCTCATTCTTCTGGGCCATCAAAAACTGCGCCACGGGTGAAATGCCACTAAGTCCCATAAGCCACCTCCCTCCATAGAAGCATGTCGCTGACATGACCTCTGCCAGCATTCCGCTCAACATTAAAGCATTAATAATTAACATAAGGCTAAAAAGGACTTACTTTAACCATAGTATCATATGATGCGCCCTACAATCATTCCATATATCCACTATAAAGCATGTGATAAGAGCGGTACGACAAGAAGGATAGCCATGAAACATTACGTCATCAGCCTTACCCGGACACCGGACCGACTAGAGAGGTTTCGGCGGGTCAACCAGCATGCTCCCGACATCATCCACGCCCCCGGCATTGATGGCAAAACGCTGGATAGGCAGGGCGTCATCCAAGCTGACCTCCTTAGCAAGGACTGCCGTTTTACGGCGGGAGCTGTCGGGTCGGGGCTCACTCATGTTGCCTTGTGGGGTACCATCGCCAAGAGCGGAGAGCCTGCCACCATCTTTGAAGATGATGCGTTCCTCTGCCAAAACTTTGAGCAGAAAAGCCAACAGATCATCAACCAGCTACCAGAGGACTGGGAGGTCATCCTGTGGGGCCAAAACTCCGATGCGCCCCTGCATTATGAAGTCCTGCCGGGGCAGACGGACTGTTTCGCCCATTTCAATCAGAATGATGTTCGCCGTGGCATCGAAGAGTTCCGCCATCAGACGGTCGAAACACTGCCCTTCCGCCTGAAGCAGGCCTTTGGCATATGTGGTTATGCTGTATCTCCCCATGGGGCGCACTCTCTCATGAAACGCTGCCTGCCCATGACGACACTGCCCATCAATTATCCCTCACTTGGCAACAGAACCCTGCTGAGTACCAGCATTGATCACCTCATGAATCGCCATTATGTGGACATGAAGGCCTATTGTTGCGTCCCGCCTCTTGTCCTGACGGACAACTTAACAGCCCAAAGCCTGAACCGGGACTAAGCACCATGCCCATAAAAATCACCTGCCCGCCTGCGCTCTCAACGCTTGCCTGCACGGCTCTGCTAAGCCTAACGCTGACTGGGTGCACACGGCCAGCTGCCCCGTATCTGGAGAAAGGCAGTCTGCTCAGCCACGCCGGTTTCGTGGCACATGCCGCTAATACGACGGCCCGTTTTGCCCTCATGAACAGTCTACCACCCGGAAGCCTAACCTACCGCATGAGCCCAGAGGGACAACGCATCTATCTCTATGCCGACCCACTAGCTTGTGGCTGTGTCTATATGGGGGATGAAGCCGCTTACAGCACGTTACAGGCGCATATGCGGGCCATCATGCAGCGCAAACACGCTCATCATCCGCCGCAGGACCCACCTCTACCCGCCATGACCGCTGAAAATTATCGGGACACGACCCCATGGGACTGGACTGTCTGGAGTCCGGCAGCAGACCCGGACAATAACCAGCCCCGCCACATGATCGGTGGTTACTGGTAAAAAACGCAACGGGCCAAAAGCCCGTTGCTCAAGCTCGGTCATTCAGCGAAAGCGACCCGCAGGATGTATCCGACCCTGCTTCTCCTGTCCGGCTATAGCCATGCCGATTGGCTTCTACCGCACTCTCAATAAGCAGCTTCATCACGGCTTCCTGCGTCACAAGGGCTTCCTGCAACAGCTCACTATTCTGGGTAGACACCTCAACAAAACGCCGCTGCACCTGCTGGAAGCTGGAAGACAGATTCTCCGCCCGTACGCCATTCTTACGTGCCTGAGCAACAAGAGCGGCCAACTCCTCCATCGTGGAGGTTTTTTCCGGTAGAAGTGCCGCAGCGGCCGAGACATCATTATTCTGCAAGAAATGATTCTCCCGCACCATGATATCAGCGGCTCTGGTAAAGGCCCCCATGAGGTGGGGCAGGAAGGAACCATCCAGCCCCTGACCATCCTTGTCCCCTCTGGAGAAATGTTCAGCAAACCGACGCACGGTTTTACCAAGCTTCCGTAACGTCATGGTCTGTTCCCTTTTACTCTGCCACCGCTCTGGGCCGCTTTTTCCTGCATGGCTTTCATCCGGCCATAAACCTGATGAGCAATCCCCACACCACCGCTACGGGCGACCTCTTTCCCCAACTCCAGCACCTGCATGGAGCGGAACTGTTTCTCTGCATTGCCACCCCCGAAGGGGGCTGCGGAATTATCGACCGTATCAAACATAGGCTGGAGCATTTCCCCCAGAGCCATGGCCTCGAAATCCTGTGCGGTTTTACGCGTCTTGCTTTCATCCTGCTGTGAAAGGGGCTGGCTCCGGGCCGCCGGCTTTCCCACAGCATGAGTCGCCATAGGCATGGACGCTACATGCGAGACTGACGAAACACTCATGATTCAGCTTTTCCTTCCATATAAAGACAGAGGACCAGACCGGAACTGCCCTGCTCCTGTGGTCAGCGCACTTCCAACTCGGCCTGTAACGCCCCATCCGCCTTGATAGCCTGAAGAATACTAATCATGTCTCTAGGACCGACCCCTAAAGCGTTAAGACCGGTCACGAGGTTGGCCAGAGATGGGCCATCCGACAGAATACCCATCTTATGCTCACGGTCTGTCGTAACGTTGACCTGCGTTCTAGGAACAACCGCCGTCTGCCCTGCACCAAAGGCATTAGGCTGGGACACTTCGGGGCTATTCGTCACCTGCACGGTCAAATTCCCCTGCGCAATAGCCACCGTGGTGATGCGGACATTATCCCCGATGACAATGGTACCGGCGGCTTCATCTACAATGACCTTGGCCATCGTATCCGGTGTGACGGTCAAATCCCCGATCTCATACAGAGCTTCGGACACATTGCGCCCCGCCAGATTGACCGCCACTGTTCTGGGGTCATCCACACGGGCGGTTCCCCGGCCCATATGCCGGTTGATGACCGTGGCAATACGAACAGCTGTCGTATAATTCGAGTTCTTAAGAGAGAGATGGATGACCCCACCAGCACCCAGCAGCACAGGCACCTCCCGCTCCACCACGGCGCCGTTGGCGATGTGACCGCTGGTTGGCACGTTCCGGGTAGCGACCGCCCCCGGCCCTCGGGCTGTAAAAGCATTCGTCACAAGAGAGCCCTGCGCCACGGCATAAACCTCTCCATCAGCCGCCTGAAGGGGGGTGACAATCAACGTACCACCGGTCAAACTCTGCGCATCACCCACAGCAGAAACCGTCACGTCGATGCGGCTTCCCCCATGCGAAAAAGGCGGCAAACTGGCCGTAACCATGACAGCAGCGGTGTTATGCGTCTGTAACTGGATGGCCTTGTCGCGTATGTTAACGCCGAGACGATTGAGCATCCCGACCAATGTCTCACGGGTAAAAAGCGTGTTGGTCAACCGGTCTCCGGTGCCATTCAGGCCGACAACCAGCCCGTATCCCACCAGCTGGTTATCCCGAATGCCTTCATAATCCACAATATCCTTGATGCGGACCGCAGACGCATGGGCCGAGCCACCCAAAAACATGCCAGACAGCACGCACCCGAAGGTCACCAACATCATATAGCGACAGGCAGGCCGAGCTCCATTCAGACCTCGGGACAGCCAGGCGCAACAGCTCTTTAAAAACATCAAGCATAGTCTCCTACGCTCCAATCTAACCTTATATATGGAATATACAAGGTAAATTATTTATGATTAAGCCTTGTTAGCCTGAATATTTCCTGATGGAAAGCCTTGATGAGCACATGATAGCCTTCTCCCGGTACCACAGCCTCCGCCCCGGCTCCTTGTCCCGCTCTGCCATACAATATGTTTTAGGCCTGCTGCTGGGAGCGATCATTAGCCCACCCGCCACGGCACAGAATCTCTTTTCCCCTCTGGACCCTGCCCAGTCGCACCTCTGCCGCAACGCCACAGAGCAGGTAGAACGTGCCCTACGCCTGCCGGATGGTTTTCTCTCCGCCATCAGCCGGGTGGAAACGGGGCGACCGGATAGAAATGGCAACCTTATCCCATGGCCTTGGAGCATAAATGCTGCTGGCACGGGCCATTATTATGCCTCCCGACAGGAGGCCGTGGAGGCCGTAAAAAGCTTTCAACAACAAGGGATACAGTCCATTGATGTCGGCTGCCTACAGGTCAATCTTCTCCACCATCCAGCAGCCTTTCCCTCTCTGGACATGGCTTTCGACCCCTACAGCAATGCTCGCTATGCAGGGCTGTTCCTACAGAAACTGAAAGATCAGACAGGCAGCTGGCCACGAGCCGCCGCCGCCTATCATTCGCAGACAGGCACACTTGGAACCCCCTATCTGCAACAAGTTCTCCAGCAATGGGCCACACCATTGGACACGCCCCAACCACACACACCGCTACCCACCCCACCGTACCCGGCCGCAACCATGCCGGTAGCGGGGAACCATTCCAGCATCAGCCAAAACCACCCGGCACACACAACGGTGCCTTACCGGCCTTTCGTTATTCAATCAGCCTCCTCCCTTTCATCGGGAGCGCATCCTTCTGGAGGGGGCATTACCCATGCAACTAACGGGCCAGCTAGTTTTCTGGCCGCACTGCGCCATCAAGAAACGACACAGCCTTTACCGCCCACGAACCAACCTACCGCCACAGCCACACCGGGCCAGAACACCCCACAAGGGCACCGCCCTTTCCGTCCCTTTCGGGGGTATTTCCGACCTGCCATGCCACCACCACCGCATCAAAGGATAAAAAGCTCACAGAATGGGCGCAGCCTCGCCACCTATCGGGCTATGCCTGTCCATACCGTCAGCCCCATGCCTTATGTTCCGGCCTATTGAAGACCTGTTCACAGTCCCTCGTGACCTGATGAGGAAGACAGACTCTCTTTAAGTAGCCACCTCAGCGTTTGAGGTGTGGCAGAAGCTCCATCATCATATTGGAAAGACTCACAAAGCCTTCCTGCAACTGAGCCACCTGCTGCTGAAGCTGCATCATATAATGCCGCTCTAAATGGTTGCTCTGGATGAAGCCAGCCTGCAACTGCCGCAGGCGGTCACCACCCTGTATGGCTTTGCGTATCACGCTGTTTTTATAGGTAATTGAATAATCATACGGCACTTCATGCCAGCTCGTATCATTAGCGCCACCAGCTGCTAAACGATGATGATAAGAGCAGAGGAAGTCCCCAATGATGCCGATTTCTCCAGCAAGCATAATGCGGATGAACAGGTCATGATCCTCGACATAATCGAGCCGCGTTTCCACATCCCCTGCCACAGCCAAAGCAGACCGCCGAAAGAGAAACGTAATAGGCATGACAACATAAGCGTGAGACAGATACAGGCTATAATCCACCACAGCGCCGCTCTTGAGGCCATATTGATCGGTTTTTCTGTCTGTAATGATACGGCCATCTTCAACATGTTCGTACACATCGTAATTGCTGGTTGTGATACCCGCAAAGAAACCAGCTTTGTCCTTCTCGAGATAAGCGACTGTCTCTGCCAGGAAGGCAGGCTCCAACGTGTCATCATCATCATGAATGAGGATGTAGGGCTCATCAGAGACGGCGAGCGCAAGGGCCAATGCCTTGCTACGCCCGACTGACCGGGGCAGATCCACACAGGAGAGACGCTCCCCCCATGGAGCACTCTGCTCCGCCACGCAATCCCGCAAGGCGTTCATATCCCCACCATCATTGATGATGTGAATACGGAAATCCTGAAAACTCTGCCGCTTCAGACAGTCCAAAGCCCGACGCAAAAAGAGTGGACGGTTTTTTGTTCGTAATAGAATCGCTACTTTATGGGATGACATGCCTCAGGCCTCCATAATCCGCTGTCGCAGGCGGTGGCCTACGTCTTGCAGAACCGGGGCCAAAGATAGTTCCTGCGCCCGGAAGATACGCATGGTGGGGTACCACGGGGTCCGCTCCCCCTGATCCCCCCACCGCCAACAAGCATCCCAGCGACTGACAAGCCAAACCTCCCGGCCCAGTGCCCCCGCCAAATGCAGCGGTGCCGTATCTACGGAAATGACAAGGTCCAGACTTTCCATCAGGGCTGCCGTATCGGCCATGTCCTGCACGCTCCCCATCAGATCATGCACGACCGGCCCGCCTGCCTGTTCCAGCTCCTTACGCCGGGAGCCATATTGCAGGCTAAACACATCAGCCTGCACAGGGCCCAACGCCTCCATCATTTCGGCAAAACTGGTGGATCTCCGCCGGTCTGCCGCTACATCTTCCGCACTGGTTCGGGCATCCCCGGCCCATACCAACCCCACACGCAAACGCCGCCCGGTAGGTGATGGACCATCTATACGGCCATTCTGTGCCACGGCCTGTTCCACAAGATGGGCAAAATGATCCCGCCGCCGTTCTAGAACCTCCAAATACGGACTAAAGGCCGGGACATCGGCGGGGCTTCTGAGGCCACAAAAATAAGGAAGGTCCGGTATCGGAGAGGAAAAATCATACTCGCCCGCCAATTCTGGATGATCCAGAATATCCGTTATCGGGCAGACCTCCACCATAGGGTAGCTCTCCCGCAGTAGCCGGACTAACACTGGTGGAACAGCCAGCGTAACCCGCCCCGCCTGACGGGCAATCTGCGGCAGGAAGCGGATGAACTGGATCGTATCGCCCAGCCCCTGCTCCTGATAGAAGAGGATATTCTTTCCCTTGAGTGGGACATTCTTCGTCAACCGTGGCAGGTCCTGATAAAACCAACATTCGAGACTAGGCACACGGGGCACACGCTTTACATAACGGGCAAAACCTTCCTCGTACTCACCAGCCTTCAGAAGGGCGATGGCATAGCCAAAGGATACGGTCTCATGCCGGGAAGATAGTTCCATACCCCGGCGGTAGTAGGTTAGTGCCTCCCGGGAGCGGTTCAGCCGTTCCAGCGCGCAGCCCATATTATTATAGAGCGAGATGGAAGGCGGTTCATCCCGCAACCATACGGCCAATATCTGCTCGGCCTGATCGGCCATGCCAGCTTCCAGAAGTGCCATAGAGAGATGCGCCCCTACCAGTGGCCGATGTTCCGGCAGGGTCTGGGCAACCTCCATAAAGAGGGCCATAGCTTCCTCTCTCTGCCCCGCCGCCATGAGCGCATCCGCTAAAAAAACCTTTATCTCGCCCCGCACGGAAGCCATCGCCGGTTCTGTTTCTGGCAACAGGAGCAAAGCCTTGCGGAATACGGCAATCACTACCTCATATCGAGAGCAAAACCGATTCAGAAAAAGCCCCGCAGCCAGTATAAGGGGCACATCCTGCGTACTCTGTGCTGCCTGTATGGCTAACCCTACAGCGTGTTCTAATTCACCACAGGCAACCAGCTTCTGGCAGTAGGCTGTCAGTTCCTGTGGTGTTAGCGCACTCTGTTCATCCTCCGTCCCGGCTACGTGCTCCCCCCGTTCCACTTGCACCATCCTGCTGCCCTTCTTCATGGTTTCATTCCTAAATGACCTTAAAAGCCATATTTCATGAGAATAACATGTCCTTATAAGCCTTGATGGGCAAGGCTTTAATGGTTAAATTAAAAATCCATAGATAACATGCCTTAATAAACCCTGTTACAGGCCTTTCCCACAACTGGGGGGGGCTCTGGCAGCACAGCATCAGTCAGGATGACAATGTCCGCTTCCTCTTCCTCTCCGCAGCAGTCTGGCCCTTCTGCTCCCAAGGCGGCTACTGGTGCAGGAGAAGCTAGCGGCCTTGGGGGATGGATAAGCGGCTTAATACGAAATCCCGCCGAACTCTTCAGGCCGAATGGTGCCGCCTCCGGGATTGTCACCCGCCTGCCCGGAACGGACATTCTGCTGGCTCTGGGCGTGATCCTGCTGATCTCCATTCTCATCGTACCACTTCCCACTCTGATTCTAGATATCGGGCTCTCCCTTTCCATTACCTCCTCGGTGCTGATCCTCATGGTGGCGCTGTTTCTGGAGCGTCCGCTGGACTTCACCTCCTTCCCGACATTGCTCCTACTGACGACTATGTTCCGCCTCTCGCTGGAGGTAGCCACAACGAGGCTCATCCTCAGCCACGGGAATGAAGGAGCCTTTGCAGCCGGGCATGTCGTGGCCTCCTTCGGGGGCTTCCTCATGGGGAATGATGTGGTGATCGGCGGAATCGTCTTCTGTATCCTGCTGGTGGTGAATTTCATGGTCATCACCAAAGGGTCGGGCCGTATTGCCGAAGTCTCGGCTCGCTTCTTTCTGGATGCCATGCCCGGCAAGCAGATGGCCATTGATGCCGACCTCGCCTCTGGGGCCATCAATGAGCGTGCGGCTCGATCCAAACGTAAGGAACTGGAAGAGGAAAGTGCCTTCTATGGCGCTATGGATGGTGCGGCAAAATTTGTCCGCAATGACGCCATAGCGGGAATCCTTATCACGGCCATCAACATTCTTGGCGGGCTGACCATTGGTGTGCTGCGCCATGACATGCCTATCAGTGAAGCGGCAAAAACTTTCACGACCCTAACCATCGGTGACGGTCTGGTCTCCCAGATTCCTGCGCTACTGGTCTCACTAGCAGCTGGTATTGTCGTCACAAAAGGCGGGACGGATGGCTCTGCAGACGTCACGCTTTTCCGTCAGCTTGGGGGTAATGCCAAGCCGCTCGCCATTGCGGCCACCCTGTCGGCCCTGTTTGCCGTTATGCCCGGCCTGCCTGCCCTGCCCTTCCTTATGATTGCCGCTGTTGCCGGGATCGGGGCGTGGATCCGTTATAAAACACCACAAAAGGATGAAAGCGAGCAGGACCTCACCCAGCCGCCTGCCCCCACGACACAGCCCATTTCCGACCTTCTGAAGATTGACCTCCTCCGGCTGGAAATCGGCTACGGGCTGCTACCGCTTGCCAGCGGCGACAATGCCCAGATCACCAAACAGATCAAAGCACTCCGCCGCAAGATGGCAGCGGATATGGGCTTCATTACCCCCTCGGTACGGATTCAGGATAATATCCAGCTGGCGACAGACCAGTATATCATCAAACTCAAAGAGATTGACATTGCTTCCGGGGAGGTTCGTCCCAATCATCTTCTAGCTATCTGCCCATCTCACAAGAATGACCAGAACACCCTGCCCGGTGAGAAAACAACTGAGCCCTCCTTCAATCTGCCTGCCGTATGGATTGATCCTGACCTGAAGAAACAGGCAACAGACTGGGGGTATACTGTGGTGGACCCAGTCACCGTCATCATCACCCACCTGACGGAATCCATCAGCCAGAATCTGGGCGATCTGCTGACCTATGCCGCTACACAAGCCCTACTGGATGACCTGCCCTCTGAAGAGCAAAAGCTCGTCAATGACCTCATCCCCTCACAGGTTTCACTCAGCACGGTGCAGCGTGTCCTCCAATCGCTGTTGCAGGAGCGTATCTCCATCCGAGACCTGCCCACCATTCTGGAAAGCATACAAGAAGGGCACGCCCTCGCCGCCAAGGGCATCAAGGCGCTGACAGCCCATGTCCGCATCCGTCTCGCCCGACAAATCTGCAATAGTTATGTTGGTGCCTCCGGCTGTATCTCCATGATTACCCTCTCCCCCGACTGGGAGAGCAACATCCTCAACAACACGGTTGGGCAGGGTGATGACCGCACATTGGCCATGCCCCCGGCCATGCTGGACCGCTTTGTTACGGCGCTGCGTAGTGCCTTCGACCAAACAGCCTCATTAGGGGAAATGCCCGTTATCGTCACGACCTCTGCCACACGGGATTCCGTGCGGATGATCGTAGACCGTATCCGCCCCTCGGTCGCTGTCATGGCGCAGGCAGAAATCTATCCCCGCACCCGTATCCGTACCGTCGCTACAGTGAACTGAATTCTCCCGACAGATTACAACTCCCTCAACACCGGACCCTGACCCATGAGCAGCTTTTCCACCTATCAGACCTCCCACCAGCTTCCTCCCGGTTCTGCTGGCCCGGCCCGGCCAGATGGCGCACCAGGAGCCAGTGGAGACGTAGCCCTTCCGGCCAATGCCCTCAGCATCCCGGACATTCTGGCGTGGCATTCCATACCGCAGGAGCTGATCAACGCCATGGCGGGCAGCAGTCTCGCCGCAGGGCTAGAACGTATGATCGACTTTTCTCCTTTCCCCCTACAACTGGGGGTGCCGATGGCACTGGGGGGGGCCTCAGGCTCCGGCAAGTCCCTAACTCTAGCCAAACTAGCCGCCCGCTATGCCCGACAAGCCCGACAGTCTGGCGGCAGAATAAGGCGGCCCCTCGTCCTCGCATGCGACAGCACGCCGGGCAGTTACATCAAACTTGCCTCCATCCTGCGTGGCTGCGACATTGACCTCATGAAGGCCTATGGCGGCATAAATCCCCGCTTTATCGACAGCTATAACCGCATCATTCTGGTGGATTTGCCGGGGCTCTGCGTCTACTCCCCTAAGGCCATGACAGAAATGAGAGATGTCGTAGCCCGCACAGAAGCCAACCTTTCCCTCGTCATCCCGGCGGGGATGGACCCGGAGGAAAGTACGGACATTGCCGCTGCCTTCCAGCAATATGGTGCAAAATCGATGATTGCCAGCCGTATGGAACAATCCGGCCGCATTGGCAGCATCATCACAGCGGCAGCTTGCGGCCTGTCCCTAACCTATGGCAGCTACTCCGGCAGCATCAATGAAGGCTTTACCCAGCTGACACCTGCCATTCTTGCCCGGCGGCTTCTGGTACTGCCGGGGTGAGTAAGGCGGGGACTATCCCCCGCCAAAACTGCGAACCAGCCCGCCCGATACCATCTGAAACCCATCCACAAGCACAAAGAAAATCAGCTTGAAAGGTAGAGAAATGGTCGGAGGGGGCAACATCATCATGCCCAAGCTCATCAACACGCTAGAGGTAACAAGGTCGATTACCAAAAAAGGCAGATAGAGCAGAAAGCCCATCTCAAACCCACGACTTAGCTCTCCAACCATGAAGGCCGGAACAATGACCCGCCACGGCGGAGGTGGTGCAACCCCGTTGGCTGGTGCAGGCTGAGGCTTGAGCCCGGCCAGATGATAGAAGATGGCTACATCATTCGGACGGGCATTATGGATCATAAAATCCCGGAACGGCTCCGCCGCTGCCTGAAGCCCAGCCATCTCTTCCACACGGCCATCCATCAGAGGTTCAATGCCCTGCTGCCATGATCGTTCCAAAGTAGGTTGCATGACAAACAAAGTCAGGATCAAGGCCAGAGCCACCAGCACCATATTAGGCGGCGTCCCCTGCGCACCGATGGCACTCCGCAGAAGGGAGAGCGTGATGATAATGCGTGTGAAGGCTGTCATCATCACCAGCAGACTGGGGGCTAGAGACAGAAACGCTACAAGGGCTGTAAGCTGGATGAGGCGGCTTGTTGTCCCGGCCTCACCAATGCCACCACCTTTTCCCATGTCCAGCGTAACGGATTGCGCTGTAGCCGGATGAGCTAAAAAACACAGCAGCGTGATAGCCCCTACTAGACCAAACACCCCTACCGCCCCTAACAGCACAGCCCGCCGCAGACGCCGCCAAACCACTGCTATTTTTACCCTGCTCTCAGAGGCCAGGCGGCCTTCCATCGCACAGTCCGCCATCATGTCATCTCCCGCCTCTGTCCCTGTCCTGCTCGTCCCGTAGGGCATGATTCTGCCGTAGGACCCGCACCAGCCCCCAACCAACCGACGCACAGATCAGACGGGCCACCTGTCAGAATAATGGCTGTCGCCCGCCGCCCTTCTGCATCCCGGACAGCTACGGAGAACAGGGTCCGTTTCGTCCCCAGGGGGATAGCTTCCTGCACCTTCAGGGCACGTTCCTTCATGCCGCCATCGTTCAGCAAGGCTGGCATACGGTGCTTCAGCCGCCGCACACACCAAGGAGTGATAAAAATCAGCCCTACGACAAGCAAAAGGGCTAGAAGCGGGTTCATGTGAAAACCCATGACAGCGTGCATCATGGCACCAGAACCGTGCGTCTCTCCACCGGGGGCTACCATCATGTGCTAGCGGATGAAGACATGATCTCCGTCATTGTCACGGCGATGTTATCATCCTCAATGATGGTGATTTCACCACGGGCGATCAGCCTGTCATTGGCGTAAATATCAATGGAGGAACCAAGTTTACGATTCAACGGCACCACAGCACCGCGGCCAAGACGTACAAGGTCCCGGACCGGCATTTTCACATCACCCACAACAGCCGTAATCTTGACTGGAACATCGAGGATCGCTTCCCGCTCCCGTTCCTTTTCCTGCTGGGTGTCATGTAAGGTTCTGCCCTCTTCCTGCACATCCGAGGCAAAATCAGCCAGATCGACCTCTGGTGCGTGCGTCTGCTGCGCCGTTTCAGCTGTGTTGTTATCCTCTGCCATCGTTACTCTCCTTCATGCTCTGCTGTCTGTTCTTCATCCGTGGGCGGGTTGACTGCGGGGCGAGCCTCCGCAGCGGGTGGGCGGGTTAGGGCCTGCATGGCATCCTCCACACGCTGGCGAACCCCCTCCGCCCATTTTTGCTTGTCCAGAACAATTCGTGTCTCTTCTGCTGCAACTGTGAGATGTCCCATCTGCCGGTCCGCTTCCACATGCAGGGACACACCCTTCAACCCGGCCAATGCAGCCCGTAAAGCGGCCTCATCCGCTCCCGAGCAGGTCAGACTGACCGGCCCCTCACACCGCCGGACAAGTGCGGCGGCATCCTCTGCCAGATGGCGGCCCAGTTTTGTGCGGGACAAATCACCAGCGACCAACTCTTCCACCGTCTGGCATACGCCCTGCACAAACAAATCAGCCATCTGTGTCGCAATGTCATGACGGCGGCTTTCTTCTTCCTCCATGAAGGCCAGAACCTGCCGCACAGCCTCTGCCATCTGGCCGGAAAGCTGCTGACCAGCTGCCTGCTCGCCCGCATCATGTCCCTGCTGCCAGGCATCCCGTTTTAACTGCTCCAACTCATCGGGATGGAGCGTGACAACCGGCTCCGCAGTAGGGGCTTCCTCCTCCTGATCAGCCTCATCATCCCCCTGCTCCACACCTGCCAACATGACAGGATCATGAGCGGAAAAATCCTCCAAACTATCACTGAAAGCCCGGCTCCCGGCAAAAGACGTAGCCTCCAAGCCTGTTTGATGCTGCACATCCTGTCCCATTGGCGTCACTCGATGATCTCATCATCGGAAGAGGAGGGCGAAATATCAATTTCCCCATCATTAGCCATTGTCTTGATAAGGGTAATAAGCTCCATCTGGGCTGCTTCAGCATCCCTCATACGGACAGCCCCCAGCCCTCGGATCTCATCTTCCAGAAGGCCAGCGGCACGTTTGGAAACACAGCCAAAGAAGAGCTGACGAATGCCCTCATTCGTACCCTTAAGGGCCAGAGGCAGCCTGCTTTTGGCCTCACCATCACGATTGATGGCAGCCATAACACGCATCATATCATCCGGTGTCAGACGCTTAATGTCATCGAAGGTGAATTTCAGCTTATTCACCTTCTCCATATCTTCCTCGCTCCGGCGGCCAAGCTGTTCTGTCAGGAGTGCTTCGGTCTTCCGATCGAAATTATTGTATACCTCCGCCACAAAAGCGTAGCTGTCCCGCTTTGTGGAACGACCAAAGGCAGTAATAAGTTCCTTGCGCAAGGTTGTTTCCAAACTCTCCAACACATCTTTGCTAACCGGGCTCATATGCAAGATGCGCATGATGACATCCGTAGCGAAGTCTTCCGGGAAGAGTGAAAGAACACGGGCCACATGGGCCGGTGAAATGTAACTCAGAATAACAGCGACCGTCTGCGGCTGTTCGTTACGCAGATAATTGGCAAGAGCTGTTTCGGGCATATTGCCCATCTTTGCCCAGACACTCCGCCCAGAAGGCCCCCTAATGTCCTCCATAATCTTCTCGACCATTTCAGCCGGGAGGGCACGCTTCAGATAATCTTCTGTCGTTTCGTAACTACCAACAAAACCATCCGAACTTGCGAATTTCTGCGAGAATTCGCTACAGACAGCCTCCACAATCGAGGCCTTAACCAGCCCCAGAGACGACATAGCCCGCGAAATATCCCGCACCTCATCTTCCTGAAGGGAACGGAAAATACGGGCAGAATGTTCCTGCCCAATGGCCAACATCAAGATCGCAGCCTTCCGGCTACCGCTCATCCCTGCCGTCAAGCTGGGTGGTGCCACGCTGGATGATGAAACTTCATTGCCTGCCTCCGCAGGGAGTGCCTGTTCTGCCATGGTTGCGTCTCCTCAGCTTTCTGCCGCCTGTTTGGGGGGCTCCGGCTCAGCCAGCCAGTTGCGAACAACAGCGATGGCGTCTTCAGGATTCTCTTCAACACGCTGCACCACACGGGCCAGGGCCTCACGGCGCATCTCGCCTTCCACCCCTTCCACACTAATGCGGTCGCTACGTCCTGCCTCACCCTCGGCAGAACCTCCGCCGGCTCCGGCCGCAGAGCCACCGGTGGCGGTACCATCTGTTTCAGCTCCCTTGCGGGCACGGCGCAGGATGGGCCCGAGCAGCATAGCAGCGGCCCCCAGAAGAAGCAGAATGGGGACAATCCATTCCGCCAAATAGATCATCATCTCCCGGGTGAAGAATGGCGTATCTTGCTGAGGCAGATCAGCCCCGCCATCCACACGGAACGGCATAGACACCACATTAACCTCATCCCCTCGGGCCTTATCGTACCCGATAGCCGTCTGCACAAGCTGGGTCAGCCGTTTGACCTCTGTCTCATCCAACGGCTTCCACGATGGCTTACCTGCCTTATCGGTCGTGACTGTTCCATCGACCATGACAGCAAGACTAATACGGGACACACGAGGCCGGGTCTGATTAATGACACGGGTCCGTTTGCCGATCTCATAATTGTTGGTCTCGTCCGTCCGCTCCTCGCTGGAGCCAGTACGATTATTGCCTGCATTAGCATTCGGTAGGTTATTACCTACGCTGGTATTCTGGTTGGCTTCGGTATTGGCACTCTTGTCCGTACTCGTACTCTGAGAGCGTAGAACCTGCTGGTTGGGGTCGTAGGATTCATCCGTCTCATGAATGATGTCCGTATTCATGGTTACGGCGGCACGGGCCCGAACATGCCCCATACCCAGCGTGGGCGTTAGGATATCTTCCACCGCCTGCGCAAGTCGCTGCTCCTCGGAATGACGCTGCTTCTCGAGCGAAGATTCCTGCCCGGCGAGACTGTCCGGATCACCCGGACGAGCCAGCACGTCACCTCGTGTATCCACAATAGAAATGCCGTGTGTCCGCAACCCCGGCACAGCAGCCGACACCAGATTCTGGATCGCCGCAATTGCATCTTCCGATACGGCACCAGACCGGCCTACATCCAAAATGACGCTCGCCTGAGAAGGATTCGTTTCTGTAGAGAAAAGATCACGATGCGGTAGAACAAGATGAACCCGCACGTTCCGCACGCCATGAATTAAACGAATAGACCGCTCCAGCTCACCTTCCAGCGCTCTGGTTTCATTAATGCCTTGTTCAAACTGGGTACTGGTCAGCGTGCCGCTCTTATCAAAGAGTTCATACCCTACGGCACCACCACCGGGTAGACCGGCCTTTGCCAGCAGAAGACGAGCCTGCGCCACATCATTACCTGGAACGTACAGGCTGCGACCATCCGGCCCTGTTGTTGTCGGAATATGAGCCTTAGCCAGATCATCCACCATCTCGGCGGCTTCATTCAGCTCCAAATCACCATAAAGCAGAGCCATTGGCTCTGATCGATTATGGAAAGCAATCACCCCCAAAGACAGCAGAAGAAGCACACCGACAACCCCAAGGGCTGCAAGCCGCATACGGCCCAGACTCTTCAGCCCTTCCATGATCTTCGGCAAACGGAGCTTATCAAACTGCATATGACGGGTATCTACCTGCTGCTTTCACCCCGGACGCCAGACATGCTGTTTCCGGTATTCACCATAATCCGCCCTACTCGGAAGAGGACACCTTAACTACACCACCAATTAACCTTGCTATGATGGCGTGTAAAGTAGATATAAAGGTTAATTGTGGCAACTTTTGCAAATAAACCTTTAAGGAGCGTAATACGGATTGGAAGGCGGCACTTTGCCTTCCGGCATCATGAGGCGATTTGCATTCTGCTGTGTCGTCAATCCTCGTGGCCCTTCGTAAACTTCATGAGCCATGTTGGGAGTCAGTTCTGGCCGTGCCCAGCAATCAACACCATTCCAACTCTGTGTGCAGTAAGGCTGAGGGGGCAAGACACGTTCCGGTGGGTTGCACCAATCTTCTCCCTCGGCCAGATAACCGGCCTGACAGTCCCGCCCTGTCAGTTTACTGGCGAGATAATCCGGCGCACAGGCTGACAGCCCAGCAACAACAGGCAGCATGACCAACATACGCCGCCACAGACCATGAACGGAGCAAAGCCGCCTCATCATTCGTTTCTCTTTCATGACAGTCCCATCACTGCCGTGAGGGCAACAGAGGCCCGTGCTGGGACATGGTCTCATACTGTATATGATCCACCGTACCATCCGACGACACGGCATCCTGTCCGGCTGGCAGGTTCACGCCTCCATCACCAAAGGCAACGGGAACGGAGAGAACGGCATGATGAAAATGCCGAACGCCCCCTAAATACTGCGACACCAGATTCACCCGGTCCGGTGTCATATGGGCCATGATGCCAGAGAGCTTGCGGATGTTCATAGAGGCGGCAATGGCAATAAGCACATGCGGGTCCATCACATTGAAAACTGCCGCTGCCTCACGAGGGCGCATTGCCTCGTAGATACCTACCAGCCGGGCTGCTGCCTCCTGCGGGACCAGCTTGTGATTATCCACATGGTCAGACAGATCAGCCATGGACTGATTCAGCAGATGGAAACGAATCTCCAGTGCCTTGCGGGCCGAGCCCAAAATGCGCTGCTGCTCCTGCATCTGCTGCTCCACCCCATCGGCAGGCAAGGCATCACCTCCCGCTGCTATGGCAGGTCGCACGGTTGGCATCCCGCCGAGCAGCGTCAGCATCATGCAGAAGAAGGACCAGCCCTTATAGTGATGGAAACGCCTGCTGAGCATCAGCCCCCCAGTGGAATGTCAGCGTCCTGATCCGCCTCGCTGATATCAGGCGTCTGGGAAGGCCAATGCAGGTCTGGCTCATCATCCCCAGCCGGTATGCTAGCCTGCGGCTCTACCTTGCTGGCGTCAGCCTTTCTGGCTCCTCCCTTACGAGAAACAGAAATACGCACATCGCCTTCAAAATGGGCATCCTCATGGATGGCACAGCCTGTCGGGCTCCCCATCTCAATCACGCAATCCGAAATACGAGCACCGGCCCCGGCAGAAAGACGCGGCGTTGTGAAGGTCACACCGGATACGCTACCATCAATGATGATGGATGTCGCTTCTACCTGACCATCCTTCATAACGCCCGTTTCTGTGACGCAGAGCTGGCCAGCCTGAAGCTCGACATGCTCTACTTCACCGGCGATAGTCAGGCTCCCTTCCAAGGTCCCGCAAAGATTATCTACAACCAGACCGCTGGGAATGAAGCCTTCCGGCTGTTTTGAATCCGACATTCACTACCCCTTTATTTTTACGCCATCATTATGGCCATGCCAGACAGGCTAAACGAAGGCCATTTAAGGCGAATATTAGGAACATACCTTAAGGTTAGTCAATTAATAAACCTTGTAGGCATGATCATATCAAGTTCTTTTCATGGCTGTGCCATCAGAAAGGAAGAACGCTATCCAACACCTTCTGCCCGTACCGGGGCTGCTGATACTGCGAAAGCTGCCCCCGCCCGCCGTAAGAAATACGAGCCTCGGCAATACGGTCATGCGTTACGATATTATCTTCCGAAATATCCTGCGGTCGCACCACGCCACTGACCATGATCTGCCTCAGCTCACCATTTACCCGGACTTCCTGCCGGGCCACGACCACAAAATTACCATTAGGCAGAACCTGCGTGATGACACCTCCTAATGTCAGCGTGACCGTATCAATACGCCGGATCGTCCCCGCCCCGTTATTGGAACTAGAGCTGTTCGTCTGAAGAGCATCAGTACTCGTCAGATGAGACATAAGCCCCCCCTTCAGGCCGAAGAAACTCGGAATCCCGAAGGCTTCGGCACCACTGCCGGATGCTGTCGTATTGTTGGTCACGTTGGCCGTATCAGCCACCTGGATTTTCACAGTCAGAAGGTCTCCCGCCTGTGCCGCCCGTTGGTCCTTAAAAAAGGCACGGCTTCCCGGCCGCCAGAGGCTTCCGGCTTCAGTCGGCGGGGCCTGAAGCGGCGGGGTCGGCATGGTTACGGGGCGATAATCTGGTGCTAAAGTGGGATCGGCTGTCCGTGTCATCCGGGGGAGATGCCCCAACTCACTAAGCGTCTCTGCCCCCATACAGCCCGTCAACCCAAGCAGGGTAGTGGCAAGGCCTGCCATCCTAAAACCCTTGCGGAAGGAATGGATCATGGCCGGCTCCCATCACCCAGCATCAAGTTATTGATGCCAAGACGTTTCACTTCTTCCGAATCTGGGGGAATGGCTGTGGAGGATGCATCAACCCGCACCTCACCAGAGGCCATGACCTTGCCGATGAGGACCATCCGGCTCCCCAGATTCAGGGCATGGATGAACTGACCACTCCCGCCATCCTCCAAAGCTCTACCCGTAGCGGTCAGGCGGATACCGGTGCTGTTATAGCTGAGCAGGACCGGGTCCCCCCGATGCACCAAAACGGCCCGCCGCAGGTCTGTCCCCTGCACGGGCTGCCCTGTTCCAACCGTGCGGACAAGTGCCATACCGATCATCTTCTCCGGCTCTGGCAAAGAGCGGGCTAAGGGAGGCACAGTTCCTGTAAAAGCTGGGTCCATATGCATATCGTCTGGCTGGATGATATGACCAGATGGCAAAGCGTGGTCATACACCATCACCGGCTGTACCGGGCGGATACTACCCCGCAACGGGAAACTGCCCGCCCCCATCTCTCCCACAGAATGAGCAGGCTGCACGGTGGCGGAAAAAAGCCCCGTCTTATGGTCCCAGTTCAGATTCATAAGCGTAGCTGGGTCTGATTCGTTCTCACCAGCAACGAGCGGCGTAAAACTGGTCACATCCACCACGATGCTGCCACCGCCCTCATCCTGCGAGATCGCCTTGCGGACGAGAGCGGCATAATCCTCCCTCCCCAGCACATGCCCGGCTCTGGTCAATGTCAGACTGGTGGATGATGATTGGTCATCCCAGTCCACACCATACTGATCCGCCAATGCGATAAGCTGGCTGCCCCCAATAGTGATGCTCTTACCCGGTGCAGGAGCGGGGCCAAGCAGTCGGTCCTGCCCTGCACCCAGCCCATCGAAAACATCGGACAAATAGACGGAAGAGCCATGGACCACACCGGAAGGCCGCAAAGTGGCCGCCATGAGCGACCCTGAAGCCACCCCACCAGCCAGAACCAGCCCCACACCCAGCCGAGAAAAAGCCAGCAAAAAGCGCCGTCCGCCTCTCCAATATCCAGTGCCGAGAAAAGCCATGCTGCTCCAGCCCTTAGCGCAGGTTGGTCAGTGTCTGGAGCATCTCATCAGAAGCCGTGATGCTTTTACTGTTCATCTCATAGGCACGCTGTGCCGTGATGAGATCAGTAATTTCCGTCACCGCATTAACAGCCGATTCCTCAACAAAACCCTGGCGGATAGTCCCAAAACCTGTTGTCTCCGGGTTACCAATGATGGGGTCACCCGAGGAAGTCGTTTCTGTAAACAGGTTCTGCCCCATAGCGGCCAGACCATTCTCGTTCTGGAAGGTCGTCAACTGGATCTGTCCGGCGACCTGAGAATTCGGCTGCCCGGAAAGCGTGTATTGCACCTGTCCGGTCTGGTCGATGGTGATGTTCTCGGCATTGTTGGGGATGGAAATATTCGGAGTCAGCGGGTAGCCATCCGCCGTCACGATCGTGCCATCCTGAGAAAGGGAGAATGTGCCATCACGGGTATAGGCATATTCCCCATTCGGCAGAAGAATACGGAAATACCCCCGACCCTCTACGGCGAGGTCCAGCGCATTGCCAGTTTGCGACAATGTGCCTTGCTCATTAATGCGATAGATCGCCGCCGTGCGCACACCCAGACCCACCTGTGCCCCAGCAGGCACCCGGTACCCGGTATCGGAACTCATCGTCCCGACCCGGCGCAGGTCCTGATAAATCAGGTCCTGGAACTCAGCCCGGCGTCGCTTGTAGCCGGTCGTCGTCATATTGGCGATGTTGTGGGATATGGTTTCCACATTGGTGGACTGGGCCTGCATACCCGTTGATGCAACATCAAGTGATCTCAGCATAAATGAACATCCTCACAACTCTGCCATCACCCACGTTTCCAGCAACGCAAGGCCACCCTGACAATGGCAGGCACAGAAAACACATTAACCGTGCCTCCCCCATAAACCGACACAAAAACCATTATCAAGGTTAATTGTAAGAATAAATCATTAATTAAGCCATATATTAATGTTCAAATGATGGGATACTCTTCCATAAAGCATGAACAGATGGCATGATGTCTCTATTCTTGTCATGATATAACCTTTAGGAACAGTCTCCATGGATGTGACCGGTTATCTCGCCCTTTCGCGCATTGATGCGCTGACACGAGGGCTGGAGGTTACGGCCAATAATCTGGCCAACAGCAGCACGGATGGCTTTAAAGAACAGCGGGTTCTATTTTCTGACTATCTATCCCGCCAGCATGGTGATCAGCTCATTAATGGTGAAAAGACCCTGACCTACAATCAGGACAGATCCACCTATATGGATATGCTTCAGGGTGAACTGCGCCAGACAGGCAACCCACTAGACCTTGCCATCAACGGGTCTGGTTATTTCATGGTCCGCACCCAGCAGGGAATCCGGCTGACCCGCAACGGACAGTTCCACCGTAGTGATGATGGAACCCTGGTCGATTCCCTAGGTAATGCCTTGCTGGACGACCAGCGCCAACCCATCACCCTGACCCCTGATGACCAAGTTCTTCCCCTTGGCATTGGTGCGGATGGCATCATCTCGACAGAAAAAGGCGACATAACCCGCCTCGGCCTTGCGACGGTTGATAACCCCAATACGCTTCATGCTGAAGGGAATCATCTCCTCCGCCCAGCCAATGAAAATGACCTGCGCGCTGTGCCTGCCCAAGAGATTCGCCAAGGCATGCTGGAATCCAGCAACGTGAATGCCGTGGAAGAGACCACAGCAATGATCAAAACCCAACGGGAATATGACCTCAACTTCCAGCTACTTCAGACGGAATTCACTCGCAGGCTGAACGCCATCGACAAGATTGCGACAGAGGTAACGGCGTAGCTAATTTTAGCCATTTCAAGGCCTATTTAACAAATACAGGCTTTGTATTTAACTTCCCTTAAACTCAGAACCTTAGGGTGAGATGTGGATGACGTCGCTGGACCATCATCCAGACGTGTCTGGCCGTAGGGCCAGTCCCTCACTCCGGGAGAAAGACTGAAACCATGGATCTTGGCCTGTCCCTCAATATTGCCACATCCGGTCTCAAGACGATTGAGAACGAGCTTTCCACAGCATCCAACAATGTTACCAATGCATCCACGCCGGGTTATGTTTCGGAGACCGCCAACACATCCTCCACAGTCGTCTCCGGTGTGGGGGTTGGCACAACCTCAACCGCCAATCGGCTGAACATCTCCAAACCCCTTCAGGATGCGTTGTATCAGCAGAATGCCCATGTCTCCGGGCTAACAGCCACCAGCAACTCCCTTGCTGCCGTTTCTGCCGTGCAGGGAACCACAACGGGGTCTGATGGGGCCAATACCATCGGCACGCTGACCAACAATCTCCAGAATGTCAGCACGGCGTTCGTCAGTCTCTCCAACACACCGCAGAACAGTGCATCACAACAGGGTGTCATTTCCGCTGCGCAGACTCTTGTCAGCAACATCCATACCCTGTCCTCGGTCTATCAGGCTCAGCGTCAAAGCGCACAGGATGCCGTCACCAGTACAGTCTCTGGCATCAATACCGACCTGACCACAATCGGGCAGCTTTCCCAACAAATCATGCTAGCCCGCAGCTCTCACGCCGATACGGCAGACCTCGCCAACAAACGCCTAGAGGCCATGCAGAGCCTCTCCAACAAGCTAGGGGTTAACTTCACCGAGAAGCCAAATGGAGACATGCAGGTCACTACGCAGGACGGCACACGCTTGCCAACACGGCCGGACCAGCTTGGCCTCTCTGATGGGCAGTTCCTAGCCCCCAGCACAACATGGCCTCTTTCCACAAAAGCCACGGCTACCCTAAGCCCCAGCATGTACCATGCCACAGATGGCAGCGATCAGGGTGTGTCGGGCATCATGCTGGCCGGGAAAGACATCACCTCCCATCTGACAGATGGAACATTGGGAGCGAACCTGACCCTGCGGGACTCAACCTACCCGCAAATGCAAGCGCAGCTTGATGCCTTCTCCTACACACTCATCAACCGTTTCAACACTGCGGGGGTGCCCCTCTTCACCAATGGCAGCGCACAGTCTCTCTCCAGCGATCCAACGAAAACGGCACCAGCAGGACTGGTCGGGCTTTCCTCCCAACTCTCCGTCTCTGACACTTATCAGAAGACCCCATCCCTGCTGACAGCAGATGGACCGGACGGTCACAGCAGCACACTTGCCAATGCCGTCCTCAGCAAAGCCATGAGTGGAAGCCTAGAAGCCACATCCGGGGCACTGGCTGCGCCATCCTCCGCCCTCGGGCCGGATGGCACACAGGCCACAGGCTACGATGGAACGCAAAGCCTCGTCCAACTGGCTACATCCCTCACCACTAGTCAGGCAGGGGTGATTAGCCAGACCAGCAGCACCCTCTCCACGGCCACATCCATACAGACCTCTCTTTCCACCAAGGTTTCTTCTGTTTCCGGTGTAGACGTCAACAGCCAGATGGCTGCCATTGTGGCCCTAAAAAACTCCTACTCGGCCAATGCCAAGGTCGTCTCCATGGTGCAGTCCATGTTCAGCACATTGCTGGATGCCGTCCACTAACAGCCTACCCGGCCCCACAAGCCGGGTAGTTTTCCCCTCCCACCCCACAACCTACACAGGAGTGCAGCCCCATGAGCATGAATGTCAGCCAGTATGGTGCCGCCGGAACAAACCTGATCCTCAATGCGGGCATTAGGCAAATTGAATCCGAGCAGACAGACATTGCGTGGCAGACCTCACAGGGGACCACATCCTCCAGCATTTCTGGACTGGGGAGCGACCAACAGACCATTCTGTCCCTCAGCCCGAAACTGGCTGAACTAAATGGCTATCAAGACAATCTCTCGTCCGTCCAAAGCCGCCTATCCCTCAGCTCCACGGCTCTCAAACAGGTTACTGACCTTGCACAATCCCTCAATACCCAGCTGCTAGGAATGCTCTCCTCGGAAGGCAGCACCAGCACTGCCACATCCACCGCAGCCGACAGTGCACGAATGGGCCTAAGCAGCCTTGGAACAATCCTTAACACGTCTGATGGAAACGGCTTCATCTTTGCGGGCCAGAACACATCCACAGCCCCTGTCACATCGCCTTCAACGCTCAGCAACAGCCCGCTGGCGCAGACGATTTCCCGCCTCGTCTCTGGGCTTAATGATAGCAACAGCAACGAGGTCTTCAGTCAGGCTACAACCGCCAGCGCAGATAACAGCACGGGGATGAGTGTTTTTTCTCAGGCTCTTTCCCAGCCTGCCGATCAGGCTGGTCGCCTCCAATCCTCTGCCATCATCGGGCCAGATGGTTCCAGCGTCCAGACGGGGCCAGTCGCCACGGAAGGGGGGCAAGCCAGCAGCACCTCCACCGGCTCCCCCGTACGGGACCTCATGCGGGACATGATGATCATGACCTCCATGAAAGGGATGGCCTCGACCACACCCGGCTTTACCAGCCTTGTCCGCCAACTACACGATTCATTGGGCAAGACAACCAATCAGCTCATCGACATGAATACCAGCGTCGGTGTGACACAGAACACCCTGACCAAGCAGCAGGGTATCTATTCCAGCCTTCAGCTGATGGTGAAGGGACAGCTCTCCAATGGTCTCAACGTCAATCTTGCTGAAGTGGCATCCCGGTCTTCCGATCTCACCCTCCAGCTAAAAGCCTCTTTCTCTCTCATCGCCGATACCAAAAATATGTCACTCGCCGATTATCTCTAAACTCCATCCCCCACGAGTATGAAAAAACGGGCCATTCACCGCTTGAGCAGGTGGGTGGCCTTGGTGTTTCAGGCGGGACGCATGAACAGGACAGTGACATGGCCGAACAAGCCCTGAAGAGTCTGGGGTTCGATCTACCCTGAAAAATACCCCCACATAAAACCTGAACGCTATCCCAGACTTGTTGCCGAAGGGACAGTTCGAATACAAGGAGGGTCATGTTGCCACAGATAGGGACCCTCCAATGCCTCATATGACTATTGCCATAGGCTTGAAGGAAAACAATCTGATCCCCGCTCTAGTCTCCATAAAATCAATACTGGAAACAACCCGGAATAATCGAGCCTTGGCTTTTGCCATCTTTCATGATGGCATCAATGAACAGATCACCAGTCTGGTGAAGATGTTTCTATCCTCTTTCGAGGTAGATTTTTCCCTCATCAACATGCCTCGCATCCTCGCTGGTTTTCCCTACAAGGACATCATCTGCGAGTACCTGCTCTATCCTCTCCTCATACCCCAATATTTTACCTCACGGAATTTCATCATGAGCATCGGGGCGGGCTCGCTGGTGCGGGAGGATGTCCTTTCGCTACTGGAGCAGTTCCCTACCGAGAAAAAAATCGGGGCTGTCCGCTGTATGTACCATGCTCATACAGACCTTGATCGCTTTCACAATCTTACAGACACGGCCCGGACTGTTCTCCAAATAGAAGACACGGACCGTTACTTCAGCCGCAACCTGCTTCTTTTCAACAGGCAGGCCATCTCCGCAGAGGAAAGCCAAGCCTGTATCCAGCTACTAGACGAGGGATGGCATACTAAAGATGAAGCTATTTTGAATTACCTCTTCTGTAACTCATTGCATCTCTTCCCACAGCAATGGAACTTCCAGATGCCCCTCTTCTCGAAACCAGATGAGGCCTTTGCCCCTTCCTGCCGTCAGGCCATTGCTGAGAGCCGCCACAACATCAAACTTGGCCAGTTTTCCAGCTTTCTCGCCCCGGATGACATGGATGCCGCTTTAAAGCAGAGCAATGACCTTGTCCAAGAGTACAAAAGGATGGCTCTCTCAGTCATACATGATACCCAGAACAAGTTGGCACATCTTCTGTTCGACCCTATGTGGACAACGCTTGAAAAGATCACATAACACCCCGCCTTACTGCCCTGCCCGATCTCATTGCGCTTTCTCAGGTTACCCCATCATGAAGACCGTCCCCATTGTCATGTCTCTGGACAAGGCCTATGTCATCCCCGCCATTGCCACGATACGGTCTGTGCTCGACTCAGTGTCTGACAAAAGCTGCATACCGTTCGTTATCTTCCACAAAGAGCTAGACCCCTTCACCATCAAGGTGGTGACATCTTTGGTAAACGATGCTGGCGGGACAATAACCTTTACGAATGTCCAACACCATTTTGCGGACTACCGGCTCTCCGCAGAAGAAATGTACTATGCGCTGCTCATACCGAGCATGATGACAGATTATGAATTCGTCTTCTTTCTAGATGCTGACCTCATCGTGACTGGTGACATTCTCTCCCTCATCCACGAAATGCCAAAAGATAAAAAGATAGGGGCCGTGCGCTGTTTTTTCCGCAACACGATTCTCCCCGATGACTCACCAGCCGAGCTACATACGCACACACTTAAAACCGGATTGACCGACACACGCCGCTATTTCAATGCTGGCCTTATGCTCTTCAACATGAAAAACATAACCCAATGGGACATTAACCGCGGCTTCCAGCTCATCAAAAAACACTGGACAGGACATGCCGAAAGTATCCTCAATGTAGTGTTCCACGAGTCTGTGCATTTTTTCTCAACCCGCTGGAACTTCGCCATGACGTTCGTCTTCGAAATGGCTATGCCCTTCCAGCCGGATGTGCAGGACGATATCGATGAAAGCAGAAAGAACATTCAGGTGCAGCATTTCCTGTATGTATCCAAACCGTGGCACAAATATCACTACCAGCTGCTAGCGGTAGCCGGGTGCCCGGAACTCACCCAGTATCTCCAAAATTACAAGCAAATCCTGCGCACCACCATGAATGATGTCTCCAACCGGGCAGCCCGCTTTGTCTATGGCCCCTCATGGCAGGCTACAAAAGCTTATTTAAACCCTGAAGAAACACTCCAGCTGCCATAAAAAACGCCACCGTGAAAACACGGCGGCGTCTTCCGCGGCTTTGTCCAGAGAGATGCCGCTCCCCGAAAGGGCCGGCCACCTTTCCCTTACTGGAACAGGGAAAGGATGTTCTGAGACTGACCATTGGCAATGGAGAGAGACTTAATGCCAAGGGACTGCTTGGTCTGCAGGGAGGTCAGCTTAGCGGACTCAGCAGACATATCAGCATCTGTCAGAGCACCAGAGGCAGCCGTCAGAGAGTCGGAAGACTTCTGGCCGTAGGAGCTCATGGTGTCGATGGTCTGCTGGTTAGAACCCAGATCAGACGTAACGTTCGTCATGGCAACAATGGCCTTCTGAACACGCCCGACCATAGCAGCAACAGCCTCAGTCGGATTCTTACCCGTGTAGGCAAGGGCAACACCAGAGGAGGTCGTTGTCAGGAAGTTATTGGATGTCGGGTCACCTTCGGCCTGACCATTGGTCGTCAGACCCAGAACATCTGTCAGCGTAGCACCGGAACCACCAGTCGTAGAAGCAATCAGGCTGCCATAGCCTGTCAGTGTCTGTGTATCACCCTGAAGACCTGTAACAAAGGTCAGGCTGTTGGCAGTGATGCCCAGGCTGGTGCTGGTGCTAGCAGCCGTACCACCGAACAGCAGGTTGATCCCCTTTGTCGTAGCGTTACGAGCAATGGTATCGATGCTCTTCATGTAGCCTGTCAGCTCCTTGTCGAGCTGGCCCAGGGAGGACTCGTTGCCCATGTTGTTACCAACAGTGGTAACAGCATTCTGGACGTTCTGCAGAATGTTGATGATGCTGTTAGCAGCAGAGTTGGTGGAGCTGACAATCTGGGAAGCATAGCTCAGACCATCATTAACCGCGCTCTGACCAGCAATATCACCCCCGATCTGGGAGGAAATACCGAAAGCAGCCGGGTTATCAGAAGCGTTGGCAACCTTCTTACCGGTGGATACGGCATTTTCCGTCTTGGCCAGATCGCTCTGCGTGGTGTTCAGTGTTTCCAGAGCAACCATTGAGGACTGGTTGGTATTGATAGAAAGACTCACAGTCTTTTCTCCTTGTGCATCTGTATTACAAAACAACGAGCTCGTCGTTGACAGATGAATAGAAACACAGAAACCTTACATGTTTCTTACAAAGGGCATTTCAAAATAACGGAGCAAAGAAAAATACCGCTCTTTAGCCATCAGATTCATTTTTCCGTAAATAAGGCCTTGGGCTGCGCAGCCGCCCCGGGGCGGGCACAACAATCTGATCAGAGAAATGAGGAACAGACTCTTCCTCTAGTTGAACAGATTCGACCACTTTGGTTTGCTCAAGGGCTTTCTGCTGTTTTTCCAACTGCTCTTCTAACTGGTGCAGCATGGCCTTTGCTGCTTCCACCGCACCATTTAGGTCAGATTCCTGTTTTTCCGAATGTGCCAGAACACCAGACAGAGACTCGGCAGTCTCTTTCGTCATTTTCTGCTGGTCGATAAGGTCTTCTTCTACATTGCGGGCACGCTCCAGCAAGACAGACAAACGCCTGTCCCCCTGTGTCACCTCATGCCGGACACGCTCGAACATATGATTCATCTGCTCTGTCGAGGCATCAAGCGTAGCAACCATCTCATTCAGTGCTGTGTAGGAGTCCCGGATGACACCCAACCGCCGGACGATAAGGCGTGAGCTGATGATCCCGGCTATCAGGACAACCATCAAAAGAATCTCGATGATGAGCTGACTATTGTTCAGAAGCATGATGTCCCCTCTGTTCTGCTGACTGCTGCTCCACCGAAATGGAACTAAGAGACGCCAGCAGCTCCGGCGTCAGATCTTCTTCCAGCGGGATAAGACGCTGATCTATCCGGACAGCCTGCATCCGATGCAACCGGCCCAGCGTACCTTCAAAAATTGGTGTTCCATCACATTCCATCCTTACAGAATGTGGGGTTTCTCCCTTGCTTGGCAGGTGGAGGACACTCCCTTTCTTCAACGCCAGAATCTGGGACAGCGGGAAAGACGCCGTCTCGAACACGGTAGAAACAGTCACACTTGTTTCCATTATTTCGGAAATGAGATGATTTTCCCATATGGAGTCATTGCCGAAATTTTCCCCCATAAACTGCTGGGAAAGTTTCTCTCTTACAGGCTCCAGCGTGGCATAAGGGATGACGATATCCATATCCCCACTCCTGTCGCCCATATCAATATGAAACCGGGCCGCAATAGCTGCATTGGAAGGACGGGCAATCACCGCCAGACTGGAGCTAATCTCCAACCGCTCGAAATTCAGATCAACCTTACCAACCGGGGCAAAGGCCTCAGACAGATCTGCCAATGTAATGACGATCAATTTCTCAATAAGGGCTCTCTCAAGCGCTGTATGAGGGCGATTCTCAATAATCTTCGGGCCGGCTCCCCGCTCTCCGCCCATCAATATGTCCACAATGGAATAAGACAGGGACGAATCAACAACGACCAGCCCGTAGTTTCGCCACTGCTCCGCCCGGAAAACGGAGAACAGAGAAGAAGATGGTACTTCGCCCATGTAATCCCCAAAACGCAGGGACCGCATGTTCTCCATAGTGATATCGACATTATCATTGGTAAAGCCACGCAATGTCGAAGAAAGAAACCGCACAAGCCGGTCGAACACATTCTCCAGCATGGGCATGCGCTCATAGGCTACAAAACCAGCCTTGATGATGCGCTCCATCCCGCTTTCTTCCCGCATAGCAGAGCCGGAAAACGCATTACCGAGCATGGCATCAATAGCGGACTGGTCCAACGCATGGCCGTCCTCTTCACCATCATCCCCCTCATGCGCAGCGACCCCGGAGGAGGATACGCCTTCCTCTTCCGGGGTATTATTCCATGCGGCATGGTCTTCTGTGTCCGGGCCGGGCTGCTCCACTCCCTGCCCTTCTGTCAGGCCAGACTGATCAGCCTGCGCCTGCTCCTCTTCATCCGCCATTGAGTCCAGATCCACCTTACTGGGTTAGAAGTTCCGTAATATAAATGTTTGTGACATTCAGCGGGGCAAAGGCCACACGCAGGCGTCTCAGCAACGCTTCCCTCAGGCGGTAAAAGCCACTGCCATGCAGGTCCTGCGGGCGGCTTTCATGCAGATATGTCTGAAAAATATCCTGCACCTCAGGAATACGCCCCTGAAGAGCTGCCAAAGTTTCGGCGCCCTCCACCTCTACGCTGGCTGTCATCTTGACATAAACCGTCCGCCCGGCACCGTTATCCAGATTTGCCGTTGCGGAAGGAACAGACAGAAGAAGGCGGTGCGAAGCCTCCTCCTTTCCCTCTGCTGCCATAGCCTTGGCTGCAGGCTTCCCCCCCCCACCGAACGGAGGGAGATGGGCTTGCCAGGCTCCCACGCCCCCGCCAATCAACAACAGGGGCACGGCGGCCAGAATAGCCATTTTCTTCTTGGAAAAGCCTTTCTTGCCGTCAGTCGTAGCGCCTGTTTCATCGCCTCCAGCTGCCGAAGGGTCTGCCTCTTCACTCATGCCATTCCGCTCCGTTCTTAATCCTGATGGACCGGTTGTCTGGCCACCTTTTCTACAAGACGGCGCCCATCCATCTCACCAGCCATGGCTGTCACACCCAGACCGGCAGAAACGGGTATGCTGGCCTCCCGGATAGCCTGCTGGACAGGTGCAACCTCATCCTCTGCACGGGCACCAAGTGGCAGGAAGGCTTCTTCATTCAGCCGATACCCCATGCCCCAACTCGTGATGAAAGGCTTCTGAATCCCTCTTGCGCGCAGTTTTTGGCGAATACGGCACACCATAACATCAATGGTCTTGCTGATTGGCTTTTCCCGACCGGCATACAGGGTAGACAAAATGGCCGCCTTGTTCAGCAGGCTACCCCGGCGGCGTACCATAAGGGACATAATGTCATATTCACCCTGCGTCAGCGGCAGAAGCTCATCATCTACCAACACCTCACGGGTATCTTCCTTCACCGTCAGACGACCCACCGTGATGATCTGACTGGTCACGCCGTGATCCATAACACGCCGGACAATGGCCTTTAGCCGTGCAAGAAGTTCCACCGGCCCGACCGTAATAGGCACACAGTCATCCGCGCCAGCAGCAAGGGCCTCCGCCACGTTATGGGCTGTAAGGTTTCGTGCAATGACCAAAATCGGCAGGCTGAAACGGTTGTTACGAATCGTACGGATTAGCAGCGGGTCTGGGTTAGTCTGCTGAATGACAGCCACATCGGACTGATCATTACGCAGAGCACTCAGTACACCCTCCCGCCCGGAAATACGCAGAAAGATTCCTCCTTCTGAAACAGCTTCAGACAGAGTGGAGCAAGGCCGCCCATCCATATTCTTCGGACTATCACCAACGCAGATCAATCTCATGGCAGTTTTCCTTTTTTTCATCGTTCTACGTCTCCTACTATCAAGGCATAATGCTAACGTGACATTAAAATATCCTTCCATATTTTAAATGCAATCAGAATATTCCTTTAAATGAAGAGAAAAATTGCCACAAACCCTATCACATCAAGGCCTTTTTATGTCCTTTTTAAAAAAGACTACTCTCACTTTTCCCTTGACGTCAGCCCTCTCTGTTAATGAACTAGACATCTCCACAACCCAATCACGGAAGGGGACCACACATGGCCCACATCCATCTCATCAATGGTGCAAAACCTTTTGCCCACTCCGCAGGAGAGCTGAACAACACCCTCCAGGACCTTGCTGCGGCCTGCCTGCACGATCATGGCTTATCTGTCAGTCAGACTGTCATTGATGAGGGCTATGATGTTGAGGACGAGATTAAGGCCTTTCAGAAAGCAGAGACCATCATCTACCAATTCCCCGGCTGGTGGATGGGCACGCCATGGCCTCTAAAGAAATATATGGATAGCGTCTTCACGCAGGCTCATGGCGTATTTTACAGCAACGATGGTCGCAGCCGGCACGATCCTTCAAAACATTATGGGTCAGGTGGCCTGCTGCAGGGTAAACGCTTCATGGTCTCCACCACATGGAATGCCCCTCTCGAGGCATTTGAGGATAAAGAACAGTTCTTCGGTGGTGGTGGAATCGACGCCGTGCTGTTTCCCTTTTATCGGGCACATGCCTTTCTCGGCATGCAAAAACTACCCACCTTTCTCGCAACCGATGTAATGAAGAATCCGAATATAGACGCTATAAAGGCCGCCTACCGCCGCCATATCGAACAGGTCATCATCACCCCATAAACTGCTAGGTCAGGAAGATCAGACACCGGGGGCAAAGCCATGTCCTGCACCCAGCTTTCTGCCCTTCGGGCAGCCGTCCTCCGCCATTGCCCGGAAAAGGTAACGCATACAACGTTCGACTTCCTGACCCTCTATCTTACAGTGAAGGCCAGTATCTGATCTCCACACTGGACCTTCCCGTCTCTGGCCAGATCACTCATGCCTCGGTAGAAACTCCTTATCTGGCCCTATGTGTCAGCGTCTCCCTAACAGAGCGATCTAACGGGCATGACACCCGTCCAATATCGGACCAAACTCCGCCTGCATGATTGAACACAAAATAGACACATCGCAGACTCACAGTCGACCCGTCTCATAGCCGCTTTTCCTGAGAAGGGATCGTTCCATGCGTACCATTGGTTTTGCTTGTAACTCTGCTGAAGAGGCGCTCATCCCCTTCCATTTCGACCGCCGCTCTCCACGTCCCAACGATGTGGTGATGGAGATCCTCTATTGTGGTGTTTGTCATTCCGACCTGCATTGGGCACGCAATGACTGGGGGCAAACAATTTACCCCGCCGTCCCGGGGCACGAGATCGTAGGGCGTGTCATTAGTGTTGGGCCGGATGTTACCCACCACAAAGTGGGCGACATTGTTGCTGTTGGCTGCATGGTTGATAGCTGCCAAACATGCGACCAATGCCAAAAAGGGGAAGAACAATATTGCCGTGAAGGAATGTGCGGCGGCACATATGGCGGCATGGATGCCGTGGAGAAAACCCCCAACATGGGCGGCTACTCCAAACATCTAGTCGCCCGTGAAGAATTTGTACTGAAGGTACCCAAAGGGCTGGATATTTCCAGAGCCGCACCACTGGTTTGTGCGGGTGTCACGACATGGTCGCCGCTTCGTACATGGCAGGTTGGACCGGGCAAGCGAGTAGCCGTCATCGGTTTTGGCGGATTAGGGCAGATGGCCGTAAAACTGGCTGTTGCCCTGGGGGCCGAAGTCACCGTTCTCTCCCGCAGCCATGCAAAAGAGCAGGAAGCCCTTGCGCTAGGAGCCAAAAGACTACTGGTTTCTACCGATGAAACAGCAATGAAGAAGGCAGCCCATAGTCTCGACCTCATCCTCAACACCACCCCGGTAAAACACGATGTCACACCCTATCTGCCCCTGCTAGATGTGGACGGCACAATCATTATGATCGGGCAGATCGGCCCCATGCCGGAGAGTTCCAGCGTGCCGCTTATTTACGGCCGCCGCCGTGTGGCTGGCTCTTTCATCGGGAGCATCCGTGAAACACAAGAGGTTCTGGATTTTTGCGCTAGCAAGAATATCCTACCAGAAACGAAGATGATCCCCATTCAGGACGTCAACAAAGCGTTTGAACATCTCGAAAAAGGTGACACATACTACCGTTTCGTTATCGACATGAGCACATTGACAGTAGATTGATCATCCAATCCGCCCCACCCCAACCTCGGGTGGGGCGGCCCATGTCATTTCCCTGCCAAAACCGCCTCTAAATACGGGCCTGTTCTGCTAGCGGGATTCCGGGCTACCTCTTCCGGCGGGCCGGAAGCAATAATCTTCCCGCCCTTTTCCCCACTGCCGGGGCCGATGTCGACCACCCAGTCACTCGCCGCCGCTACACGCATGTTATGTTCGGTCACCACCACGCTATGCCCCTGCTCCACCAGCGACTGAAGCTGCCCCAGCAACCTGTCCGTATCGGAGGGGTGTAGGCCGGTCGTAGGTTCATCCAGAATATAGAGCATGGGGGCGGGCCGGCGCTTCTGTAGCTCTGTTGCCAGTTTGAGCCGCTGCGCCTCGCCGCCGGAAAGTTCCGGTGCGGGCTGGCCAAGGCGGAGATAGCCAAGGCCGGACTGCTCCAACGTTTCCAAACCACGAGCCAATGCACCATCGCCAGCAAAGAAGGTGCAAGCCTCTTCCACTGTCATAGCCAGCACATCAGCGATGTTTTTCTCCCGCAACGTGATGGCGAGCACCTCGTCCTTATAGCGTGCCCCATGGCAGACCGGGCAAGGAGCCTCCACACCGGGCATGAAGAGCAAACCAACCGAGACCGTTCCCAACCCCTCGCAATGCGGGCACCGCCCCTTGGTCACATTGAAGCTAAAGCAGCTTTCATCCAGCTTCGCCTTGCGTGCCGCGTCCGTAGCCGCAAAAAGTTTGCGTATCTGGTCAAAAATGCCCGTGTAAGTGGCCAGATTAGAACGTGACGTCCGCCCGATAGGCTTCTGCGTAATAATGGCCAGACGCCGGACATGCTCCAGCCCCGCAACGACACACCCCTCCGGCTGGGCCTCCACACCCTCATCCGCCAGCGGCGTGGTGTCATCACCATCCTGCGGTTCGTCCGCTTCCTCGACCTTCTGGCCCAGCGCACGCCCCAAAAGACTTACCAGAGCCTGACTGATCAGACTGGACTTGCCAGAACCAGAAACACCTGTCACGCTCACCAGCACACCAAGCGGTAGCTGCAGGGACAGGTCCTTCATGTTCCGCCATGTGATGCCCTCAAGCTGGAGCCACCGCTCCACCTGCCGACTAGGTCCACGCTCCAGAGGTGGCGGGGTAAAGAGATAAGGCCGTGTGCGAGAGGCTTCCACCTGCCGCAAACCATCTGGCGGCCCACTGTAAAGCACCTGCCCGCCATGGCTGCCCGCCCCGGGGCCGATATCCACCAACCAATCTGCTCGCCGCATAACGACAGGATCATGCTCCACAACCAGCAGGGAGTTTCCAGCCCGGGGCAGACGGGCCAGCACGTTCAACAAGGCCTCGATATCCGCCGGATGCAGTCCAGCGGCGGGTTCATCCAGCACATAGGCCACGCCAAACAGGGCAGAATGAACCTGCGTCCCCAGCCGTAGACGCTGATATTCACCGGGAGAAAGACTATCCACAGTCCGGTCTGTCTGCAGATAGCCAAGCCCTAGCTCCAGCAAAATCTCCAACCGCCGGAGCAGAGCCGTACCGATTTCCTCAATCACACGCCCCTGCGCATCGCCCCGCCGCTCCCCGGCCAGCTGGTCTTTCAGCACGGCATAAAGCTGTTCCAGCGGCAGGTGAAACAGGGAGGCAATATCCTGCCCCGCAAATGTCACGGCCAGAGCCTCAGGCTTTAGACGAGCACCATGACAGACCGGGCAGCGTGTCGCCTGCATGAAGGCCGCCGCACGGGCACGCATCTTCGCACTCTTTGAGCCGTGAAAACTCTGCATCACATGGCGGCGTGCACTGGCGAAGGTACCCTGATAAGTCGCCGGTTCTCCCCGCTTCATGGCCGCCTGACTCTCGGCGTAGTTCAGGCCCCGGTAGATCGGTTCTGTCGGGGTTTCATCCGTGTACAGAATCCAGTCCCGTGTTTCCTTGGGCAGGTCCTGCCAAGGTGTATCCAGATCGACCCCACGCATCATGAGAATGTCCCGCAGGTTCTGCCCCTGCCACGCACCGGGCCATGCGGCCACGGCTTTTTCCCGCAGGGTCAGTGTCGGGTCGGGCACCATCTTTTCTTCCACGACATCATAGAGCCACCCCGTGCCCTGACAACGTGGACAGGCTCCCTGCGGCGTATTGGCGGAGAAATCGTCACTCTCCAGCATGGACGCACCAGCTGGATACGTTCCTGCCCGGGAATAGAGCATACGCAGCAAATTGGAGAGGGTCGTCACACTGCCCACGGACGACCGGCTGCTCGTGCCCGCCTGCTGCTGAAGGGCAATGACAGGAGGCAGCCCTTCGATGCTGCGGATTTTCGGTGGGGGCAGCTGGTGGAACAACCGCCGTGCGTAGGGAGCGACCGTCTCCAGATACCGCCGCTGCGCCTCGGCATAGAGCGTCCCGAACGCCAGCGAAGACTTGCCCGAGCCAGAAACACCGGTAAACACCACCAGACAACCCCGTGGTACCTCCAGCGAGACATCCTTCAGGTTATGCTCCTGCGCACCTTCTATACGGATCATGTCTGCTGTTTTCCAATAGTGAGAAGGCTGATTATCCGATGGCACCATAACCGTATGCTCCTTCTGACCAGTTCTCGACATATCAGTCAAAACTGGTCGTTATCATGAAAAAAATACTAACATGCCTATTCTCAGCAAAACAGTTGAGACCCACACGCCCCACCCCGGATTTTCAACACCAGGCGATAACATAATAAATCATGAACCAGATAACGGACGAACCTGACCTACCCGATGATAAATGCCTTGTTCTTGGAGGCGATCTAACAGAAGCTGTCTGGACAAGCGACGGCCAACCCATCTTTTTGGAAGACCTACCCATAACGGACCAGCTCCGCACCAAACTGGATGAGTGGATACGCCTTACCAATGATTTTGAATATTACCTACCGAAAAAAGAGCGTGCACCTTTTGACCTAAAAGGTTTTACAGCTACCGGGCTGACTCTTGCCAAAGAGCTAAAAGCTGAGCTCCCGGACTGGACCATACTCTATTGCGATGAATGGCTCTGGCAGAACCAGGATAATCTTTTCCTGTCGGATGATGACTGCCGCTATGAAGTTACGGAAAACACCCCGGCTACACCTCCATATCAAGGGCCTTCACGTCATGAGAGCAACACACACTTCATCAACAACCCTGTCCGTCAGGCCGAACCGTCCCAAACAGACAGGCTACGACTGGATTACCAAAACCTAAGAGGGACCCTACCCTCCACTATGGCCCTGCGAACCTATCGTGCCATCAGCTGGATTGGACGGGCAGACAGCATTCAAAATGATACAGATGGAAAGGTCATATCACTCTGGATTGCCATGAGCGCCCTTTACACCGATGACCGGGAAGGTTCTGCCAGCCATGAAGACCAGAAAACTATCCGTGACAGCTTTCTTCAGAAACTGATCGAGCATGACACAGACAATACCCTGCAAAAGCTGCTATGGGACGGACTGCTCCCTGCCATTCGTAGCCTTAGTGAGGATCATTACCTTTTTGCACCATACTGGCATCATAAACATGGCCATGACGGTTATGAAGACTGGGACAAACATTTTCACCTATCTGTCAGTCATCACGAAGCTGCCATAAGGGCGAAAAACGCCACTAATGTGCTGAGCATCCTGTTTGACCGGCTGCATGTCCTGCGTAGTCAGCTTCTCTACGGGGGGGGCTACATGGCAGAGCAGCCTCAACCGACAGCCCATCGAACAGGCCGCCATAGTACTTGGTACCCTTCTGCCAACCTTCATCACCATCATGATACACACTCCCCGTGAAAACTGGCACCGTCCCTTCTATCCAGTATTTAGCTAAGTAGCCCAACGTACCATCGCCATTTACTTTCTTTCCCTTCCTTGATTAAAAAAATAACTCGGCCACCCTGAAAGGAATCCCCATGCTGACAGGACAAATCCGCAACCAGATTGACCAGATATGGAACGCTTTCCACTCTGGTGGTGTTTCCAATCCCCTGTCTGTCATTGAACAGCTAACCTTTCTAATCTTCATAAAGCGCCTGGATGATCTGCAGCTGACCATGGAAACCAGAGCGGAAACGCTTGGCGAGCCCATCACGAACCCCATCTTCCCCGCAGGGACGGATGAGGAAGGCGAGCCTTACAGCAACCTCCGCTGGTCCCGTTTCAAGAATTTTGAACCCCGTGAAATGATGCGAGTTGTGGATGAGCACGTCTTCCCCTTCCTGCGGTCTCTGGGAGAGAAAGGCTCATCCTACGGCCAGCACATGAAGGATGCACGACTTGGCTTCTCCAGTGCCAGCCTTCTGGCCAAAGCCGTGGCCATGCTGGATAAGCTGGACATGAACAACCGGGACACAAAAGGCGATGTGTACGAGTACATGCTCGGCAAGCTGGCCAGTGCTGGTACCAATGGCCAGTTCCGTACACCTCGACACATAATACAGCTCATGGTCGCACTAAGGCGACCTACTCCAACAGACACCATCTGTGATCCTGCCGCTGGCACATGCGGCTTTCTCATGGAGGCCGGGGAATATCTCCGTCACCACGAGCCCCAGATGCTACGCAATGCGGAACAGCGTGACCATTTTCTAAACCATATGTTCCATGGGTTCGACTTTGATGCCACGATGCTCCGCATTGGCTCCATGAACATGCTTCTGCACGGGCTGGACAATGCTGAGGTTTCCTATCGGGACAGCCTGTCTGAACGTTATGGCAAAGATGAAGGCCTCTATTCTCTTATCCTCGCCAATCCTCCTTTCAAGGGGTCGCTTGACGAAACAACAGTCGCAAAAAATCTTCTCCAATTCAGCAAGACGAAGAAAACCGAACTGCTCTTTCTGACCCTTTTCCTCCGCCTCCTGAAAGTGGGAGGACGTGCAGCGGTCATCGTGCCGGAAGGCGTCCTATTCGGCAGTTCCGCCGCTCACAAGAAGATACGGAAAACGCTGGTCGAATCCCACAAGCTGGAAGGCATCATCAAACTGCCATCTGGCGTTTTCCGTCCCTACGCTGGCGTATCCTGCGGGATCATCCTCTTTACCAAAACAGGCGTTGGAGGGACGGATAATGTCTGGTTCTACGACATGCAAGCCGATGGCTTTTCTCTGGACGACAAACGCACGCCCCTTCTGGACCCGGAGCAGCTTGGCCCTACCCCGGCTCACCCGTTGGACGATGCAGAGCATGAAAAGAACAACCTGCCTGACATACTCGCCCGTTGGAACGCCCTGACAGCAGAAGCTGACCGCCCCCGCACGGCTCAAAGCTTTCTTGTCCCCAAGGAAGATATAGCGGCCAAAGATTATGATCTTTCCATGAGTCGATATAAAATGATCGAACAGGAAGAAATCAATTATCCCACCCCTACCGAACTTCTGGCCGAACTGAATGAGCTAGATGCCAACATCACCGCCGGAATGGCCGCCCTGAAGGAGATGCTGGGATGACCGCACAAACGTGGCCAATGGTGAAATTGGGTGATGTAGCCAATATCAACCCTCCTGCTCCCCAACATCTCCCCCATGACACTATAGTCAGCTTTCTTCCCATGAAAAATGTATCAGAAGATGGCTCACTTGTACTGGACGAATGTCCATATAATGGAACAAAGAAAGGTTATACTAGTCTAAAAAAGCAAGATATCATCGTTGCTAAAATCACTCCGTGCTTTGAAAATAAAAAAATAGCCATTGCACATATACCTAATAAATATGGGTTTGGCTCAACAGAATTTCATGTAATCCGCTGCTCTGAAAAATTAAATAATAGATTCGCTTTTTACTTCTTGCGACAAGATAGGATTAATAAGCTCGGTCAAGAGTATATGACGGGGAGCGCAGGGCAAAAGCGCATCCCCCAGACCTTTCTAAAAGACCTTCTAATCCCCCTCCCACCCCTTTCAGAGCAGAAACGTATCGCCGCCATTCTGGATAAAGCATATGATCTATGCCAGCTTCGTAGACACGCCTTAAAGAAGCTGGATGTGCTGGGTGAGGCTATTTTTCATGATATGTTTAGATACATTGAAAAAGATAATGCGAATATACGCATTACGAAACTAGAAAATATTATTGAGATACTAGACAATATGCGCCGTCCTATAACAAAAAAAGATCGCAACCCCGGCATTTTCCCATATTACGGAGCAACCGGAGTTCTTGACTATATTGATAAATACATTTTTAATGAACCCCTAGTCTTACTTGGTGAGGATGGGGCTAAATGGGGTAAATCAGAAAAAAGTGCTTACCCTATTTTAGGGAAGACATGGGTAAATAACCATGCGCACGTTCTCAAACCTAATAGGAAAAAAATAACCGATATTTTTCTAATATTCTTTCTTAACAAGACCGACCTGACACCTTTCGTGTCAGGTACCACCGTGCCCAAACTAAATCAAAAAAATACAAAGCAGATTCCCATCCCCCTCCCACCCCTCGCGGAACAGGAGCGTTTTGCTGCCCGCATTGCAAAGATTGAAGCACTTCAGGAGCATCACAGGCAGGCACTGGCAAAGCAAGAAATGCTGTTTCAGTCTCTCCAACAACGGGCTTTTCGAGGAGAGTTATAACCGCCCGGCTTCCTCACCCAACGTCCATCCCCTTTCTCAGGAAAAACCATCATGCATCAATTCACATTTCTAAAGACCGATTTCCCAATCATCTACAAATACGCCACAAAAGCTGAACAGGCAGCACTCTCCGACCCACGAGGGGCCTGCTTTTGGGCACGGCTGGCACTAGAGACTACCATCAAATGGCTCTACACAAATGAACCATTCCTTGCTCAGGAAAACCTGATTCTTCGGGAAACAACCCTTGCCCAGAAACTCAGTACCGATTCATTCTACCAGCTTGTCGGCCCCACCCTGGCCTACAAGGCACGCTATGTGAAAGATCAAGGGAACCGTGCCGCCCATGACCATAAACCCATTACACGGCATGATTCCACATCGACAGTCAGCGAATTTTTTCACATCGCCTACTGGCTGGCCCGCACCTATAGCCGTTCGGCAAAACCTGCCGAAACCCTGCAGTTCGACCCCACAAAACTAGAAGAAACGCTCACCATCACCTCTTCCACTGTCAGCCAAATACAAGAAATGCGGCAAGAACTGGACAAGGAAGAACAACTCCGCCGGGAAGCAGAAAAAAAACAGATTGAGTCCGAAGAAGGTCGCAGAAAAGCAGAAGAAGAACTTGCTATCATCCGTGCAGAGGTAGAAGCATTACGCCTCGCCAGCCAGAAAGTACCAGACCGGCACAATTATGACGAAGCAACGACCCGCAGCCTTCTCATTGACCTTCTGCTAAAAGAAGCAGGCTGGTCACTGGAGGGAGCCGATGATAAGGAGTTCCCGGTTGCGGGGATGCCCAACAGCAGCGGTCAGGGACGTGTGGATTACGTCCTCTGGGGGGATGATGGCAAACCGCTCGCGCTCGTAGAAGCCAAATCAACCCGCAAAAACGCAAAAGCAGGCCAGCATCAGGCAAAACTGTATGCTGACTGCCTCGAAAAAACCTACGGCCAGCGTCCCCTCATCTTCTACACGAACGGTTATGAGCATTGGCTGTGGGATGACCACACATATCCCCCGCGGCAGGTGGAAGGCTTCTTCAAGAAAGATGAAATAGAGCGCATCATCCAGCGCCGTCAGACCTGCCGTCCTCTCGCCGAAATTCCAGCCTCCACGAAAATCGTGGACCGCTTCTATCAGATACGGGCCATCGGCCGCGTTGGCGAAAGTTTTGAGCAGGATCACCGGCGCAAGGCACTACTCGTCATGGCAACTGGTACGGGCAAGACCCGCACGACAATTGCCCTGATTGATCAGCTCATGCGTGCCAACAGGATACGGAATGTCCTGTTTCTAGCCGACCGTATTGCCCTTGTTGAGCAGGCAGAACGGGCCTTCAGAGAGCACCTGCCTACGGCTCCTCTTGCCAATCTTCTCAAAATATCACGCAGCTCCACCAATACGATTACAGGGGCGCATGTCATTTTTTCCACTTACCAGAGCATGATCAGCAAGCTGGAGGAGATGGACGGTGATATCCGCCGCTTCGGCCCTGGTCATTTCGACCTCATCATTGTCGATGAAGCACACCGCTCCATCTACCGCAAATATAAGGCCCTTTTTTCCTATTTTGACAGTCTTCTGCTCGGCCTGACTGCTACACCCCGCGATGAAATCGACCGCGACACCTATCAACTTTTTGACCTGAAAACGGGCACGCCGACAGATGTCTATGACCTGGAAGACGCCATTGCAGATAAGATGCTTGTCCCGCCGGAAGGGATCGCCGTCTCGCTTCGTCTCCCCCGGGATGGGCTACGTTACGATGAGCTAAGTGATGAAGAAAAAGAACAATGGGCAGCTCTGGAATGGGGTGATGAAGGCAACTTACCCACTCAGCTGGAAGGCAGTGATTTCAATAAATCCATCTTCAATGCCGATACGATTGATCTCGTCATCGAACAGCTCATGACAGAAGGCATCCATGTAGAGAATGGCAACAAACTGGGCAAAACCATCATCTTTGCCCGCTCCAGTCGCCACGCCCAAGCCATCATAGACCGCTTCAATGTCAATTATCCGGAACTAAAGGGCCATTTTGCCCAACAGATTGACTATTCCATCTCCCACGCTCAAAGCCTGATTGACGATTTCTCCAAATCCGACAGTAATCCTCAAATCGCAGTCTCAGTGGATATGCTGGATACAGGCATCGACATCCCAGAAATCGTCAATCTGGTATTCTTCCGCCCCGTTTACTCTCATACGAAGTTCTGGCAGATGATCGGAAGGGGAACACGACTGTGCCCCGATCTCTTTGGCCCCGGTAAAGACAAGACCTGCTTCCGCATCTTTGACTATTACGACAATCTGAAAACATTCAACACGGAACTGAAACGCCCTGCAGTCGCCCTACAACCTTCCCTGAATGAACGTCTGTTCTGCTCACGGCTGGATTTACTTGCCGCCCTTGAAACGACACAGAACCAACACACTACTCTACAAAACAGCCTGAAAACCCGCCTGCGCAACGAAGTGCAGGCCCTGAACCCCAATAATGTCCTTGTACGCCCCCACCTTCGTGTTCTGGAGCACTTCCAGTCTGACGATGCGTGGGCCACCCTGAGCGCCGAGGATCGTACAGTTCTGGCAGATGACCTGGCAGCTCTCCCCACCGCCTTCCGTGAACCGGAAGACAATCTGCCTGCCAAACAGTTCGATCTTCTCATAATACGGGGACAACTGGCCTTACTGCAAAAAGCAGCCAGTTTTGTCGGTATCCAGAAACAGATATGTCAGGTTGCCTCCGCTTTGGAGGGGCTTGCCAACATCCCCCTCGTCAAACACGAACTGCCTCTGATCAATAAGCTACAGGATGCCGCATGGTGGGAAGGTATCACTGTCGACATGCTGGAAGATGTGCGCTGCCGTCTCCGGACACTCGTCCAACTCATTGAGACAAAAACCAACCCCATATTATATACCTCTTTTCAGGATGAACGCGGCCCATCAGAGGCAGTGTCTCTGACACTTACTAACACAAGTGTCGATAAAAACCGTTTCAAACGACAGGTCCGGAAGTTTCTTGATACCCATCTTGACCATGCAAGCCTCCTGAAAATCCGCCGTGGCGAACCTTTGACACAACAGGACCTCCAGGCACTCGAACAGCTCCTGCAACAGGGCGATCTGGCCATGGATGACACCGTACGGGCAGATATAGAAGCAGAAGGTGGCCTCGTACGCTTTCTTCGTTCTCTAACGGGATTGGACCGTGTTTATGCCCGTCGGGCTTTCGACAATTTCATCCAGAGCCACCAGCCACTGACAGCCGATCAGATTGAGTTTCTGGAACTTGTCATCAGCAGTCTCTGTGAAAATGGCTTCCTGTCTCCTACTACTCTATTTGAAAGCCCCTTTACCGACATCAACATGCACGGCATCAGCGGATTGTTTGGTAAGGAAGAGACTCAAACCCTCCTTTCCATCGTCCGTTCATTTGAGCTTGTCACGGACAAAACTACTACTGCATCTCAACCGTAAAATGGATATGTCAAAGGGACCAATAGCCCAAGGCTGCCATTGGTCCCCTGCATAAATCAAAACAACTGGGCACCAGTCTCTAATCCTCACAACAGGACAGACCAATCACCCCTCCACGAGGAAGGACTGCAACATAACAATCAACTTTTCAGGGAAAACATCCTGGTGGAGGGGGTTGGATTCGAACCAACGTAGGCGTACGCCAGCGGATTTACAGTCCGCCCCCTTTAGCCACTCGGGCACCCCTCCGAACTCAGGATGTGCGTGTGATAATACGCATTTCTTACTATGTCAATGCGATCAAGAAAGATTATACAAAGGATTATGGCTAGAAAATCATCCTCCCGCCGTGTGGCACTGCCCGAGGCGCAAAATCTCTCCCGCAACCGCTCCCGCCGCAGCACAACCAAACACGGAGCCCCCGCTACTGGTAAAGGCTACTGGATCTACGGCCAGCATGCCGTGGAGGCTGCCCTCCTGAATCCAGCACGAATCATCTATAGCCTTCTTGCTACGAAAGAAGCCGCAGACTCCCTGCCCGACACAGCACATCAGCCCCGCATCGTCAGCCGGGAAGAGCTGGATGCCCTCTGCGGCAAGGACGCCGTGCATCAGGGCGTCTGCCTAAATGTCGAACCGCTGGAAAACCCCGCCATTGTGGATGTCATCGACCGCCCCGGCCCCATTCTGGTGCTGGATCAGGTCACAGACCCTCGCAACATTGGGGCCATCTTGCGCTCGGCCGCTGCCTTCGGGGCCGCTGCCCTCCTAGTGCAGGACCGCCATACGCCCGATGAAACCGGCACCATGGCCAAGGCTGCCTCTGGCGGGCTAGACGTCGTGCCCATCATCCGGGAAACCAACATCTCCCGTGCTTTGCAAGGACTGCAAAAAGCCGGATTCTGGGTTGTCGGGCTGGATGCAGGCGGCACAAGACTGGACCGTAATCAGCTCGGCGACCGCCGTATCGCTCTGGTTCTGGGGGCCGAGGGGGCCGGTCTGCGCCGCCTGACACGGGAAACCTGCGATGAGATCGCCTCAATCTACATGTCCGGCCCGATGGAGAGCCTGAACGTCTCCAACGCTTCCGCCGTAGCCCTGTACGAGCTGACCCGCCCGCTGGACTAATACCCTCCTACAAAAAAAGGGGTGGGACCGGAAATACCAGTCACCACCCCGCCTTCAGGCGATATTATCAGCCCATCACTTGGCGAACGGATAATCCGTATAGCCCTTGGCTCCAATCGGGCCGTACCATGTCGCCATGTCATCATCCTGAAACGGCAGATCATCCTTCAGGCGACGCACAAGGTCCGGATTCGCAATGTAAGCACGACCAAAGCTGATAGCATCAGCCTTACCCTCCGCCACGGCCTTCAGGGCTTCATCCCGTGTATATTCCTGATTCAGCACCAGCGGACGGGTAAAGACCTTGCGAATTTCCGGTGACAGTTTCGGCTGATCGGTAGCACCACCAAAAGTAAACGTGCTGGACGGGTTGGATTCACGGAGTTCCAGCCATGCCACACCCAGATCATTCAGCATCTTTGCTGCCGGAATGAAAACAGCCTCCGGATTGCTGTCCACCGTGCCCTGCACCTCCCCATTGGGAGAGAGGCGGACGCCAACATGCTCGGCCCCAATTTCCTTGATGACAGCTTCCGTCACCTCACGCAGCAGGCGCAGGCGGTTCTCAACAGACCCGCCGTAAGCGTCCGTCCGGTGATTAGTGCTGTCCCGCAGGAACTCATCCAGCAGATAGCCATTGGCAGAATGAATCTGCACACCATCAAAACCGGCCTTCATCGCATTGCGGGCCGCATGGGCATAGCTTTCCACAATCCCCGGAATCTCATCCAGACGCAGCGCACGGGCTTCCTCATAAGGGGCCTTGCCCTCATAAGTATGAATATGCCCCGGTGCCGTTGAGGGAGACGGTGCCACTGGCTGCTCGCCTGTAACGGAGGAATGAACCATCCGCCCCATGTGCCAGAGCTGGCAGACAATCTTGCCGCCCTTCTCGTGCACGGCATCGGTAACGGCCTTCCAGCCCTTCACCTGCTCCTCATTCCAGATACCCGTGGCATAGGCCCAGCCAAGACCCTGACGGGAAATACCCACCGCCTCGGAGATAATCAGGCCAGCACTTGCTCGTTGAGCATAATACTCTGCCATGATGGATGTCGGTACGGCATCTTTGCCTGCCCGTGACCGTGTAAGCGGTGCCATGACGACACGATTCGCCGCCTTGATGGACCCAAAGGAAATAGTGTCAAAAAGTGTTGGCATGGTGTTTTCTCCTAAAAAACATAACCAGGCAGATAACGGAGACGGAGACACACAGTGTCACCGCTCGTTCTTCTCAAACGCTAACACTTCCTTTTTGTTCTATCAACATAGAACAATAAAATTTGTTCCATATAAATAAAACTATAAAACCTTGACAAAATGCCCCGGAACTCCCGATACACATGACCATGGCTGTGCTGTATCACCACCCCGTCCCGGAAGACATCACCCTCCTGCCCCTCCTGCGGGCCGTAGCAGACCCCGTGCGTCTAGGCATCATCTGCCATCTGCACAGTCTGGGCGAAGCTAACTGCACGACCCTTCTGCGTGGCAGGCCAAAGTCCAGCATGTCGCATCATTTTCAGGTCCTGCGAGAGGCCGGCATCCTGCACACCCGTGTGGAAGGGGTCCAGCACCACAACACACTCCGTCTTGATGTGTTGGAAGAACGCTTCCCCGGCCTGATGGCCTCCATCCTGCGGGAATGTCCTACCTCTCTACCAGAGAACGGCTGACCCACCGCCAGCCTATCCTCATGGCCTCATGCCATCACCGTTCAGCAGGGCTTGCCACTGTCAGCTCTGCCACAAGGCGGGCCTGCTCTGGCTGCCAAAGCAGAATGCGGGCATTTCCCTGCTCATCCCGCAACGTAACGGCCAACGCACCATCAGGGCGGGCCGTAACAGCCATGACCTGCTCACCCACATGACGAGGCAGTTTCAGCAAGGCTGGCCCTGCCAGTGACGATGGCCCCGCCATCGTCTGTACTGCAGCCGAAGGTGACGCCGAATGATTCATCATGCGATGGATGATGATCCCCACCAGCAGAACCGTCCCCAGAATAATCATCATCCCCATGATGATGACAGCCGCCACCAGAGCTCTAGGGGTACGAGGCGGGTTCGACTCGCTGTTTTGTCCCGGCTCGACTAGATTAGGGGACATGTCCGACTCATTCATTTCCGATTCTCTCCCAGCGGATGCACCCGCACTCTTCTCTTTCACCATCACGCACGAGCAAGCGGGGCAGCGGGCTGACCGTATGCTGGCCGATGCCATCGGCACCCTGTCCCGCTCCCGTGTTAAAGCTCTGATCGAGACAGGGCACCTTACCTGCAACGGCACGCCCCGGCGAGACCCTGCCTTCACCCTGCGTGAGGGGATGCAGCTAGAACTACGCCTCCCCCCGCCAGAACCCGCTCGCCCGCAAGCAGAAAGCATCCCTCTGGACATCCTCTTTGAGGATAGGGACCTCATTGTACTGGATAAACCAGCCGGACTGGTCGTGCATCCTGCCCCCGGCAATGAAACGGGCACTCTCGTCAACGCCCTTCTCGGCCATTGCGGGCCGGATTTTGAAGGCATTGGCGGCGAGAAACGCCCCGGCATTGTCCACCGGCTGGACAAGGATACATCCGGCGTGATGGTCGTAGCCAAAACCCCACTCGCCCATGAGGCCCTATCCGAGGCCTTTGCCAACCGCACAATGGAACGGGCTTATCTCGCTCTAACATGGGGTCTTCTTCCCCCCTCAGGCGAATTTGAAGGGGCCATCGGTCGCGATAAGCGGGACCGCAAACGCATGGCTGTGGTCACCCAAGGCGGCAAGCACGCTCTGACACGTTTCACTACAAAAGAGACCTTCCATGCTGGTGTGTCCCTTGTGGAATGTCGGCTAGCAACCGGGCGAACCCATCAGATCCGTGTTCATCTCTCCCATAATGGGCACCCCCTACTGGGCGACCCGGTCTATCTGCGCCGTGTACCGGCTGCCGCTCGCAAACTACCCGTAGATGTACGCCACCAAGCCCTCGACTTCCCCCGGCAGGCTCTACATGCCGCCACGCTGGGTTTTATCCACCCACGAACAAAGGAAGAACTGCATTTCTCCGCCCCTCTTCCAGACGATCTTCAAGCTCTGATAAGGGCTCTCTCGGAAGGGTGCCCCACATAACTTTTTATTAAGTTTGACTTCCTGAATGAATCAATTAGAGAATTATAGGACAAGAAGCGTCCCATAAAGAATGAACATGTCTCTATTGCCATATTTGCGATAGAGATACGAGCAGACCAGCATTAGGATGGACGGGCTGGTCTCATCGTTCCTGTGGTGGAGGGGCTGGTCCGGTTTACCTGCCTTTTCATCAGCCGGGTGCAAGGAGTCGAAATCGTATGAAGTCTCCCTCAACTCTTCCCGCCATCGGTCCAGAGACCAATCTTTCCCGTTATCTGCAGGAAATCCGGCGGTTTCCCCTTCTCACTTCCGAACAGGAATTGGCCCTTGCCCGCCGCTGGCGTGACGAGCACGACAGCACTGCCGCTCACGAGCTAGTCACATCACATCTGCGCCTCGTTGCAAAAATCGCCATGAGCTACCGGGGCTATGGCCTGCCCGTTAGCGAGCTGATCAGCGAAGGCAATATCGGCATGATGCAGGCTGTCCGCCGTTTTGACCCGGAACGGGGCTTCCGTCTGGCAACCTATGCCATGTGGTGGATCCGTGCGGCCATTCAGGAATATATCCTCCATAGCTGGTCTCTAGTGAAGATGGGTACGACCGCTGCCCAGAAGAAACTCTTCTTCAATCTTCGCCGTCTCAAGGGGCAGATGCAGGCTTACGAGGAAGGCGACCTCCAACCGGAGCAGATCAACCATATCGCCAAGACCCTTGGCGTGCCGGAGCAGGATGTCATCTCCATGAATCGCCGCCTTACCGCACCGGACCACAGCCTGAATGCCCCGCTGCGTGTGGATGGTGAACAGGAATGGCAAGACTGGCTGGTAGACCAGAACGAAAATCAGGAAGACACACTGGCCGAGAGCGAAGACATGGCCGGTCGCAAGGCCCTGCTGACCGAAGCCATGCAGACCCTCAATGAGCGTGAACGCCACATTTTGACAGAACGCCGCCTGAAGGAAGACCCTTCCACACTGGAGGAGCTCTCCCATCATTATGGTGTCTCCCGTGAGCGTATCCGCCAGATTGAGGCTCGTGCCATGGAGAAGTTACAAAAGGCTATGGCCTCCGCCGTTAAGGAACGGCGTAAGGAGCAGGGGTTCTCAGAAGACGAGGAGTAACCCCTCCTCCAAACTTTGAGACTTTACAAAACGCAGCCCGACCCTGTTCCCGCTGCGTTTTTTTATGGCAACCATTCCACACACAAAAAAGGCGGCACCCCGAAGGGTAACCGCCTTTCCTGCAAAACCAGTATGACCTGATCTTACTTGGCGCGCAACACCTCAACACCCGGAAGGGTCTTACCCTCCAGCCACTCGAGGAAGGCACCGCCAGCCGTAGAGACATAGCTCATACGGTCGGCTACGCCAGCGTGACGCAGAGCGGAAACGGTGTCACCACCGCCAGCCACCGTCAGCAGCTTGCCTTCTTCGGTCAGCTTGGCAGCGGCACGAGCCACTTCCACCGTTGCCTTGTCGAACGGAGCAATCTCGAAAGCACCCAGCGGACCGTTCCAGACCAGAGTCTTCAGGTCGGCCAGATGTTTGGAGATCAGCTCAGCCGTCTTCGGCCCAGCATCAAGGATCATGGTGTCTTCAGGCACCTTGTCCACCGGCACGACCTCAGAGGCAGCACCCGCCTTGAACTCACGAGCCACGACAGCATCAACCGGCAGAACCAGCTTGCAGCCTTTTTCCTTAGCGTGAGCAGCAATCTTGCGGGCTGTCTCATGCATGTCGGATTCCTGAAGGGACTTACCGACCTTCACGCCTTCTGCAGCGAGGAAGGTATTGGCCATCGCCCCACCGATGAACAGAACGTCCACCTTATCCAGCACGTTACCAATCAGGTCCAATTTCGTGGAGATCTTGGAACCACCGATCACGGCACCAACAGGACGCTTCGGACTTTCCAGCGCAGCGGAAAGAGCCTTCAGCTCAGCTTCCATCAGGCGGCCAGCATAAGCGGGCAGCAGATGGGCCACACCCTCTGTAGAGGCATGGGCACGGTGAGCAGCAGAGAAAGCATCGTCCACATAGATATCCCCGTTGGCAGCCAGTGCCTTGGAGAACTCAGGATCGTTCTTCTCTTCCTCAGCGTGGAAGCGTGTGTTCTCCAGCAGAAGAACATCGCCATCCTTCAGCGCATCCACGGCTTCTTTAGCCTTGGGGCCTACGCAGTCCGTAGCGAAAGCAACCGGGCGACCCAGAAGCTCACCCAGACGTTTGCCAACAGGTGCCAGCGACATCTCAGGAACGACCTTGCCCTTGGGGCGGTCGAAGTGACTGAGAAGGATGACCTTAGCCCCCTTCTCAGTCAGCTCACGGATGGTCGGCAGCACACGCTCGATACGGGTCGTATCGGTAATGGCACCCTCATGCATGGGGACATTCAGGTCAGCGCGGAGAAGTACGCGTTTGCCACGTACCTCCGCCTTATCAAGCGTGCGAAAAGCCATGATCAGAGTTTCCCGAACAGAGAAGCCGTGTCAGACATGCGGTTGGAGAAGCCCCACTCGTTATCGTACCATGCGCAGATACGAACCAGCTCACCACCGTCAACCAGTGCTGTCTGCGTAGCATCGAAGGTGGAGGAGAACGGAACGTGGTTGAAGTCGTGGCTCACCAGCGGCTCCGTGTTGTAGCCAAGGATGCCCTTCAGGCGGCCTTCAGAAGCCTGACGGAGAGCCTCGTTAACTTCCTCAACGGAAGACGGCTTACGCTTCGGCACGAAGTCCAGAGAGACGAGGGACACGTTCGGCGTTGGCACGCGGATGGCTGTACCATCCAGCTTACCCTTAAGCTGCGGCAGAACCAGACCAACAGCACGGGCAGCACCCGTGGATGTCGGGATGATGTTGACAGCAGCAGCACGGGCACGACGCGGGTCTTTGTGCAGTGTGTCGATGGTGCGCTGGTCACCCGTGTAGGAGTGAACGGTCACCATGTAACCACGCTCAATGCCGAATGTCTCATCCAGAACGGAAGCAACCGGGGAGAGACAGTTGGTTGTGCAGGAAGCGTTGGAAACAATGGTCATGCCCGGCTTCAGGGCATCATTGTTCACGCCGTACACGATTGTGGCGTCAGCGTCCTTACCCGGAGCGGAGATCAGCACGTGCTTGGCACCAGCTGTCAGCAGGGCAGAAGCCTTGTCACGGGCCGTGAAGAGGCCTGTGCATTCCATGGCCACATCAACACCCTGAAGCGGAATCTCTTCCGGGTTGCGATGGGCTGTCACCTTGATCGGACCGATCGTGCGGCCCTGATGGGTCTTGATGAGCAGATCGCCATTGACGACCTCGACCTCAGCCGGCAGGCGACCGTGGACGGTGTCATACTTCAGAAGGTGAGCGTTGGCTTCCACGGAGCCGAGATCGTTGATCAGAACCGGCTCGACGTCAGTGCGTCCGCTTTCGATGATGCCACGAAGAACCAGACGCCCGATACGTCCGAACCCGTTGATTGCAATTTTAACGGCCATTGGTCGCTTCCTCCGTAATTGGTAGCTAAAGGACTTCTTATCCATAGCACCACTGCCAGAGAGGGACAGAGGGAAAATGAAGTTTTTAAAGCAGCCCTGCTTCCCTCTTGCGTCATGCCCCGCTTCCTGTAACTAATTGTTTTATGATGGCTCTTTTTGTCCCCCGCTCCATCCTGCGAGTCCGTTTTACCGTTCTGCTCCTGCTGGCAGCGCCTCTCTGTGCCTGTAATCCTATCGATCAGCGCACATTTGATGCCCAGGCTGGCAGACCGCCCAAGACAGCGGCCCCACCTCTGCCAACCCCCACCCCTGAAAAACCAGCCTTCCTTCAGATTGCTGGCGGCACACCAGAGCAAGACTACGGTCCAGCGGTAGAAAAAGCCACAAAACTGGCACTGAGCCGCAAGACGAACATCCTGTTTATCGTCCAAGGCATGGCTCCCATGCAGAAGACACCGGAGGCTGAAACACAGTCCCTTCAGCATCTGACGCAAACTCTCGTCAATCCGGTTGCCAGCCATATTCTGGCTGCCGGGGCCCGCCCCATCCAGCTCGAGATGCGGGTCGGCTCCAACCCGACCCTTCAAAGCGACATGGTACGTATTTATGTTCGATAGGCTCCCTCGTCTTACCTGTGCCGTTCTTCTTAAGCAGGCAGACCGCAATCTGTTGGGATGGCTAGCATGGCACCTAGCCCTTGGGATTGAACATATCGCCATCATGGATAGCGGTGCCTTTGATGATGCCCGGCAGATTGTCCAGAGCCTCCAGCAGGACTGGCCCCTCTCATGGCACCCGGTAGAAGCCGAACCGGACCAGACTCCCGAGGAACATCGTCTGGAGATGACCCGGCAGGCCATTTCCCATCTGCACCACGTCACCCAAGCCATGCCGCAGGAGGTTATTGACGAGGAAAACGGCGAAACCACCCCTGTGGATGACTGGGTCATCGTTCTGGATGCCGATGAATATCTAGCCCCTAGCCGTGAACTGATCTCCCTGCTGTATCAGGCTAAGGAAGAAACTACCGCCTTTGCTCTGCACTGGCGAATTTACGGTGATGCAGGCCTGCTTACGCCTCCGCCAGGCCATGTCGTTGCCAACCATACATGGCACGCCCCACCTATGTTTGCCGACCATCGGTTTGTCCGTCTTATAGCCCGGCTAGACTGCCTACCCACCCCAGCCAAACTGACCGACCCGCACATGCTGGGGCTATCCCCCGAGCAGATCCTCCGTCCTAATGGGCGTCCCTTTATACCCGGCGACGAAGCTCTCCACTCGGAATTGTGGGAGGGTGGATGCATCCAGCATTACATCTGCGCTCTGGCCCATAATGAAGAGGAACTCCCTCCTCCCATGCGGGCCTATTACAACCGCAATGAACAGATGACGGCACCGCAAACGCGGGACCTGCAAACCATGCGCCAGCTGGCCAACCAGCTAAGAGAGAGCGCCCTGCGGGCAGGCCTCTCCCGCTTGCAGAAGCTTGTAGAGCCTCAGCTGGAGGAAGCTCAGCTAAAACATCAGGAAGATGAAACGGATTTAGCCATCCGGAGCCACGTACAGCATGACACGTTCCACTATGACCGGATACGCTCCTCTGTCCGAAGTGACCTACTCCTAAACCCACAATTCTCTACCCGTTATGAAACAGGGCAGACCGTTCTTCTTCGCTTCCCAGAAGGAAGATTGCTGGAAGGCGATCCACCGAATCACCATGAACCACTCATCGGATTCCGGCTGGAAAGCACCCCGCACCTCCTTACCCTCTATGGGCAGGACCGTTCACCCTTCACCCTCGGGGATGCACCCTGTCCGTTTGGCATGGCCAGCCTGCGCATTACACCCAGCACACAACAGCAGTTTGTCCATCTGCCACACGAGACCGGTCATGGCAGCACACCGCTGGAAATAATACCAACCAATGCGGTACCTGCCTTCCTTTACACCCCTCTACCACCTATTGATGAACCAGATGGGCTGAGTGTTCACGGGCTCCTCACATGGCTTGCAGGGCATCCCGACCTCCAGCCCTATGATCTTGCACGGGCGTTGCTGCTGCTCTCCCCGGCCTCTGCCCAACACCTACATAATCTGGCCCCTATTCTGGCAGAATTTCTACCATCTCAGCCTAAGCCAGACTTCCTACCCTAAATTGCACTCTAAACAGGGGGCTTAAACGCCCCCTAGAAAAGATGAGGCAGCCCCCACAGGGCCATCGCTACCAGCCCGCCCCCCAGACACAACCCGACTAAAAGCAACAGAAGAGCTGATGGGCTTCTAGCGTCTCGGGGGCGCTCAGCCAAGGCAGCGAGGCTAGCCCGTAAAGCGGCCAACTCTTCCTGATGCGCCCGTTCTTCATCCTGATGCCGCCGCACTACGCCGCTCTGCTGCCTAATAAAACTGACTGCCTCCGCCGTTGTTTGGAAAAAACAGTCCACCATGTGCGGTAGGATGGTGGTAGCCGTATCACTACTATCAGCTGCAACATCATACGCTAAGACACGATAGACTGGACATTGCAGCAGGCCTTTCACGAAAGGTGAAGAATCCATCTCGGCCAGACGGCTTCCAGCAATCACCAGCAAGATAACATCCTGCTCCACACCATGCAGATAAGAAAGCTCTGCACAGCCATCATGATCCGGTATCGACCGTACCGTTACATTCCGTTCTGTCCAAAAACCACCGAGCGACTGTCGGACAGCTTTCAGCCTCTCCAACCCGACACCAACACCCAGCAACAGCATCCTAGCCCCCTCACGAACGGGAAAACTACGCCGTTGCGGGGGCATCTCCCGCAAAAGCTGCAAAAGCTCTTCTCGTTGCCTTTCCGCCGCCTCTTCGGCATCCCGTATGATGGACAAAACTTCAAATCGAGGAGTAATCTGCCCCCGGTGCAGATGCGCCCTCAACAGGCCGCAGACACGGACATGCTCCCCCGCATGCAGCCCTTCCCCCTCCAACAAAGAGGGGGACATATCCAGCAAAAGAGATGTACCTGTCTGCCCATCTAACAGAGGCGTCCCTTCTCGACGACGCCAGCAATCCGGTGGCACGTCCCCTATCACCCCACTAACAATGATAGGCACCTGCCACTCTGCAAAACGGGCACAGATATCCGTAAGACGCCGCCGGAACAAAGCCTGTACTTGCTCCGGCTCCATGACAGGACATGTCTCTTCCGACCGCAGCGGAGGAAATACGGAGGACCGCCGTGAAAACACCTCCATAAACTTTTCCCTCCCCAAATGACAAAAGGCCCCAGAACCAGACTGGAGCCTCTTCTATCATTTCCTGCTCAGGCCAACGAAGACCCTTTTCCTTCATTCAGAGCCCTGCATCAGGCTTTCTGGCTGAACAGTTCCTCATAAATCTCCGGCTTAAACCCCACCATGACCGTCTCTCCTTTCTCAAGGACAGGGCGGCGCACCAAGGTTGGGTGTTCCAGCATCAGGGCCACGGCACGGGTTTCCGTCAGGTCCTGCTTCGCTGCATCATCAAGACGGCGAAATGTCAGGCTGGAACGGTTGAGGAGCTTCTCCCACCCTACAATCTTGGCCCATCCCTCTAACCGAGAAGCTGTCAGCCCATCTTTGCGAACATCATGATAGCGGACAGCGATGCCCCGCTCTTCCAGCCAGTTCATGGCCTTCTTGACGGTAGAGCAGGTCTTGATCCCATACAGAACAACCGTATCAACCATACCGAATGTGCCTCTCCATAAGGAAACGGACTATTTCATTTTTCATGAAAAATAGGGACAATATATGGCCTCAACAGAAAACTGGAAGCCTAAAAGAATGGTGCTGCTGGCGAGGATTGAACTCGCGACCTCTCCCTTACCAAGGGAGTGCTCTACCACTGAGCTACAGCAGCATTGCTGTCCTATGGCGGGTTAACTAGCCTGTTCGTCCCCGCCATGCAACCCCTAATCAGTCGTCGCGGTAAATCTTTTCATGCCGTTCGTGACGCTCCTGCGCCTCCAGCGACAATGTGGCAATCGGGCGAGCTTCCAACCGCTGAAGGCCGATGGGCTCACCTGTTTCCTCACAATAGCCATAAGACCCATCCTCAATCCGGGCCAGAGCCATATCAATCTTGATGATCAACTTACGGGCACGGTCACGGGTCCGCAGCTCGAAGGCGCGATCCGTTTCCACGGTGGCACGGTCCGTCAGATCAGCCTCACGGATACCCCCCTCAGACAGACTGGCCAAAGTCTCCCCGGCCTCCTTGAGAAGGTCCATCCGCCAATGAAGAAGCTTCTGCCGAAAATACGCCAGCTGCTGTTCATTCATGAACTCTTCATCTTCTGAAGGGCGGTAGTCAGGTGAAAGCGTGATCATTCAGAACTCCCTCTCGCAGAGCCTCCCCCACCCCACCGCTCCATAGCGACACGGACAGAGAAGTTGATGACCGGTTTATATCGGTCCGGTCAGAAATCGCCAAGACAGAGACCCGGGTTTTTTTGGTGAATATTCCATTTCAGGGAGAGAATAGTGCCAGTTTTCTCAACCTCACGCTTTATAACCCATATATTATATGGGACTTCCATTGTTCATTTATAAAAATGCTACAAGTATTTTATTTAACATTAACATAATGGGGCACCCTAGAGGTGGGAATCCCTCAGTTTTTTGCCAGAGCACCCCACCGGCTAGCCCGCACCCGCAGAACACGGCGACGCTCCATCTCCAGCACCTCGAAAAGCCAGCCAGAGAAAACGACCTTATCCCCCTTAGCCGGCACACGCCGCAGCAGAGCCATCACCGCCCCACCGAGTGTGTGATAACGGCCATCCTCAGGCGGAACGGGAATATCCAAACGCACACACACATCATCAATCGGCATGGTGCCATCGAGGATATATTCTTCTTTCCCATCGGCTTCCGTGACTTTTCTTGCCGACACGTCCAGCGCTTCATCCCCAATAATGGCCTCAAATACATCTGAGGGTGTCACAATCCCTTCAAAAGACCCGTATTCATCAAAAACGAATACAATCCCCAGAGAAATACCTTTGAGGCGTTCAATCATCCCCTGCGCTGTTAAGCTATCGGGGATAGCAGGCGGTGTCCGCAGGACAGCTTCTACGGAGAGAGGCAGGCCCAGAAGCAGCCTGTCCATCACATCTTTAGCCAGCATGACACCAACGGGGTGATCTACATCACCATCACACACCACAATGCGCCCATAAGAAGACTGGCGCAGCTTTTTGGCCAGTGTTTCGGCATCGGCATTGCGGTCTACCCAAAACAGTTCATTACGAGGCGTCATGATGGCCCGAACGGGACGGTCAGCCAAACGGAGCAGACGCTCGATAATCGCCCGTTCTTCCGTCTCCAATATGCCCGCCTGCATACCTTCTTGCAGAACGGCCTTCAGCTCCTCCTCCGTCACGGTTACACGGGGCATGGAGCCAATACCGATCAGCCGTAGAACGAGGTCTGTTGTCTTGCTCAACAACCAAACGACCGGCCTCGTACACCAGGCCAACACCACCAGAGTAGATGAGAGACGAATGGCAATGGTTTCCGGACGCCGCAAAGCAATCTGCTTGGGCACCAGTTCACCAAAAACCAGCATGGCGAATGTAATCAACGCCACAACGATGATGATGGACAGCTCCCCCGCAAAAGGCTCCGGAACCGCCCAATGCTCAATAAGCCGCTGAACCCCTTCTTCCAACTGGCTGCCACCGAAGGCACCCTCCAGAATGGAAACGAGAGTCATGCCGATCTGTACGGTCGGCAGGAAATTCTGAGGATTTTCTGCTAATTTAAGCGCCCGTTCTGCGCCTGCTACTTTCTTCTGTGCCAGATTGGACAGCCGGGCCCTCTTAGCCGAGATAAGAGCCAGCTCTCCCGTAGCGAAAATGCCATTGAGAAAGATCAGAAGAAGAATTGTCAGAACGGGAATCATCATAGGACTTATCCTGCCCTGATCTGCTCCACGCTACAAGACGCAGTGGAGCCCTCATCAGGGCAGGAAAGGAAAAACAGCCCTTACCTTACTTGGCAGCCGGAGCAGCAGAGCCTTCCGTACGGCCATTAATGCGGACACGTGGCCCACGAGCAGGCTTCTTGCCGCTCTTGGCTTCCTCGCCCTCAATACGCTCGAGCTGACGGGCTACTTCATCATCATAGCCATAAGAAGCCGGACGCTGATTGGCCAGAGAGATTTCTGGAGCCATGGGCTTTTCCGTCTCCGGTCCCTGAAGAGCCACTTTGATGAAATGCAGAGGGCGGCGGACCGCATCCATCACCGCAGTGGACTCATAACCGGAATGGACCATGCAATCGGCGCATTTCTCATAAGCGCCCGTGCCGTACTGATCCCACGCTGTATCGTCCATCAGCTCCTTAAAGGTCTTGGCGTAACCTTCACCGAGCAGATAGCAAGGACGCTGCCAGCCAAAAACCGTACGCAGCGGCTTACCCCATGGCGTGCAGTGGTAGGTCTCATTTCCTGCAAGAAAGTTCAGGAACAGTGGAGACTGCGTAAAGCGCCATTTATGGCCCTTGCCCAGACGGAAAATATCCCGGAACAGTGTCTTGGTCTTCTGGCGGTTCAGGAAGTGTTCCTGATCCGGAGCACGCTCATAGGCATAACCCGGTGCCGTCATAACACCATCAACACCCAGCTTCATGACTTCATCAAAGAATGCCGCCACACGCTCCGGCTTCACACCGTCAAAGAGCGTGCAGTTAATGGACACACGGAAGCCCTTGGACTTAGCCAATTTAATGGCCTTGACCGCACGCTCATACACGCCTTCCTGGCAGACAGACGAATCGTGCATCTGCTGGTCACCATCCAGATGGATGTCCCATGAGAAGAAAGGTGATGGTTTGTAATCATCGATCTTCTTCTCCAGCAGGAGGGCATTGGTGCAGAGGTAAACGTACTTCTTGCGTGCAACCAGCCCTTCGATGATCTGCGGCATCTCCTTATGCAGCAGCGGCTCGCCACCGGCCACGGCGATCACGGGGGCACCTGCCTCGGTATCAGCGTCCATGCACTCTTGATAGCTCATGCGCTGATTGAGAATCTTTGCGGGATAATCAATTTTGCCACAACCTGCGCAAGCCAGGTTGCAGCGGAACAGCGGCTCAAGCATCAGCACCAGCGGATAGCGTTTGCGTCCAGTCAGGTGCTGCTTGAGAACGTACCGTCCAACTCGGACAGCCTGCATCAATGGTACGGCCATTATAATCCTCTGATCATTTCTCCACTGGGGGCTGCATCACGGTATCAGAACACCCGTGCCTAGCGTACGGAATATCCTTCCATCGCTGGGACCCACCACGAAACCTGCCGGTTCCTTTGCAGAAGCAGCAAGGAAATGCAAGCACAAGAGGACATCCTTCCTCCCCTTCTGCACGCCCCTGATGCCCCATGCCACTGCTATAACGCCGTCAGACTCGTTCATTCAATCATAGTGCGCTATACTACCCTGCCAACTGTAGCAGATTCACCACAGTTACGCAGCATCCCGTAGGGACCCCGTGCCAAGAGTCCCATGGCCTCTTGCATGAACAGGCACATAGGAGGAAAGAGCATGCATATGAAACGTTGTCTTATGTTTTCCACTGGCATGATGGCCTTGCTAGCAGCTGTCCCCACCGCCATCGCCCCCTACTCCGCACAGGCGGCCGGCCGCTCTGCGGCTACTGCCCCAGCGGCGGCTCCTTCTACACCGCAAGCCCCGATTGCTGGCCTCTATAAAGCGCTGGAACAGTCCGAACATTCCGGGGCTGGCATTGGCAAGCGTAGCGCCATGATCGCCCCGCAAGTTGACCGGGCTTTCAACATGGATGCTATTCTCAAGCGTTCAGTCGGTCTGCATTACGACCAGCTCTCTCCCAGTGAGCGCGACGCCCTTATCAGCGCCTTCAAGCGGTTTACCATTGCCCGCTATGCGTCCACGTTCAAACCGGGGACAGACGCTACCTTCACCGTTGCCCAGAGCAGCGTGGACGAAGGGCGCACCATCGTCCATACGACCATTGGCAACAAGAACGATTCTCCCGAGTCTGCCACCCCCATTGATTACGTAATGGTTCAGGGCCCAGATGGCTGGCGTATCGTGGACATCCTGCTAGATGGCCATATCAGCCAGGTTGCTGCCCAGCGGGCTGACTTTAAAACCATCTTCAGTCAGAGTGGCGCCAGCGGACTGGCTCGTACGCTGACAAAGAAAGCAGATGACTTCCTGCAAGAATAAAACTGGACTGCATGGCTTTTCTCTTTTCAGACCCTTCCAAGACCATATCTAACCACTGGAATCGCCATGGCAGGGCTGGCAGGTTTTTCCTGCCAGCCAAGCAGACGGCCTTTATCCACCAGCAGGGGGCCATTCTGCCATATCAACATTATCATTCTAACGGACATCCTTGCTGATGCCTTCACTGCTTACGATAGCGTCTGCCGTGAGCGGCGCCTTTTCACTGGCCGGGTACATACAGGGCGCCGTAGGGACAGTCCTACTGGAACGATTCCGCCGGACCGTTCATGTCCCTGGTGATGCGTCTCCGTCCCCTCAACAGGGAAAACTCACCCCTCGTGAAGATTCCCTGCCGGGCGTGAGCATCATGAAACCCCTGCACGGGGACGAGCCTCTTCTGGAAGACGCACTGGAGACGTTTTTCCAACAGGATTACCCAGCGGCACGGCAAATCGTCTTTGGCCTTCAAGACAAGAACGACCCCGCTATAAAGGTCGTCCAGAAGCTACAGATGCGTTATCCAGAACAGGATGTAGCTATCGTCATCGACCAGACAGAACATGGCCCTAACCGCAAGGTGGGCAATCTCATCAACATGTTCCCCGCCTGCAAACATGACATACTAATCATTTCCGATTCCGACATTCATGTCAGTACGGATTACGTCACCAGCATTGTGCAGGCACTTCAGCAAGAGGGCGTCCAACTTGCCACGACTCTCTATGCGGGGCTGCCAGCCAGCCAGACGCTTGTCCGCAAACTAGGGGCCTGTAGCATCAACACCAATTTCCTACCCGGTGTCATGATGTCCCGCCTTATGGGGCGACAGGACTGCCTAGGGGCCACCATGGCCCTACGGCGGGAACATCTCGCAGAGATCGGCGGGCTGGAGGCCCTAGTCCAGCATGTAGCTGACGATGCTGTGCTCGGGCAGTGCATCCGCCGCAATGGTGGGAAAATCGCCTTGGCCCACACCATCTGTCAGACCACCGTAGCTGAGACAGATATGGGCGATCTCTTCCGCCACGAACTACGCTGGGGGCGGACTGTCCGCAGTGTGGAACCGGTCGGCTATGGGCTTTCCGCCCTCCAGCTACCGCTCTTCTGGGGAAGCCTCTGTGTCCTTTTTGCACCAGCCCGCTTATTTTCCTGGGCTCTGCTAGGGGGCGGGCTTCTCTGCCGCCACGTCATGACACGCCGCATCGGACAGCTTACAAACTGCGCTATGCTCGGCCTTTTACCCCATCTCATCTTCCGGGATTGGCTCTCAGCCCTTGTCATGATTGGTAGCGCTCGTGGCACACATGTAACGTGGCGGGGGCAGTCGCTGCACATCTCCCGTGGCAAAAAACTTCCGAAGTCCCTATAACAAGCTCAATTCACCTTGAGTGCCCCTTTCTCCCGTCAACGATACCGGCGTTGACAGGCCGACATTATCAGGAGTGTCCGTTCATGTTGAGAACACTGTTTCTGCAGCCCCCATCTTTTGATGGTTTTGATGGTGGTGCTGGCTCACGTTATCAGGCCAAGCGGGAAATCCGCTCCTTCTGGTATCCCACGTGGCTGGCCCAGCCTGCAGCAATGGTACCCGGTTCACGCCTGATTGACGCCCCCCCGGCCAAAATGGGCATGGGGCCGATCCTTGAGGATGTGAAGAATCGTGATCTGGTGATCATGCACACCTCCACCCCCTCCTTCCCGTCTGACGTCCGCGTAGCCCAGATGCTGAAGGACGCCAACCCGAAGCTGAAGATCGGTATGGTTGGTGCCAAGGTGGCCGTGCAGCCGGATGAAAGTCTGGCACAGGGCAGCCCGATTGACTTCGTGGCCCGTAATGAGTTCGACTTCACCATTAAGGAAATTGCCGAAGGCAAACCCCTTGCTGAGGTAGACGGTATCACTTGGCGCAATGAAAATGGTGAGATCATCACCAATAAAGACCGCGCCATGATTGAAGACATGGACAGCCTGCCCTTCGTCACGGAAGTGTACAAACGTGACCTGAAGATTGAAGATTACTTCATCGGCTACCTAAAACACCCGTACATCTCCATCTATACGGGCCGTGGCTGTAAATCTCGCTGCACCTTCTGCCTGTGGCCGCAGACAGTGGGCGGGCACCGTTACCGTACACGCAGCCCCGAGCATGTGGCAGCCGAGATCAAGCTCGCCATGAAATACTTCCCGCAGGTGAAAGAGTTCTTCTTCGACGATGATACCTTCACCGATGACCTCCCCCGTGCCGAGGCCATCGCCCGTGAGCTGGGCAAGCTGGGTGTGACATGGTCCTGCAATGCCAAAGCCAACGTGCCTTACGAGACGCTAAAAGTTCTGCGGGACAATGGCCTGCGTCTGCTGCTCGTTGGTTATGAGAGTGGTAACCAGCAGATCCTGCACAACATCAAGAAGGGCATGCGCATCGAGACAGCTCGTGAGTTCACAAAGAACTGTCACAAGCTGGGCATCAAGATTCACGGGACCTTCATCGTTGGCCTGCCGGGTGAGACAAAAGAGACCATCCGTGAGACCATCGAATACGCCAAGGAAATCAACCCGCATACCATGCAGGTTTCCCTTGCTGCACCGTATCCGGGTACATTCCTGCACAAGCAGGCTTCTGAAAATGGCTGGCTGAACGAAGAAGAAGCCGAGCTGATTGACGATAACGGCGTGCAGATCGCCCCGCTGCATTACCCGCACCTCTCCCATACGGAAATCTTCAAGAGTGTGGAGACCTTCTATAAGGAGTTCTACTTCCGCCCTTCCAAGATTTTTGCCATCCTCAAGGAAATGGTTACCGACCCGCAGATGCTCAAGCGGCGCCTGCGTGAGGGTGTAGAGTTCTTCCAGTTCCTCCGTCAGCGTCATTCTTCCTGATGGCGGTCTGAAACTACCGAGCAGAAAAAGGCGGCTCTATCAGGCCGCCTTTTTTATACCCCGCGCCGACATTCCCATGCGGGCCTGATTAAGGCATCATGAGATGCAATCCGCCGCACATCATGTGCCCGCAACATCCATTCCCCTTCTCCCATGAGCCAGACCATGACTGTTGCCCCCGACCGCCGTGTCATTTTCTCTGCTGATGATTTCGGCATGAGTGTGGAAGTCAATGAAGCTATTGAAGAGGCCCACCGTAATGGCCTTCTTAGTACGGCCAGCCTCATGGTCGCTGCCCCCGCTTTTGAGGACGCTCTAAGACGGGCTCAGAGAATGCCCAACCTGAAGCTAGGGCTGCATCTTGTTGTTATTGAGGGCGACTCCCAGCTCCATCTGCCCATCATCACGGATCAGAAAGGCTGGTTCGGCAGCAATCAGCTTGCTCTAGGCTTCCAATATTTCTTTTCCCCCGCCACACGCTCCGCCCTGAAGAAGGAAATCCACGCCCAGTTCCAGCAATTTGCCCGTACAGGGCTGGAGCTGAACCATGCCAATGCACATAAACACATGCATTTGCACCCGACCATCGGGCGTATAATGCTCCATGTTGGCAAAGCATACGGGCTAAAAGCCGTCCGCACACCTATGGAGCCCGCTGCCCCGCTAGGAGAAAAACCCAGCCTTGGGGATCGTGCTCTAGAACAATGGACCCGCATCCTCCGCCGCCAGATTCATCAGGCGGGCATGAAGACAAATGACTCCTGCTTCGGCCTGCGTTGGTCTGGCCATATGACGCCAGAGCGCATCCATCACCTCATCCCGCAACTGCCACCCGGTGTCAGTGAAATCTATTTTCACCCAGCGAAAGGCCAGAACAGCCAGATGGCAACCCTCATGCCCGGTTATCAGCCAGAGCAGGAACTCGCCACACTGACCAGCCCCGTGACAAAAGACCTTCTGGCGGCCAACGCTATCCAGACCACAACATGGGATGCCCTCTGAACCACCTCTCCCGTTGCTCCCATAAAAAAAGGCCAGCTTCCCGGGAGGAAACTGGCCTTTTCTTTCATCTGACCGATTTATCAGACCTTCAGAGAGAAGCCTGCATCAGGCCGGCCACCGAGACGGGTTATGACATGGCCTGCAGCCTCGTTCCCCAGCGTAGCACACTCCACCAAGGGACGCTTCCGGCTGTAACCAGCCAGAAAACCAGCTGCAAAAGCATCACCCGCACCCGTTGTATCAACAACTTTCACGGGCTTTGTCGGCACCTCATGCCGTGTCTCACCCGCCTGAACAACGGCACCCTTCTCCCCACGTGTTACCACGCCCAGCGCTACATCGCCGGAAAGGGCCTTCAGAGCCTCATCGAGATGTTCCGTCTCATACAGAGCCAAAATCTCTCCCTCATTAGCGAACAGAATATCAACTGATTCCGCTACAAAGGAACGGAACGCCGCCTGATGACGCTGGATGCAGAACGCATCAGACAATGTCAGAGCCACTTTACGCCCGGCCTCATGAGCCAACCGAGCCGCATGATAGAAAGCCTCCTGCGCCTGTGGACGGTCGAACAGGTAGCCTTCCAGATAGGTAATGGCTGATTCTGCCACGACCTCTGCTACGACATCCTCCGGGGTGAACTCCACACAGGCACCCAGATAAGTGAACATAGTACGCTGACCATCCGGTGTGATCAGCACGATGCAGCGGGCTGTCGGGATATTCTCGTTCCCAGAAAGTGGAGCTGAGGGAAAAGCAATGCCCTGTGCCTTCATATCAGCAGTGAATTCATCACCAGCCTTGTCCGCCGCGACCTTACCTAGATAGGCTGTCTTCGTGCCCATCCGTGCGGCTACGACCGCACTATTCGCCGCTGAACCACCACCGGCTACCTGCTCGACACGAATACGCTCTTCAATCCGTGCCATTGTGGGGGCGTCAATCAGGGTCATGCTACCCGGTGCAGCACCAAATTCGGCCAACGTCTCGGCACTGACAGTGGCCAGTACATCCACAATGGCGTTACCGATGCAGAGAAGGTCATATCTGGGAGCGGTAGAAGACATAAACAGCGACTTTCTTTCATTTTTCAGGCAATCTATCTGCTACCATAACGCCCGTAGCTGGCATATCAATGCATCTTTGACACCCAGCATTGACAGGCCAGCGAAAAGCCCCCTTTACTGGGACGGTCACTCTGGCCGGGAACGCCTTTTGGCTCTATTTCGGTTACACATCTTCTGCTGGAACGGGGTTCCAGCATCATAGTTCAACAGACCTGTGGCCCATACAGCCCCACCCAACTGTCTGACCAAAGGAAATCATGTCTCTACCTACGCCTCCTTCCCCCATGCCCGGTTCCGCTCCCCGCCAGCGGGCCTCCTCCAGCCGCTTCCATGGTCAGGATAATGGCGGCTATACCGATAACGCCCGCACGCTTATCGTACACAGTGGCGTCACCATCCGTGGCAACATCGAGAACATCGAACGTCTCATCATTGAGGGAACCCTCGAGGTGGAGCATCTGACCGTCAAAGAGATTGTCATCTCTCCTGAAGGGTCGTTCCGTGGTGCTGCCGAGGCAGGAACTGCGGAAATTTCTGGTACGCTGGAAGGCGAGCTGACCGTCCGCAACACACTCACCGTCCGTGCTAGTGGGCGTCTCATCGGCGATGCAGAATGTCGCCGCCTACAGGTAGAAGAAGGCGGACAGATCACCGGCAAACTGGGCATGATCACCTCCCCACTCCCAGGGACAAAAGAACACGTCCATACTCAGCCCCATGATATGGCTGATGCACCGGCAGGAGCGCAGAAAGGCTGACATACAGTTCAGCATCATGAGATAGAAAAGGCTGCCACCCCACATCGGGATGGCAGCCTTTTTTTCGTGGCAGATTACCACGCCCCCGTCACTTCACTCAGTGGCGGCGGTCACGGATCTTCACATAGGCAATAGCCGCATGTTCGGCACAATAGGGCTTACCAGACAAAGGCGTCGCCCCACAGAAATGGAACTCTGGCGTACCCGGGTCACCGATGGGCCACTGGCAGGTCGGCCCCTGACGTGAGGCACGCTCCACTGCCCCCCGTACACGGCGGGGCGGGGCCACTTTACGCTGCGGAATAGGTGGTGCAGCCGGACGAGGGGCCGGAGCTGGCTCGGCTTCTTTCGCCTCCTCCACAGCCACGGGAGAAACCGTATCCTCTTTCAGCGCAGCCGCCTTAGCGGGCTTCTCTTCACTGGCGGGTTTATCAGCCTTTACCTTGCTCTTGGTCGGCTTTGCTGCCCCCTCCGCAGGGGCTTTCACCGTTTTGGCAGCAGGTGCCTTTTTCTTCTCCACAGGCTGAGCAGAAGGTGCGGGCGTTCCTACCTCTGTCTCTGCCGTAACAGGTGCAGCTTCAGCCTTCTTAGCACGGGAGCGAGCAGGCTTAGCCGCCCCCTCTACAGCTGTCTTGTTGCGGATAGGAGAAGGACGAGGCGGCAAGCCAAGACGATGAGCCTTACCGACAACCGCATTTTTTGTAATAGCAAGCTGGCGGCCGATCTCAGCCGTTGAGAGGCCCTGCTCCCAAAGCTCCTTGAGCCGTGCGATCAGCTCGTCTGTCCATTCCATAGCCATCCACGTTTTCTCCACTCATTCCCACAGCATAGTATCGTGGCGATCCTGCACCGTATATTTAGCAGAAACTGGGCCAACCCAAAACCGGCCCGCTGCCCTCATGCACCCCGGACAGAAAAGGTTATGCCCTGTCCACTACCTGCAACTGCCCCTTGCTGACAAACAGAACCTTTTCTCCCCTCAACAGGGCTTGTGCCTCATGGCCGAAAAGCTTGGCTCGCCATCCTTTAAGAACCGGCAAATCCGTCTCCCCCTGTGCCAGGCGATCCAGCTCGTCAGAAGATGCAATCAGCCGTGCCGCCACACGCCCCTCCTCACTCCGTGCCGTGAGAAGAACCTTGAGAAGAGCCAACACACCAGACGGTGCCCGAGGACGTTCTGCTCTGCGTTTATTCGGCAATTCCGGCCGTTCACTCTCCGGACACTGCTCTCCTCGTTGCACCGCAGCCAAAATCCCACGCCCTAGCTCACTTCTGGAGAAATCAGCCGTAACGCCACGTATCCGGGCCAGAGACCCACTATCTTGCGGGCGGGAGACGGCAATCTCCAACAAGCTTTCATCTCGGATGATGCGCTGGCGGGGTAAATCGGCCTGCTGGGCAGCTTCCTCCCGCCATGCGGCAACCTCCCGCAGAATAGCTAGCACTTTGCGGTTATTAGTCCGTGGCTTCAACTTCACCCAGAGGCCTCTAGGATCGGGCCGGAACACGCTAACTTCACCTAGGGCCGCAAGTTCATCCTTCACCCACGGGAGACGACCCTGCTCCTCCAGCTGATGAAGCAGTTTTTCGTAAATAACCCGCAGATGGGTCACATCTGCACTGGCATAAGCAATCTGAGCTTTAGAAAGCGGACGAGCCGCCCAATCGCTAAAACGGTGCGACTTATCAATGCTCTGGCCTGTCATGGAAGAAACAAGATTGTCATACCCAACCTGCTCACCAAAGCCAGCCACCATAGCCGCCACCTGTGTATCAAACACATTAACAGGCAGTTCATCAAACAGATGTAGGAAAATCTCAAGGTCCTGCCGAGCAGCATGAAAAACCTTCACGCAATCCGGCTCAGCCAGAAGAGCGGCTAGTGGGGAAAGATCAATGCCCGGTGCGCAGGCATCAATCAGGGCCACATCCTCAACACCGCCAAGCTGAACAAGGCATAGACGAGGCCAATAGGTCTTCTCCCGCACGAACTCCGTATCAACCGCCACAAATGGCTCGTGACGCAACTTCTCGCAAAGAGATGACACCCCGGCCGAGGTGGTAATCATAACGGGGGCAGGAAAATCAGGCTTTTTTGACATGGCGGCCATCTTACACTCTCTGCTGGAGGCTGACCATCGCCTCCACCGGCATATCCCCATAAAAACAGCCCGACAGCAGAGGGTCACTCCGCCATCGGGCCATGATCAAACCTCATACGGGATATGAAGAACTATATTACCCGATATGAGAGTCCAGCCATGCTTTGAGCTGGCTCTTGGGCAGGGCACCCATCTGCTGGGCCACCGGCTTGCCAGCCTTAAAAAGAATCATCGTCGGGATGCTACGTACACCAAAGGTTGTAGGTGTTTCAGGGTTGGAGTCGATATCCACCTTTGCCACGGTGACACGGCCTTTATAATCCCGGCCGATCTCATCCAACGCCGGAGCGATCATGCGGCACGGGCCACACCATTCCGCCCAGAAATCCACCAGAACAAAACCCTCAGCCTTGAGAACATCTGCCTCGAAGCTCTGATCAGTCACTGCTACCGTATGCTCGCTCATGATATAATCCTTCCCCTCACAAACACTGTAATCCACACCTGGTATCTCTGATATGAATCAGACAGGTGACCAGCTGTGCCGCCCCTGTGCCGCAACGGGGGCCTTACACGCTCTTTTTTAATCAAGTACCTCTCTAGTACTGTTACCTTTGCAGATGAGACATCTGCTTGAGAAACAGGTATTGCCGCACAGCGTAATATGTTTTCTCTATATTAGACAGAGGGTAACAGACTCCTAACACCATTCTCCTCACCCCAAGGGCATATTCTGCTTATCCAGCAGAGATTCCGGCAGTTCCGTCACGGAGGGGCCATCTACCCAGACAAGGAAGCAGCGGACTGGATGCCCCGGATACAGCCCCTGCATAACACGCCGATAACTGGCCATCTGCCCCAGATAGGCTGCTGGCACACGCTCCACCCGAGAAGGGGAGCGGCCCGTCTTATAATCGCAAAGCCATACAGTCTGGCCATCAAAGCAGAAACGGTCCACTTGCCCCAGCACGACCCGCCCCGTGCCATCCCCCGGACGGCCCAGAGTGCCAGAAACCCCCTGCTCAGCTCGACTCCCCGGCCCGAAAAGTGGCGCAAGAACATCCATCCCCATAACAGACACAACATGCTCTGCCAGACTGATGACATCCTCTTCCGCCAGCCCTGGCATGGTATGCCGCAACCATGCTTCGGCCTTCCTCTGCTGCTCTGCTACTGGCACATCTGGCAAGAACTGTAACAACCTATGTACCAGCGTTCCACGCTCCATAGCATCCTGACGACGACGGGCAGGCTGGGGAATAACGAGCCCATCCTGCAGAATCTCCAGCGGCGACCGAGACGCAGGCAACGGACCATAAGCTGCATCTTCCGGCCGACTCGGTGCCAGCGGGCGGGCCAAGGCATCTTCATGCGGTGCGGGCGTTACCTGCCAATCTGGTGCCTGTCCTATCCAAGCAGGCAGCATAGGCTTAGCCTGTGTAGAGCCGGACCGCCCTTTCCCAGAAGATGGTGCCGCCGTAACGGGCATCTCCAGCACGAAACGATCCCCCACCCAATCATCCTCAAAAGAGGTAACGGTGACGGCTGCTTTTTCTTTCTTCAAACGTTCCATACCCGCAAGACAATACTCATACCAAGTGGTACCCTTTTTGCCCTTATTGCCAGGCTCCCAACCGCAGATAAGCAACGCATCACTGGCACGGGTCAGAGCTACATAAAGCAGACGGTTCTTCTCCTCCTCCTGACGGGCCTGCTGCTGAGCCTGCAATGATTTTATCTGATCCGTCTCTACATCCTTATGCGGCACCCAAAGGGGACCATACAGCTCATCCCCAGCAAGGCTGGTGTCGGGCATGGCGACATCCAACTCTACCCATGAAAGAGAATCAGCCCTCCCCACCTGACCAGTCGTGTCGGGCAGGATAACCAAGCGAGCCTGCAACCCTTTGGACCCATGCACCGTCATAATCCGCACGGCATCAATCTCGGCTTCACCCTCTCGCTTGCTTTCCACATTACTAGCCCGTAGCCAGTGCAAAAAACCCTGAAGAGACGGCGGATGCTGGGTTTCATACGTCAGGGCGGCTGTCAGCAGCTCATCCACGGGCTCGGCGGCTTCGGCACCAAGACGGGCCAGAAGACGGGCACGCCCCCCCTGTACACCCAAAGCCTGCATGAGGATGTCATAAGGCGTATCGTAGTCCACACGCTTATAAAGGGCCTGTAACCGCTCCCACGCTGCCTGCCATTCTGGCCGTTCTTTGTGTCGTCGGGCTAGAAGACTCCAAAGCGGCATACCGTCCCGCCCCAGCTCCCGCCGCCGTCCATCCGCCGTTGCCAGAGCCATGAGGGAATCATCACTCAACCCACCCAGAGGAGACGTCAGCACGCTGGCCAGACTGAGGTCATCCTGCGGCAGCAAAAGTGCATCACAGAGTGTCATTAAGTCCTGAACGGCAGCCTGTTCCACCAGCCCGCTTCCAATGAAACTTGCCACCGGTACACCCCGTGCCTTCAGAGCCCGGATCAACGCCCGCAGAAAGTCAGAGCGTTTGCGTACCAGAATCATCACCTCACCGGCTTTTAGCGGTGCTGTACCGGGCTGGAGCGGGCGGCCTATCTGCTCCTGAATATGTCTGGCTAATGCATCAGCCAGACGCTGCGAGGCACTCCGCTTATCCTCATTCTTCTTCGGTGCACGCCACGGGTTGGCTTCTTCCCCAGCCAGGTCAATGTCTTCCTCTGCCTTAAGGGGGACTAGAGGCCACAACTCCACACGCCCACCGCCGCCAGAACGGGCCGACTGATGCGCAAGCGCACTGTCATCCCCCTGTTCCCGCAAGCCATCCAGAGCGGTATTATCATCACCAGCAAAGACGGCATCCACAAAATCAAGAACAGGCGGCAGAGACCGGAAAGAGACGTTCAGCTGCGGGTCTTCCCAAAGAAAACCAGCACCTTTCACACGGCGGGCGAATTCATGCCGCCATTTATGGAACTGCTCCGGTTCTGCGCCCTGAAAGCGATAGATGGATTGTTTAAAATCCCCCACCGCAAAGACGGTCCGAGGCCGAGGCGTCTCCTCCCGCCCCCCAACGCCAGAGAAAAAATCCGCCGTCAAAGCACCGGCAATCTCCCATTGCAGGCTAGAATTATCCTGCACTTCATCCAGCAAAAGATGATCGATACCGCCGTCCAACTTGTACAGAACCCATGCCGCCCCCGGCTCCCGCAGAACATCACGAGTCCGGGCGATCAGGTCATTATAATCAACCGCTCCACGGTTCCGTTTCTCATCAGCAAATCGCCCCATGACCGGCAGCGCAAGGGACAGAAAAGCCACATTGAGCTCTAAAAGCCGTTGGGTGCGAAGACGCTCTTGCAACACCTGCTGACGTCTGCTCTCATCCAGACAGCGCTGCACCAAGTTAGGAGCCGCCTTACGGGCCTTAGCCCCTAGATGGTGGCTCATGTCCTTGATCTCGCCTTTCTGCTTAAACAAGAGCGACAACAGCACCGTATCATCCCGCTCGGCAGGGTTATCACACTCCAGCCAGCTCAGAAACGTTTTAAACTGTTCCCTTTTAGAAACCGCCAGACACGACAAAGCCTCCTGAATATCAGCCCGCCATGCCGCTTCATCTTCCAGTCGGCAGGCTTCAGCCTTCAAGGCTGCGAAAGACTCACTCCCCGCTTCTAGCAGCCTCTGATAGGCCTCTTTCACCCGATCCGGCCACATCTCCCAAATTCGCAGCAAAGGCTGAAGCAAACCAGACTTCTGATTAAACTGCCTAAGCAAGCCCAACATACTGTTAAAATCCGTCAAACCCGCCAGAGTCTGCACAGGGTCCTGATCCTGCGCCAGACTATCCTCCAACGCACGACGAAGAGCCATCTGGCCGTCCGCTTCTTCCATCAGGACAAAATGCGGGTCCAGCTCTGCCTCCAGCGGGAAACGCCGCAAAAGAGACTGACAAAAGGCATGGATGGTCTCAATCTGTAAACCGCCCGGCGCATCCAGCACTTTCAGGAACAGGCCACGGGCACGTTCCCGTGTGGCAGGCGTATTGGGAACATCCAACGCCGCCAACGCATCCCCCAGTTTTTCATCCGAAAGAGATACCCAGTGACCGAGATGGCTTTGCAAACGATGGGCCATTTCGGCGGCAGCAGCCTTTGTGTAGGTCAGACACAAAATGCGGGAAGGCTCTGACCCTTCCAACAACATAGGCTGGCCATCAGCACCGATCTGCTCCAAAGGTAACATGAGGCGAAGGAGCCGGTCGATCAGCAGCTTCGTCTTTCCTGACCCTGCCGAGGCCGAAACGAACACGGAAGCCATAGGGTTCGAAGCCCGCTTCTGGGCTTGATTGGCGGCATCAAGGGCCTTCTGATGATCGGCCTTACCTTGTACTGAAAACGCAGTCATGCCTCATCGCCTCCTGCCAGCTGCCACTCCGCAACGCGGGCAAGCTGGGTATAGTCACTATAACGAGCCGTTTTCCCGGCCCAAGGCTGGGACCGATAAGGCTGGGATGGGTTATCATAATCCGCTAGAAGGGTCCGCAACTGCTCAAGGACTGGACTTACCAGATCATCCAGCGATGCCCCTGACCTTGGACCAGGAATGGGTTTTTTCTCACCAACCGTCATCCCTCCGCTCAGTTTCCAGTAGGTTAACGCTTTCGTTTTCAAAGCAGGTAGCCCTTCAAAAGCACCCTTTTCCAGAAAAGCAGCTTCCAGCACCAACTGGGATGACCACCCCTCAACTACCTCTTTGTTTCTGGGAACACTCCCCGTCTTGTAATCAAAGATGCGCCCTGTCGGGGCCTCGCCCGGCTCATCCCACAAATCAATACGATCCGCCCGGCCGATGATACGAAACTCACCACCCGGCAAGCCCCGCAACGTGTAGTCCAGCGGCACCTCGGTATAGGATGTACAATTCAAACGCCCTACTCGACGCCAATACTCCTGCGCCAACACCCAATCGGCAATACGGTGCAGGCGGGGCCGCCACCAACTGGCAAGAGCCGGATTCACCACCGCTTCATCAAGCACCTCGTCAAAATGACGGTGCAGCGTCTGTTCTGCATGTTTCGGCCATGTACTGGGATGCTGCTGGACCATGCGCTCCAACGCTGCATGAACAATATTCCCATAATCAGCATGCTCCGCCCCCTCTTCCAAGGGGGGTAGAGCCCGCAGACCCAGCACATAACGAGCATAGATAGCGTATGGGTCCTGCTTGAGCAGATCAACCTTGGTGATGCTCAACTGCCGAGGGCGCAGATGTAGAGGGGGGCATGGTTCTGGCGGGGCCACTGGCATCGCCTCACCGAGGGGCATATCCAACATGGTCTGCCATGCCAAAGCTGGGTGATGGGGAAGCGTGATCTGCTGCCCTTCAAGAAACGCCGAAAGACGCATCAACCACCGGGCAGGAACGGATGGAGACCCTTCCCGCCGCCGTGCATGCGAGAGAATGACAGTCTTCGACGCTAATACAGCCGCCACAAAGTCATGCGCCTGTGCCCCAATGTGCCGCTCTGGCGAGGGCAGGCCAACACGCTGACGCATGGGGCGGCTCATCCATGGGCCAGATTCCGCAGCTGGAGGCCAGACACCTTCATTCAAACCGCCCAGAATAACAGTATCAAAGGCCAGAAGGCGCGCTTCCAACACACCATAAATGGAAATTCGGGGGTGGGCGAGTTCCACACCACCCTGATAGCCCCGCAGACCCGTCAGCGTCTTGCCTGCCATGCTGGCCGTCAGCAAACCTTCCAGAACTTTTAGAGGCTGAGGAGGAAGATCACCCGTATGGCTCATCAGCTCAACAAAATGTCGAGACAAAGCCCCACCATCTTCTCCCAACCAAAGCCGGGAACCAGGGCGGGACTGGTCAGCTTCGTGCCCCTCATCCTCCACTGTGGCGAGCCGCTCGGCAGTCTCCAGAAGGGCCGCTAGCAGCTCTGGTACAGAGGCGGTCTCTGCCACCCCTAACAAAGGCCCAAACGCTTCCTCCACCTTATCTAGAAAGAGTTCGAGACGTTCCGGACTATCTGGTGCATCGGCCTGATAGCCGTTATCTGTCCGCTGCGCTTCCTGCAATACGTCAAGAGCACGGCGCAGCCCCTCTAACCCTGGCTGAGGTGCAGGACCACGCAGAAGCCGCCTCTCCAGAAGGCGAGCACTGGCACGGGCACGGCCGGGGGTCATCCCCAAAGCCACCAGCGGATGCTTGAGGACAGACAGAAGCGCAACCGGGCTGAACCGAGCTGCGACTGCCTGAGCAATAAGCCGTAGAAAAACAGCCGTTGGAGTACGAACCAGCGGCTCCCCAGCACTATCATCCGCATGAATGCCAAAACGCAGCAACTCAGCCCGGACACGATCTGCCAACCCACGATCCGGCGTTACCAACGCACCAGTCCGCCCCGGCTGGCTGGCTACATCCCGCAGGATCAACGCAATGGCCTGCGCCTCCTGCTGCGAGTCCGCTGCTGGTAACAGGCTGATCCCAGAGGGTGTAACATCCCCCACAGGCTGCCCCCAACGGGCAATGCCTGCCTCCGGCAACATAACATGCTGAAAGAGATTTTCCCGTTCTGGGCGCAGCAAGTCTCCCCACAGGGCAATATCCGACCGTTTCACCCCGACCCGTGATAAAAACTCATGAAACAGGGCCTGAGGATGCGTTGGAGGAAGCTGCTCCCACAACTCTTCATCCATATGACAATCCAGCCCCTGAAAGACCACCATACCTTTCGGCAGTGCTGCTACGGCCTCCAATGCTGTGGCCACACCTGCGGAGCCATCCACAAACCCCACAGCCCAGAGCGGATAATCCGGTGGCATATCTGCCCAAAGGCTGGCCTGTGCCTCAATCAGAGCAACTTGCCGAGCCATGATATTGCTACGCCCTTCCTCCTGAAGGATGGCAGGCCATGCTTCCGTAACAATCTGGAGAAACTCCAACGTCTTTTGCCAGTGCCCGGCAAAGTCATCCGTCACAGCTTTTGGTAGAGTCTCGTGGAGGTCCACACCATTCCGCTCAGCATCATCCATCAATTCTGCCAGAGCCTGCGCCAATGGCCAGACACGATCAATCGTGCCGCCTTCCCGGCCGGATGTGGTGGTGAAAAAAGGCGCTGCCAGAATCAACCGTGCTAGCATCGCCAGCCGGAAAACCGGCCCCACAGCGGGCGGTAAGCTCTCATCCAGCGTCATGGGGAAGAGGCTCTGCTGTTCCAAATCACCTAAAGACACAATGGCCGGAAGCAAAGCTGGTTGGCCATCCAAAACCCGTAGGAAAGCCTCCATGAGGGCACGGGCTACACGGCGACCAGGCACGAGAATCGTACCGCTATCACCACCACTTCGCCCAGTCGAGCTAGCTTCACCCCCCACACGGTCTAACCAGTTCCGCACGACCGTATCCAGAAATGGGCAAGACGCTGGAACAGTCGCAATATTCAATGGATATGCTTGTGTCATGGCGTCAGCCCCTCCACCAACGTTGCCGAAAGAGCCTTCAGTCGTTCCTCCGGCCAACCACGCAGAGTTACAACACGTTCCTCCTCACCCCGCCCATGCACGAACATGAAATACAGTGCATCCTCAGGCATCAACTCTTCAGCACGTTCTGGCCATTCCACCAGCATGATACTCTCACAAGCATCATCCCAAGACAGTTCATACAATTCATCTGGGCCGGATAGACGCCAAAGATCATAATGGAACACCATTCCAGCCTTGGTGTCATAGGGTTGGACCAACGCAAAAGTCGGGCTGGGGACTTCCAAAGATTCATCACCTGCCAGATGGCGGATCAATGCCCGAGCAAATGTGCTTTTACCGGCACCCATCTCCCCCTGAAGGGCCAGACAGTCCCCGCTGCCGAGCATCCCTGCAAGATGCCGTGCCAGAAGAACCGTCTGCTGCGGAGAAGAAAGATGCACGTCCATAGGAAAAAAAATGCCCTGTATCGCTACCTAATATGATGTCTGCAATCATTGCCGAAGCGTCATCCAGACACAAGAGAAAGCCTCTCCCGGCTACGTCCGTTTCTGTCGGAAGAATAAACAGGAAGCCACGCTACCGGGCACGCAAAAAACAAACCTCTACTCGGGAGGCAAAAAAATGCTTATGAATACTAGCATGACACATGCAGCTTCTACCCACACGACAGATGTCGCCATTATTGGCGCAGGCCCAACGGCACTTTTTGCCGCTTTTGAATGTCGGATGCTACGTCTGGACTGTATCCTAACGGATGTTCTCGACAGTGTGGGGGGGCAATGTGCCGCCCTATACCCGGAAAAACCGATCTATGACATTCCGGCCCATCCCTCCATCACCGGCGGAGACCTTATTGCCGCCCTAGAGGAGCAAATTGCCCCCTTCAACGTGCCCCGCCTGCTTGGCAGCCGGGTTAGCCATCTGGAAGGTAAGCCCGGGGCCTTCACCCTGAAGAATGAGCGTGGCGACACAATCCATGCTAAAGCCATCATCATCGCTGCCGGGGCTGGTGCCTTCGGGCCGAACCGCCCTCCACTGGACGGGCTGGACGCTTATGAACGCAGCGGTGCCGTGCAGTATTACGTAAAGAAACGGGCCGACTTCACCGGCAAGCGCATCGTCGTGGCCGGGGGCGGGGATTCCGCACTGGACTGGGCCCTCTCCCTTTCCGACCTTGCCGAGAAAGTTTATCTCGTCCACCGGCGGGACCGCTTCCGTGGAGCACCAGAGACACTGGCGCAGATTGAAGCAAAAATCACCGCCGGGGCTATCGAGAAGGTCGTCCCCTACCAGCTGCATGGCCTGAAGGGCGAAAACGGCCAGCTGACCCACGTAGACCTCATCGCCATGGATGACACAGTCCGCTCTCTGGAAGCGGACGTGCTGCTGCCTTTCTATGGGCTTTCAACAGACCTTGGCCCGGTAGCCTCGTGGGGGCTGGAAACACAGCGCAGCACCATTGCTGTGAACCCAGCCACCATGCAGACCAGTCTTGAGGGCATCTTTGCCATTGGTGACGTGGCCCAATATCCCGGTAAAATGAAGCTGATCCTTCAGGGCTTCTCTGAAGGGGCCGTGGCCGCCCATGCGGCGCATCATGTCGCCCATCCTGACAAGGCTCTGCGCTTTGAACATTCCACAAGCCGGGGCCAGCCGGGCACGCCTTGATACGACTTCGCCGCCCATGAAAAAAGCAGGTACCCGAACCGGGCACCTGCTTTTCTTTTATCTACTTGATGACAGGTCCGGTCAGGCAACTTCCTTCAGGAAAACAACCTTTGAAGCCCCGCCCTCAACAAGGGTTTCAATGGCCTTGTTGAACACACGCCCATGCTCGGTCCCCATATGGGCCTTAAAGGCCGCCTCATCCCGGTAACTTTCCTCGACATGGAACAGGTCCGGCTCATCCTCCAGCGTATAGACGATAAACCGCACGCAACCCGGCTCGGCCCGCACATTTTCGGCCAGGGCTGTCAGCAGGCTAGCAACCTTCTCCCGATGGCCGGGGAGTGCTCTCATGGTGGCATAGAGGCTCTTGGTCATGACATTTTTTCCCTTCTTCCCTTATGAAGCCCCACCATCATGCCACAATAGGGCAGAAACCTGATACAGCCTGACATAGAAAAAGGCCGGAGCAATGCCCCGGCCTTTCCGTATTTCCCGAAACGGATGCTAAGCCTTAGCCCTTTGCACCACGAGCGGCACGCTTGCGCTCGTGCGGGTCCAGATAACGCTTACGCAGACGGATAGCAGACGGTGTAACTTCCACCAGCTCATCATCTTCGATGTAGGCAATAGCCTGCTCAAGGCTCATCTTGCGGGGCGGAACCAGCACGACGGCATCATCCTTACCGGAGGCACGCATGTTTGTGAGCTTCTTCTCACGCACGGCGTTCACTTCCAGATCATTCTCACGAGAATGCTCACCAAGGATCATGCCGGTGTAGATCTTCTCACCCGCATCCACGAAGAGCGTCCCACGATCCTGAAGGGAGAACAGCGCATACGGCGTTGTCGCACCATCCTCGGCAGAGATCAGGGAGCCATTGCGGCGACCTTCAATCGCACCAGCATGCGGCTGGTAGGAATGGAAGAGACGGTTCATCAGACCGGACCCACGGGTGTCGGTCAGGAACTCGCCGTGATAGCCGATCAGACCACGAGACGGGATCATGAATGTCAGGCGGACCTTGTCACCACCGGACTGACGCATGTCCTGCATCACACCCTTACGCAGAGACATCTTCTCCACGACCACGCCGGAATAAGGCTCGTCCACGTCGATGACGACTTCCTCGAACGGCTCTTCCTGCTCACCCGTTTCCGGATTCTCACGGAACAGCACACGGGGACGACCGATGGTCAGCTCGAAGCCTTCACGGCGCATGTTCTCGATCAGAACGCCCAGCTGAAGCTCACCACGACCAGCCACCTCGAACGCCTCGCTTTCCGGGCTGTCCGTCACCTTGATGGCCACGTTGCCTTCCGTCTCCTTAAAGAGGCGGTCACGGATCTGACGAGACGTTACCTTCTTGCCTTCACGACCACCCAGCGGACCGTCATTGATGCGGAAGGTCATGGAGAGGGTCGGCGGGTCGATCGGTGTGGAGGGCAGCGGCTCCTCGATGGACGGCTCGGCCAGCGTGTCAGGAATGGTAGCCTCGGAAAGACCAGCAATGGCGACAATATCACCAGCTTCAGCTTCCTCGACGGGCACACGGTCCAGACCACGGAAGGACAGCAGCTTGGTGATACGGCCTGTCTCAACCACGCTACCATCGGCACGGAGGGCACGGATCGGCATGTTCACCTTAGCACGGCCCTGCTCGATACGGCCTGTCAGGATACGACCAAGGAAGTTGTCGCTCTCCAGAATGGTGGAGACCATGGCGAACGGCTTGTCCTTATCCAGCCCCGGGCTCGGAACATGCTTAAGGACGAGGTCGAACAGCGGATGCAGGTTCTCGCGCGGGCCTTCCAGCTCTGTATCCGCCCAGCCCTGACGGCCAGAAGCGTAAAGCATGGGGAAGTCCAGCTGCTCATCATTGGCACCAAGGGCAGCGAAGAGGTCGAACACCTCATCGTGCACCTCGTCCGGGCGAGCATCGCCACGGTCCACCTTATTAACGACAACCATCGGGCGCAGGCCACGGGCCAGAGCCTTACCCAGCACGAATTTTGTCTGCGGCAGGGCACCCTCAGCGGCATCCACCAGAATCACAGCACCATCCACCATGCTCAGGATGCGCTCCACCTCACCGCCGAAGTCGGCGTGGCCCGGTGTGTCGATGATGTTGATGCGGGTGTTCTTCCACACCACAGAGGTACATTTGGCGAGAATGGTAATCCCGCGCTCACGCTCGAGATCATTGCTATCCATCGCACGCTCGGTGACGGCCTGATTCTCACGGAAAGTACCAGACTGCTGGAGTAGCTGATCTACGAGTGTTGTTTTCCCATGATCGACATGGGCAATAATGGCAATGTTACGGATGTCCATGAACGATCTTTCAGGAAGTGACAGATTGGGACAGAATGATGCCCTTACTGCACCGAAACTGATTTTTTTGCAAATCCGAACCGTGTATTAACCCCGTACAGCATCAGATTTTATGCCTTCATTTTTTCATTCCTGCGGCAAAGGACCAGTTTCATGACCGATCACACGCCCAAAGGCCCCACCGCTCCCGGCACGGAAAAACTCAGCCAACTTGGTCGCCAGACCATCCAGCCGGAGTCGCCCGATGTTGCCGAGCTGGAACGTGTCCCAGCCCCCCATAAGGGACGGCGTTATGTTGTCCGCTTTACCGCACCAGAATTCACATCCCTCTGCCCAGTGACAGGCCAGCCGGATTTTGCCCATATCGTCATCGACTACATCCCGCGGGACTGGATTGTGGAGAGCAAGTCTCTCAAACTCTATCTCACTAGCTTCCGCAATCACGGGGCCTTCCATGAGGATTGTTCTGTAACCATCGCCACACGCCTTGTAGAGCTGCTAGACCCAGAATGGCTGCGTATCGGGGCCTACTGGTACCCCCGTGGCGGTATGCCGATTGATGTCTTCTGGCAAACAGGCCCTGCCCCGGCTGATGTTTGGATTCCTGCACAGGATGTTCCCGGCTACCGGGGCCGCGGCTAAAACCGCAATGAAGGGCACGGACCAAACCGTGCCCTATTTCTCCCCTCAGAAACCGAGCGTCACATCCCCGCCAATCAAGATACGATTCTGATGCCGGAAATCAGCAAAAGGGCGAGTGTTGTTGAGCGAACGATCAAACCGAATTTCTGGGCGGATCTGAAGCAACTTGATGTGATGGCCGATATTCGGCCGCCAGACGGCGTTAAAAGACAAATCGCCATACGTAGTCGCGGGGGCGGTGTAAGTGCGTGCGGGCAGGCCCAACAGTGACCGCCCATACCCCGTATCTTCCGGGTACTGCACGACGAATTGACCCGTACTGTCCCGATATACTTCTGCTCTAGCGTTAAAGGTCAGGGTCGAGGTTGCTGCATAGGCCCCCCAAACAACGCCACTCCATGTGTTGGCATCCAGCCCTTCATCATGCACCTGCGTAGCCTCGGCTGTCAGGCTCCATTTGGGATTGATCTGCCATGTAGCGTTGATGTCATTCCAAAAACGCTGTGCCTCATGCGCCCGGTGGCTACCCAGCAGGCGGCGGGGGTCTTCTGGCCCGACACGCAGCAGATAGGTCACGGACAAGGCACCACCAGCCAACTGACTGGCATTGAACCCCACATAACCTGCTGGCTCACCATTATTATTCCCACGGCCAAAGGACTTCTGATTCCCTGCATCCATCCCAAACAAAACGGCATAATGGGAGTTCAGATGCCATTGCCCATAAAAACCAACATGCTCAAAAGGATTGGAATACTGCGCCGTGTAGGACATGGTGTAAAAAGCACGTCCTGCCGGGTTCAGCACTTCCACCCCCATGGGGGACGAAAGAATCCCAAGCTGCATATCCAATCCGTCTTTTGTCAGCCACGGCATATGCAGAGCGATGTTCGCCTGAATGGGCGTTAACTGATAACGGTGATGGTCCAGCCAGCGGTCAGAAATCCCTGTGGTAATGTACGCTCTGGCATCGGAGCCATAAAGCATCTGGATATTAGCCCCAAGACCATAACCATCACCAATCGAATCCACGGGTTTTGTGATCGTCAAAGCAACCTGATTGAGCATCCCCGTATCGCTGTGGGACTGGAGAAGCTGGCCAAAATTCATGCCATTATCAGGGTGGCCCGTATTGGCCATCGCCCCACCTTCTACCTGCAAGCCAACATCAATGTCGGAGAACCAGCTTTTCCCTGCTGAAGGCACTGTGGCAGGCTGTACAGCACTAGGTGCCGCTACCGGTGCTGGAGATGAGACTACCGCACCTGAAGAAGCAGAGCCGGCCTGCGTAGCCTGAACGGACCCACCTTGCTCGCTAGGGGCGGCCTGTGCGCCCTCCACACCCAGATCGACCCCGCCACACAAGCTCATCATCATTACAACATACCGCCAGTGCTGCATGATCCATCCCACCTATTGTTCCGCTTCCGTAAGTATATCCATCTTCTGAAAAACGGAACAACAGCAAAAACGACCTTCGGCTCAAAAACTAGACACAAAAAAGGGGACCGCACAGTCAGGCAGTCCCCTCTATCCGTCTTTCATCCCCACTTAGAAAGAAATGGACGATTCCAGATCAATCAGCATGGCGTCCTTGTACCGCTTCACAGCTCCCGGGCTCCAAAGATACTGAAGCCCCGGCCGCAAAAGCAGCCAGCGTGTGGGGCGATACCCGTAATTAAGCTCGATGGCTTCTTCCGAATGTGGAGCATATAGCCCAGCACCCCGCCCCGTGTGCTGGAGATGTTCTATCCAATGTGTAACCTTCGGGTTAGCCCAAAGGGCTTTCATGCCGAAGCTGATCGTATCATCGGGGCGGCTAGCAAAGGTACCTTTACGGGTGATACCAGCCGTCACGAAATAAGGGGCAATGGCCGTACGGGGATCACCCCATGTGAAGGAAGCAAAAAATGCTGTGCCACGATGCGGGTCTGCACCATCACGCTGCAACATACGGTCGAACTGGAACCACCCACCAAATCGCCCCCGCACCTTGGAGACTGGTGCGTCCTGCGCTGCCGAGGCTGGGATGTTATAGGTTCCCATCTGGCCATAAACGTTCTTGACCTCGGACGTATCCCAATAACCACCGATCTTTATGTTCGTCTGCAACGGGCCGCTATAATCATCACTGCCACCCTGATGCCAACCAAGCTGAAACGGCAAAAACGTGCCGGTCGCCCCATGTAGATTCATCTTCCAACCATTCCGCACACCGGAAATAGTCGGGTCCACACTGTAAGCCCCAAACTGCACCAAATAATGGTCATTCCCCGCCGGGTAGAGCTTGATCCACGCCCCCGGATGAGCCGTTGGGTAGAAGCCATAGCCTGAGTTCATGGCGATGGACTGCGGCATACCGCATATGCCGTTATTCTGGAACTGGCAGTACAGGTTGGCCCCCCAATAGGTAGAAGACTGCTCAAAGTCATTCTCCGTATTGATCTCACCAACCTCGGTCTGCACATAGTTATTCCAGTGCATTTCCCAACTGAGACGGCCAAGGCGCATGGTTTCACCCGCGCCATAAATTTCCATCGGGCTATTAATGACGGGCAAGGTATTCCCCAACCCTGCCCCCTGACGGGCAAGAGTCAGGAAATGCAGCACACCAGCATTGAAGGCGACACCTGTCAGCTTCTTCAGATCGAAATCCAAAGACAGGGCTTCTTCATCCGCATAGCGGGCCGCACGGGATTTCCCCCCGAATGGATTACCTGCCGAATCCTGAAAATAACGCCCGCCCACCGTCACACCGTGATCGGCCAGCCAGCTCCGTGCGCCCCATGGGTCCCCGAAAAACCCATCCTGATTAACAAAATCATGCCAACTATTAGGGAAAAGCCCCTTCTGCTGCGCCGGGGCTGCCTGCTCGGAGGCCCCACGGGAAAAAGGATCTCCCGGGATCGGAAGCGGCACAGACCCGAAGGCCCGCTGCTCATCCGTTTTCGTGACACCGTAATGCCCTGCCTTTAGCAGTTCCTGCCGTTGAGCCGGTGTAACATCACCAACGGAGCCCCCGCTCTGTCTGACAGCTGATGAAGCAGAGGCGGAATCCTGTGCAAAAACGGCATGACTCCCGAGCATCAAAGCAATACCCATTACTGCCGTACCAGCCGCCTTCTGCCACATTCCACGCATACACTAGCCTTTATAGCCGTTGATCGGAGAGGGACCTGAAGGACAGACGCACCATGGCAGCCTTCAGCACGACAATGCCAGAACAGGCTACAGACAGCACCGCCGTAAGGGATAACACTGTCCCTTTAATAAAATTTATCGCTAACATCCAGTGATGAAATCTGTCTGTACCATATCGGTCCGATCTACAGCGTCAATTTCATGTGACTTCTTTTACAATTTTCCCCTGTTGCTGATCACGATGCTGCCGCCCCAGACGGCGGGTAAGTGGCAGCAGAAGGGCCATGATGATGCACAGCCCCCCACACCCCAGAAACAACCCTCTAAACAGGGCCACATAACCAGCCAAACTACCGCCAGCATCCGCCGGGACACTGGCAAGGTCCGCTACAAGACTACCCAGATACATGCCAATACCCCAGAGCAGGAATAACGCTCCCATCAGAACCGCACTAATACGAGCCGGGGCATAACGGGCCACAATAGCCAGACCAAGCCCTATGGTCAGAAGCTCCCCGAGGGACATGGTGCCATAACCTGCCACCATCACCCATGGCGACACCAACCCCGCACTATGGCCAGACGCCACCCACCAAATGAAAAAGGCTAGCGTCACCAAACCGTATCCCAACAGAATTTTCACCGCTGGAGAGGCATCATGCCCCTTGCTTGCATGACGCCGATACAGCCACGCCAACACTGGGCTGAACAGCATGACAGCTATCGGATTCAGTGCCTGGAACTGCCCAGCGGACATAGTGAACAGCCGCCAAGGGCCCAGCTGATACACACCGGACACATCCCGCATGGCAAAGAGTGTCAGAGAGGTTTGCATCTGCTGATAAAAAATCTGATAGGCCATCGTCTGAGTACAAAGGATGTAAGTCAGCAAAAGGCCGGGTCTCTCACTCTCCTCTGCCCGCACATAAAGCCAGACCCAGAGCAAGATCAGCCCCCCTCCAGCCAGAATGATGCAAAGCCTAACCAAGGCCGGGCTGTGCAGCACCCATGTGCAAAAAGCCCAAACAGCCAGCAGAACAAGCAGGATTCCTCCACCCAGAGCACCTTTTCTCACAGGGCCGGACAAACGCTCCATCAATGGGATCGGCAGGGCTGTAGGTCCATGCTGTTTTAAGGCCTCAGCCACCCGCCCTGCTAGAAAGCGGCGCATCCGTCCGCCACGCACAGCATAATAGCCCAGCCCGACCAGAAGCCCCCCAGAGCACGCCAGAAAAGCCACAGCCGCCCCATAACGCTGCTGGAGCCATGGCATCAGCAACATGGAAACAGTCGAACCGACATTGATGGCCATATAGTAGAGCGTAAAGGCGGCATCCAGCGCTGTGCCATCCCCGGCATAGATGCGGCGTACTAATGTCCCCGCATTAGGTTTAAACAGCCCATTTGACAGGGCAATTAGCGTCAATGCCGGGAGGAAAACATCCGGATAGCCAAGAGAGAGAGCCAGCATCCCATACCCTGCCGTCAGCCCAATGGCTCCCATGAGCATGGTCAAGCGTGACCCTAAGCACTGATCCCCAAGCAGCCCCCCCAATACTGGGAGACTGTACATAAGAAACCCCAACCCACCTTGCATGAGGTTAACGTCATGGTCATGCATATGGAGCTGAACGACCATAAAGACGGTCAGAACGGCCTGCATCCCGTAATAACCGAAACGCTCCCATAGCTCGATGGCCATGACGACAGCAAAAGCTTGCCGCCGTGCGGATAGAAAATTCACCGCAGAGTGCTGTTGATCGGTCATGAAAGCACGCTACTCCATTACGGGAAGGAAACTGATACTTCCCTCACATAGCGCAAAATTCAACCACCGGCGAGGTGGAACCCATCAACCTGCAAAATCCCCACCACGCCCAACACGCACACAGCCACGACAAACACAATGGCTACCAATGCACCCAGAACGCTGGACTGCCTGACACGCTGCCAGAAAGACGCTCCCCAGACCATGGCCCTCTCTTCTCCCGCTTCGCCTCGCCCTTGTATGGGGCCAGCACCAGCATGGCAGAAACAGGCCACTCACACCTTACATAAACTGTGGAATGACCTGCACTACCCTTCACATAATTTCACACCCCGCCCGACAGGGCCGCCTGTGCCTGATGTCAGCTCTTTGCTTCCGCTTCTCCATCAGCTTCACGGCGCAGAAGGGCTTCTAGCTCTGGCGAGATAGTCCCCAGCGTGACACGCAAGGTCACCAGCAGGTTACCTGCCGCATGGTTCTTATCCGCAGCAATACCACGCCCTCCCAGCCGCAGGACCGTACCACTATCAGAATGCGGCTTAACCTTCAGCGCAACCGTTCCGGCAGGAGTGCGGACATGCACCTTGCCCCCCAGCACAGCTGTACGAAGGTCAACATCCTGCGTGACACGCAGATTACGACCCTCACGCTTATAATAAGGGTCTTCAGCCACATGAATCTTCAGCAACACATCACCAGCAGGCCCGGGGCGACCATCCATACCAGGCTGCCCCGGCTGGCCTTTACCCTTCAGCCGAAGGGTTTTGCCATCCTCAATACCGGCCGGAATGGCGACGGCAACCTCACGCCCACCACTAAGGCTGACCTCACGACGAGTTCCAAGGGCACACTCCTCCATGCTGATGCGCAACTCACCATGCAGGTCCTCACCCCGGCGGGGCCGGGAGGACCGAAAACCACCACCCCCGCCAAAAGCACCGAAAATATCCCCTAGGTCCTCGGGGTTGAAGCCACCGCCAGAGAATCCCCCAAAGCCGCCAAAACCACCAGCACCGGCACCAGCCCCACCGCCGAAGCCACCACCAAAGGGGCCACGCACCTGACCATCCGCATCGATCTCGCCACGATCAAACTGGCCACGCTTTTCCTCGTCTCCAATAATCTCGTACGCCTTGCCGATCTCCTTGAAGCGTTCCTCGGCCTTGGTATCACCGGGGTTACGATCAGGGTGATACTGCTTGACTAGCCGACGGTAGGCACTGCGGATTTCCTTTTCCGAAGCCGTATTGCTTACGCCAAGAACCTTATATGGGTCAGTCGCCATTACTGTCCTGCATCCTCCAGATCCGTATCATCCAACAGGTCGATCAGCACGGCCAAAACCCTGCTTTTGGAGTAGCCTTCTGCCTCCGCCTCCTTGATGAGAGTCCGCACCCGGGGGCGCAGAAAATCGGCGGCTGACTGTGCTGGCGTACCTGTCATGGGAAAAACCTTTCTTTTCTAAAGAAGTGGTGTGCCTATAAGGTAAGGTCAATAGAAAACGAGGTTTTGCCTCTGCATTTCCCGCAACTCTACCCAACCTTACCGGAAGACAGTTCTCCATGCCGCCTACTGACAGTCTCCCCCCTGCCAGAACACCCCGTCGGCTTATCATTACAGGCAGTGACAGCCGCTATTTTCCTCTGCTTCAAGAGCTCATTGCCTCTATTCGCCGCTTTCCAGCTCTGGAGCGGATAGACATTGCCTGCATTGATGGCGGGCTGACACAGTCGCAAAGTCTTCAGCTAGAGCAGCAAGGTCTTATTGTCCGCAGCCCGAAAGCCTTCCCCCATGTCTCACGCCGGGCACTCCGCAAACGACCCAATCTAGCCATTGAACTTTCTAAAATGTGGCTGGATCAACTCTTCCCAACACACGATACGCTCGTCTGGATTGATGCGGACGCTTGGGTGCAGGACAGTCAGGCCGTAACCTTGCTCTTTCAAGCTGCTGAACAGACACCATACGCTTTGGCCATCACGCCGGAAATCTTCCTCCACAAGCCGCTCTTCCGGCTACGGTGGCTACCTTGCAACCTCGTACAACTCCGCTCCATCCTGTACAAAAATGCCCGCTTGGCACGGCTCCCCCGTTCGATCTGCCGCAGTATTGGCGTTCGCCCGACCCTCAATGCCGGTGTATTCGCTCTCTCCCGCATGGCCCCTCACTGGCCCCGGCTCCAGCACTGGCAAGGAGTGGCCCTGCGTCATGGCAAGATATTCAGCTCCGGCCAGCTTGCCATAGCTCTGACGAGCTATCATGAAGGCTATACTACTGCCCTAATGCCCGCCGGATGCAACTACCTAGGACCGTGGCAGACTGACCCACATACTGGCCTGCTCTGCGATGTTACCTTCCCTCATAACCCTGTCGGGATCGTTCATCTTGCCGGCTATGACGCCATGCGGCTGGACCCGACCGTCACACTGGATGTCCCTGACCGGACGGGAAAGACACGTGCGCTTAATCTGCGCTTCAGCACGATGCAAGCCAGCCGTTCCGACTTAAACTAGAGCATCCCTCTGACTTACCGGCTGAAGGCCCGCAGAATCATATCTCTGCTTTCATGCTGTTCCACCTTCAAGGTGGTGTTGGAAAGCTCCCGCCCCTGCCAGCCAGCACCAAAGGCAATATAAAGCGAAATGGCATCATCCATGCGCTTACCCGTTGCCGACACTGCGGCCACCCGGCGGGACAAGTAGGTCTGCTGGGAGTTCAGAACATCCAGATAGCCCGTCAACCCGGCAGCATAGAGCTTACGGGCACGGGACAAGGCCAATCCAGCCTGCGTAGCGGCCTCCCGCTCTTCTCGCACAAGCTCATTATCCTGATGCCAGTCATCCAGGCTATCTTCTACTTCCCGGAAGGCATTCAAAACAGTCTGGCGATATTGCAGGCGACTGGCCTCTGCCTCGCTTCTAGCTTGGGCAATCTGGGCACTATATTTGCCCCCGTGCAGGATAGGCAGAGACGCCATCATCATCACATTCCAACTCATCCCCCCAAGTTGAAAGGCCTGATAGGCAGCTGACGCATTGGGATTGAATGTCAGTGGAATACTGAAATTGGGATAAAGATTGGAAATCGTGATCCCGATGCGGGACACGCTGGCCGCATAACGCCGCTCAGCAGAGCGGATATCTGGCCGGTTGGTCAACACGGTTGAGGGGAGCATAGCCGGGAACGGCGGCAGGGTCGGAATAGGTTTACGTTCTTCTAGGTCGGGTTGCTCCTTACCGGGCATCTCACCCATCAGCACATTAATGGCATGGATGAGCTGTTCCTGCCGTGCCCGCAAGGGGGGAAGGCGGGCCAACTCTGCATGTTCTTCTGTCCGGGATTGGGCAATAGCCAAAGTATTACCGACACCGTTGTTGAAGAGCCGCTCCACCAGGTTAGTGCTGTCACGGGCTGTGCGAATGGAGTCCTCCGTCACGCTCATCCGTGTCTGGATGGTCCGCAGCTCAATATAATCTGTCACTAGCTGGCTTAACAAAGACAGAAGCAGCCCCCGCCGCTCCTCAATGCTAACCTCTACCAGCCTTTTACGCTCCTGCACCTGCCGGGAGATATGACCAAAAATATCAATCTCCCAACTCGCCCGAGCACCATAGGTCAGCACAGACGCATGGGGGTGGTTGTTCGGATTACCCGGGCGCAAGGGCCAGTTATCAACATTAATGGAGTAACGGCTGTCCCCTCCCCCGGCATTGGCATCTAACTGCGGATACCAATTGGACTGCGCTTGCCGGCGGATGGACTGCTCAGCCAATACATGCTCGGTTGCGACCTGAAGGTCGTAATTCCCCTTGATGGTCTGTTCGACCAGCCTATCCAGAACCGGGTCATGGAACTGCGCCCACCAGTCTCGAAGATTAGCTTCCGTCTCGGCAATTTCTTCCTTCGTTGCCGGGTGGGGCTCACTAGTGAAATGGCCCGGCACCTTCATCTTGTCCGGCTTATATTCCGGCCCGACCATGCAAGAGGTCAGGAAAAGGCAACTACTGATAGCAAGGGGAACAAACCGTTTCTTCATCTTACAGGTGATCCTGCAACCATGTCGTTAGCAGGCCCCTGCCTCCGGCTTTTTCCTTCCCTACGGCCACGGTGGCTGTCATGCCAGCGGAAAGAATGACCTCCGGCGGCATTTCATCAATCTCGATACGTACAGGAATACGCTGCGCCAGCCGCACCCACGTGAAGATCGGGTTTACGTCCGGCAGGCCAAGCCTATCCGACACACCGTTCGCATCATTAATACCTCGGCCTATACTGACCACATGCCCCTTGAGGATATGGCGGTAGCCCATCAGCTTGATGCGAGCCTTATCCCCAACATGCACGCCATGCATCTTGGTTTCTTCAAAGTAACCATACACCCAATAGCTATTGGCATCGATCACAGCCATGCGGGACTGTCCGGCTGTCACATAGTCGCCAACACGCAGATTGAGGTTAGTCACATATCCATCCACGGCAGAATAAACCGTAGAACGCTGAAGGTTCAGCAAGGCCGTATCCAAAGCGGACCGTGCTTCCTCCAGTCGGGCGCGGCGCACTTCCATCTCGGAGTCAAAGACGTCCTGTTCCTCCCGGGATACAACGCCTCCCAATCCACGCCGCCGCTTCGCATTCAGGACACTCAGCTTGTAATCTTCCGTAACACCAGCAAGACGGGCTCTAGCCTCATCAATCCTGAGTTTGAAACGCAGCGGATCAATCGTGAAAAGTGGATCACCTTTATGGACAAACTGGTTATCCACGACAGGGACAGAAACAACCGTTCCAGACACTTCAGGAGTCGCCGTAACGACATAGACACGTACCCGGCCATCACGTGTCCAAGGGTCAAGGACATATAGGTCCCATACGACGTATCCCAGCCCAATGGCCAGTGCGATGATGATCAATGTCAGTATTGGGCGTAAGAGACGCCGGAACCAGTTCATACCCCCGCTCCACCTCAGACGAAAATAACCAGCAGACAGAGAACACAGACGTATAGGGCGATCTCAAACAAAGCGACATGCCAAAACCAGCCCAGCGCACCAAGACGCCAAAGCCCGTAACGCAGAGCCAGTGTCACCAGCACAGCACAAACGGCATAAACAGCTATGGGAGAAACAAACACACCACAGAGGCTGACTTCCGAAAGCATCATACGCCGCATCCCCCGAAAGACCGGGACCATGCGGGTGATGTATCTGACGCTATGCTCACATTGCTCCCCATCGCACCTGCAAAAGGTCTGGTGTTCATCCAGACAGGTCGGTTCTTCGTTTTATCGAAGGTACCATACCGGACTTCCACCTGAGAGACAGCACGAAATGCCATCAATCCACCGTCCTGCTTCCAGCCATAGGGGGAAACAGCCTGCGCTGCTCCGCACCATCACTTACAGGCCCCCAATCCGAGCAGAATCGCACCGAAAAAAACAGCCCATGGCAGAAGCGGCCCCTGAAGGCCGCTTCTTTTCTCTCATACGTCGATGGAACCGGTAAAATCACTTTTTCCGGCGTGTAAAAGCCCCTTTAGCAAAACGCCAGGCATGCCCACCAAGGGTACGCCCCACCGGCCCACTAGCGAGACCCAGCAGGGATGTCAGAGCGAAATTCTGCTTCAGTTCATGGAGCTTCCTATCCCGCTCCATACGAGCGCGCTCCTCCGCAGTGCCAGTATGACCAGCACGCAGTGCCAGAAGCAGGAAGATAACAACAAACAGGATATCAATCCCCAGCACGCAGGTCGCAGACAGCAGAAGGCCCAAATGACAAACCTGCCGGAAAAACGCCCAGAATACCCAATGGAGCGTGACAGCCGCAAAAGCGAGAAACACGAGTGCTACAACAAGAAAGCACAACCGGATTCCATGCCGCTTTGCACATTCCTTGAAAATCTTTCCCTGGGCAGCAAGCACTGCCTGCCCAAGTTCCAGTAGACCATTCATGATACGACTGCTGCCCTTCCAAATTTACGAAACACTAAGGCTCATGCCGAAAAGAAGACAGAACGCACCCTTTCGCAGGCCATCGCCCCATGTATAGCACCACACGAAAAAAAGCCAAAGTACCCCTCTTATATGAAGAAGAGGCCCTCGACCAAAATCAAGCTAATACACCCCTTCTATTGTACCCTCAAAAAAAGGCATAAAGATGTCTTATTTCGTTTCTCATCATCATCTGTAACGAAGTTTCAAGAATCACTATGTAATAAGCTCTCGTATCCGCCAGTCTCCTAAACCGACCTTTCCTTGGTTCACACTGCCACCTCAACAGTCTGTACGGTGCCGCACACGTTATGAGAATATCCCGCTCCCGGAACTACCCAAGCCCCTCCTCCGACAGAAACCGCCGCCTATTCAACGTTATTATTGCGGCCGTTCACCTAATCGGAACACTCTTTGGAAAAGGTCGTCACTCTATCTGCCACTTATCAGCATACTGCCTGTTTCTTGCCGCTATGGCGGGTGCTGCCTCCCTTTTAGCCCCCACCGCTACAGCCAACACACAGACAGACTCCCTCCCTCAGGGGAAAACATATTATTGGGCTATCCCGGAGCAGAAACTCGTTGGCCCAGTCCTACGCAGCTCCAGCTCCCTAGAGCTCAAATTCCTAGGCCGTGAAGATCGAGGACTGGACGAAATAGAGCAGCAGTCTCTCGCTTACCCGCAAACCATTCAGGCCATCATGCTGGACAGCACGGAGTCGGCCATCGCCTGTGCACGCTCATGGCTACAGCCCCTGCACACGCTAGACCGATGCGGCCAACCAGCTGGTTTCTTCCGCAATATCCTCTTCCGGGACACATCCCGCGTCACATCACCACCACACTGGACAACCCTATGGGATGTTGCCCGCTATCCTGGCCAGCGGACCTTCTTCCGAGGGCCCCGCATGACACTGGAAATCGCCCTTCTGGCCGATAACGTCCCCCCCAGTAAAATCTATGCCGAACTTTCTACCAATGCCGGAATCGACCGTGCCTTCCATAAGCTCAACCAGTTGAGGCCTTATATCGTCTGGTGGCACTCCCCTACCGATGCCCAACGCATCCTACAGAGACAGACCGTCCTGATGGGGGTCATCCCCGGTGCCATCATTCTCTCCCCCCAGACGAAAGACACACTTACACGGCCCTATCAACCGGACATGAACCATATTCTTTATAGCCCCGCCGTATGGGGCATTCCCGCAACACTCCCACCCGAAAAGACCGATGAGACACGTGCTATTCTTCTGCGCAATCCGCCTCATCTTCCCTATCTTCCCGATACTTTACCCGCCGAATCACTTGAAATCAGCGACAATTTCTGGGCAACACATGCGCTGCTGCTGAGTGAACGCTTTAACGCATGGCTCACTCGCTCCACGCCCCCGTGCCATTCCTCCTCTATGCCATCGATGATGGAGACGCCCCAAAGATGACAGACCCTCTTCCCTTCTGGCAGACTACTTCCTTACAAGACATGACACCCAGCCAGTGGGAATCGCTCTGTGATGGCTGCGGCCGCTGCTGCCTAAACAAACTGCGTGATGAGGATACAGACGAAATCATCTGGACTGATGTCTCCTGCCGCCTGCTCGACACACAGACCTGCCGCTGCACCAATTATGAACGACGCCAGAGGAAAGTCCCGGACTGCATTTCCCTCACCCCTGCCATTCTAGAAGAAGTCGACTGGCTCCCACCAAGCTGCGCTTATCGTCTCCTACGGGATGGATTTGACCTGCCAGACTGGCACCCCCTCCGTACCGGGACAAGCGATAGCGTCATAAAGGCAGGAGCCTCGGCCAGTGGACGCTGCATCAGCGAGCGGCGGGCTGGAATGCTGGAAGACCACATTACCGACTGGCCCGGAAGCTGGCCTGAAAATGCGCCCCCCTGCATTGTGCACCATAAGCATGACAATAGCTGACCCTTCATGCTGAGTCCGCCTGTTCTCTGGCGTGTATCTTCACGGGCACGGCGAATTATCCTTCGTCTGGATATTCGCAAACGGGCCATCATCGTTACTCTACCTGCCGGAGTAACCCGTCAGCAGGGTATGCGCTTCCTGCAAAGCCAATCCCAATGGCTGACACAGGCCATGTCAGAGCTGCCTCTCTCTGCCATAGAGCAAGGGCAAATATGGTTAGAGGGACAGTCCATCTCCATTCTCCCCACTACTACGCTGGATGGACGCACACGCCTGACAGACAACGGACTACATATCGGCCACCCGCCCGAAGAACACCCTCGTTATCTCTCCGCCTTCCTGAAGCGTCGGGCAGAAAGAATTTTTCCGTCCCTCTTCCAGCAAGAAAGCCTCAGAATGGGTGCTTCACCGGCAAAGCTCACCCTGCGTGATGTCAAAAGCCGCTGGGGGAGCTGCACAAAGCAAGGCCGCATCATGCTCAGCTGGCGGCTCATCATGGCTCCGCCGGACATTTACACTTATGTGATGGTGCATGAGCTTGCCCATCTCAGCCATTTCAATCACGGGCCAGATTTCTGGGCTCTTGTGGACCAATATGCCCCGGGCGGACAGCTAGGGCGTAAAAAAGCTGAAAAATGGCTCTCGCAGAATGGTGCTCATTTATTGGCCATGATATAGACACACCATTCCCTGTGCGCGCTTGGCGGAATGGTAGACGCACGAGACTTAAAATCTCGAGTTCGGTTAGAACGTGCGGGTTCAAGTCCCGCAGCGCGCACCACGGGCTTCCTTTTCCTAGCCTATACCGTTGCATTTCTGCTCGTCACCACCCTATCCTCCTGTAAAAGCGTATCTGTCTGGTCCCAGTGCCTGATTGATCTCACAATCTCTTTGCAGACCTGCTCCGTCCAGCAGAGTAAGGAACGTCATGGTGTTTGCCCGAGTCCGTCGATTTTTCAAACCCTCCCCCCCTCACCAGCAGGAACCTGAACTGCCGGCCAATCTTGCGGAAATCTACCGTCAGGCCCGCAATGGCCATGTGCTGGAGCAGGTTCTGTGGGGGAAAGTGTTGCTAGATAGCCAATACGTCCCTCGTGACGTGGACAAAGCACGGGAATGGTTCACCATAGCGGCCTCTGCCAATTATGGCCCTGCCCACAATATGCTTGGTCGTTGCTCACAATTCGGCTGGGGGTGCCCGCTGGACCTCGCAGAGGCCGTCAGCCATTATCGCAAAGCAGCTCAACTGGATGATTTATGGGGTACCTACAATCTCGGCATCTGCCATATGCGGGGCATGGGGGTAGAGGCTGACCGGCGAACGGCCTTTCTTCTATTCCGCCGTGCAGCACTACGGGGCCATGCGAAATCCATGAATCTGCTGGCCCGTTTCATTGAAGAAGGGTGGGAAACCCCGGCCAATCCGATCGCTGCGCTGGAATGGTATCAACGTTCTGCCGATGGCGGGGATTATCGCGGGCAGCATAACTACGCCACAGCCCTGCTGGGCATGGGGCAGCCGGATGAAGCCCTCCGCTACTGGCGTATAGCCGTAAAGGACGCCACACCGGACATTCTTCAGGCCATGCAACGAGAGCTGGAACAGCCCGATGCTCCGCAGGACCCAGAGCTTATGGAGACGCTCCAGCACCGACTACGCACCGTCCTGCCGAAAACCGACTGACGGCTTCCGGCACGGCTCTCACCTTACATTCAGAGAGATACGGAATGGACCCAACCAAACGGGTCCGGCTCCTCCCCACGCTGTAGGCCACATAGAGCGGTACGCAGCTTCATGGTGACCGGACCGGCTGTCTTACCATCACCAAAGGCTACGGAGCCTGCTTCCCGACGGAACTCGCCAATCGGTGAAATAACCGCCGCTGTGCCGCAGGCAAAAGCTTCCGTAATCTCACCAGCTGCCGCAGCTTTGAACACGTCTTCAATAGCCACAGGCTCCTCAACCATTGTCAGCCCCATTTTACGGCCCAACTTGAGGATGCTGTCCCTCGTGATCCCTCGCAGGATCGTCCCGCCCAGTGGCGGGGTCACCACACTGCCATCCTTGCGCACAAACATGACATTCATCCCGCCCATTTCATCAATGAAGCGGCGTTCCTTCGCATCAAGAAACAGCACCTGACTACAACCATGATCAGCGGCTTCCTGCTGGGGCAGTAGGCTGGCTGCATAATTGCCGCCACATTTGGCCTCACCCGTTCCGCCGGGTGCTGCACGAGTATAGCTCTCGGACACCCAAACCGGGATGCTGCCATTGCCGCTGAAATAGCCACCAACAGGGCTTGCCAGCACAATGAACAAATATTCATTAGCCCGCTTCACCCCCAGAAAGACCTCATTGGAGATCATGAAGGGGCGCAGATACAGGCTCTGCTCCGGGTTGGACGGGACCCAGTCATGATCCACCTTCAGCAGCTCCTTGATAGCACCAAGGAAAAGCTCTTCTGGCAGTTCCGCCATGGAAAGACGGCGGGCAGATGCCGCAAAGCGGGCTGCGTTAGCCTCCGGACGGAACAGGGTGACAGCCCCACCCTTGCCACGATAGGCTTTCAACCCCTCGAAAATCTCCTGACCATAATGCAGCACGGTAGAAGCCGGATCGATCTGCAAAGGCTGACGGGGAATAATTTTGGCATCATGCCAGCCTTTTTCATCCGTATAACGAATGACAGCCATATGGTCCGTAAAGACACGCCCGAATTTCGGGTCCGCCATCAGATCCTGCCGCTGCTCTGCGGATGTTGGCGTGGTTGTCCGTTCGATTCTGAACTCTACCATGATACCTTCTGCCTTCCCGATCAGTTCCAAGGGATTACATTTCAGAAATTATAGGGTGTGTCGTCAAGGGGGCAGTATATGAAATACTATATCTATTAATAAGATATTTTTTGAAACTTTATTTCACACACACCTAAACCCGCACAAATTGAAGACAAGAAAAAACCCCCACCCGTGAAGGTGAGGGTTTTCCCCGGCGTTGGCCAGTTTTCCGTAAGGCTGAAAAGATCAGCGCTTGGAGAACTGGAAGGAACGGCGAGCCTTAGCCTTACCGTACTTCTTACGCTCAACAACACGGCTATCACGTGTCAGGAAGCCGGCCATCTTCAGCACGCCACGCAGCTCCGGCTCGTAGTGAGTCAGGGCACGGGAGATACCATGACGGACCGCACCAGCCTGACCGGAAAGACCACCGCCAGTGACCGTGCAATACACGTCAAACTGGTTGTAGCGATCTGTCAGCAGGAAGGGCTGTGTGATCAGCATACGCAGCACAGGGCGTGCGAAATAGTTCGTGACAGGGCGGCCGTTAACGGTGATCTCACCTTTACCCGGCTTGATCCATACACGAGCCACAGCGTCCTTACGACGACCCGTTGCATAGGAACGGCCCTGCGCATCGCGCTTGGCTTCATAAACAGGAGCTGCATTAGCAACAGCAGGAGCCGCATTGGCCAGGTCCTGCAAAGTGCCGGTAAGCTCGGCGGCGGGGCGCTCTTGAGTTTCTGACATAATGGCAGGCCTTACTGACGTTTCAGGGTATTCTTGCGGTTCAGGGAAGCAACATCCAGCTTGACGGGCTTCTGCCCCTCATGCGGGTGCTCCGTACCAGCGTAGACATACAGGTGCTTCATCTGAGCGCGCTGCAGCGGACCACGAGTGATCATACGCTCAACAGCCTTCTCCACGACCTGACCAGGGTTCTTACCCTCAAGACGCTGCGTGATGGTGCGCTCTTTGATCCCACCCGGATGGCCGGTGTGATAATGGAAGAGCTTCTGACCGACCTTGTTGCCTGTCAGGGCGATCTTCTCAGCGTTGATGACAACAACCGCATCACCGCAATCAACATGCGGTGTGTACTGCGGCTTATGCTTGCCGCGCAGACGGTTGGCAATGATGGTGGCGAGACGGCCCAGAACCAGCCCTTCGGCATCGATCAGGATCCAGTTTCTCGTCACCTCCGCGGGTTTCAGCGAAAGTGTGGTCTTCATGACGTATCATTTCCAGTTTGAGATGCCACAACAATAGCGGCATCAGGAAAAAGACTATCCCCGACCAGTGCCTACCTTAATAATCGAGACAGACACCCTGAAAGCCGGAAACAGATTCAGGATGTGGGCCTTATTGCGGGAGTGAAGGAAAAGGTCAAGCCCTTTATTTTAGAACATATCTCCATAGATGGCAGAAAACAGCCACTTTCTAAGTGTGGTAACTTAATACCGTAAAATAATATGCCTTTTATCCCCTCTCCTACTCCAGATAGCCCTCTCCCCCATTTGCTCATGCCCCTGCCAAAGGGTATTGTGCCGGTTCATATAAGACTGCCCAAGTGAGGTATGTTCAACATGCAACGGTTACGGCTTCCCCTCTGTCTGGCCTTTCTCATCCTGATTCTGGGTGGGCTGGGTGTCTACCGTGAGGCAGGAATCCGTCTCTCCCACGCTCTGGACCGCTTTAGAGCCGCTCTGCCCGCTGGGGCGAACTTCCATTATACAAAAGTACGACCTGCCTTCTTGCTGGGCGGGGTGACGCTGTATGATGTCTCTTTCCATTATAAAGATACGGATTTCCACGCTCGGAGGGTCCGTTTCGGCTATCCCAAGCTGCTTTCCAGCGGGACGCTAAGACTGGCCAGCCTGCTGCTGGACTCCCCAAGCTATACCGACCATACCCACCAGATTACGGCCACAGAGGCCTCCTTCCATCACCTCCACATCCCTTCATCTGCTGAAACGCTTCATGAAGGGCATGGCGAGGCGGACAGTATGCACTCCCTAGCGGCCATTATGTCTTTTGAACCAGAAGACGTTACGGCACTGCGCTTTGAGCATATGCAGCTCACACACCTTCATGTCACGCAAGTGGATAATCCCTCTTCAGCAGCACCAACTGTAGAGAACGTGGCGTCATCACGCCCTTTCACGATACGGACCCTCTCGGCTGAGAGTCTTGTTGTGGAAGGTTATGGCCAGGGTCTGCGTGTTCATACGCTCATGAATGGCCTTTCCATGTCCGTTTCCCTACCAAGCGGTAAGGAAAGCATCGTCCCCCCTGTATTGCGGCAGATTCTCCTCCCCAATAATACCGGGGCTCCTGTCCAGATGGATGCGCCCATGGAGATGAATCTGGCACTTCAGCATCTGGAAGCCCGGGAAGGCTATATCCAATGGCTAAAGCGGCCTTTCCAGCACTCTGGCAATCCATCGGAAGCCTTCTGGCAGGACCCTGCCGCTACCCTATGGGAAAAGCCAGGTAAGCTGGAAATTGACGGCCTGTCCCTTCTGTTCAACCAACATGATCTACGCCGCACCCTTATTCTGAACCATCTGGCAGGGGAAAGACGGGCTGGGGAAAATAATGACCTCCGTACGGAAGGAGAATTGCGAGGGCTGACAACCCGTCTTTCGCCACCTCCCTCGCTACAGGCCGCTCCCATCAGCCTACCGACGGATTATCACATCGTTTCTACCTCTCAGAAAAAGATGAGCGAATGGCAGGAGACTCTTCAGCTCCGCACCCTCTTCGGCAAAGACAGTCCCAGCCTGATGACTGTGGAATTCAATCTGCCCGACATCAATCCGCTCCATCTGGGTGATAACAGCGTGTCCCGTTTTCTGCAGGCGGGGCAATGTCTGGGAACAGAACTGACCATACAAGGGCTCGATATCTTCGCCTATTACGGCATCCTCACCCATCAGTCTGATACTCCGCCCGATTCCGCCAAACCGGCAGACAAGCCAGAGGCAGCAAAACCCGTTCTGGATGCTCCAAAGGGCTCCATGATGGCTGAACAGGGCTATATGGTTACGCCCCGCTTTAATGCGCTGGCCCTTCAGAAACCTATTCTGGCCCCCGTGCTGGACTTCCTACTGGCACCTGAACGCCGAACCATTACCTTTAAAACCGGCCCGCTGTCCCTTGAGGAACTATCCCGCATCTCCAGCGACAGCAACGACACGGCACGGTTCGACCGGCTGCATGTGATCGGCGTCACGACACAAGACCAATAAACGCACCGCAGAAGAAACCTGCGCTAGTCACTCAATTTTTTAAGGGGAAGGGCTGGGGCGAATGACGGGATTCGAACCCGCGACCACCGGTACCACAAACCGGCGCTCTACCAACTGAGCTACATCCGCCACACAGCGACACGACATCTATTAAATCCTGCTTGCTCCGTCCAGCCCTCAAAAGCATTTTTGTCATATTTTTTTTAAAAAATGGACTTTCCTTCCCCTCATCGCTCCACAGAACGCACGAGGCTTTCCGTACTTTCCGGCCACAATGCTTCACAGCTTTTCTCGTGGAGCCTATAGTCACAGCATCATTGGCCGTACCGGGCCTGACAGTACGGTAGCACTTCCAGCAGGGCTGCCCCTACATCTTCATCCGTAACAGAGAGAAGGACCCGCCGCATTTATGGCCACTGATTCCTACATCCAACAATGGACCCAGCGACCGGTCAAAGAGATTTTAGCAGGCATGGTAGGGACGTTTGCCCTCATCCCGGAGGTCATCGCCTTCTCTTATATTGCTGGTGTGTCCCCTGCTGTTTCACTTTTTGCCTCCTTCGTCATTTCCGTCTCCATCGCTATTTTTGGTGGCAGGCCGGGAATGATCTCCGGTGCTGCCGGATCAGTCGCCCTTGTGCTAGCACCGCTCGTCCATACTCATGGCGTGCAATATATGCTGCTGGCAACGCTGATGGCGGGGGGACTACAAGTCATCTTCGGCCTGATGCGCCTTCATTCCCTCATGCGGTTTGTTTCCAGCGAGGTCCGTACCGGCTTTGTCAATGCGCTGGCCATCCTCATTTTCTCCGCACAAGTACCACAGATGCTAGGGGTGAGCTGGCAGACGCATCTGCTCATCATCATTGGGCTGGTCATCATCTATCTTCTGCCCCGGCTCTCCAAGGCCATTCCTTCACCGCTCATCTGCATCATCGTGTTGACGGCCATCACCGCCATTCACCCAATGCCAGTCCGTACCATTGCGGACCTCGGGCCGCTGCCGACTGGTCTGCCACAATTCACTCTGCCTCAGCTCCCCCTGAATGCAGAGACCCTCGCCACCATCTTCCCCTATGCACTGGCGGTGGCGGCTGTCGGGCTGCTGGAATCCCTGATGACGGCAAGCGTAGTTGATGAGCTGACAGACACACACGGTTCACCGCAAAGAGAGTGTACCGGTCTGGGTATTTCCAACATCTTTGTTGGCCTGTTCGGCGGGATTGCCGGATGTGGCATGATTGGCCAGACGGTCGGCAATCTACGCTATGGCGGGCGGGGGCGTCTCTCTACCTTTACAGCCGGGGCCTTCCTCCTGCTGCTGATGGTCGTGCTGCATCCGTGGGTTGCCCGTGTGCCGGTTGCCGCTCTTGTCGCCATCATGATCATGGTCTCCATCAGCACCTTTGCGTGGGGTAGCCTGAAAGACCTATTCCATCATCCCAAACTCACCAGCCTTATCATGCTCGTTACCGTTGGCGTGGTTGTCCTTACCCACAATCTAGCGGCGGGCGTGCTAGTCGGCGTGCTGCTCTCTGGCCTGTTCTTTGCATGGCATACGGCTCGGCTGGTACAAGTCCGCTCCACAGAGGAGCATGACATACTGACCTATCACATACAGGGGCAGATTTTCTTCGCTTCGGCAGACCTTATGGCCGAGGCCATGACCTACACCACCCATGCCCACCGTGTCACGCTGGACCTCTCCCATGCTCGGTTCTGGGACATCACAGCCGTGCAAACTCTGGAAAAGATCGTCAGCAAATTCCGCAAACACGGCAAGGAGGTCACAGTCTGCGGGCTAGACAACGCCCAACATGGCATCCTTACAGAACAATCCGATGAAGAAGCCTTCACCATCTGAAAAGCCTTAGCACTCTGACATGAAAAAGGCCTCCGGCACGACTGTCCCGGAGGCCTTTCTTTATGGGCAGGGCTTATCAGTCTGCCCGCTGTGGCGTGAGAGGGAGAGCTGGAAACTGCCGCATAAAACGCTGCTGATCCGCTGGGAACAGACGAACCTGAAGATGCAGCATCTCCTCATCATCCAGCCGTTCCATCACCTCGCCATGTTCATACAACCAAGCCAATGCGGCACCATCCGTGACGGAAAGACTCACAGCAAAATGCTTCATAGACCGTGTCATGAAAGCATCTATGGCCTCCATGAGGTCCGGCAGGCCTTCCCCTGTCAGGGCGGAGACAGCCACACTCCCCTCACGCCGGGGCACGGCGTCTGTTCCCCCTAGAAGGTCCGCCTTGTTGAGAACCTCAATCGTTCGTTCCGACCATGCTTCATCCAGCATGTCATCCGCTGTCATGTCACGCAGAACAGACAGCACGTCTTCCCGCTGGGACGCACTATCTGGATGGGCTGCATCACGCACATGCAGGATAATGTCCGCCTCGGCCACTTCTTCCAACGTTGCCCGGAAGGCGGCAATCAATTCGGTTGGCAGGTCGCTAATAAAGCCCACCGTATCGGAGAGGATCACCCGGCGGCCAGAAGGCAGGGTCAAGTTCCGCATCGTTGGGTCCAACGTGGCGAAGAGCTGATCCTGAGCGTGGACACCCGCCCCGGTAATGCGGTTAAATAAAGTGGATTTCCCCGCATTGGTATAACCAACCAAAGCCACAACCGGAAATGGCACCTTACGGCGAGCATGACGGTGCAGACCACGGGTCCGACGGACCTGTTCCAACTCCTTACGTAATTTGACAAGACGCTCATCCAGCATCCGTCTATCCGCTTCGATCTGCGTTTCACCCGGCCCACCGAGGAAGCCAAAGCCACCACGTTGCCGCTCAAGGTGCGTCCAGAGCCGGACAAGGCGGGATCGCTGATATTCCAGATGTGCCAGTTCGACCTGAAGCACACCCTCCCGCGTGGCGGCTCTTGCTCCGAAAATATCCAAAATCAGGCCGGTACGATCGACCACCTTGCAGCCCATCTCTTTTTCCAGATTGCGCTGCTGAGCAGGCGAAAGGCGGGCATCCACCACCACCACACCAACGGACTCCGCCTTGACGATCTCTGTCAGCTCTTCCAGCTGCCCCACCCCTAGCAAAGTAGCCGGCCGCTTTGCCCGCAGGGGATAGATGGCTGTATGGACAATCTCCAACCCGATGGATGCTGCCAGCCCTACTGCTTCCTCCAGCCGGGCTTCTGCTGCACGACCCTCCAGAAAATCCTGTTTCCCAGCGGGGAGAACAACGGCGGCGAGCGTGGGTTTACGGGCGGTTTCCTGGGGCTGACGTCTCAAATCCGGAATATCCTGTCTTCAAAATCCTGTATCTGCCTTCATGCAGGCCTGCTTCATATGGGAGGCAGCCGTGCCGGGGACAAGAACCCCCTCAGCGGGGGTAGGATCAGGGCAGGTCTGAAAGAGCTGCCACAGGCATGATGGTACTGACCGCATGTTTGTAAACAAGCTGCACATGCCCATCTCGGCGGAGCAGCACGCTCTGGGTATCAAACCGTGTAATGACCCCCTGCAACTTGACGCCATTGACCAGAAACACCGTCACCGGCTCTTCCCGCTGCTGCACATGAGCCAGAAACTGCTCTTGCACGTCACCTTTTGTCTGTTCTGACATGGATTCCTTCATCATTTCCCATCCTGCCCGTCACGTTCCGATGATGCGGCAGACCGGTCTTCCTGTGTTACGCCAAGCTGCTTGAGCTTACGGTGCAGGGCGCTCCGCTCCATGCAAACAAAATTGGCTGTCCGGCTGATATTACCACCAAACCGCATCAGCTGGACCTGTAAATATTGTGTCTCGAACTGGTCTCGTGCTTCCCGCAAAGGCAGGCTCATTACATCAGCATCCGCCGTCAGACAGGTCATAGACGGGGCACCCTCCCGCACGACCTCCGGCAACATGTCCGCCCGGATGACATTCTGCGCCTCGCCATCCCCGCTGGGGGCCAGAATAAGCATCCGCTCCATCAGGTTCCGCAACTCACGGATATTGCCCGGCCATTCATAAGTCTGAAGGCAAGCCAACGCATCCACAGCGAGCGTCCGAAGCGGCAAACCGGAGGAACGGGCGCAACTTTCCAAAAAATGCTGTGCCATGACCGGAATATCCTCCGGCCTCTCCGAAAGGGCTGGAACCTGCAACGGCACAACGGCCAACCGATAATACAGGTCCTCCCGAAAGCGGCGATGGGCAATTTCAGCCTGAAGGTCCCGGCTGGTAGTAGCCAGTACCCGAACATCCACCTTCACGCTATGACTGCCCCCGAGACGCTCGAACGTATTGACCTGCAAGGCCCGCACGATCTTACCCTGCGTCTCCAGCGGCATATCCGCCACTTCATCCAGAAGCAAAGTCCCCTTATGGGCACGCTCCAGAAGACCCGGACGCCCCGGACGGTCACCTCCTCCCTCAACACCGAAGAGTTCCTCTTCCAGATGTTCCGGGGCCAGAGCGGCGCAGTTCAACACCACAAACGGGCCTTCTGCCCTTTTGGATTCGGCATGAATCAACCGCGCTACCACTTCCTTACCCACACCCGCTGGCCCGCTGATCAGCACACGGGAATTAGTGGGTGCTACCCGGCTAATCTGCCCTCGCAGCGCATTAACCAGTGCACTGCTGCCCATGAGCGTGTTCTGCTCACCAGCCCGCAGACGCAGCTCGGCATTCTCTTTACGCAATCGGGCGGCCTCTAGCGCACGCCGGACAATGACCAGAAGACGATCCGACTGGAAGGGCTTCTCCAAAAAATCATAAGCCCCTTGGTGCAGGCTGGAGACGGCTGTCTCGATCGTTCCATGACCGGAGATCATGATGATGGGAATATCAGGCCGCTCCTCCCGGAACAGGCTTAGCAGAGCCATGCCATCAAGACGGGAATTCTGAAGCCAGATATCCAATATCACCAACGAAGGTCGATTCTCACGAAACGCCCGTATGGCCGCATCCGCATCCGCAGCACCACAGGTGACATAACCATCATCCTCCAGAATCCCGGCCAGCAGGAGACGGATATCCGGCTCGTCATCAACGATCAGAATTTCATGCTCCATGGGATACCTTCATGCTCCGCTTGCGCCCTCTGCTGCAAGCTCCTTCTCCGCCAGCGGGAAACTCAGTGCCACCAGGGTACCAGCTGTTCCCACCTCGCCAGTACCGGCGAGTGCCTGACGCTCCTCCTCCGTCAGGGACCGCAGATGCAGCCGCCCCTTATGAGCCTCCATCGCCCGATGTACGATAGCCAGCCCAAGCCCAGTCCCCTTCTCCTTATGGGTAACATAAGGCTCGGTCAGACGTTGATGCTCCCCAGCAGGTAGGCCAGCACCATTATCAGCAACGCCAATGATTGCCGCTCCATCCTCAAGCGTCAAGCTAAGGACAATCCAACCCAATATTGACCGCCCCTCTCCGATACGCCGTTCTGTCATCAAGATGGCGTCCGCTGCATTCTGTAGCAGATTGATAAGGGACTGACCAATCAGGCGATGATCACACCGCACCATAACCGGCCCGCCAGCGGGAACGTCCAACCGATAAGCAATCTCTGGATGGGCATTCTGCTGGAGGAACATGGCATCCCGGCATAGGCGAACAAGGTCATACTCGGCCATTTCCGGCCGTGGCATACGGGCAAAAGATGAAAACTCATCCACCATACGCCCAATATCACCCACCTGCCGAACGATCGTGCTGATAAGCTGGTCGTAAATTTCCGGGTCGCTCACAATTTCCTTATGGAACCGCCGCCGCAGCCGCTCCGCAGCCAGCTGGATAGGCGTCAGCGGATTCTTGATCTCATGGGCAATACGGCGGGCCACATCCGCCCATGCGGCCTTACGCTGGGCAACCTGCAACAGGGTAATATCATCAAACGTGACAACATAACCCGCCGTGTCCTCATGTCCGTTCTGGTCCGACACAGCACATACAGACAAAGTACGCCCAGCCCCAGCACCGCCACCACCACCCGGACCGCCCGGCGCACGGGCACTGTCGGTGTCGATCTGAATTTCAGCGCAATGCTCTCGGCCGGGATAATCCCGAACAGCCTGAAGCAGCTCAGCAAATTCCGGCACACAGTCTACAAGCGGACGGCCCTTAGCGGCCTCTAGGTCCCGCTGAAGAATGAAAGAAGCGGCCCGATTGGGAAGCTCGAGATTCTGGTCATGATCTAGCCCGATCACACCGGCCGAAACACCCGCTAGAACGGTCTCCGTAAAACGGCGGCGTTCATCAATCTGATCATAAGCCAGCATTAGCTCCGAGCGTTGGCTGGCAAGCTGGCTGGCCATCAGGTTGAAGGCACGGGACAGGGTCACCAGTTCATCCTCCCGGCTCCCCCGGCCCTCCACCGGGACACGGGCTGTCAGGTCCCCTTTAGAAATACGACGTGCCGCCCAGATCAACAGACTGAGCGGGCGGGTAATCCTATTGGCCTGCGACAAACCGCTGAGCATCCCCACCGCCAACACTAATAGGCCCATCAAAGCCAGAATAACGACAAGCGTTAGCTGGGTCTTGCCACGATTATTGAGCATCCGCTGGTAGTCCTGCACCAGCGTGTTTGTCCGTGTCATGTGATGAAGAATATCCGGGTCCACCGGCCGGGTTATGACCAGCATCAGGCCCGAATTACCCCCTAGCGAGACCACACCCCGCACAAGTTGGGCCTCTGGCTGGTCCAGCAGCACGACCTCACCCGTCCGGGCCATAGCAGCTACGGAACGGGGGGGGAGTTCTTTTTCCGGGTCGCCCGCCCGGATGGCCATCAGCCCCCCCGTAGCGATAATCTTGTAAGTGATCGGGTTAAAGATGATGGCATCATTCAACCCTCGTTCCGTCACCTCATCTTCCAAAAGAGCCTGAAGGCGGGGCTGGTCATGGAATAAGTCCGTTCCATGAGCGAACATCTCATCGTTCTGAACCGTCAGAAGCGTATTCGCCAATGCGAAGGCTTCCGTTCTCGTATTCTCGTTATGCTCCCGCAGATACCCCGCCGCTACAGACCGGGCCTCGCTCAAAGCCGTATTGACCCGGTTTGAAAACCAGATTTCCACACCATAATGGAAGAATAGGGCGGACAGTGCCCCTACCATCAGCGCCGGGGCTACAGCCACCACACCAAAAAGCATAACAAGCTGACTATGCAGCCGCGCCCCTGCCTGCCCCATGCGCCGCTCGGCGAGCATACGGCCAATCTGCCGTACCCCAGCAGCCGCAATGAGCAGAAGCGTGATGAAATCCAGCAGAAAAAGAAGAGCCTGTGCCCTCGGCACCCGGGCCAGAGACACCCCTCCCGCAAGGACGATAAACGTCACGAAGGTAAGAACCAACGCTATGACTGTCAGCACCACCACACCATCGGGGCTGGTCAACCGCCCGATGGAGGCCCGTATCTTGCCGGCAAGACGTCTGATCGTCACGATCTCTTCCCTTCTCAACGCTCCCCGGACCGTGATCCGGAGCGGGGGACGATAATGTGAAGTTCCTTGATGCGTTTACGCAACGTATTGCGGTTCAACCCCAGAAGGGAAGCTGCCCGAAGCTGATTCCCACCCGTATGATGCAGTGCCATAGTGATAAGCGGCCTTTCTACCGCTCCCACCACGCTGCCATGCAGATTGCAGCTGCCCGCTTCCAGACCAGCCCGCACATAACTGCGCATGACAGGTTCGAACATCGCAGCCAGACCTCCGTTCCGATCACTGGAAAGAGCCCGCACAGCCCGCAGGCGGTCCGGCCCGAGGCACTGCGCCACGGGGAGAGAGGCTAGCCAGTGTTTCAGACCATCCTCCAACCCACCGTGCCGCAGCAGCGTGGCCTGATCATGGCGGCTCGCCACCACAATACGCACGGCCTCCTCCCGCTTGACCTGCGGCCTATGTGCCAAAAAGGCAGCAAAACGCTTTTGCAGTTCCGGGCATAGGCAATCCAGCTCATCCAGCAGCAGCGTGCCACCACGGGCCTGCTCCAGCCACCCATTGCCCGCCGTGCCAAATAACCGCTCTTCCCGCAGGGCGCGGGGTACGGCTGTCAGCCCCGCAACAACAAAGGCTCCTTCTGAGCAAGGACTATGGGCGTGAATCCGCTGGGCTACATCCAGCCGCTCCTGCGAGCTGGCACCATACAGAAACAGAGGCCGCATCGCCCGGACCTCACGGGCCGTTTGCTCGCCCATCACGCTGCGTGCCGGGCTAGGGCACCTTCTCGGTCACGCACGATGCCAGCGGCAATAGCTTCATCATAAAACTGCTCGAGCAAAGCGATGACAGCCGGGGCTGTATCCAACCGGTTCACCTCCGCCCGGAAAGCCGCAGACCCCGGAAGCCCGGCGGAATACCACGAGACATGTTTACGAGCGAGGCGCAGGCCGGGCCGCTCACCGAAATAATCCATCATCATGTGATAATGCTTCAGGACGATTTCTTTTTCCGTTGCGAGATCAGGGTCTGGCACATCCACACCACTCCGCAAGGACTGGACCAACTGGGCCGGGAACCAAGGCCGCCCGTAGCAGCCACGCCCCACCATCACCCCATCTGCCCCTGATTCTGCCAGTGCCTGACGGGCCGTAGCCATGCTGACAATATCACCATTAACAATCACTGGCAGCTTTACGGCATCCTTGACCTTACGGACGAACTTCCAATCCGCATGGCCGTTGTAGAACATCTGACGAGTGCGCCCATGTACCGTAATCAGGCGGATACCCACATCCTCGGCAATACGGGCTAAAGTGGGAGCATTGAGATGTTCATGGTCCCAGCCCATCCGCATTTTCAGGGTGACGGGCACATCTACAGCCTTAACGGTGGCCTCTAGCAAACGGGCAGCCAGCCTCTCATCCTTCATAAGGGACGAACCGGCCATCTGACCAATAGCCACCTTTTTGACCGGACAGCCAAAATTGATGTCTACAACATCTGCTCCACCAGCCACGGCAATCTTTGCTGCCTCACCCATAGCCTGCGGGTCGCACCCGGCCAATTGAACGGCATTAACGCCACCAGCCCCCGCACTGCGGGCCATGCTCAGGGTTCTCTCATTCTCCCGCACCATCGCCCAAGAGGCAATCATCTCCGACACGACAAGCCCCGCCCCCAGCTCTCTGGTCAGTCGGCGGAACGGCAGATCCGTAACACCGGACATAGGTGCGAGGATGACGGGGTCATCAATCACGCAGCCCGGCCCCAGAGTGATGGGCGGCAGAGGAATCGGCATTGGCATGGATATCGGATACCTGTCAGGTTTTCATGGAGTAAATTGAAGCGAGATTTTACCGTTACCCCCGGCAAAGCGCAAACAACACTCCCGTTACCCCCATCGGCGGCGGGCCCGCCTCATAGAAAGGATCTCCCGGTCATGACGCTGCACACCAGCCGGGGTGACCTCAAAGCGTCCATCCTCCCGCTGCCGAGCCAGCCCCATACCCGCCAGCCGCAACAGGCAGGACCTGTCCTTAAGGGGGGCTCGGAAGTCGGGCATACGGCCCTCCGGCGGCGGACCGACCGGGCGGCCTGTCTCACCACTCAATACCAGCCTGTGTAGGGCCGAGCGGCAGCAGGTTTCCAGATACAGTTCGTCCCAGCTCATGATATCCTGTCCTCCTCATGGGTGCTGACCATGTAATTAACGCATCTTTGACATTCCGTAATGCCAGCACCTGAAATCTGGTCCAATCGGGTTCTAATCTAGACACTCTCTGACAATGATGCCCGCTACGTCTACGATGAAGGAGACTCCCGCAAATATGTCTACAGGGCTTCTTTTGCCGCCATGCTAGTCATTCATGGTAAGGGTATGGACTGGCCCACGGTCTGCTCAATATGGCCCGGACCATACAGGACAGCTGACAGGAAATCCCTTGACAAGACCGGTCATGCGTTCTGAAAGGTTTTCTAACCGTCAGTGAGGGAAGAGTGAATGCTTGATATCGGAAAAACAGCCACATGGCTTCTACGCCGCCTCAACCCTGAAACTGCACATGAGCTTGCTATTCATAGCATTGCCCATGGGCTCGCTGGTCGTGGCAAGCCCGATCATTCAGCCCTCCGGACAGAAGCACTGGGGCTTTCCTTCCCTAATCCGATCGGTCTGGCAGCAGGATTCGACAAGAACGCCCGTGCCGTAAGAGGCCTGACCAAACTTGGCTTTGGCTTTGTGGAGACTGGAACGGTTACACCCCGCCCCCAGCCGGGCAATCCCCGCCCTCGCCTCTTCCGACTGGTCGAAGACAGAGCCATCATCAACCGCATGGGCTTCAATAGTTGCGGGATTGATCAGTTCTGCCAGAATCTGGCGTCGCTCTTCCGACCGAACAGGCACGGTCAGGTAGGGCCCGCCGATGCACCGCTGGGTATCAATCTAGGCATCAACAAAACAGGCGCCGACCCGCTGGTGGACTATCCCGCTCTCGTAGGGCGGACAAAATCTTATGCCGATTATCTGACCATCAATCTCTCCTCCCCCAATACCCCCGGGCTGCGGGACCTTCAGGCGGCCGATATGCTGGCCCGCCTACTAGAGGCCATCCAGACTGCCCATCCGGACCGTCCCCCGCTACTGGTAAAGCTGGCACCTGACCTTGAGGATGAGGCCTATGCTCCTATTCTTCAGGCGGTGATTGACGGTGGGGCCGATGGTCTCATTCTCACCAACACCACTCTTGCCCGCCCAACATCCCTAAAAGACCCACACCGTGACGAAACGGGCGGTCTCTCCGGTGCGCCGCTGGCAGACCGAGCACGCCATGTGCTCCAGCTTGTAAGCGAGCTGAACAAAGGCCGCCTCTGCCTTGTTTCCTCCGGTGGTATCGAAACCGGACGGGATATTCTCGAACGCCTGAAGATGGGGGCAAACCTCGTGCAGATCTATACAGCCTTCATCTACGAAGGCCCCGCTGTGTTGACACGGCTAAAGCAGGAACTGCTGCACGAAATGAGCCGTTCTGGCATTCGCAGCCTTGCCGCTCTTCAACGCTGAACCACTGTAACGCAGGACCTATATTGCACCATGAAAACGGCTCTGGTCGGCATTGTAAAAAACGAAGAACATGACATCCTGTACTGGTTGGCTTGGCATGCCCTCCTTGGTGTGGATAGTTTCATTCTCTTTGATGATGATTCTGATGATGGCACGAGAGATCTCATCGCCGCCGCTAGCGTACATTGGGATATACGGCTCTTCCATATTCGTGAGCACAGCCTCGACCTAACCAATCAAGGCTTTGTGGACCGCCAGAAGCAAGTCTATCTGGATGCCCTCACCGCTATGAGCGGGCAACATTTTGACTGGGTCGGTTTTCTGGATACGGACGAATATGTCAGGCTGGACAACCATGCCAGCCTACCGGAATTCCTCGGTTCATTACCTGATGATGCCGGGGCCGTGGCATTGCACTGGCAGGTTTACGGCCATAATGATCTCATCTCGACCCCTAGCCTGCCCCCTTCTCATAGCTTCAGCCGCCATAGCACGGCTGAGGAACCCATAAACCGGCATGTTAAAAGTTTCATCCGCCCGGCCTGCTGGGACAAAGGTAAATGGGTCAATGTCCATTATTTTGAACTGAAAAAAGGCCGCTACGTCACCGCATCCGGTGCGCCTGTCACTTGGTCGCCTACACCCGGCATCACGGCGGAGCCACCGGACTGGTCTATTGCCTACCTGATGCATTTCCAGCGCCGCAGCCTGGAACAGTTCGTAAAACGTGCCCTCATCAGAAAGGACCTTCAACTCTCATTGGGTGACCACCGGCTTACCCAGTGGAATGAGATTGAAGACCCCTCCCCCCGGGAAAAAACGGCTGATGTCCTCCGTTGGGTAAAACCCATCATCATGACAGGGGCCATGACTGCGCTTGAGGGAATACGCCGCCAGCATCCGCCTGTCTCTGGCCTGACACCTCCCCCATCCCGACAGAAGCCAACCGGCTTCCGCATCTTTTCTCTGCATCCAAAAGATGCCCGCCATCTCGGTGTCAGCGGGGGTATACTCCATGACACGGGGCAGGCTGACCAGCAGAGCCATGATTTCCAGCTCTTCCTTCTCCAGAGCTTAAAGCATCGGGAGGCAGCCTTTCTCTTTGGTCTGGATGGATCAGATCGGATTCAAGACTTTTTCATCCTACGTGATGGCCGCCTCACCGGCTTGCCACGCTATGATATCCTGCCCGTTGTCGAGCAGTCTGCCATTGCATTAAGGCAGCGAGGCGGTCAGGGGCATTTTCTATGCTCACCCCCAAAAGAACCGCTGACACCTGACAGGCTAAAGGCTGGCCTTTGGGAATGCTTCCTTAGCATCCCTCAGGAAACTACACCCTCCGGGGGCTCGTGGCTGAATGTACCCGCCCTGAACATGCTGGAAATGGCTCTAACGCCATCTTCTTTCACACTGGGAAACATCACCGCTCTAACAGCCATCGACCGGGAAGCCACAGTATGGCTGCTTCCTTTTCTGGCACTCCACCTGGAAACGCTTCAATACAAAGAGCTACGTAGCCATCTGGGTGCTCTGGCACCGTTCATTCTGTAAGGCTGCGATCCTTTTACGGACTTTACTCTCCGCAATAAAAAAGGCTCACCATTTAGATGGTGAGCCTTTTTTGTGCCTTCCAGCCTGATAGTGTTTCAGCGTCCTAGCTTGCGTAGCTTCACTCCGCTCATCAGGCGTTCCTCAATCTTTGCGAGGGACATGCCCTTTGTCTCCGGCACGTACAGGTAGGTCATGCCGATAAAGATGAAGTTCAGCACAGCCAGCAGCCAGAATGTGCCAGAAGCACCAAAAGCCTCCATCAGCGGCAGAAAGCTGACACTCACGCCCATATTAGCCAGCCAGTTCGTCAATGTGGAAACAGACATGCCAAAGTCACGCCCCTGAATAGGCTGAATCTCCGCACACAGCACCCACATCAGCGGTCCGGCTGACATAGCGTGCCCCGCACAGAAAATCATCAGCACAAACACAGCAATCATCTGAGAGGCCTGTTCAGCCATTCCCTCATGCAGCAGACCGGCCAGCACCCCCATCGCCAGAGCCATGACAGAGAACCCAACGTAAAGGATAGGCTTACGCCCCCAGCGATCCACCAGACCAATTGCCACGAATGTGGCGAGCATATTCACCAGGCCAATAATGGCCGTACACCACATCTGTGCATGTGAATCAAAATGCGCTGCCTGGAGAATCTTAGGCGCATAGAACATGACGATATTAATGCCCGCAAGCTGCTGCATAGCCTGAAGGGCAACCCCCAGAAGCACAGAGCGACGGAAGTTGCTATTCCGCCTCAGCAAGGACCAGCCTTCCTGTTTGGTCTCCAACTGCTGACGGATGGCCTGAATCTCCTTAGCGGCTTCCAGCGGGTCATTACGCAGGTCCATGAGAATCCTGCGGGCCTCCTTATGCCGCCCTTTCATGACCAGCCAATGCGGGCTGTAAGGCAGAAACAACACCCCGATAAAGAACAGTGCTGCCGGACACGCCGCAAAACCGAACATGCCCCGCCAACTACCACGGTAGGAAAAATAGGTATCCGCCAGAAAGGCTACGAAAATCCCAATCGTCAGCATCAGCTGATACGTGGAAATCATAGCCCCACGGGATTCCTCGCTGGCAATCTCGGAAAGGTAAAGCGGAGCCGTAAAAGCGGACAATCCTACAGCATAGCCCATCACCACACGAAACGAGATCATGGAGGGAATAGACCAGCTTAGTGAGCAACCAAGAGCCCCCACCACGAACACGCCTGCCCCACAGATGAGCGCACGCTTCCGGCCAACTTTCTGGGCAAGTTTACTCGCACTGACAGAGCCCAAAGCAGCCCCTGCCATCATGGCACTAACAACCCATGAAAGGGCAATCGTGGATGGATGAAACTCCCGTGAAAACAGGTCCAGCGCACCAGAAACCACACCGATATCAATACCGGACATCAACCCGCCCAGCGCAGCTACAATACCGATGACAAGGATCTTGAATTTCGTAGGGTCGAAAAATGACGCATCATCATCACCCGTTCCGGATGATACGGAATGGGAATCAACTTCATCTACCATGCAAAGAGCCTACCCTCTCTGTAACAGATCACCCCCATATGAAACCGGGCAGAAAAGACGAACCGTCCTCCCTGCCCGGCAACAAATGAACAGAGCTAATCTTTAATCAACGACCAAGATCACGCAGCTTTACACCACTCATGAGGCGTTCCTCAATGGTTTCCAAAGAAACATCCTTTGTTTCCGGAACAAAGAGGTAAAGTAACACGATACCAATGGCGTTGAATGCAGCGAACAGCCAGAAAGTATTTGGGCCACCGACCAGCTCCAGCACACTAAGGAACGTTGTGCCGATCAACAGGTTACTTAGCATGTTGGTACCCGTGGAAATGGAGATGCCAAGGCTGCGGCCTGCAGCAGGCTGAATCTCCGAGCAGATCACCCACATAAGCGGCCCAGCGGACATGGCGAACCCACCTACGAAGATAATGATCATACCCAGTGCCAAAAGCTGGAGCGACAAACTTGTCGTACCGTACCAGAGCAGGAAGGCCAGAATGGCCATACTCGCTGCCATGCTGACATACCCAGCATACAGGATAGGCTTACGCCCCCAGCGGTCCGAATAACCAACAGCAACGAATGTCATCAGCACGTTCACAAGGCCGATCAGAGCCGTGCACCACATCTGTGCCTCGAGACTGAAATGGGCTGTCTCCAAAATACGGGGAGCATAATACATGATGATGTTGATGCCAGCGAACTGCTGCATGATCTGAAGCAGCATACCAAGCCCAAGAGAGCGGCGGTAATTGCTGTTGGTCCGCAGCAGTTTCCAACCCTCTTCTTTGGTCTGCAACTGCTCACCAATCGCCTGAAGCTCCCTATGGGCCTGCGCTGGGGCATCACGAAGACGGGTCATCGTCTGGAGGGCTTCTTCCTTACGTCCCTTGATCATCAGCCAACGTGGGCTCTGCGGCAGGAAGAGGAAAATCACCAGAAACACGATAGCTGGCACGGCTTCCACCATCAGCATGGAACGCCATGCACCAGAGGATGCAAACCAGCTATTGGAGAAGAATGCCAGAAAGATACCGATCGTCTTGAGCAACTGATACAGCGAGACCATGGCACCACGCTGCTCCTTCCTCGCTACCTCGGAGAGATAAAGCGGGGTGGAGAAGTCAGAAAGCCCCATGCCCATGCCCACCAGCACACGGCAGATGATCATCATGGCGATGGACTGCGACGCCGCACAGCCAAAAGCACCGATAGAGAAAAAAGCTGCTGCTGTCGTCAGCGTGTACTTGCGCCCCAGACGCTGGGTAAGCTGGCCGCCTGTCAGAGCGCCGATCGTCGCACCGACCAACATACCCCCGACAATCCACTCCAGAGCAACTGTAGAGGCATGGAACTCCATACCAAATGGACGCAGCACACCGGAGATGACACCAATATCCATACCGCACATCAGCCCTGCCAGAGAGGCAAGAATGCAGATGAAAAGCACTCTCCGTCTGGCAGCGGGATCAACAACATGCTGTGGAGATTCAGCTGTCCTGTTCATAACATCGGACCTTTTTAGTGGAGGGAAGACTCCCTGAATGGAATCATCCATATCATAAAAAACAGTTTAACCTATGAGCTACATTTTCTTGCCAGATCACAGTTATGAGAGGTAAGGTAACATACTGATTTTTAGTCATTTTTTCAAAAATCGGTAAGCCCTTTCCGGCCTAAAAAACAGCTCTATTCCTAACTTTTCCTTACCGGCGATGCCTCGGCACAGCGGGCGCAGACTCCCTCAATCTCCACCGTTGCAGCCTCGGCACGAAACCCTTGCCCTCGGGCAGACTGCAACAGGACAGCCGCCACAACATCCTGCTCCAGCTCCTGCACCTGACCACAACCACGACAGATGAGAAACTGAGCCCGGTGAACACCCCAAGCCTTATGGGATGTGCAACAGTCTTCACAATCCAACCGATGGCGGCACCCCACAAAGGCACTAAGCCGCTCAATGCGATGGATCAGCCCCTGTTCCAACAGGAAATCCAAAGCCCGATAAACCGTAGGCGGCACGGCTCGTGGCTGATAAACACGTAGCAGGGAGAGAATATCATAAGCACCCAGCGGTTTTGTTTCGGACAGGACCAACCCCAACACCAGGCGGCGGACAGGCGTCAACTTCTGCCCGTGATGCTGGCACCAGTGGGCAACCTCTTCCAACCGGGTTGCCACCTCTACACTGAACTCTGCTCCCCCAACCTCTTTGGTGGTTCCTGCCGCTTCGTTCCCTGCCTTCATGCTCTATCACCCAGCGGGGGTGCGGCCCAGCGACATGCGGCTAGCCCATTACGGGCAAGCTCCCGATGCAAAACCATCACCGGGGCACGCAGCTCACCAATCATCGGGTCTGCAACAATATCCTGCGCCAAGGCTTCTACAACCGTAACGGAACGATGCCGCCCCCCACTACACCCAACAGCAATAGTGACGTATTTCTTTCCTTCCTGTGCAAAGCGGGGCAGCACAGTCCGCACCAAACCCAACACATGATCATAAAAGGACTGAAAGAACGGATCCGCCTTCACATAATCCGCTACATCGGCATCCAACCCCGTGTGGGGGCGTAGACCCTCATCATAATGAGGGTTCCGGAGGAACCGGGCATCCAGCACGATATCCGCCTCCCGTGGCAGGCCAGCCGGATAGGCAAAAGACATCAGAGCCACGGACAACATGGTCCCCACCCCGGCACTGAAGCGAGCCTCAATCATTTGACGCAAGGCAGGCAGGGGCAGATCGCTTGTATCAATCACAAAATCAGCAACAGCCCGTAGCGGCTCCAGCAATCCCGCTTCCTGCTCCAACGCAGGGCGGAGGCCACCCTCCCCAGCCAGCGGATGCCGCCGCCTTGTCGCCGTGAACCGGCGCAGCAGGATATCATAATCAGCCGTAGCAAAAATCAGCTGAGTTACGCAGTCCGGCTCCCGACGAGCCTGCATCAGAAAATCCACAATCCGATGGGCCTCAAAGCCACGGCTGCGCACATCCACCCCAATGGCCAGACGAGGGCCAGAACGGGTAACAAGGGCCTCGAACAGATCAAGCGGCGGGTTGTCTACAACCTCATGGTCAAGGTCTTCCAACATACGCAGGATGGAAGCTTTCCCAGCACCGGAAAGCCCCGTCACCAGCACAATACTTCCTGAAGACCGGCCCTGTGTCCTCATGCCCATGCCCTGTTTCCCTGCACCACACTGGCGGAACTGCCACGATGCCGCCAGCATAACACAGTCTCCGACCTATAAGAAACAGGCCTTCCATCCACCTGCCCCATACAGCCTACCCTATGGAGAGGGCACAACACTAACAGAGATGAGGCGAGGAAGACGAATGACAAAACGGGCACCACAGACACGGCTCTGCTTCGTCAGCGGGTCTATGTCCTCCCGGTTCTCGGCATGAATAGTGCCATCAAACGCCAAGATGATTTGCCGGCTTATGGCTAGCCCCAGACCAGAATGTTGGCCGAAATTCTCCCCGGCAGGTCGTTCTGAATAGAAACGGTCGAAGATGCTATCCAGCTTCGCTGGCGGGATACCGGGGCCTTCATCCTCCACAGCAATCTCGACAGTCGGGCCACCGGGGATGATCGTGCCATCTTCCGCTAGTCTGGGCGGGCCCTTCCTAACCCGGACAACAAGCCGAACGACACTATTAGGTGGCGAAAAAGACTTCGCATTGCCGATGAGATTATGCAGAACCTGAACAAGTCCATCCCGCCCGACCAAAACGTGGAGGGCTTCCTCCCCTTCAGGCACAGCTAGCATCAGCCGAACAGAATTCGGCTTGCTTGTGGCACGATTCACTTCCACGAACAGCCCCAGAAGCTCGATAACATCCACCGCCACCCGTGCACCCCGCTGGAGCTCTCCCTCCACCCGGCTAGCAAAGGAAATATCGGTAATCAGCCGCTCCAACCGCTGAACATCCCCCCCCAGAATACTGAGCAACCTATCACGTGCCTGCACATCCGCAATGCGCGGCAAAGTATCCAGAGCGGAACGGATGGAAGAAAGCGGGTTTTTTAGCTCATGGCTGACCTCCGCGGCAAAACGCTCCACATCATCCATTCTGGCCCACAGGGCCAAAGCACTTTCACGCAAGGCCCGAGCGAGTTCGCCAATCTCATCACGCCTGCTAAGCAGTGTATAAGGCAGACCATCCACCCGCCCTTTTCCAGGTTCCCGCATCTCCCTCGACCGGGCGACAAGGCAACGCAAAGGGCGAGCCAACGTCAGAGCAAAATACCATGAGAGCAGCACGGCGGCCCCCATGCTCAACAGTAGTACGATGACGATAAGCCAGCGTACTCCCATAATAGCCCGGTCGATATCTGTATTATACCGAGTAAGCTGAAGAACACCGACAGTCTCCCCCTGCACGATGACAGGTTCTACAACCGTCATGACCAATTCGTGCTGAGCGGTCATCCGAATGTAAGGTGGTAGCTCCTCCTGTGCGCTAAGATGGACATCCTCATCTGTATCTTGTCCAAAATTCTGCGATGTTGTGGAGTTATCTAGCGGGACCTCCCCCTCCCGGGTGCTGAGGGGAATCAACGACAACACCCAGTCGTAAACACGATCAGCCAGACTAACATTGGGCTGCCAGCGGGCCCCACTGATTGCGCGATCGCCTTGGCTACTTTCTGTCAAAACAGACCCGTTAGGCGCATAAAGCCTGACCTGCGCATTACGGCTGAAGCGGATCATATTATCCAAAAAGAAATGCGCTTTGTCTTTATCAAGACTGACCTCGTCACCATCCTCCCCGGTCCGTTGAGCCTGCTGAAGAACAGAAGCGTAAATGCGCGCCTGCTCCCGCAAGGCCTCTACGCTGTCATTCAGCAGGGTATTCCGCAGCGCATTGATGGAGAGCAACATCCCCCCCATAAAGAGCAGGGGCAGGAAGTTGACCAGCATCAGGCGGTTTGTCAGCGGTGATACCCACTGCCTGAACCTCACCGCCCGAAAGCGAAGCCATATGCGCCGCAGAGTACCAATCGGCTCTTCGCTACCAGCTACCATGCCAGTGCCTCACCGACGTAGGAGAAGAGTGACTTTACAGGGCACGCCATAATGATCACCTCACTCCCGGTACCGGTATCCGACTCCATAAAGAGTCTCGATATGATTGAAACACTCATCCACCCGGCGAAACTTCTTGCGAACCCGCTTAATGTGACTATCGATCGTACGATCATCCACATAAATGCTATCCCCATAGGCAGCATCAATGAGCTGATCACGAGATTTCACTAGCCCTGGGCGTACTACCAATGCTTTAACGAGCAGAAATTCAGTAACCGTTAAGGCTACTTCCTGCCCATTCCAGAGGCACTGATGCCGGGCTTCATCCAAGGCTAATGCGCCCCGAACAAGGATACTGCTACTTGCTCCTGCCTCCCCCGTGATCTCCGCCTGACTGACCTCATGCCGCCGTAGCAGGGCCCGAATCCGCTCCACCAGAAGACGAACAGAGAACGGCTTGGTGATATAATCATCCGCTCCCAGACGCAGCCCCATGAGCTGATCCATCTCCTCATCTTTGGAGGTTAGGAAAATGACCGGCAGGCTGCTCGACCGCATACGCAGCCGCCGCAGCAGCTCCATCCCATCCATACGGGGCATCTTCACATCCAGCACTGCCAGAGAGGTCGAACGCGACAAAATGCCCTGCAAGGCACTCTCCCCATCCGTGTAGACATGAACCGTGAAACCCTCAGCCTCTAGTGTCATCTGAACAGAAGTCAGGATGTTCCGATCGTCATCTACAAGAGCAATAACCGGAACCTGCTGCGTTTTTGAACCATGTTTCTCTTCCGTGTGAGACGGAACCACGGAAGGGAAAGGGGGCTTCTTCATGCAAACTCCTGTGCCTTGGCAACGTAACAAGCAATAAAAAATCTCAACACAAAGTTAAGATAATCTACGACAAATATTAACAGGAAGAATACTGCCAACATATGCCACTATTCTGACAACATTATACATTGTTTTTCGGTAATTCCGCTAGCACATTATGTAAATATGATTTTTTACGCTTGAAACTGGTATCGATGTCACATTCTCCCCGACACTCCCCTCCCCCTTGCTTTTGCAGCATACAGCACTATCTCCTATAGGCACGAAGGGGGACTTCCCCATACCGCCACGGCCATGAAAACCCGAGGGGATATAGTGAGTCGAGGAGGTGCAAAAAGTCACCCATGAAGACGAGAACAGGGTCACGATATGACAGAGCAGACTTCGCATACCGAAACACCACAGACCGACGCCACACAGCACACAGCCCAGCCGCATGATGCAGCATCTCAGGCTGAACATCACGAAGGCCACGCCGAGGGCGAGCAGGCCGAAGCGAGCGGTGCCGAAGAGCGTATCGCTGCCCTTGAAGAAAAACTGAGCGAGATGGAAGACCGCTGGAAGCGGTCCGAGGCAGACAACCAGAATCTCCGGACACGCCACAAGCGGGAAGTCGAAGATACCCGCCATTACGCTGTTCAAAAATTTGCCCGTGATGTCGTTGAAGCTGCCGATAATCTCCGCCGTGGCCTGGCCGCCCTGCCGCCTTATAAGGAAGGCGAAGACGCTCTAATTACCGAAATGCGCAAGGGCTTTGAGGGAACAGAACGCTCCTTCCTCTCCATTTTGGAACGCCACGGCATCACCCGGCTGGACCCAACGCATAAACCGTTTGATGCCAACCTACATCAGGCCATGCAGGAACAGGAAGTCGACCACCTCCCACCAAATCACATCGTTCAGGCATGGTCGCCGACATGGATGCTGAAGGACCGCCTGCTTAAGCCGGCCATGGTCGTTGTCTCCAACGCCTCCTCCACAGGGCAGCCTCCTAAGGAGGACTGATCCCTCTGGTACGGTCCGCCCAAAGCCTCATGCCGCATAAAATACTCATTATCCGTCATGGGGCTTTGGGAGACCTCTTTCAGGCGTTTGAGGCCTTCGCCTCCATTCGCCACGCTTTCCCCCACGCCCATATCACCCTCCTGACGGCCAGTCCCTACCATGAGCTGGCGTCATGCTGCCCGTGGTTCGATGCCATCGCCACGGATGACCGCCCCCCCATCACCAATCTACGACACTGGTTAAGAATCCGCCGTCTCCTACGAGAGATGGATATGGTGTTCGACCTACAAAACTCTGGTCGCACAGCCCGTTATTTCCGCCTTATACGCCCAGGCACTGCATGGTCTGGCCAGAACCGACGAGCCAGCCTACCACACCGCAACCCACAAGCCCGCCAGATGCACACGCTCATGCGGCAAGCCGACCAGCTTCGGGCTGCCGGTGTGCCTTTGCAGCCCCGCACTGTTCCGGATTTCCTGACAGGCCAAGGGCCACGACTGCCCTCACCCTATATCGTGCTAGTGCCCGGTGCTGCCCCGCATCGACCGGCCAAACGCTGGCCCGCCCCCTATTTTGCGACACTCGCCCAGACCATCACAACATGGGGGTATCAACCCGTCATCATTGGCAGCACCATGGACCGCCCACTAGCAGAGACCATCCATGCACAAACCCCGCAGACTCTGGACCTAACAGGCCGGACAAGTCTACCTGCTCTAGCGGGCCTACTCCATCGGGCTACATTCTGCATCGGCAACGATACCGGGCCACTCCACATAGCCGCTGCGATGGACTGCCCCACCCTGACACTCTTCTCCGCCACCAGTAACCCAAGACGCTGCGCCCCTCTTGGCATCACACCGGGACGTAGCCGAGTGCTGGCATGCCCCGATCTGCCCGCCCTAGCACCGGAACGTGTCATAAAGCTGTTGGAGAGCTGGGGGCACCCGCTCATGCAGGCTCGTACAATGCTTCACAACAAAGATTAACTGAAGAAACATACGCCCCTATTTCATAGGGCAAACCGGGTATAACTGACAAAAAAACCACTCTTCCCCCTCTGACTTCATATTAGGGCTTGCAGGACAGAGCCATAAAAGGCCATTTTTGCCCCCATCTCTATCTGCTGCCCTATCCCCAAACAGGAGGGCAGCATCCTTTCTGCTCAATGACCAAGGAGTTCCTCCATGCCCGCCATTACCCTGCCCGATGGAAGCATTCGCACCTTCGATGGGGCAGTGACCGGGACAACCATCGCCGAGGCCATCGGGCCGGGACTTGCTCGTGCCGCCATGGCCATGGAAGTGGATGGAAAAGCCGTAGACCTCGGCTTTACAATCAATGAGGACAGCACCGTCCGCTTCATCACACGCAAAGATGATGATGTGCTGGAGATGATCCGTCACGATGCCGCCCATGTCATGGCCGAGGCCGTGCAAGAACTCTGGCCGGGTACACAGGTCACCATTGGCCCGAGCATTAAAGACGGTTTCTATTACGATTTCTTCCGGGATAAACCTTTCACACCGGCAGACTTCGAAGCCATTGAAGCCAAAATGGCCGAGATCATCGCACGGGGTGATGCCTTCACCCGTGAGGTCTGGGACCGTGACGAAGCCATCGCCTTCTTTGAGAAGCGTGGTGAAAAGTTCAAAGCTGAGCTGATCCGAGACCTACCAGAAAGTGAAGACATCTCCATCTACCGTCAGGGTGAATGGTTGGACCTCTGCCGTGGGCCGCATCTCCGCAGCACGGCGGATGTGGGCAATGCCTTCAAGCTGATGCGTGTGGCCGGGGCCTACTGGCGTGGCGACCACCGCAACCCCATGCTGACCCGCATCTACGGCACAGCATGGCGGGACAAAAAAGAGCTGAAAGCCTATCTTCTGCGGCTAGAAGAGGCCGAGAAGCGGGATCATCGCCGCATTGGCCGGGATATGGACCTCTTCCATATTCAGGAAGAAGCAGTCGGGCAGATTTTCTGGCACCAGAAAGGCTGGCGTCTCTACACCGCCGTGCAGGATTACATGCGCCGTGCCCAGAACCGGAACGACTATCAGGAAGTTCGCACCCCGCAGCTCGTGGACCGGACCCTCTGGGAAGCCTCCGGCCACTGGGATAAATACCGGGAACATATGTTCATCGCCACAGTAGAGGATGAGGACAAGACCCTCGCCCTCAAACCGATGAACTGCCCCTGCCATGTGCAAATTTTCCGTCATGGCCTGCGCTCCTATCGTGAGCTCCCCCTGCGTATGGCAGAATTCGGAGCCTGCCACCGGTATGAGCCGTCTGGCTCCCTACATGGCATCATGCGGGTGCGTGGCTTCACGCAGGATGACGCCCACATCTTCTGCACGGATGACCAGATCGCCGAAGAAACAGCCCGTTTCGTCACCATGCTGGGCGAGGTCTATAAAGACTTCGGCTTCGAAAGCTTCCGTGTGAAATTCTCCGACCGCCCCGAAACCCGTGCCGGGTCTGACGAGGTGTGGGACCGGGCCGAAGGTGCCCTCAAGCGGGCCTGCGAGATGGTCGGTGTGGATTATGAGCTGAATCCCGGTGAAGGGGCCTTCTATGGTCCGAAGCTGGAGTTCGTCCTAACCGATGCCATCGGGCGTGACTGGCAGTGCGGTACGCTCCAGGTGGACTATGTTCTGCCAGAGCGGCTGGATGCCTCCTACATTGGCGAGGACAGTGCTCGCCACCGCCCTGTCATGCTGCATCGTGCCATCCTTGGCAGTTTCGAGCGATTCCTTGGTATCTTGATCGAGCAGTATGCAGGCAAGTTCCCGCTCTGGCTGGCCCCAACACAGGTTGTGGTGGCCAGCATCGTGACGGATGCCGCCGACTATGCGCTGGAGGTCACCGAACGTCTGCGCAAGGCTGGTCTCCACGCCGAGGCAGACATCCGCAATGAGAAGATCAACGCCAAAGTGCGTGAGCACAGCTTGGCCCGTGTGCCGGTCATGCTCGTGGTCGGCCGCCGTGAAGCTGAGGAAGGTACAGTGAGCGTCCGCCGCCTTGGTGAACAGGCGCAGAACGTCATCGCTACCGATGAGATTATCGCCGCACTGGCCGCAGAAGCCACACCGCCGGATATCCTACGGGCAGCCTCTACAAAAACGGTCTGATCGCCACTGTCTCTGCCCCCTTGCACCATACCGGTGCGGGGGGTATGAATCTGAACAGGTAGTTTGAGTCCCGTTGCTTCTGCCGTTGTGACGGGCCCGTAGTATCAACAGGAGATGACCATAGCTAGACCGCCGTTTCACGCCGCCCCGAACCGCGATGGGCCGCGTGTCAATGAAGAGATCCGGGTGCCGCAGGTACGTGTTATTGACGCCGAAGGTGAGATGATCGGCATCATGCCGACGCGTGAGGCCCTTTCCCGCGCTTTTTCTGAAGGGATGGACCTTCTGGAAATCAGCCCAACGGCGGAGCCTCCGGTTGCGAAGATCCTCGATTACGGCAAGTTCAAATACGAACAGCAGAAAAAGCGTAACGAAGCCCGTAAAAAGCAGAAGGTCATTGAGATCAAGGAAGTGAAAGTTCGTCCCGGTACCGGGGAACACGACTTCCAGACCAAGGCTAAGGCTGTGCGCTCCTTCCTGGAGGAAGGCGACAAGGTCAAGGTTTCACTGCGCTTTAAAGGGCGTGAAGTGGCCCATCAGGACCTCGGCGCCAAAATGATGCACCGTATCCGTGAATCGGTGGATGACATCGCCAAAGCTGAACAGATGCCCCGGCTTGAGAATCGCCAGATGATCATGATTCTGGCCCCCAACAAGCAGCGGGACAGCAAGTGAGTTTCTACGCTATCCTGTCCTGAAGACGGCGGAAGAACACATAAAAAAGACCCCGGCCCTGTAGACGGAGCCGGGGTCTTTTTTATCCTCACTTTTATTGTACGCCCCTTCCATAAAAGAGAGGCGTACGGGCCTTCATGGTCCCTTCAAGCTGCATGGTTCTCCACCAGCGCATGGGACCGCTGCCGCCCCAGCAACGTGCAGAGCGTTGAGGTCGGCGCACTCTGGTTCAACGTATAGAAGTGGAAATGCTCCACCCCTTCTGCCTTCAGACGCTGGCAGATGCGGTCTACCACCACGGCACTCAGGCGAGAGCGGATCGGGGGCAGATCATCTACCCCCTCAAAAAGGGCTTTCAACTCATCCGGGACAGAGGCACCGCACATTTTTGCAAAACGCCATGCCTGTGACGCCCGACCAATCGGCAAGATACCCGGCACGATCGGTTTGGTGATCCCCGCTTTCACCGCCCGGTCCCGAAACCGCAGAAATTTTTCCGGGTCGAAAAAGAACTGAGTAATAGCCCGATCCGCCCCAGCATCGAACTTCTCTTTCAGATGATCGATATCAGAACTAGCCGATTCTGCTTCTGGGTGAGTTTCGGGGTAAGCCGCTACGGAAATCTCAAACGGGGCAATTTTCTTCAAGCCCGCTACGAGATTCGCCGCATAGTGATACCCTTCTGAATGTGGAGCGTAGGGAACAGGCGGAGCACCTTTCACAGCTGGCGGGTCGCCCCGCAGAGCCACAATATGCTTTACCCCGATATCCCAATATGCTCTGGCCACATCATCAACATCCCCACGGGAGGCATTCACACAGGTAAGATGCCCCGCCAATGGTGTGGCTACCTTTCCTGACATCTGCCGCAAGGTCTCAAGAGTGCGGTCCCGGGAAGAACCGCCAGCCCCATAGGTGACGGACATGAAGCGAGGCTCATAGGCCGTAAGCCGCTGAGCAACCCGCAGGAGAGAAGCGGCTTTTTCGTCCGTCTTCGCCGGGAAAAATTCAAATGAGACCTCAGGCATGATGCCAGTTCCTTTTACATACGGTTCTATGTAACCCTTGATTGCTGATCCAACGGTAAGCGGCCCATCCAGAGCTTCACCGTCAATTCTCCATCGAGAGAGACAGGGGGGTCTGCTTCCAGCCCTGCCGCCTCAAACCATTGCTGCATGCGTTCATCACTAAAGCCGAGATACATGTGGGCATCCCGTGTGCGGAGTTCCTCACGGTCATGCAGGGCGAAGTCCACCACCAGCAGGCGCCCGCCGGGGCTAAGAATCCGAGCCGACTCGGCAATGACGGCAGCCGGGTGCTGCGCATAACGCAACGCCTGATGCAGGATGGTTAGATCAGCCGAGCCAGCAGCCAACGGCAGAGCATAAAAATTCCCCTGCCTCAGCTTGATCTCTTCACCATCTGCCGTCCGATTCTCTTCCAGCTTGACCCGGGCCAGCCTCAACATGGAGGGGCTACGGTCAAACCCGATGGCACTTTCACACTGCGGGGCCAGAAGCTCGAGCATACGCCCTGTTCCTGTCCCAATATCCACAACACGCCCAAGCGGCCCATCGCCCACCAGTTTTATGATGGCCGATTCGACAGACTGTTCCGAAACATGCAGGGAGCGAATCGCATCCCACTCCGCTGCATGGACCTCAAACCAATCCTCAGCCTCCCCCATGCGGACATTCCGCACGGCTTGAAGGCGCTGCCGGTCCGCCCGGCCCATCTCATCATCATCCTCTTCGTGATAACGCCGCCAATGGTCCAACGCCGCAAAGATAGGTTCCAGATCATTCTCATCCCCAAGGGCGAGAAAAACCCAACTTCCTTCCTTGCGCCGTTCTACCAATTCAGCCTCGGCCAGCACTTTTACATGCCGGGAGACCCGCGGCTGGCTTTGGCCCAAAACTTGGGCCAACTCGCCAACTGACAACTCCATTTCACGCAGTAAGCGCAAAATTCTCAAACGCGTAGGCTCAGCAAGAGCCTGAAAGATTATAAGAGCACGATCCATGCGAGATATATATAATGACTTCATTATATATGCAATATGTGTTGACACTTTTAAAAAGCCCTGCCACTTCTGGTTCTCACAACGCATCCCGGTTCGCTTTTTCATCTTTCATGAAAGGTGAGCAGGACGCTTCTCCAGCTGCTTCTCCCGAGGCAGTCTTGATCTATCGGTGGGGCATAGACCGCCCGTTTGCCTTTCTCCCCCCAGCGGCTTTCCTCTGCAGGGTGGTGGAAGGCAAATGGACCGGCCCCACCAAACGCCAGGAGGCATGTCATGACCGTACGCGTCGCAACATTGGGCTTTCCCCGTATCGGTGGCCGCCGCGAACTAAAAAAAGCTCTGGAAAGTTTCTGGGCCGGTAACAGCAGCGAAGCCGAACTGCTTCAGACTTCCGCCAGCCTCCGTAAGGAGAACTGGACCCGCCAGAAGGAGCAGGGAGCGGACATCATCCCCTCCAACGATTTCTCCCTCTATGACCATGTGCTGGATACCAGCGCCCTAGTCGGTGCCGTGCCGGAGATCTATGGCCATAAGGGCGGTAAAGTGGACCTCACCACTTATTTCGCTATCGCTCGTGGCCGTCAGGTTGCCGGTGGTGAGGTTGCCGAGGGCCATGCAAACTGTTCCTGCCATCACCATGAAGCCACCGATGTTCCCGCTGCGGAAATGACGAAATGGTTCGACACGAACTATCATTACCTCGTGCCGGAATTCAAAGAAGGCCAGAGCTTCAGCCTCTCCTCCACCAAAATTATCGATGAGTATAAAGAAGCCAAGGCTCTGGGTATTGAGACACGCCCTGTCCTGCTGGGGCCGGTAAGCTTCCTGCTGCTGGGTAAGGCCCATGGCAAGGCTTTCAACAAGCTGGACCTGCTGCCGGGGCTGCTCGCCGTCTATACCGAGGTACTGCGTGAGCTGCGTCAGGCTGGTGCTGAATGGGTTCAGATTGACGAGCCGACTCTGGTGCTGGACCTTGATGATGCTGCCCGTAAGGCTTTTGCCTTTGCTTACCAGGGCCTCACAAGTGCCGTTCCGGACATCAAACTGCTGCTGACAACCTATTTTGGTGGTCTGGGCGACAATCTGGATACAGCACTCTCTCTGCCGGTCCACGGCCTGCATGTTGACCTCGTCCGTGCACCGCAGCAGCTGGAAGAGGTTGTCGCCAAGGCACGCCCGGACCTGCTGCTCTCCCTCGGTGTGATTGATGGCCGGAACATCTGGAAGGCTGATCTTTCCAAGATTCTGAAGCACATTGCTCCGATTGCTGCCAAGCGTGACATCATCGTAGCTCCGTCCTGTTCCCTGCTACACACGCCGATTGATCTGGAGCGTGAAACGCAGCTGGATGCCGAGATAAAAAACTGGCTGGCCTTTGCCGTGCAGAAAATTGCCGAACTCGCCACCATCGCCAAGGCCCTCAATGAAGGCCATGAGAGCGTAAAGGCCGTTCTGGAAGCCTCCGATGCTGCTGCCGAAAGCCGCCGCACTTCCACACGCATCCATAATCAGGATGTGAAGAAGCGTGCCGCCCAGAAGGATGCCAAGCTGACACAGCGTCAGTCTGCTTTCCCTGTCCGCCAGAAGGCGCAGGAAGAGGCCCTGAAGCTGCCGCTCTTCCCTACCACGACCATCGGTTCCTTCCCGCAGACGAAGGAAGTGCGCCAGGCCCGTGCCCGCCACGCCAAGAAGGAACTTTCCACGCAGGATTATGTGGCCTTCCTGCAGAAGGAAACGGAATCTGCCATCAAATGGCAGGAAGAAGTTGGTCTGGACGTACTCGTGCATGGTGAGTTCGAGCGTAACGACATGGTGCAGTATTTTGGTGAGAAGCTTTCAGGCTTCGTCTTCACCAAACATGCTTGGGTGCAGTCCTACGGCTCCCGCTATGTCCGCCCGCCCATCATCTTTGGTGATGTCTCCCGCCCAGCAGCCATGACGCTCGACTGGTGGCAGTATGCACAGTCCTGCTCCCAAAAACCGGTCAAGGGCATGCTGACAGGCCCGGTCACAATCCTGAACTGGTCCTTCGTCCGTGACGATCAGCCACGCTCCGAGACATGCCGTCAGATCGCCTTCGCCATCCGTGACGAAGTGCAGGACCTGGAGAAGGCTGGCTGCCCCGTCATCCAGATTGACGAAGCCGCCCTGCGTGAAGGTCTCCCCCTACGCCGCAAAGACTGGCAGCATTATCTGGATTGGGCTGTAGAAAGCTTCCGTGTCACGGCCAGCGGTGTGCAGGACAAGACACAGATCCACACCCATATGTGCTACTCTGAGTTCAACGACATCATCCAGGCCATCGCCGACATGGATGCTGACGTAATCTCCATCGAGACGGCACGCTCCAAAATGGAACTGCTGGAAGCCTTCACCGATCACAAATACCCCGCCGAGATCGGCCCGGGCGTGTATGATATTCACTCCCCCCGTGTCCCGTCTGTCGAGGAAATGGTCGAGCTGCTGCGTGCCGCTGAGAAGAAGGTGCCTCGCCGCCAGCTGTGGGTGAACCCGGATTGCGGCCTGAAGACCCGTAACTGGAAAGAAGTCCGCCCGGCCATCGCCAACATGGTCAAGGCTGCTGAAATCCTGCGTGGCTGAAGGTTGAAAGAGATGGAACCCGGCTTCGTTACCTAGCACGATCCATCCAAATGAAGCCGGGTTCCGGGGGGCGATTTAGAACAGTCTCCCCCACATGAAAAGGGCTCCCTCACTGGGGAGCCCTTTTCTATAGGAACGTAATACTAATATTTATTTTTTCTTGGTTATTCTATCCACACGCGAATTCACAATATCCTTAATTGCTTTCTTCATTACCTCTCCAGCCTCGCCTGAGCATGAAAGGCAAACCTCATTAAAGAAATCATCTGCTACTGTGTAATTACGACATCCAGGCACCCTACATACCAAAATATTTCCATTACACACTGAGCAGACACATACATCTCTAGTAAAATTACACTTTTTTACAACTATACCTCTAACTTTATTGTGACAATGAGGACATACCCCAAAAGGTTTTAACTGGACCATCCCATTTCCCCCTATAATCTTTACTGCGACAATATACACTCAATATGTAGTAAAAACTATTCATCACCTCTTACCTACTGTTCCTCATCAATGAGCCACAGATGCCCCAGCAGTAGGCACAACATGGCAGGCAAAGGACACGCCTTCTTTGTCCTCCCGAGCGAACGTGACCTCATCGCCTTTAGCCCACCAGCTATAGCGATCTCCCACATATTTAGCCCCATCACCCGCCACAACATTGGCAAAAACCATCACCCGACCATCCACGGGCAGGACGGCCAGAGCCATAATATCCGCACTCAGATAGGTAACAGTAAAGCGACCCGCAGGCAGGGAGGTCCGCAGGGACCGAACATCATCGCCCGCCTTTTTCTCGTCCAGACTACATGTGTAATCAACATCCTGCCGCCCTACGATCTCATCAGCCGGAAGGGGAATCAGGAGATGATTACCCGTTTTATGTGTCGGCGCAGCCTTCTTACGAGGGGATGTAGGCTGGGCGGGCGTAGCCTGCTGGGGGTGGTTAGCGGCACTCTCCTCTGCCTGTGCCTTTTCTCCACGAGAGCAGGCCACCGCCAATAGCAGCCCACACATAAAAACAACTCTCAGCCGATCAGATACCATCAGTCGCAACTCCCCTCAGTTCAGCAAGACGCTTCTCAGCCCTGCGCTCTTCTCTCGGTGGGCGAGGCTGGCAGGCCATGAAATATAGCCCCGTTACAAAAGCCAGCTGCGAAAGCAGGCCCAAACGGTTCCAAAGCCATGTGGTGGGAGAAGAAGGAGCGATAAAAACAGATATGGTTTCGTAAATAAGAAAAGCCAGACAAATCAGCCGCAAACTGCGCATCAACGGGCGAAGAGGGTTGAGCGTATTGGACTGCACCAAGGGGCGGAACCGCTGGAAGCCGATGAACAATACAATACTGCACAGAAGCACCAGAACAGATTGCACACTCTCGCTGATGGAGGCTCCATAAATCAGCAATGGCGCAAAAAGACAGGCAACCTGTAGGATGACGGAACCAAGTTCAAAATTGATGCCAATGCTCCAAGCCGATATGGGTTCAGGCATACGGTCTGCAATGGGCTGGAACAGCCTGTCCAGAATGAAATCATCCAGTGCCTGAAGAAACCCCTCCTTCATCCTGTCTCCTTTTCTCTGGTATCATGCCCATCTGGCACAATCTGCCCTGACCAGGACTATAACAGAACACGCCCCCTTGACGATATGTCACCGGCACACTGAAAACAGACGACAGACACCTTCCTCTGCTGAAAGGATGCGCAGCCCTCATGGCTTTACCCGCTTCACTGTTCCGTCCAGCCCTGCTTGCGGTCACTCTTCTGACCACTAGCCTCACGGCTCTGCCCGCTCTGGCTGACACGGCTACCCAGCCTGCTACGCCCAGCCCTGCGGCTCCCGCTCCATCTGCCACGGCTCCCGCCATGCTCAGCACAGCCGATGAGGAAGGCGTCACCCGGGCCACACTGAAAAACGGCCTACGTGTCATCATCGTCCAGAATCACTTGGCCCCGGTCGTACAGACGATGATGAATTACGAGGTCGGGTCTGTCGATGCGCCCAAGGGTTTCCCCGGCACGGCCCATGCTCTTGAACATATGATGTTCAATGGTTCCAAAACCCTCAGCCGGGACCAGCTAGCCACGCTCAGCGCACGGTTGGGTAATAACGACAATGCCGATACCACGGCAGATGTCACACAATATTACTTCACGGCCCCTGCCAGCGATCTCGATATTCTTCTGCGTATTGAAGCGGGCCGGATGGAAGGTCTGACCCTCAGCAAGGACGAATGGGCTCATGAGCGTGGTGCCATCGAGCAGGAAGTCTCCCGGGACCTTTCCAGCCCGATCTACCGTTATCTCTCGCAGGTGCGGGGTCTACTTTATAAGGGTACACCTTACGAAGCCGATGCTCTGGGGAGTCGCCCCACCTTCGATGCCACGACAGTCGACCAGCTCCGTCAGTTCTATGAAAGCTGGTATGCCCCTAATAATGCCGTGCTGGTCATCACCGGGGATGTAGACCCGACCGAAACACTGAAGAAGGTTGAAGCCGCCTTCGGTGCCCTACCCTCTCGCCCTCTTCCAGCTCGCCCAGAGGTCACACCCAAACCCGTCGCTCATCGGGACCTCTCCCTGCCAACGGACCTACCAGCTGGACTAGTCACGCTGGCGTGGCAGATGCCTGGACAGCGTGATCCCCGCTATGCAGCTGCAACCCTCCTGGCTGATGTGCTCGCCAGCCAGCGGGCTGATCTATTTGCCCTCGTACCACAGGGCAAAGCACTGGAAACCGGCTTCATGTATGCGCCAGAGGCGCAAGGCGGTATTGCCACAGCCTATGCCGTGTTCCCGCAGGGCGGCAATCCAACCCCTGTCCGGGTCAATATGGCAGCCATTCTGGAACATTACCGTTCATCTGGCCTCCCGGCAGACCTCATCGAGGCCGCCCGGCGCAGAGAAATTGCTGCTCTGGAGTTCAATGCCAACAGCATCAGCGGGCAGGCAGAAAGCTGGTCTCAGGCTGTCGCCATCCAGCATCTGAACAACCCTCGTGACATAATCCGCGCCTTCCAAAAGGTCACCAAAGCGGATGTCGATACCCTGGCACGGGAATGGCTAGACCCCAGCCACGCCATCAGTGCAACACTAACGCCCAGCAACTCGGGCAAGCCGCTAGCTGATAAGGGCTTTGGTGGTGCAGAATCCTTCACCAACCCACCAAAGGAGCATGTCACTCTGCCAGACTGGGCAGAACAGGCCCTTGCCCGCCTGACTCTACCAGCAGCCTCACCCCAGCCTTATGCAACGACACTCCCCAATGGCCTGCGGCTTATCGTCCAGCCCGAACATGTAAGCCACACAATCGAACTATACGGCACCATCCGCCAGAACCCTGCGCTGGAACAACCCTTAGGGAAGGAAGGCGTTGCCTCTCTAACGGACCGGCTCTTCCTCTATGGCAGCACCAAACATGACCGACTGGCCCTAGCCCGGGCTCTTGATGATATTTCCGCCGAGGAGGAAGCCGGCAGCAGCTTCAGCCTCAGCACCCTAACGGAGTCCTTCGGCACTGGCCTGTCCCTTTTGGCAGAACATGAGCTGCACCCCGCATTCCCCTCTAGCGCCTTCGCCATCACACGGGAGCAGGAAGCTCGCAGCCAGAAAGGCACGCTCCAGTCTCCAGCCTATCATTTTGGCCGAGCCATCAAGAAGGCTCTTGTCCCGGCAAAGGACCCCACCCTGCGTGAAGCAACGCCAGAGAGCATCCGTGCCCTTACACTCAACGATGTGAATGCCTATTACCGGAATACCTACCGGCCAGACCTGACGACCATCGTCATCATAGGCGATATCACACCGGAGGAAGCCACCCAGAAAATCACAGCCGCCTTCGGGGGCTGGCAGGCCACAGGCCCTACGCCACAGGTTGATCTTGCACCAATTCCGCCCAGCCGGGCTAGTAAGGCTGTCATTGCCGACCCAGGACGCTCTCAGGACAAAGTGACCCTCACAGAAACACTAAACCTAACCATTACCAACCCAGACCGTCACGCTCTGGCGGTAGGTAATACCATTCTGGGAGATGGCTTCTCCTCCCTTCTGATGCAGGACCTCCGTGTTCGCACGGGGTATGTCTATGGGGTTGGTAGCAGCCTGAATTACAGCCGCACACGCAGCAGCTTCTCCATTACCTTTGGGGCAGACCCCGCTAAGGTGCCCGCTGCGCAAGCCCTTGCTATAAAGGACCTAAACCGGCTGAGAACAAAGCCTGTTTCTGCCGAGACGCTAGACCTCGCCAAAGCCACCCTGCTCCGCAGTTTCCCGATGAGCCGGGCCAGCTTTGACTCCCTTGCAGAACTCTGGCTCTCCCTCATTGACCTAGACCTGCCCCTGGATAACCCAGACAGAGCTGCAAAGGCTGTTTATGACATGACGGCTACAAACGTGCAGAAGGCCTTTGCCCAATGGATCCGCCCGGCGGACATGGCCCGCATCATCATGGGTCCAGCCCCTGCAAAATAAACTTTATTCCCTGCCGTGCAGAGATGGCAGGGAATAAAACCGCCTGAAACAAAAAGGGCACCCTAACAAGGGTGCCCTTCTTTCCATCCACCATAAAACGGATGGTACTGTCACAACGGCTCTATCAGAGCAGCTTTTCTTCCATCAGATAATCTACAGCCTGTGCAATACGGTTGCCGTACAGATGCTCCCGCATGGTCCGTTCCTGCGCCTTTTTAGCCATCTCAAAACGCAGATCATCATCCCGGAGATAACGATTCACGATCTGCTCAAAGTCATCACGGTTGGAGAAGATCGGAATCTCATCCGCGCTATAGTACCGCCGCAATTCATGAGTTTCTTCATGAAAGACCTGAAACGCCCCAGCTGCAGCAGCCTCAAACGTACGTGGCCCCGGTGTGGAAGGGGAGATCATGAAGCGTTTATTTTCAAAATGCAGGGACCGCCCCAAATTCAGCACAATACGTGAACGGCTATACAGTTCGATGAGCTGCTGCTTTTCAATCCGAGCATCGGAGAAACCCACACCCATCTCGCCCCAGCCCGGCCCGATGATGCGGATATTAAGCTGCTGAAGCACCGGCATGAGGTTGCGCACAACTTCCTTACGGGAACTGAAAGCCACACCGCAGAAAAGCACATCAATGGTTTTTTCTACCTGCTGGTCGATCGGCACATAATGCTGCTTCGGGCAGGCCCCCAGCGGCAGATGGAAGACCCGATCCCGCTGATAGAAATTATGCCCCCAGCGATCGCAGGAGAAGATCACATCAAAGTCATTGGCGATCTGGTAATGCGCATCCTGCTCATAAGGGTCTTCCGTAGCCCAGAAGGTCGTCACAGCACCGACCTTCTTCGCAGCCCGCGATACCTCACCAAAATAAGTGCTCTCTGGCAGATAGGACCCTGAGGCAAAAACGAGGGCCGGACGCAACGTCTGGATAGCAGAGGCTGCTGCCGTCACATGGACGGAAATCACATTCCCTTTGCCAAAGCAGTTTTCCAACCCCTCCACGATGGTTGCGCGCACCTGAGCATTGGCATGGCTCTCGTAACGGCCACCACTGCACAGTAGAACCTTCTGTTCTTTTCTGCTCACTTTGTTTTTTTTCCGATTGTTCTTCACGGCGGTCTGCCCTTCACCTGCGCTCATCTGTCACTCCCCCCACAACGCCTTGCCCCATGTCAGTTCAGGGAGGCATCCACAATCTGTTTCAATTTGCGTCTGAAATCCTCTAGGTCGGTATCCCGCTTTACAGCCTCCAGGGCAGACTGGCGGATACTCTGCCAGAGTGTTTCATCGCCATACAGCTGCTCCACAGCTGCGGCAAAACCTGCCGGGTCGGCTCCGGATGCGCTCAACAGGCTTTCCCCAGCCTGCCAGCCTACCTCCTCCCGGAGCAGGTCTGTTACGACCATGGGCAGCCCCCGAGCAGCGGCCTCGTGGACCTTAAATGGCAACCCACCAGCGAAACGTGTCGGTGCCACAAACACCCGATACTGGTCAAACAGGGCATCCAGATCATCCACCGGCCCCAGAATCTCAACACGATCATGCTGCCCTAGCGGGGTCATATCTACCGCTGGGTGAACATAGCCTGCAATATGCAGGCACACACCCTCCGGTAGAGCCTTGATGAGGGGTAATACCTCCTCAACAAACCACTTCATACTATCATAATTGGGAGATGCCTCACTATGGAAAGCTCCCAGGAAAAGAATGTCTCGCCGCTCCCCATAAGGCCGGGGGGTCGGTCTAACCGCCATCCCATGGCCTAGAACCATCACATTAGGATAGCCTGCCTGACGAATCAGATCGGCATCATGCTCGGTCACAGCCACGATCTGCTGGCAGTAATGGGCGCAGCGCAATTCCTCCGCTAGCAATTTTTCCTGCTCCGCTGCCCATTCCTGCTCTGTTAGTTCTGGTGCCGGGCTACCATCGGCCATAAGACCCGTCACACGCTGCTGGAGAAGGGTTCTTGGGGCTGCCACGACCTCCGTATCCAGAACGGACCCGCAATGCGGTAGGAAGCGACTTGCCTCATTCAGCAAGGGCAAGAGACGAGCCATGTTATGAGTCCGCCCCACCCAGAGCAGGTCATAATACCCGGCCCGTTCCTCCAGAAATGCCGGCAGTGTGGACATATCTTGATTGAAAACCAGCTCCACTTCCTCCGGGAAGTCCCGGTAAAGCAGGAAGGGCGGCGTTTGTTCCCGCATAACGGGGAAGACCGTCACATGATAATCCAGCGCCACAAGTGCACGGACAATATCATTGGACCGCACATAACCAGACCCCAAACCCCGTAAGGGAATCCGGTCCTCAATCAACAAGACACGCTGACGCTCCGGTCGGCGTCGCTCACGACCCAGCAGAGCATTGCGGATATGCTGAGGCTGCTGCTGCCGGAGAAACTCCTGATGCTGCTGGGCGAAGACCTTCCAGTGCCGCTGGATAAGCTGATGAGACCCGCTCTGCCCAGAACTGCCGAACTCTAGATGCTCGACCATTGCCAGAGGTTCATAAACGATCCGTGCCCCGATCTTCTGAAGCCGGACACACAGGTCCGTATCCTCGAAATAGGCAGGCCAATAGCGGGTGTCATACCCGCCCAGCCGCCGTAGAAGCCCCGTCCTAACCAACAGAAAAGCCGCCGATCCGTAATCGACCTCCCTGCTGAAACTAGCCTCCGGAATATTGGGGTCATCCTGCCGCCGGTACCCGTAAGTTGCCCCGTCCCGCCAGATGATGGACCCTGCCTCCTGAAGGTACAGATTAGTCCGTACCAACCGGGCAGCTACCGCACCGGTTGTATCAAGGCGATACAGACGCTTCAAAGCATGATGCAGAGCATCAGGGTAAAGCCGTACATCGTTGTTTAGATAGAGGACGACCGGCGCCGTAACATGGGCCAATGCCTCGTTACAGCCCAGCAGATAACCGATATTCACCTTGTGCCGAAGGATGATCGCTCCCTCGACAAGCTGCTCCAGCCCGGATGTCTCATCACGGGAGCCTGAATCCACAAGGATCAGCTGGATCGCCCCATCATACCCAGCCCGCAGAGATGCCAGAGCCTGAAGGGTCAGGTCGATCTGGTCATGCACGACCATAATGACGCTGACCTCCGCCATGCCACGCACACGGAAATCCAGCTTCCGACGTGCCAGAGCGGGAAGATACAGAGCTGCATCATCCCGAAAAAGCTGGCGTGTCTCCTCCTCATCAGGCAATGGCTCTTCATGCTCCACTGGCACAGCCTGACCATGCTTTTCCGCTACCAGACGAGCGAAGGGACTATCGTACACCCCCCCCTCACAATCCGACCAGACAAGCGGATGCCGCTTGTAAGAGGCTAGATCAATCCCTTCTGCGGGGGAGCGACCCTCATGCGCACCGAATAGAACGAAATGTTCATACCCATTCCGCAATCCCGTACCCCCTACGGAGGGCAGAATGTCCGGTGATGTCCTACGGTAATAGGCTTCATCAAACCAAGCAGACGGACTGAACGCATCCGGTGTCGGATTGGTCAGATAATGATGCAATGCGTTGCCGTACTCGCCGGCATCAATAGCCTCCTGCACCTGCGGATATGTCTTCAGATACCACGCAGCATCAAAATACCACGAGATTGGTTCAGCATCCACGATATGAGACGGCAGAGCCAACCACGAGGCTAGTAGCCCCTCCGAGCCAAACCATTCCTCGTAGCGCTCTGCCATTTTCTGAAGCAGGACAACATCAACAAAAGGCCCAGCCCGGAAACCATGCATCTCGCCATAGGAGAGATAATGATCATACCCATTACGGAAGCCACGTTCTGCTAAATACCGGTCTGTGAGCTCCATATACCGGCGGCGATAAGCCACCTCATCAAACAGCCAGTGCGGTGACAGACGGTGATACCCTTCCGCACAATAATGCTCGAAGCCAGACTTCCAGCGTTTTTCCAGCAGGCCACGCCGGACCTCCGGATAAGCCTGCCTGTACCAGATTTCATCGAAATACCGGTTGGGCGAATGCCCCCTATGGCAGCCTATATCTTCGTAGAAACGCTGCGGATCATCATAACCATGCTGAAACATCAGCTCCTGCGCATCGGGATAGCGCAGTAAGTACCATTGCGGTTGAAACTCCAGCCACCGGGGGGATAAATCCCCCGACGAACCAGCTTTCATCTCCGTCATGTCGGAACTCATTGCCTGGATTGACGGTGAGATAGATCTAGCACCAACCGCCGGATACGCTCCTGCTGCTCGTCTTTTGGCATTTCACGATACAGCGTCCGACAGCGTCCGCCTTCCATCTCCATGCAGACATCCGTCACGACCGTGCCGAACAACTCCCCGACGATGTTCACCAAGGCCAGATGCCAGACACCAGACATTGGGCGGACCCGCCCCTTCCACGGTCTCAACATCCCCTCAAACCCAGAGCAAAGCGGCGCATCATTATGGGCTGTCCGCACGTCATCCCGTGCGAAGCGGGACATAGCAAACAAGACGATCTCATCCGTCTCTGCCCCAACGAGGGCCACATAAGCCGTACCAGAACGGCCCTGCCCCGCCATGAAGCTCCAGCCCCGAACGGCAACACCGCCTACTTCTTCCGGTGAGATACCCTGATCTTTACTCTCATCGGCTGTCAGCAATTCCAGACGGTCGAAGAAGTAGAACTGCGTTCCATGCTCCTGCGCAAACAGGCGCCCCCTTGGGAAGCGAGTCAACGGCACACCACGCAGCACGTTGTCATTATTCACAACCCGGTAGAAGTCGCTCAGGATCGTATCATTACTCGGCTTGAACGACCGGATGCTCCTGACCTTGCTACCTTCGACCTCCAGGCCGTAGGAAAGAAGCTGGAACGCCCCACGGCCATTGATGGAGTTGACGATACCGATCCGGTACCAGCCCTCACACCATTTACCACGCAGAGCCGCCTTGACCGAGAAGCCCGAACGCCGTGGCACATCGGCACCAAACAGCTCGCAAATATCTCCGCGGCTCTCCCGCTCGCTCTTCAGGAAGATCAACGGATTCTGCTCATCCTCGCTGATCAGCACAACATGCAGCTGCCCCGCTGTCGTGATGCTGGGGAGGAACAACCAACCACGAAGATGAAACTCATCAGCCGGTTTGAATGTCTTCTCTGCACCCTCGACAAGAACATGATGGCAGATATCATCCAAGTAGCAATTAGCACCCTGAATGGCGAACCAGTCGTTGATATGTGTCGGTAGGCTAATGGCCACATCCCGCACCAACGGCGGATCGAAAATATGCCGGGGCGGAGCCTGATTCTTCCAAGAGGCTATGGGCAGAATACCAAGCTGCCCAGCATCCAACATAAGATCGGACACGCCAAGCAGACGCTTCGGTGCCAAGCTCTGATACAGCTTGAACAACCCCGCAGCATATTCACCTTCATGCGTCCAGAGGTCAGGTGTAATGGCCTTCATCATCTTCTGGCGGATATCTTCGGAAGACCGCAGGAGCTCCAGCCGCTCCAGCACGACATCTGGCCGACCAACCGGTACTTTGAAGCCGTTGACGCTATCCGTCACCCGGTCATCCAGTGCGCCAATTGCCGTGACGATAGGCACAAGCCCATACTGCCATGCCTCGGACAAGGAGATGCAGTAGGTCTCGGGCCATATGGACAAGAACAGAGCTACATCAGCCTGTTTCATGACATCCGTATTACCAATGTCATACCGCCCATGAACCGTCACATTCGGGCGGTTCAGGTTGTTTAGCACTGGCTGATAGTCTGGATGGACATAACCCAGGATATGGAAATGGAAGTGATCCGGATGGGCTGCCTCGATTAGGGAGAGAATGGTATCTGCTCCCTTAGTCCGGGCAAAATTGCCAACAATGGCCACACCCAACGGACGTTCCCCGAGAGGCTCATACGTATTGGGGATAACCGGCACCGTTACATCAGGGCTTGGGATCCCATTAACCAGACTGACCTTCCTATCCAGGACAGGGTAAATTTGATGCATGAAGTCCCGGGAATGAGCCGTACCAAACATGATGGCATCAACATGATGCAGCATCCGGTCGATGAAGGCACGGCGTGTCTGTTCCCCGCCATACTCAACCCCCTCGGCCTGCTTCAGCATGATATCCATGGCGAGAACAGATTTAAACTGATCCTCCACATGCCGCATTTCCTGATTCAGCAGGTTATAACGGGACGATACCAGCCAGAAATCATGCGCCGAGAACAGCACGCCCACCCCACTTGCCTTAGCAATGAGTGGCAATGACAGGGCGTGGTGCCCGAGGTGCTGGAAGTGGACAATGTCGATATTGTACTGGCCCAGCACGCTGGAGAATACTGTTTCTTCCTGCGCATCGCAGACAACATCATCCCAGCTACGTTCAGCAACGTCGAAACGCTCCAACTCGTGCCCGTTGGCAGAGAGGAGGCGGCAGCTTGTCCCCCGCCGCAGCCAGAAGAAGAACTCCACATCCCGGCCAAGGAAGGAGCAAAGCTCCCGCTGGTAAACCTCGACCCCACCCCAGACCTGCTCATGAATGGTGGAGTGAGTGCACATCAACACCCGCAGGCGGTCACGCCGTGGGGTTGGCACCACATTGGCCGGCGCATGGCATTTGAACTCCGCCTGCGTAATCTTACGGATGACCTGCAAACGATGGGCATAAAGATGCCGCCCGATAACCGACTTCTGCGCCGCGCGGGCAGAATCCTGCCGCAGCTTGCGGTCGTTCAGCAAGCGGGCAATATGCTCCACCACTTCATCGTCATCATAAGCCAGATGGACGCCATCTACACTTTTAAAGTGTTCGACATCCATACCCGGAGCGACTTCAACAACCTGTGCTGTTCCCGCCAAACCGAGCTCAAAATAGCGTGGGCCCGGTGCTGTGGCCTGGCTGACATCGCCGTGGCTGGCATAGTCCCGGAACATTGTCAGCGTTACGGCACTGACATTTGCAAAATCAATAAAGGCCTCATGGCTGACAGGCCTCTGAAGGGCCAGTGCAGCAATATCATCCGGTAGAGGCGGCAGATACTCATTCCCCGGGCAGACAAGCTTCAGTCGCACATCGGGGAAGCTGGCCAGCACACGCCGCAGGGTGCGCACCCGGTTGGGCCACATCGTGCCAGCAAAAAACAAATCATACTCACAATCCGCAGCATTCAGCACAGGCCGTTCATGCAGGCTCGGGCTTGCGGCTAGTGGCAAATAATGCCCCTTACCTTGGTAAACCGGTACAGAAGCAGGATCGTTAGTGAAAATATAATCGAACAGCGGGGCGAGCTGGGCGTTTACCTCCTGCATGAAGGGGTCTTCAAACGTCCAGAGAATCACAGTCTTAAAAGCAGGCCGTACACGGCGGATCAGGGCCTGATTAATGCGCTGCCCATCAATACAAAGCAGGGTATCGTGCTGCCCGGAGGCCGCAGCACTTGCCAAACTCAGATTATCAGCAACAAGGATGTTCTCTTTCCCGAACAGCTCTTCCGCTGCACGCTGTATTGCCAATGTCAGGTAGGCATTCGGGTTATGGGTATAATTTGTGTTGTAAATGATCGCCATTGCTAGCCCTAAATCTTTTAGAGAGAACCCATCTTGCAGCCGATTGCGCAGACGGGCCATGATAACAACTTACTTACAAAAAACGAACCCATTCGGAACACAACCCCAACAAAATGTTAAGGCCGCCCTTATAAAACGATAAAAGGGCGACCAGCTGGCCGCCCTTTTACCACCCTAAATCATAAAGAAAACATTAAAATTTTCCCCATAATCTAGGTTATACCTCTCAATCTTCGGAAGTGCGACGACGAATAGCCGCACCCAGAATATCACCAAGAGAAGCACCAGAGTCGGAAGAACCGTACTCGCTGATCGCCTGCTTGTCTTCCTCGACCTCACGGCCACGAATCGTCAGGGACAGCTTACGGGAAGAACGATCCAGACCAACAACCTTGGCATCGACCTTCTCACCAACAGCGAAGCGTTCCGGACGCTGCTCGCTCTTGTCACGGGCCAACTCACCACGGCGGATGAAGCCTGTCAGGACATCATCAACCTTGACCTCAATCCCGTTGCTCTGAACAGCCGTCACAACGCAGGTGACAACATCACCCTTGTTGATGCGGTCCAGCACATCGGCAGCCGGGTCTTCCTGAAGCTGCTTGATACCCAGAGAGATACGTTCTTTCTCGGCATCCACGTCGAGAACCTTGGCCTGAACAACCTGGCCCTTCTCGTAGCGCTTCATGACCTCTTCGCCGGCCTCATCCCAAGACAGGTCAGACATGTGAACCATGCCATCGATGTCAGCGGACAGACCAATGAACAGACCGAACTCAGTGATGTTGCGGATCTCGCCTTCGATGACAGAGCCAACCTTGTGCTCTTCAGCGAACTGCTCCCACGGATTGCGCTGAACCTGCTTCAGGCCCAGAGAAATACGGCGCTTTGCGCTGTCCACATCCAGCACCATGACTTCGACTTCCTGAGACGTAGCCACGATCTTGCCCGGATGGACGTTCTTCTTCGTCCAGGACATTTCGGAAACGTGGACCAGACCTTCAACGCCCGGCTCCAGCTCAACGAATGCACCGTAATCCGTGATGTTGGTCACGCGGCCCGTAAAGCGGGCATTGACCGGATACTTAACGGCCACGTTCTCCCACGGATCAGCCTCAAGCTGCTTCATGCCCAGGGAGATACGCTGTGTATCGGAGTTGAAGCGGATCACCTGCACGCGGACAGGCTGGCCGATCTGAAGAGCTTCAGACGGATGGTTGATGCGCTTCCAAGCGATGTCGGTGACATGCAGAAGACCATCAACGCCGCCGAGGTCAACGAACGCACCGTAATCGGTGATGTTCTTGACGACGCCATCAAGGATCATGCCTTCCTTCAGGCCCTGGATCAGCTCAGAACGCTGCTCAGCACGGGTCTCTTCCAGAACGGCACGACGGGACACAACGATGTTGCCACGGGCACGGTCCATCTTCAGGATCTGGAACGGCTGCGGCTGGCCCATCAGCGGCCCAACGTCACGCACGGGGCGGATATCAACCTGGCTGCCCGGCAGGAAGGCCATGGCGCCACCCAGATCAACCGTGAAGCCACCCTTCACACGACCATAAATCGTGCCGTTGACACGCTGGTTGTGTGCAAAGGCGCTCTCCAGAGCGGTCCATGCCTCTTCACGACGGGCCTTCTCGCGAGACAGCACGATGGAACCGTCACGGTCCTCGTAACGCTCGATGAACAGTTCAAACACATCACCCGGCTTCACATCCGGGGTTGTGCCCGCAGGACCGAACTCACGCAGAGCCACGCGGCCCTCGCTCTTCAGGCCAACGTCGACAATAGCGTGATCGTCCGTCAGGCGGATGACACGACCGCGGACAACGGTACCGTCAAACGCACTGTCGCTACCCAGTGTTTCATCCAGCAGGGCAGCAAAATCTTCTTTACCGTGTTCCGGTGTATTCTGAGTGGCAGAAGCCATGTATTTCCAGCATTCCAGAGTGCCGCAGCCTATAGACCCGACACCCAGCCATGCGCCACTTTTCAAGCCCACAACCTCTAGGGTGGATCAACAAAAAGTGCCGTCTCCTCCCAGCCCCACAGCCCGAAGCGGAAGTCATCATAAATCGTATATCCCCTACCCTATGGCAGGGAATTCGTAATGCCGTGGGCTGTACGACATCACGCTTCCCTCACCAACACGCATAAAGGGGGAACTGTCAACAGCGAAGATATGAAAATCAACGCCGGATGATGCCCTTTTCCTGTAGAATCTGGCAGACATGGTCCAGCACACCAGCCGCATCAAGATCGTCCGTAACGACCATCACGGCATCCTCGGCAGGCCGCAGCGGCGCAGCCGCACGGGCAGCGTCCTGTTCATCCCGTGTATTGATGGCGGCAATCTCCTCGGCCAATCTGGCCGGATCTGTGCATGGCTGCCCATGACGCTGCTCATACCGCCGCTGCGCCCGAACCTCCGGTGAGGCCGTGATGAAGAACTTAGCCGGCGCATCCGGGAACACGACTGTGCCAATGTCACGACCATCTACTACCGCCCCACGGGCACGCCCGAAATGACGCTGCCGCTCCAGCAGGGCCGCCCGGACCTCGGGATGACGGGCCACAATGGACGCCGCCTGATCTACCTCCGGCTCCCGCAAATCATTCCGGCGCATATCTTCCGGCACAAGCTGGCGGGCTTGTTCTGGCCCATCATGAGCTGGGTCCCCCCCCTGATCCAACACCCGACGGGCAACGGCCCGATAAAGAAGCCCCGTATCCAGATAGGGAAGCTCCAGCACCTCTGCCAACTGGCGGGCTAACGTGCCCTTCCCTGCGGCAGCGGGGCCATCAATAGCGATGACTGGATATTTTGCGCTCCGCTTGCTCATGGCTTCAGCCCCGCTCCGAGCGTATTCATCAGCGATACGAATCCGGGGAAGCTGGTCTCGATAAACGCTGTATCGTCAATATGAACAGGCCGTTCAGCCGCAAGCCCCAGCACGGTAGCACTCATGGCTAGACGGTGATCCATATGGGTTTGGACCTTCCCACCACCGGGCAGGCTCGTCTGCCCTTCAATAATCAGGTCATCCCCTTCGACATGCACTTTGGCGCCATTGGCCTCCAGCAACGCTACAGTAGAGGCCAGACGGTCACTCTCCTTCACCCGCAACTCGGCAAGACCACGCAGGCGGGATGTTCCTTCCGCAAAAGCACAGGCAACGGCCAAAACCGGATATTCATCGATCATGGAAGGCACACGCACAGCGGGCACGTCCACAGCCTTAAGCCGTCCCGCACGGACATGCAGGTCTCCGATAACCTCGCCGCCCTCGGTCCGCTCATCACGAAGCTCAAGGGAGGCCCCCATTTCCTTCAATGTCTTGAAAAGACCCGTCCGCAATGGATTCTGCCCCACAGCCTCTACAACAATCTCCGAACCCGGCACGAGCAGAGCCGCCACAACTGGGAAAGCCGCTGATGATGGATCCCCTGGTACCAGCACATCCTGCGCCACAAGACGGGCCGGGCCTTTCAGCGTGATGCGACGCCCAGCCTCGGGCAGCTCTTCAACCTTCACCTCTGTACCGAAATGGCGCAGCATATTTTCAGTATGATCACGGGTTGGGGCAGGTTCTTCTACCACCGTTTCGCCTTCACAATTCAGGCCAGCCAGCAGAATAGCCGACTTAACCTGTGCTGACGCCACCGGAAGACAATAATGCAACGGCTTACCCTTACCCGTGCCCTCTACGGCCATAGGCAGTTTATGTCCTGCACGTGTAACGAATCGTGCCCCTGTCTTGCTCAGCGGTACACTGACCCGCCCCATCGGACGACCACGCAGAGAGGCATCCCCCGTCATGATGCTCATAAAAGGATGAGTCGCCAGAACACCGCTCAGCAAACGGGCTGCCGTGCCGGAATTACCCATATCCAGCACATCAGCAGGCTCTTGCAGCCCATTTACACCGCAGCCATCCACAATCCAGCGGCCATCCTTCTGCACGACCTTCGCCCCAAGGGCACGCATGGCCTCTGCCGTACGCAGAACATCCTCACCTTCTAGCAGGCCGGAAATATGAGTCCGCCCCTCTGCAAGGGCAGCAAACATCAACGCACGATGGCTTATGGATTTATCTCCGGGAACACGGATCCGCCCGGCCAGCCCAGCTGGGGCGGAGGAGACGGTCAAAGGACGCTGTGCTGTCATAATCCTGCTTCACATCATCAAGGGTAAGATCATACAATTAGGCCAGACTACTCCATTCATCTGGAAAAGTCTGTCCCCTTCATGTCGCAATTCTGCCGATAGGAACGCGCCATGCAGAGGGGCTTCCCCCCGCTACCACCACACAGAGAAATATTTGACAGCGGGGCATTTCAGTGGCATGGCCCAGACACTTCTATTCTGTGGCAATATGGGCTCCAACATTATGGCAAAACCAGAACTCGGTCTGAAACGGACATGCGTTGACTGTAATGCACGCTTCTATGATCTCAACCGCGTACCGGCTGTCTGCCCGAAATGTGGGACAACCCAGCCAACCAATCTTTCCCGTCTGAAGAAAGAAGACGAGCTCGCTGACGAGAAAGACAAGAATCTCGCTCAGGAAGAGCATGAGGATGATATGGACATTGATACCGGTGATGACGATGATGTCATCTCCGATGACAATGATCTGGATGATGATGACGATATCAGTCAGGACATCGAAGTCTCGACCGACAAAGATGACCGGGACGATTCATAAGGGCCGTCCCCCTTTGTATGGAGTGACCCGCTTTCGGCAGGGCTCCTCCCCTCGCAGGAGCCGCATCCTTCCCTGGATGCGGCTTTTCTGTATGACGGGCCTTTTACTAGCCAGCACAACAGCGCAAGCCCACAGCGGGCAGGCTAGCCCTCACGACATCACACCCCGCCCCTCCACACCGGCAGCCCTTGCTCATGAGCTAGGGCAGCGGGACAGTGCTACCGCCGCCCTACAGCAGCATTGCTCCCTCCCCATCACGGCCAGCCTGCTCGACAAACATGCATCACCTGCCCTGCAACGAGATGCCCAACAGGCCTTACAGGTGCCTCCCACGGCACGACTGGAATCCCGGCACGTTCAGCTCCTTTGCGGCCCACAAATACGATCGGAAGCATGGAACCTATACCTGCCCGATCGTCTGACACCACAAGCCCGCCACCTATTGGCCAGCACGCACGTACCGTTCGGAAAGGCCATTGGAGAGACAAATTTCATCCGCCAGCGGCTAGGTAGCCATTTCACCGATCTACCCCCCGGCATTGGCCTAGAAAATCGGGCCATCCTCCGCCGCAGGACAGATAAACAAGGTTTTGCCTATCTGATTGAGCGTTATACGGCTGCCGCTCTGGATGTTAGGAAGCCGCAGGCGACCAGTTCAAATGCTGACCACCGTCAGGAGCCAGCATCTGGCCCGTAATAGAAGGCAGCATCAGAAACATGCGGGCAATGGCAGCAATCTCATCCGGGGAAGCTCCCCGTTGAAGAGGCGTACTGCGGCACATACTCTCGAAATGCTCCAAAGACTGCCCCTCTGCAGGCAAGACCGGCCCCGGCCCAATGGCATTAACCCTAATGCGCGGTGCCATCCCCAACGCCATGCTACGGGTCAGGCTCCATAAAGCGGAACGGGAGACGGTATAGCTGACGAAATGGGGCGTCAGATTCCAGACACGCTGGTCCAACATATTGATGATCAGCCCCTCAGCACCTTCTGGCAGAGATTTGGCCACGGCCTGAGAGAGAACGAACGGGGCCCGGAGGTTTGGCTCCATATGCGCATCCCAGCTTTGGCGGGTCACGCCGCCCAGCTCGTCCCGTTCAAAAACAGATGCGTTATTAATGAGAACACCGACCGGCCCCAGCTGCGCCTCAACCTCGGCCAGCATGGGCAGCAGAGCCGTTTCCTCGGCCAGATCAGCCTGCACGACACAGCCACGGCCCCCAATATGCTTCAACAAAGCCTCGGCTTCATCACGGCTACGGCGGCAATGGATAGCAACGGCAAACCCTTCACGGGCCAACATCTCCACCATAGCACGGCCAAGACGACGTGCCCCGCCTGTCACCAACGCAACACGGGGCATATGAGGCGACAGACCAACCATGCTTACAGAACCTTTCTGGACGAGAGGGCCGCCGCCAATGTGCCTTCATCTAGCACATCCAGCGCACCCCCCATCGGGACACCATGCCCCAGACGGCTTACTGCTACCCCATATGGGGCCAGCTTTTCCTGTAGCCAATGGGCTGTGGTCGCACCCTCTACCGTGGCACCAAGAGCAAGAATGACTTCCTCTACTCCACCGGCCTGAATACGCTCCATAAGACCCGTCAGATTGAGATCATCCGGCCCACAACCAGAAAGAGCGGACAAGACACCGCCTAACACTTGATACCGCCCCCGGTGCATCCCGGCCCGCTCCAACGCCCAAAGATCACCCACGCTCTCCACCACACAAATGACAGAGGAATCACGCTGGGGGTCTGCACAAAGGGAACAAGGTGTGCAGCTATCCAAATTGCCGCACTGCGGGCAGGTATGGATCGCCCTTGCTGCCTCCTGCATGGCGTTTATCAGAGGCTGAAGGCGTGTTTCTGGGGCCTGCAACAGAGCCAGAGCCGCCCGGCGGGCCGAGCGAGGACCAAGACCGGGCAGGCGGGCCAGACGAGACATCAGGGCTTCAATTTCAGGGCTTATGCGCACGTCGGACCCCTATCTCCTTGTCCTCTTCAGAAAGGCATATCCATGCCCGGCGGCAACTGTAGGCCACCAGTGACTTTCTTCATCTCTTCCTTACTAATCGCTTCTGTCTTTTTGCGGGCATCCGCAAAGGCAGCCAGAATCAAATCCTGCAAAGTTTCCATATCCTCTGGATCGGCCAACTTAGGATCAATGGTGATACCGGTCAGCACGCCCTTGCCTGTCAGTGTCAGCCGTACAAGCCCGTTGCCAGCTTCGCCATCAACCTTCATGGATTCCAGCGCAGCCTGAGCCTCTTTCATGCGGGCCTGCATCTGTGTGGCCTGCTTCATCATACCGGCAAGATTCTTCATTGTGTCACTCCTTAGTTACAGGGCTAAACTAGGGCCGTAGTCAGCCTCTGGGGGTCAGTAAAAATCATCCTCATCAGGATAATCAGCATCCAACGGGGCAAATTCCAAATAAGCGGGAACATCCTCGCCCAGCGGGACGACGGTTTCCGGCGGGAGGCCGTAATCATCCAGTGTATGATCCCTCACCTCACCAATCTGCGCCTTTGGGAAATGCCGCATGATGGCTTGAACGAGAGGATGCTGCTTGGCCTTATCCTTATATAAGGCAACAACCTCCGCCCCTTGCTCATCCAACGTGGGTTCCCCCTGCTCATCGGAGGCAATAACCTGCCAGCAACCGGGATACAGCCCATCCAGCAGGTCTGTAAGAGACCGGAAGGTCTGCCGCTTCTGCTCCTCATCCGCCTCGGCAATCCGCAGTACAAGCCTCGGTGGGGCAAACTCCACGAGGTGCCCCAAATGCCGCAAGGTCCCATGCAGGCGGGCCGCTTTCTGCTGCCGCACGAGAGCAACCAGCTCCCGCCAGCTACGAGGGATAGGCGGGATCGTATCATTCTGCTCGTCAGACTTCTGCGCAACAGGCGTCCCATTCTCTGTAGCCAGACGAAGAGGGCTAGGCGGAGGGGTTTCCTGAACCGGCTCCGGCTGGGATTTCAGAACCGTGCTACCTTGCCTGACCGGCCCACTCCCCTGTGGGGACACCGAAGCTGATGGCCCAGCCCCCGGGCCAGTACCGCCGGAAGGGGCCGATACGGTTCGGGACGATACAGAAGCCGTCTTTTCTGAGCCTCCCACTATAGGTGCCTGTGAAGACGGACCTCCAAGAGCTGGGCCGCCCCCGGTAGTAGAGATATCCCCACCAGATGGAGCCTCTTGAAGTTGGCGAATCAACTTATCTGGCGTCGGCAACATACTGGCATGACAAAGACGGATCAGCACCATCTCAGCAGCTTGACGCCTGTCTGGGGCCATTTCCACCTCGGCCACCCCTTTCAGAAGCAGCTGCCATGCCCGCCCCAGAACCGTAACACCAACATGGTCTACAATCGCCCCGCCACGGACACGCTCCATTTCTGGCAGCTCCCCCCCGTCCCGCAACTCAGGCAAAGCCTTAATGCGGGAGAGGAGATGAAGCACGTCCATCAGGTCCATCAGCAGCTCGCCTAGGTCCGCACCACGAGCATAAGCCTGCCCGGCTATCTTCAACACATCAGCAACCTGCCCATGGAGGGCCGCCTCCAACAAGTCGAACACCATGCCACGATCCGCCAGCCCTAGCATGTCTGCTACGCTGGCCGTATCGGAAGCACCTTGTGCAATAGCTTGATCCAGCAGAGACAATCCATCACGCACGGACCCATCCGCCGCCCGAGCGATAAGAGCCAGTGCCCCCTCTTCCAGCTCGGCCCCTTCTTTACGGGCAATACGGGCAAAATGCTCGGCCAGCATAGTCTGCGGCACACGCCGGAGGTCGAAACGCTGGCAGCGGGACAGCACCGTGACAGGGACCTTCCGCAGTTCAGTCGTGGCAAAGATAAAAGTGACCTGTGCAGGTGGCTCTTCCAGAGTTTTCAGCAACGCATTGAAGGCATTGCGGGACAGCATATGCACTTCGTCAATCACGAAGACTTTCATGCGGGCCTGCATAGGCCGGAAACGGGATGCCTCGATGATCTCCCGGACGTCATCCACACCAGTACGGGAGGCGGCATCCATCTCCAGCACGTCGGGATGGCGGTCTGCCAGAATCGCCGTACAGTTAGGGCAGACGCCGCATGGATCGGCTGTTGGGCCCCCTTTGCCATCAACCCCGGTACAATTCAGAGCTCGGGCAATAATGCGAGCTGTGGTGGTCTTTCCTACACCCCGTACACCTGTCAGCATAAAGGCATGAGCCACACGCCCCACAGCAAAGGCACGGCGAAGGATACGGACCAGCCCTTCTTGCCCGATCAGATCATCAAATGTTCGAGGACGATATTTACGAGCAAGAACGCAGTAAGGTGTTCCACTCTTTGAAGGCTCTACCTCTGCCGGGGGTTCGTCAGAGAAAAAACCGGCTCCGCCTTCAGGAGGGAGGGGAATATCTTCTTCACTCACGGCTGCAACGTGCCTCCCACAGCTTTCATTGTCTGGAAAGGACGCCCCGGAGGCCCGGTGGCCTGCTTTGCTGCTCCCTGCGTCCAGAGGCCTGCATGGCAATCAGAGGAGAGAGACCGGACACCCGACCCGATACGATCTTACTACGGCTGCTCCCTTCCGGGCCTGACCGGGTTTGCAAGTCAACCGCCCAGGGCCGATCTCCCAAGCGGGCTTCTAGCACAGGAACAGGGGGGGCAGGCAAGGATTACTTTCACCAATACCCCATATCCCCCCTCAGGGGGCAACCGCTCCCCCACCAGGATGGCGCGGGTCTGCCACACCATAGAACGGCCCTATCGTTTTCGAAGGGGCCGCCTTGCCATCCAGCCGAGGGCCGCCCACCAGAATGGCTTCCGTAATCCCCCAAGGACGATGGGCAACAAAGTGGTAGCCCTCTTGTTCCAACGTCTTCTGCACGTCTGGACTCAGGGCCCCTGTTTCCATCTCCACATCATCGGGCTTCCACTGCTCATGCAGGCGAGGCAGGTCAACGGCCTGTGCCAGATCAAGCCCATAATCCACAACGCCGAGCAAGCTGGACAGCACAATGGTGGGGATGCGGGAGCCTCCAGGGCTGCCCGTGACCATCACGACACGCCCATCCCGGCTAATGATGGTTGGTGCCATGGAAGAAAGTGGCGTCTTACCCGGCGCAATGGCATTCGCCACGGAACCAACAATGCCGAACATATTTGGCTCCCCCGGCTTGACGGAAAAATCATCCATCTCATCATTCATCCAGATGCCGGTTCGCCCCCCCATGACACCTGCACCAAACCAGCCATTCAGCGTATAAGTTGTAGAAACGGCCATGCCACGAGAATCAATCGTGGAGAAATGGGTCGTTTCATGCTTCTCCATGGCCGGTTCAGCAGCTGGTTGCACCATGCCGGGAGCAGGGCGACCAACCTGCAGCTCATCAGAGGACACAGCCCTATTGCTGGGCAATGCGGCCCGTATTTGCGCCGCATAGGCTGGATTGAGCAAACAAGAGACCGGATTGACCACAAAGGCCGGGTCTCCTAGGTCCCGCCTATCAGAATAAGCGTGGCGCATCGCCTCCAGCTCCAACCGGACAGCAGGCGCACTATGCAAGCCAAGGCGACCCATATCATAGCCGGAGAGGATATTGAGGACCTCACACACAGCCACACCACCACCACTTGGCGGCGGGGCCGTTTCAACCTGATAGCCACGATATTGGCAAGTGATCGGCTTCATGAACCGGGGCCTATAGGTGTGGAAATCCGCTTCTGTTAGGAAGCCCCCCCCTAGACGCGCGGCACGGAGGATTTCTGCGGTGATAGGACCACGATAAAAAGCATCCTCACCATTCTTGGCGATCAGCTCCAGCGACTGGGCCAAACCAGGCTGAACCAGCCGATCCCCTATCGTGAGTTCACTACCATCAGGCCGCAGAAAGATGCCACGGGCATACTCATCCTGCTGAAAATAACTGGTCGATGTATGCAGCAGCTCTACATCACCCTCTTCCAGCACAAAACCATCCCGTGCCAAGGCGATGGCCGGGGCCATATCCTTCGCTCGGCTTAACCGCCCCCAGCGTTTACGGACAGCTTCCAGCCCGGCGACCGTCCCCGGTACGGCCACGGCTTTCCAGCCCACTGTGGAAAGGCCCGGTTTTACATGGCCGGTTTCATCCAGATACATCGTGGGCAAGGACCGCAGAGGAGCATGTTCCCGGAAGTCTATGAACACGGCTGGCCCGTGTGGTGGCCGTAGGGTCATGAACCCACCACCACCAAGATTCCCCGCTGCTGGATAAACCACGGCCAAGGCATAGCCCACGGCTACAGCAGCATCGGCCGCATTACCCCCTTCCCGCAGGATACGGGCACCAGCCTCGGAAGCCAGATGCTGGGCGGAGACGACCATGCCCCTCTCCCCCTTCACCAGCGTGCCGGGGCGGGTAGTATCCGGCCCGAAGGCCAGAGGGTCATGCGCTGCACTTAATGGTTCGGCATGAGAGAGGGAAACGCTACCAAGCAGCATCCCTCCCAGCACTAGCCGAACAGTCAGTTGACGCAGTGCCATCATGGGCGCCTTTCCTTTCCGCAGACTGGTTTCAGAGAGAGTAAGGAGGCTTCGTATAACCACGGGGGGACAGGGTGAAGATTTCGTACCCATCTTCCGTCACACCCAATTGATGCTCGAACTGGGCAGACAGGGAGCGATCCCGTGTTACGGCGGTCCAATCATCGGCCAGCACCTTCACATCCGGGCGACCAAGATTAAGCATTGGCTCGATGGTGAAAACCATGCCTGCCTTCAGCACAGTACCCTGCCCGGGGCGGCCATAGTGTAGAACACTCGGTGCCTCATGGAAGTTGCGGCCGATACCATGCCCGCAGAAGTCCCGCACCACACCAAGGCGATTCTTCTCGGCAAAACTCTGAATGGCATGACCAATATCGCCCAGCGTAGCACCGGGGCGGACCTGCTCGATCCCTAACATAAGGGCCTGGTAGGTCAGGTCGATCAACTTCTCGGCTTTGCGGGGGGCTTTGCCCACCACATACATACGAGATGTATCGCCGTACCAACCATTCAGAATGGACGTGACATCAATGTTAAGGATGTCACCTTCCTGCAGGCGGCGGTCACCGGGAATACCGTGGCAGACAACATGGTTGAGGGAAATGCAGCAGGATTTCGGGAACCCATGATAGTTGAGAGGTGCCGGTGTCGCACCGTGCTCCAATGTGTAGTCATGGACGATCCTATCCAGCTCGCCCGTTGTAATGCCGGGGCGGACATGCTCGGTGATCATATCCAGAGTGGCAGCAGCAAGCTGCCCGGCTGCCTTGAGATGTTTAAAATCGTCCGCTGTATAATGCTGGATGCTGCGCCCGTCTCGAGAAGACATGAAGTACCGTAATCCCTGTTCTTGTCTATAATAGTGCTATCGGCTCGGCCATAATGCCAGAACTACCTGCAGAATGCGCCCTGCCCTGTTCCAGCGCAAGACCCCGCAGACACAGACGGGATATCAGGCCCATCCTATACCGGGAATAACGGCCAAACAAAAAAGGCCCTTCCCGCATCATGCACGGAAGGGCCTTGGGTCATGCCATTAGGAACGATGATGCCCCCGGCGGGATGCCCAAGAATGATGCAACCCACGCGGCGCACCACGTGAGCGATAAGAGACCAGCATAACCCCCCGGCGCAGATGGGACCGATGCAGCCCACCCCCACCACGGCGGGCCATAGCGTAATAACGGCCCGACCTCTTGATCAACGGTAACGGGTCCTGCCCGGAGGCAGAAAAGCCTCCATCCAGCAGGGAGATCATCGTCTGGTTCCGGCTCTCATTACTCGAAGCACCCAGCACGACACCGATCAGCCGCACCTGCCCCTGCTGTGCCGAACTAACGAGATTATGGCCAGCCAGATCGGTATAACCGGTCTTGAAACCGTCAGCCCCCTGATACACTCCGAGGAGCGGATCATGATTGGGGATCATATGGCGGCGGAACGGGAACTCCCGCACACCGAAATAATGATAATATTGTGGGAAATCCCGCATCAGTGCCCGCGCCAATACGGAAAGATCCCGGGCTGTGGTGACCTGATCGGGGTCTGGCAGACCCGAGGCATTGCGGAATGTCGTATGCGCCATGCCAAGCCGCCGTGCCTGCTCGGTCATCAGTGCGGCAAAGCGGGCCTCATCCCCACCACCCAAATACTCACCTAGCACGCAAGCAGCATCGTTGGCGGACTTGGTTACAAGGGCCAGAATGGCTTGTTCCACTGCCAAATGCGTCCCCGGGCGCAGGCCCAGTTTAGACGGTGCCTGTGTGGAGGCGTGAATGGAAACCGGCATACTGTCCCGAAGAGTGAGGTTGCCACGTTCCAACGCTTGGAACGTCATATACAACGTCATCATCTTCGTAAGGGATGCAGGGTAACGCTGAAGGTCGGCGTCCGATTCGGACAGTACAGCACCTGTCCGGGCATCAATGACCAAAGACGAGACATGACCAGCAAATTGCGCCCGTGCCGTACCAGAGAAAGCAGCCAAAGCGACCACACACGAAAACAGGGCACGACTGAAAAACGGGCGCATCAGATGGAAATATCCTTAGGTTGGCAGGAATCCACAAAAAATCAGAAAGCGCATGACCTTAATATTCTGTCCCCAGCCCTGTCCAGAATTTTCCATCTTCTGCACCTGATATCGTACCCACCTATTTAAGAGTGAGGAAAGATTTCCATCACAAAGCTGTTACGAATCAGGCTGACAAAACAAGATACAACCAGCAGAAAAACGCCATATCCATCTGAAACCATACTTAAACTGAGACAGCCGCTCAGTATCGTCGCCATATGATTCCTACATTTTCCTGCTAGACTAAGGGCTGTATCTGCAAATAAATCAGGAGAGTTTCCCTATGCAGCGTAGGCCATATACCATGGCACATGGGCGCCCCATGGCCTCCAGTATGGGCGATACCCATATCGCCCTCCCTCCCCATGCTGCACGGGAAGATACTCTGACCTCCCAAAAGACAGAGTTCGCCTATCCTTCCATGTACAGGGTCGTCCTCCTCAACGATGATTACACCCCCATGGATTTCGTAGTCTTCGTGCTGGAACAGTTTTTTGATAAATCCCCGGCCGAAGCACAAGCCATTATGCTGGAGGTCCATAACCGGGGCAGCGGCGTTTGTGGGGTCTTTACCTACGAAATTGCCGAAACCAAGGTTGGCCAGGTGATGGACCTCGCCCAGAAGAACCAACACCCCCTCCAATGCACCCTTGAGAAAGCCTGAAGCCATCGCCACTTAATATGGATTGACAGATTTCTGTGCTGCCATTTCATCATTCTGACATTCCTTCATGGCACAAGGAGCGCCTATGTTGTCTTCCACACTTGAACAGACGCTTCAGCGTGCGCTCATTCTGGCAGGTCAGAATCATCATGAATTCATTACGCTAGAACATCTCCTCTTCGCCCTGTGCGATGACCGGGATGCTATGGCGGTCTTTGCAGCCTGCCGGACCGACCTTGAGCTGCTCCGGCAAGATGTCGACCATTTCCTTTCTCATGAGCAACAGGCCATCATCCGCCCCGAGCTTGATGATGCCCCCCAGCCAACGGCAGCCTTCCAGAGGGTGATCCAGCGGGCGGCTGTTCACATCCAAAGTGCCGGGCAAGCCGTCATGACCGGGGCGCATGTTCTGATCTCCATGTTCGCCGAGAAGGAAAGTCACGCTGTTTTCTTCCTCCATCAACGAGGCCTCACACGGCTAAACGCCATTCATGCCATGCAGCATGATGACGTAGCCACCAGCCCACACCAGGCGGATTCTACCGGACGCAAAGCCAGAACCACCCGCAAGGAGGGCAATGACACCAACGAGACCGCCGAGGCTGATACAAAAGACGCCCTACAGACCTACTGCACGGACCTCAACGAGCGGGCCCGTCATGACAAAATCGACCCGCTCATCGGCCGAGAGAAGGAGGTGGAACGTGTTGTCCAAATCCTATGCCGCCGGACCAAGAATAACCCCCTGTTGGTCGGTGATCCCGGTGTAGGTAAGACGGCCATTGCAGAAGGGCTGGCCCAAAGAATTGTGAAAGGCAGAGTCCCCGCCGTGCTCGCCAATGCCCAGCTCTACAGTCTGGACCTTGGGGCCCTGCTGGCTGGAACACGCTATCGTGGCGACTTTGAGGAACGGCTCAAAGCCATCATGAGCGAGCTAGAGCAAAATCCCGGCAGCCTGCTCTTCATTGATGAGATACACATGCTCATCGGCGCAGGAGCCACGACCAATGGGTCCATGGATGCCTCCAATCTTCTCAAGCCCGCTCTCGCTGCTGGGAAGCTGCATTGCATTGGTTCCACCACGTATCAGGAATACCGGCGGCATTTTGAGAAGGATCACGCCCTGACCCGGCGTTTCCAGAAGATTGATGTCACTGAACCATCACCAGCCGATGCGATCCGTATTCTGCGAGGCCTGAAGGAGCGTTACGAGGAACACCACAATATCCGCTTCACCGATCCGGCTATCCGCAGTGCTGTGGAGCTTTCCGTCCGTTACATTCACGATCGCAAGCTGCCTGATAAGGCCATTGATGTCATTGATGAAGCCGGAGCAGCCTGCCGCCTTCTGCCCAACAACCGCAAGAGACGCACAGTCGGCACTCGGGATATCGAGGCCACAATATCCCGCATTGCCCATATCCCTCCCCGGCATCTCTCCACGGATGACCGAACCTCCATACGCCACCTGCCGACAGACCTTCGCAAAGCTGTTTTCGGTCAGGATGCAGCACTGGATGCACTCTCTTCGGCTGTCATGCTGTCCCGGGCTGGGCTGCGGGATGTGGAAAAAACTATCGGTAGCTATCTCTTCTCCGGCCCTACAGGGGTTGGCAAGACAGAAGCAGCCCGGCAGTTGGCCCAGTCACTGGGCATCAAGCTAATCCGTTTTGACATGTCGGAATATATGGAAGCTCATTCCATCTCCCGGCTAATCGGTACACCACCGGGTTACGTAGGGTTTGAACAAGGTGGCCTGCTGACCAGCGCCATAGACCAGACACCCCATGCCGTCCTACTACTGGATGAGATTGAGAAAGCCCATCCAGACCTTTTCAACATCCTGCTTCAGGTCATGGATCATGGCAAGCTGACGGACAATACCGGCAAAACGGTGGATTTCCGCAATGTCATTCTCATCATGACCAGTAATGCCGGGGCCAGTGACCTCTCCAAGGAGGCCATCGGCTTCGCCCGTTCAGCACGGTCCGGCGATGATGAAGAAGCGATCAAACGGCTCTTCTCACCAGAATTCCGCAATCGGCTGGATGCCATCATTCCCTTTGCCCCGCTAACGCCAGCGGTCGTTACTCATGTTGTGGAAAAGTTCCTGACCCAACTCACCACCATGCTGGCAGCAAAGAATGTCTCCCTGCATCTCACAACCTCCGCTAAGGCGTGGTTGGCTGAGCGAGGCTATGACAAATCCAGCGGTGCCCGCCCACTAGGACGCCTGATTGAAAATCACATCAAGAAACCGCTGGCTGAGGAAATCCTCTTCGGCAAGCTGATGGAGGGCGGGACGGTCAAAATCGGCGCACGTGATGGGCAGCTGACCTTCGCCATCTCTGCCCCTACGGAAGTCCCCTCTCCCAAAAAGGGGCGTAAAAAGGCTGGAACACTGGCCCCGGCTTAATGCCGGGGCACAGCCATCTTATTCGTAACGCTGGCCATTCACGCTAACGTACCCAGCCCACGGCCAACGGCGGCTTGTGCCGTGATGGGTCCAATCTAGCCCCTGCCGACTGGGGCCATCATAATAATACCGCCCCTGTACTTCGACCTGATCCCCAACCTTCACCCACGGCCATGATGGTGCTTTCATCTCATCAAGGTTGGATACCACACGAATGGGCTGGCCTCCGGCAACGGACATCAGAAAATAGCCATGCATACCGCTCCGGCTACGGCGGGCCCGATAGACTTTCACCACATTCCCGCAAACATGTTCCGGCAAGTCCAGATGCTGGCCGTAAGGCACCTGTTTATGGGCAAACTGCTGGGCGTACCCTGCCTGATCCTTCACAAACTGCGCATTATCACACTGGGCTGGCATTGTTGCCTCTGCCGCTGCTGAATGGCTCAATGCTACAGTACCGAGCAGGGCCGCAAGAAGGCCTGCTCTCAGCATGGTCGGATGAAAAAACCGCATATCATCTCTCTTTCCTCCCCCTTCCCCCACGGGCGAGGCAGGAGTATCCTTGAGGGGTTTCATCATTACTGGGATACACAACCAGACATGATTTCCATCCATTACCGGATGTCCCCCTAACGGCTCAACCATATTCATGGCCGGGCACTCCATCACCACCTTATGGCAGGGAGGAAAAGACCATGCCCCTACATCACCTGAAAACACTCCGTGACCGGCTGAAGACAACACGGGGCAAAACCAGAGAAACACCCGTTACCTTCGCAGACAGCCAGCCGGTTTTCGAGATCGTGGCCCTTGGCGTACGAAGCGGTGTAGCCGATGGCAATCTTTCCTCCTATCTGGTCCGTCCTCTAGGCACGAATGAGGCTGTCATCTGTGACGCAGGAACCCTAGGACATGGGCTGAAACGCGCCGAGGCCCGAGGCGTTCTAGATGATATTCCCATCATGCCGGATTCCACACTTAGCCGGGCTGGCCATGTGCTCAAGCAAACTGTCCGGGCTTATCTCATCAGCCATGCCCATCTCGACCACGTGGCTGGGCTGGTTCTTTCCTCTCCCGAAGATACGCCCAAACCCATCTATGCTTTGCCAGAAACGAACGCCCTTCTAGCTGAACATCTTTTCAATGGCCGTATCTGGGGTGCCATGGGGGATAAAGGACCAGAACCCCGCATCGGAAAATACAGCTATAAAGATATGGAAGCCGGGAAAAGCCAGAACATTGAAGGCAGCGGGCTGGAAATCACGGCTTGGCCTCTCAGCCATGCCAGCACGACTTCCACGGCCTTCCTCATTCAACACCATGGACGGGCCATTCTCTATCTGGGTGATACGCAAGCAGATCAACCAGATGGCCCACAGAACCTCCAAAAACTTTGGAAGGCTATTGCGCCTCTGCTGCGAGAGAAAAAGCTGCACACCATCATCATGGGCGTAACCTATCCGGATGCACAGCCAGAAAACGCCCTCTGTGGCCAGCTTCGCCCTAAAGACCTGCTACAAACTCTGCGGGACCTGGGACATATTTGCGGCGGGCGTCACCATATCCGGGGGCTGCGTGTTCTTGTTAGCCATGTAAAAGAAACATTCCATGAAGGCAGCAACCCAGTGCAGCATCTTTATCGGGAACTGCAAGACGGCAATGATATTGGTATCCATTTCATGATGGCAGAGCAGAGCGCACGCTATCTTGTCTGACGGGTACAACGACAACAACATGATGAAACGGCGGACCTTCCTCACCGGCCTCGGTTTGGGAGGTCTCGCTTTTTCCGGTCCATCTCTCGCAAGAGGAGATGGACATCATCCTGCACGGACTAAACAACGGCATCTGCCTCATGGTCATGAGCACGCACCTGCTGCCCCGCCATCCGATGCGCCCGCTCTCAGTACGCTCTCAGACACAACACGTCAGCAGATTACCCAACTTGTCAGCATAGCTCCTCATAAATCACGGCAAGAGCGCATCATGCTGATCTCACAATTCATGAAGGGCACGCCCTATCTGGCGCAGCCACTTATTGGCTCAGCGAGTACAGCCGAAGAGCTTATTCTTTCATGGCGGGGTGTAAATTGCATGACCTTCGTGGAAATCATTCTAGCCGCTAGCCAAAGCTTTAATGTGGAGCAATTCATACACGCACTAATTGCCACACGATACAGCCATCATCATGTCAGCTTTACAGAACGACGACATTTTCTGAGTGACTGGTTACATGGCTCACCCGTTCTTTGTCGTGATCTGAGCCCGAAATTTTCGTATGCACAGCGGGTTGAGAAAACACTGAACCTGAAACTCTCTTCTTCCAACAATCCAGATAACGGGCATGAAAAGACCCAAGACCGTTATGTGCCGGGTATTCCACTGAAGAAACGCCTCATCACCTACCTGCCAACACGACCATTGCTTGATGATTTACAAACCGGTGGTGTTCGCAAGATTGTAAAAACGGGCGATGTTATCGGTATTTATAGCCCATTGGCAGGGTTAGATGTCTTCCATATCGGGCTAGCAATTTGGCACGGTAGAACCCTGCTCTTCCGCAACGCCTCTTCCCTTCCCGAACATCGCTATGTCGTGGACACCCCCCTTGACCACTACTTACAAGAACGCCGAGGGGCCATCATATATCGCCCCCGCTAGATACCAGCAGGAAACAATACAGTCATAATATATTGATAAATACAATTAATAAGGGAATCTCTCCCCCTCGTAAACGAGAGGGAGGTAATCCTTCGCATGGAAAACCATGTTACCGTGGTTTCCCAACCGATTTGCCTAGACTCAATACTAAAAATAATACTTAAATAATGTCAATAGATATGAAGGAAAACATTTTATGATACCTATCTCCGAATCCCTCCTATTCGGTCTTGATGTTGGAATCAGCTCATGTGGCTGGGCCGTACTCAAGCACTCAGACACAACAGGACACATAGAAGCCCTTGGAAGCTGGTGCTTTGATGCCCCCGAAACAAAGACAGAACGCACACCCACCAATCAGATCAGACGCTCCAGCCGCCTTCTCCGCCGTGTCGTCCGCCGTCGCCGCAACCGGATGACTGAGATACGCCGTCTCTTTGCTCGGCATGGCCTGATCGATAATGACCGACCAGATGCTCTCCACCAACCTGCCATTGACCCATGGGAAATGAGGGGGCAGGGCCTTGATCGCCAACTGACTCCCGAAGAATTTGCCGTGGCTTTGGCTCATATTGCCAAACATCGAGGCTTCAAATCCTCTGCGAAGCGTGTCAAAAGCAATGCCTCGCCTGACGACAGTAAAATGTTGGCCGCGCTTGCAAAAACCAAAGAGCTATCAGCCCAATATCGCACAGTCGGCGAAATGTTCGCCCGTGATTCCGCCTATGTACAGCGGCGGCGCAACCGGGATGGTCTCTTTGACCGTACAATAAGCCGGGATGACCTCATCGATGAGGCAAAAATCCTCTTCAATAGGCAACGTAAGCTAGGCAACCCCGTTGCCAGTACCGAAATTGAGGAAGCTTTTACCCGCATCGCCTTTTGGCAGAACCCCATGCAGGACAGCGGCGTACTGGTAGCCTCCTGCCCTTTCGAGCCGAAAGAAAAACGTTCATCCCGGTTCTCACCGTCCTTCGAGCGGTTTCGTCTTCTCTGCCGCCTTATCAATCTCCGTGTTACCGATGGCCCAGAAGAACGCCCTCTGACAGAAGAAGAGCTACGCCTTGCCTACGAGCACGCAGGTAAAACACGCAAACTGACAGCCGCCGCCATCCGTAAGCTCATCGGTCTACGGGATGATCAACACTTCACCACCATACCACCAGAGCAAGAAAAACAAGACATCACAAGCCGGACGGGAGAGACGTTTGCAGGCACGGCAACGTTCCGTTCCGTACTGGGAGAATCGTTATGGCGGCAGTTACTGCCACATCCTGAATGGCTTGATAACGCTGCATGGATCATCAGTTTCCATGAACTAACGGAAACTATCATAAAGAAACTGGGCGAAATCGGCCTTCCTGTCGAAGCCTACGAACTCATCTGCCATGCTCTGAAAAGTGACAAAAGTCCATTTGCAAAATTCAAAGGGGCCTCCTCCCTCTCCGACAAAGCAGTACGGGCTCTTATCCCCTACCTTCAGCAGGGTCTAACGTACGACAAAGCCTGCCAGAAGGCGGGATATGATCACGCTGCATCCCGATTCAGCGGCCGTGCAACAATCGATACAAAAGCCAAATTTAACGCTCTCATGGCTGAGGTCCGGGACAGTATTGCCAACCCCATCGCCAGAAAAGCCTTGAGTGAAGGGATGAAACAGCTCTGGGCCATGCGAAACCGCTGGGGTCTACCGGGGGCCATCTGTATTGAACTTGCTCGTGATGTAGGTAACAGCCTTGAAAAACGTAAGGAAATTGAGCGTAACCTCAAAACCACGGCCAAACAGCGTGCCAGAGAGCGTGAAGAAGCCTGTGAACTACTGAACTTGAAGGAGGTTTCTTCAGATATCCTCCTACAGTACCGCCTCTGGAAAGAACAGGGAGGCCACTGCTGTTATTCGGGCAAGTCCATTACACCGGACATGCTCATGGCACAGGATAATCGGATTCAAATTGATCATATCCTGCCTTGGTCTCGTTTTGGGGATGACAGTTACAGCAATAAAGGGCTTTGCCTCGCAAAAGAAAATCAAGCAAAAAAAAACCAGACACCCTATGAGTGGATTCATGGCCAGGGAACCACGGCCCAGAAGGAACAATGGGACAAATTTGTCGCCGATGTGGAAAGCCGTAAAAACACCAAGGGCCTGAAAAAGCGCAATTTCCTTCTTAAAGGCAGCAAAGAGATAGAGAAACGTTTCCGTAGCCGCAATCTCAATGATACACGCTATGCGGCCCGCCTAATGGTCGAGGCGGCACGCCTGCTATATCCCGCCGGACAGCGCGGCGAAAAAGGGGGAACAAGGCGGGTATTCACCCGTCCTGGGGCTCTAACAGCTGCTCTCCGTCATGCTTGGGGTGTTGAATCCCTCAAAAAGATCGATGGGGAACGCCTCCATGATAACCGTCATCATGCACTGGATGCCGCCATTGTGGCTGCTGTCAGCGAAGCGGAAATCCAGAAACTCACGAAGTCTTTTCAGGAATGTGAGCAGAAAGGCCTATCCCGCCCCATGCGGGATGTTGCCCCACCATGGGACGGATTCCGGGATCAGTTAAAAGAAAAATACGAGACCATTTTCGTCGCCCGTCCCGAACGCCAGCGGGCCCGTGGGCAAGGCCACGAAGCCACGATCCAACAGGTCCGGGAAGAAGAAACAGGCCCGGTCATCTATGAACGCAAAGCCGTCAGCGCCCTAACCTTAGCTGATCTTGCCAAAATCAAAGACCCAGACCGCAATGCCGGTCTTATCGCCTCCCTCCGCCAGTGGATTGAAGCTGGGAAGCCAGCAGACAAGCCACCAAGAACCCCGTGCCACCAGAGCGCAGCAGGCCATGAAATACGCAAAGTACGCCTTGCTACCAAAACTAAACCAGCTGTTCCTGTCCGGGGGGGCATGGCGAACAGAGGTGACATGACACGGGTTGATATCTTCAAAGTCATCGGGAAAAAGGGGAAGCCAGAATGGTACATGATCCCCATATATCCCCACCAGATCATGAATCGTTCCCAATGGCCAGCTCCCCCTAATAAAGCTGTCGTCGCGGGTAAGTCCGAAGCAGACTGGCCTATCATGGGGGCGGAAGCTCTGTTCCAGTTTAGTCTCTATCCCCGCAGTTATGTGCGTCTTTTTAACAAGGGTACTGTCAAAGAAGGCTATTTCTGCGGCTGTAACCGGTCCACAGCTTCTATTACTCTGGCCGATTCAACCGGTGCTGCACCGTTACAACAAGGCATCGGTATAAAAACTCAGGAGCATATCCAAAAATTTTCCGTTAATCGCTTCGGCGAATTGTCACCCGTTAAACAGGAGACACGAACATGGCATGGCGTTGCGTGCACATCTCCCGACCAACACGATTGAAGCTAAAAGACGGACAAATGCTTATTGTGCAGGATGATGACACCATCACCCTGCCATTAGAGGACATAGCCTGCTGCGTACTCGACACGCCACAGATCACTCTTTCTGGTGCCCTGCTTTCCACGCTTGCCGTGCAGGGCATCATCTTGATCGTACCGGATGCCAGACACCACCCAGCCGGACTTCTCCTCCCCTTCCACCAGCACTATGCACAAGCAGACATCATACAGTTTCAGATATCCGCTTCTTTGCCACTCCGTAAACGACTTTGGCAGCTGCTCGTCACTGCGAAGATCAACAATCAAGCGGCCGTTCTGAACATGCAAAGGCATGGTGAGGCCAAAAGGTTGCAAAACATGATAGACCTCGTGACCTCAGGCGATAAGGCTAACATCGAGGCACAAGCCGCCCGCTTTTACTGGTCCCGGCTTTTTCTCAACTTCACTCGCGCCAACGAAGCTGATAAGCGCAATGGCCTTTTAAATTATGGCTATGCCATCCTTCGTGCAGCCTTGGCACGTGCCTGCGTTGCTGCAGGACTTATCCCTTCACTAGGAGTGCATCATGCATCTCGCACCAACGCTTTCAATCTTGTTGATGATCTCATAGAACCTTTCCGCCCCTTCGTGGACCAGATGGTAGCCCAATACCATCCGGAACCAGCCACTGCTTCAGCCAGTCTTGAGGACCGCCAGTTCATGGTTGGCATCCTGTCACAATCTGTTCTGATAGGCCAAGAAACCATGACCATTCTTGCAGCGACTGAAATTGTTGCCTCTAACCTGGTTAAAGCCCTTGAACATAACAGTGCTGCCTTACTGCGCCTGCCTGTCTGCATCGCTGGGGGTAGCTCATGAAAGCAGAGGAGACCCGATTCTTGTGGCTAATAATCTTTTTCGACCTCCCCGTCCGCACCAAAATTCAAAGACGGCAGGCAGCGCAGTTTCGTAATTTCCTACGTGATGATGGATTCATCATGCTACAATATTCCGTCTATGTTCGTGTCGGACGGGGACAAGACAGTCTCGATAAACATTTACGCCGGGTTCGGACCGCCCTCCCTAAAGAAGGAAGCGTCCGAGCTTTGCAAGTAACGGACAAACAGTATGGAAGGATGGAGATTATGCTCGGCCTTGCCAAAAAAACCGAAGGAATAGGCACGAAACAGATGGTGTTGCTATGATTTTCGATTGTAAAAACAATGAAAAATCATGCAACATCAATCTGTTTCGCAAGAGCTAGCCTACCATAGGCAAATCGGTAGGGAAACCACGGCTCCCTAAAAGAAGAGCTTTTTTCTTATTAAAGCCTACCATAGGCAAATCGGTAGGGAAACCACGGCTGGTTCGGCTCGATGGGCCGGAAAATCTGAAGCCTACCATAGGCAAATCGGTAGGGAAACCACGGCTTCCACCGTCTGGCATACGCCCTGCACAAACAAATCAAGCCTACCATAGGCAAATCGGTAGGGAAACCACGGCCTCGGGAACAGCACACCCTCATATTGGCAAAGCCTACCATAGGCAAATCCCTAGCCATCCAGGCGATATTAATCCAAGCGATTTGGATTGATGTGTTTTTTTTGGGGTGTATATTTGGATGCGGGGGTAGGATTTGAACCTACGACCTTCAGGTTATGAGCCTGACGAGCTACCGGGCTGCTCCACCCCGCGGTAGTGGGTGGTATATATAGAGAGAGGGTGAGCGAGGG
>NZ_NWUS01000003.1 GCF_014048475.1 Bombella favorum
ATCAGCCTTCGCTAACGAAAACGCCGCCAACATATCCCTTCCAGTCTTTACTTTATAACCCATATTCTCTTTTCAATGACCACCCCGTCAGCCCCGAAACTTCCGCTCCAGCGCCGCCGGTGAATGGCCTTATACGCACCCACCCACACACGGTCAACACGTTTCCAGAAACTTTCTCAAACTTTCTTCACAAACCATCCAAAAACCACAGAAAACAGCCAGTTACTAAAAACCAAACACACCACACGAATCACATAAAGCGATTCCCAAAAATAAGAATCGGCATGATTCCAGACATAAAAAAAACCGGCCCCCTTCTCAGAGGGCCGGCTCCTTACCGATTCACTCAGTTCTCAACAGTAGACTGCCCATTTATGAGCAGCCCCTGATCGTTAGCAGAGACCGTGATCTCGTCCCCATCATGGATGGTACCCTCCAACAAGAGACCAGCCAGCGGGTTCTGTAGTGCACGCTGAATCACCCTCTTGAGAGGGCGAGCACCATAAACCGGATCATATCCGGCCTCGGCCATCCATTCCCGTGCCTTCTCATCCAGAGACAAGGTGATCTTACGATCCGCCAACAGATGCCGCAGACGACCCAGCTGGATCTCCACAATCTGCCCCATATCTGCCCGCTGGAGACGGGAGAAGAGAATAATCTCATCCAAGCGGTTCAGGAACTCCGGCCGGAAATGCGCCCGGACAATCTCCATCACGTCATCCCGCACGGCCTCGGTTGAGTCGCCATCCTTCTGATGAGCCAAAATCTCAGAACCAAGATTGCTGGTCAGTACAATGATCGTATTGCGGAAATCCACCACACGACCCTGCCCATCGGTCAGGCGGCCATCATCCAGCACCTGAAGCAGAATGTTAAAGACATCCTCATGTGCCTTCTCCACCTCATCAAAGAGGATGACCTGATAAGGGCGACGCCGCACCGCCTCGGTCAGCACACCGCCTTCGTCATAACCGACATACCCCGGAGGCGCACCGATCAGACGAGAAACAGAATGTTTCTCCATGAATTCGCTCATGTCGATCCGCAACAAGGCGCGTTCATCATCAAAGAGGAACTGCGCCAGCGTCTTGGCAAGCTCCGTCTTACCCACACCGGTCGGACCAAGGAACAGGAAAGAACCAATCGGGCGATTGGGGTCCTGCAACCCAGCACGAGCACGGCGCACAGCATTGGAGACAGCCACCAGAGCCGCTTCCTGCCCCACGACACGCTCCCGCAGGACAGACTCCATCCGCATCAGCTTGGAACGTTCACCCTCCAACATCCGGTCCACCGGCACGCCGGTCCAACGGGACACAACGGCGGCGATTCCCTGATCCGTCACCGTATCAGCGAACAGCGTATTGCCGTCAGACTGAGCCTCTTCCTGCTGGGCCTGCTCAATCTGGCGTTCCAGCTCCGGAATACGGCTATACATCAGCTCGGATGCCCGCTGCAGATTCCCCTGGCGCTGTGCCACCTCAACCTCAGACCGAGCCTGGTCCAGCTCCTCCTTGTATTTCTGCACGGCATTCATGCGGTCTTTCTCCGCATGCCACGCCGCACTCATAGCGTCAGACTTCTCCTGAAGATCGGCCAATTCAGCCTCCAGAGCTTCCAGACGCTCACGGGAAGCCGTGTCATCTTCTTTGCGGATGGCCTCACGCTCGATCTTCAGCTGAATGATGCGGCGATCCAGCTCGTCCAGAGCCTCCGGCTTGCTGTCGATCTGCATCCGCAGGCGGCTGGCTGCCTCATCAATCAGGTCGATGGCCTTATCCGGCAGGAAACGGTCCGTAATGTACCGGTTAGACAACGTCGCCGCAGAAACCAGCGCATTATCGGTGATCCGCACCCCATGATGCAGCTCATACTTCTCCTTGATCCCACGCAGGATAGAAATCGTATCCGCAACAGAAGGCTCACCCACAAAGACCGGCTGGAAACGACGGGCCAGAGCGGCATCTTTCTCGATATATTTGCGATACTCATCCAGGGTCGTGGCACCAAGGCAGTGCAGCACGCCACGGGCCAATTCCGGCTTGATGAGGTTAGACGCATCCATCGCCCCACTAGAACGACCTGCCCCAACGAGCGTGTGCATCTCATCAATAAAGAGAATGATCTGCCCTTCGGCACTCTCAATCTCCTTAAGAACGGCCTTCAGACGTTCCTCAAACTCACCCTGATATTTTGCACCGGCGATCAGTGCGCCCATGTCGAGAGAAAGCAGCTTCTTGTTACGCAGAGCCTCCGGCACATCGCCATTGACGATGCGCAGAGCCAGCCCCTCCACAATAGCGGTCTTACCGACACCGGGCTCACCGATCAGAACCGGATTGTTCTTACTGCGGCGTGCCAGAACCTGAATAGCCCGGCGGATTTCTTCATCACGCCCAATGACCGGGTCCAGCTTACCTTCCTGCGCCTGAGCCGTCACGTCACGGGCATATTTCTTCAGCGCATCGAAATTGTTCTCTGCCGAGGCCGAATCTACGGTCCGCCCCTTGCGGACGGTCGCAATCGCCTTCTCAAGAGCCTGAGCAGAAGCCCCACCTTGGCGCAAAGCCTCACCGGCCGGAGTTTTGCTAGCGGCGATTCCTGCCAGCAGACGGTCCTGCGCGACAAAACTGTCACCGGCAGCTTTGGCAGCGGCCTCCGCACCATCCAGCACCCGTACGAAATCCGGCGTTGGCTGCGGCTGGGAAGCCCCGCTCCCCTGCACGGCTGGCAGTTTGGCCAAGGCCGCATCATTAGCTTGCCGGACATTTTTCGGGTCGCCCCCTGCCGCACGGATCAACCCCGTGGCCGCTCCCTGCTCATCATCCAACAGGGCCTTGAGCAGATGCTCCGGCGTCAACTGCTGATGATAGTCACGTAGTGCGATGGTCTGGGCAGCCTGAATAAAGCCCTGACTACGCTCTGTGAATTTCTGAATATCCATGATGTTCGTCTCTCCTTCTCGCCCCAACTCTGGCAGCGATGAATATTCAGCCTGCCCCGATATGGCGACAGACCGTGCCTAAAATTTAGGCACGATCGCGCTGGTTTCAAGAGGGTGTTTCTGAAACATGCGCAAAAACACCAGTCTGCAAGGAGATTTCAGAACCCTTCAGACAAATGAAGTCTGAGACGAAACAAGAAGACAGGCAATAGAAGAGCAGCCCCGCAAAAAGATTATGCCTCCCCTACTGCGGCTGTAAGAGAAGAGGGCTCTAGCCCTACACTCTCCAAAGCACGCTGCCATTTTGTGGAAGGGTCTCCACCGAAGACAATACCCTCATCTGCCGGAACGACATACCACGCATTACCATGCAGTATTTCTTCTTCGAGCTGCCCTGCAGCCCATGAGGCATGACCAAGCAGCAACATGGCCTGCCGTGGCCCCCGCCCTGCGGCCAGCTCCTTGATCATATCAATATTGGCACTAACCTCCGCCACGGGCGGCTCCCCAGGCAGGACAGTCAGGCGGTTACCAACCCGACCACGCCCGAGGCCTCCCTCCTCTGGCGAGTGGAGAACAAACCCCCGGCCCGGCTCCACTGGCCCACCAACACCCACACCAAAAAGACGCTTCGGCGGATTAGGGGATACATCTAGATGACGCAGAAGCTCGCTGACATCTGGGTGCGTCAGCCGACGATTAACAATCACCCCCATCGCTCCATCCTCTGCGGAGTAAGCGCAGAGATAGATAACCGTCTGGGCAAATTCCGTCCCCGTGAGGACGGGGGTTGCAACCAGCAGACGGCCCGTCAATGTCTCGATTGGCTCAAGAATCGGCATGAACACCTCTTACAAACAGGACTCAGGTTCAGCATAACAGAAAGACGGTTCTGTTTTTCATTCCTCATACACGGAGTTGCCACAATGACGCAGCCGCAAACCATCCTTGTTACAGGGGCTACATCCGGCTTTGGTAGAAACATTGCCGTCCGGCTGGTCCGAGAAGGGCACCGTGTCATCGCCACGGGCCGCCGGAGTGAGCGGCTGGCCAGCCTGCATAAGGAGCTTGGCGACAGCCTCCTCCCCCTTACGTTGGACATGAGCGATCGTGCCGCCTTGCGAGCCTTACCCCAAAGCCTACCGACCGACTGGCGTCATATTGATGTGCTCATCAACAATGCTGGGTTAGCATTAGGGGTCACCCCTGCTCAGGATTCCAGTGTGGATGACTGGGAAACTATGATCAACACCAACATTTCCGGCCTTGTGGAAATCACCCATGCCCTACTCCCTGGCATGATCGAACGGAACCGTGGTTATATCCTCTCCATCGGCAGTACGGCAGGGCATTACGCTTATCGGGGCGGGAACGTCTATGGGGCTACAAAAGCCTTTGTCGCCCAATTTATGAAAAATCTTCGGACGGACCTACTCGGCACGCCCCTACGTGTCACGACCATTGAACCCGGCCTCGTAGGCGGCAGTGAATTCAGCAACGTACGGTTACGTGATGATGCCAAGGCACAGGCTGTCTATGAAAACACCACACCGCTCATGCCTGCCGATATTGCAGAAACGGTCTCATGGTTGATCGGCCTACCTGCCCATATGAATGTGAATCATCTGGAGATCATGCCTGTCTGTCAGGCATCAGGCGGGCTGGCTGTTACAAAAAAGGAGGGGTGAGGCCCCTCCTTCTCTGCTTCAACGGCGGCGGGTTGATTTCTCGCCGCTACGAGCCGGACCGGAACGACGCTTAAAGGATGATGGGCCACGCCCACCCTCTCGGCCATCACGACCCTCCCGGCGTCCACCGCCACCGGGGCCACCAAAACGCCCTTTCGGCGCACCGAAGCGTCGTCCGCCCGGCGGGCCACCACGGCCACGACGAGGGCCACCACCACCAGCGGGTGCCTCGGCTGGCTCAATAGTGACTTCATCCTGCTCTGCCCCAGCGCGGCAGGAATTGAAACGAGCCAGCTTTTCGTCAGAAATCTGGAAGAGCGTGTCATCCTGCTGGATGCAGATATTACCAATGTCACGCTTCTGCACACCACCAAGGCGGCAGATGAGCGGAATCAGCCATTTAGGATCAGCCTTCTCGCTACGTCCCACACCAAGACGGAACCACGAGCCGGACATCTCATACCCGCGCCCACCTTCACGAGCGGCACCACGAGCAGGTGGCTCAACAGATACAGGGCGGATATCTTCCACACGAGGCAAATGCGCTTTATGGAACCCGACCAGTGCACGAGCCAGCTGCGTGGCATCAAAACGCTCTATCAGTTTGGTCACAATCTCTTCCGGCACAGCAATGGAGGCTTCACCGGTCAGAATCGGGTCTTCTAAAAGACGCTGTGCATCCTGCTCCGCAATAGCTTCAGCGGTCGGCACTGGCTCCCACTCGGCCTTCACACGGGCCTGTGCCAGAACACGTTCCGCCTTGCGCCGCTGGTTAAACGGCACCATCAGCACACTCACCCCCTTGCGCCCTGCACGACCCGTACGGCCAGAACGATGCAAGAACGTATCGGAAGAAGACGGCACACTAGCATGAACGACCAGGCCAAGAGCCGGAACATCAATACCACGAGCGGCCACATCTGTTGCCACGCAAACACGGGCCGCACCGGAGCGCAGGCTCTCGATAGCACGGGAGCGCTCATTCTGCCCCATCTCGCCAGAAATAGCGACAGAGGCGAAGCCCCGCTCCAGCAAAGCGGCCTGAACCTGATTCACCAACAAGCGGGTGTTGCAGAACACCATCGCCGTCTGGCTCTCATAATAACGCAGCACATTGACGAGGGACCGTTCCACTTCCTGTGGGGCTGTCACCACGCAGCGATGGGTAATATCGGCATGCTGCTTCTGGCCGGAAACCGTATCAATCCGCTTGGCATCTTTCTGATAACGCCGTGCCAGAGACGCAATTTCCCGAGCGATAGTAGCGGAAAACAGCAGGGTGCGGCGTTCCTTCGGGGAGGCGTCCAGCAGCTGTTCCAGCTCCTCACGGAAGCCCATATCCAGCATCTCATCGGCTTCATCCAGCACGACGGCACGCAGGCCCGTTAGGTCCAGCTTACCACGGGAGAGATGGTCACACAGGCGGCCCGGCGTACCCACGACAATATGGGCACCACGCTCCAGAGAGCGGGCCTCACGGCGGGCATCGGTCCCACCAATACAGCTGGCAATACGGGCACCAGTCTCGGCATAGAGCCACGAAAGCTCTGTCTGAACCTGCATGGCAAGTTCACGGGTCGGGGCAATCACCAAGGCCAGCGGAGAGCGGGTAGGGGCCATCTTGTCCCCTTCGCCCAAAAGGTCCGACGCAAAAGCGAGACCAAAAGCAACAGTCTTACCGGAGCCCGTCTGTGCGGAGACGAGCAGATCACGTCCTTCCAGCCCCGGCTCCAACACCGCCTCCTGCACGGGAGTCGGCTGTTCATAGCCACGTGCTGCCAGAGCACGAGTCAGGGCGGGATGGGTATCGGGAAAAGGCATCGTCAACGAACACTCGGTCATACACATGCTGCCACGAACCAGATTGTGGCAGCCAGAAAAGCGGTGAATACCCCTTTATGCCCTCCAAGGCCAGAGACGATCCACCACCAGATTAAAAAGCTGGGTTGTCTTTCAGACTGCCACAGGACGGCGACCAATGACAGCCCGAACCGTATCCTGCCATGCGGTAAGATCCTCCGGCGGGACAACCTCACCAGTATCCAGCTCCGTAAAACCGGCCCGTTGCATGAGCGCACTGGTAAAACGGACCCGGTCTTCCGGCTCTAGAGCCTGCCAGATGGCCACGGCCTTGGCCGGTACGAATCTGTCGGAAAAACTAATGATCAACGGTGCACCAGGCCGCAGAACACGGAACAATTCCTCAATAACCTGCTGCGGCTTTGTCAGATAGGCCAGCCCATCGCACAGAAGAGCCCCATCGAAACTTGCCTCATCAAACGGCAGGAGGGGCGTACTATTGAGGTCCTGCTCCACGGCACGACTCAGAGCCTGATTAGCCTTAAGGGCCGCCTTATTGATATCCAGCCCGATAAATTCCTGAAAGGTAGCATCCTCTGGCAGATGGCTCATCGCCCCGCACATCAGGTCTAACGTACACCCCCCTACAGGTAGAGCAGTACGATAAAGGGCAGTAATGGCCGTACGCCCCCCCATATCCATCAGGGAATCCAGCTCCTGCTGGGCCCAGAAAGCCTCATCCGGCTCTAAAGATGCCTGTGTGAATGCTTTTTCATGTAGGCCCTGCACGCCTTCCCCTTTCCGGCTTATTCCTTACTATCATCCCTTAATATAGGGCAGCGAGAGTCCTGAACAATGCCTGACCTACAGGGAAAAACATCCCGGCGACGGGAAGGCTTCATTTTACCCCGGCAACGCAACATTATAGAAGGAGGCGATTTCATCACGTCTTAGAGGGGCATCATGGGCGTTTCCTTTACAAAAATGCATGGTCTGGGGAATGATTTCATCATTCTGGATGGCAGGACAACACCGCTCTCCCTCTCCTCTACCACGCTGATCAGCCGCCTCTGCGACCGCCGTACAGGCATTGGCTGCGACCAGCTCGTGACACTTTCCACACCAACACGAGATGGTGCTGACGTACTAGTCCGCTTCTTCAACCCAGACGGGTCGGAAGCTGGGGCTTGTGGCAATGCCTCTCGCTGCGTTGCGGCCCTTCTAGGTGGCAGCCCAACCCTCCAGACGCAGAATGGCCTACTCCCTACCTCTCAAGAAAACGGGCTGGTCTCCGTACTTATGGGAAAACCCCATTTGGATTGGCAGGCCATCCCTCTCGCCCATGACTGCGATACAGCCCACCTCCCCCTGCACGATGGAGCCGCCTGCTCCATGGGTAATCCACATCTAACGCTGTTCCGCTCCATCGAGGATGCCGCCTTGCTAGGGCCTGACCTGGAAACCGATCCCCTCTTCCCAGAACGGGCCAATATCGGCTTTGCAGAGATTCTATCCCCCACCCACATCCGCCTGCGGGTCTGGGAACGGGGAGCAGGGCTGACACTCGCCTGCGGGTCCGGTGCCTGTGCGGCGGTCGTCAATGCGGCACGGCGGGGCCTCGTAGAACGCACATGCCGTGTCACAATGGAATGTGGCTCCCTAACCATCACATGGCAGGGTGACGGCTCCGTCTTGATGACTGGCCCGGCCCAAACCGTCTTTACCGGCACGCTGGATGAGAGCTGGCTAGCACAGGGGCAAACTGCCACACCATGAGCGTCACCCTCCTCACCTTCGGCTGCCGCCTGAATGCTCATGAGAGCGATGCGATGGAGCATCTGGCCCGCCAGGGCCAAGCGCAGGACGGAGACACTATCATCGTCAATACCTGCACCGTCACGGCAGAAGCCGAGCGGCAGGCACGTCAGACAATCCGCCGTGCACACAGGGAAAACCCAACAGCCCGCATCATCGTGACGGGCTGCGCCTCCGAACGAGCAGCGGAGGCATGGGCAGCCCTGCCGGGTGTCAGCCGGGTGATCCCCAATACGGAGAAGACACATCCTTCCACATGGGGGCTGCCCGAGGAGGCTGGCCGTACACCACCCCCCTCCCGCTATATTCGGGCTCTGCTTCAGGTTCAGCAGGGTTGTGACAATGACTGCACCTTCTGCGTCATTCCAGCAGGGCGGGGGCAGTCCACCTCCATGTCTCCAGAGGAAATTATTCCAAAAGCCCGCGCCCTAACGGAAGCAGGCCATTGCGAGATCGTACTAACAGGCGTTGATATTGCCTCATGGCAGCAGGAGGGTATGGGACTGGGGCAGCTCTGCCGCCATCTGTTAGATGCAGTGCCAGAGATTGCCCGCCTGCGCCTCTCCTCCATCGACCCCATGATCCTAACACCTCATACAGGTGACAAAGCCCTATGGGACCTGATTGCTAATGAACCCCGCTTCATGCCGCATCTACATCTATCCCTTCAGGCAGGGTCGGACCTGATCCTCAAACGCATGAAACGCCGCCACAGCACGACAGACGTGGCCGGGCTGATTACACAAGTCCGCCACCTGCGACCTGATACCGGCTTCGGTGCCGATGTGATTGCCGGTTTCCCCACCGAGACGGATGCGCTCTTTCAGGAAACGCATGATTTTCTGGCAGAACAGGCCATCCCGTTCCTCCATGTCTTCCCCTACAGCGAACGGCCCAGAACACCAGCGGCCCGGATGCCCGCTATGCCAAAAGCCATAAGGCAGGAGCGTGCTGCCAGATTGCGAGCACTCGGCCAGACCGTGCGGGACCACTTTCTGAGCCGCTTTATCGGGCAGGAAAAGACCGTCCTCATGGAAAGCCCAACGACCGGCCACACCCCGGAGTTTGCTGCCTTTACCCTTCAGCAAGCCCAACCATCCCACCGGGGACGGCTAGAGCGCATCCGCATCACCGGGCTAAAAGACGGCATGCTTATGGCAGAAATCCCCTGAACAGGGCTTGACGGCTCCCCCCTTCTCGCACCAATTCGACAGTCATGGCTGGATTTTTTTCTCGACTCAAACAGGGTCTGTCCCGTTCAAGCGCACGCCTTAATGCGGTGTTTGTCAAACGGCAACTTGATGATGAAACGCTGGAAGAACTCGAAGACGAGCTGATCGCTGCTGATCTCGGCCCCGCTGTGGCCGGACGGATTATCGAACAGTTCCGAGAGAAAAGCTTCGGGGAGAACATCACTCCAGAGGAAATCCGCCAGACACTGGCCGCAGAAATCTCCCGTGTTCTGGAGCCTGTGGCCCAGCCTTTCGAGCTGGATAGCAGCAAAAAACCTCATGTCGTGCTTGTGGTGGGTGTCAATGGTGTGGGCAAGACCACAACCATCGGTAAGATCGCCCATCAATACCACCAGCAGGGCAAGTCCGTCATGATGGTGGCAGGGGATACCTTTCGTGCGGCGGCGGTCGAACAGCTCCAAATATGGGGCGAGCGCACCGGCTCCCCCGTCATTGCGGGCAAGCCGGGCGGAGATGCTGCCGGACTGGCCTATGATGGGCTGAAACGAGCTACAGAAGAAAAAGCCGATCTTCTCCTCGTAGATACGGCAGGCCGCCTGCATAACCGGCAAGCTCTGATGGACGAGCTGGCCAAAATCATCCGTGTGATGCAGAAATTTGACCCTTCGGCCCCGCATAGCGTCTTACTGGTGCTGGATGCCACAACCGGGCAAAATGCCATCGAGCAAGTACGGGTCTTCCGTGACCTCGTGAATGTCAGCGGGCTAGTCGTAACCAAGCTGGATGGCTCTGCCCGTGGCGGAATCGTGGTAGCTCTGGCCGAGCAGTTCAAGCTCCCTGTCCATCTTGTCGGCGTTGGCGAACAGGCCGAAGATTTACGACCTTTCTCTGCCGAAGATTATGCTCGTGGGCTGGTCGGCGATACCAAAGCGGAGTAGCCTCTGCCCGCCCACGGGAATCGAGTGGACACCCGCCTAGAAGGAGGCTTTCTTCATGTTCAGAGTGCTTTTGAGATTTGCTGTCGAGACCGTTATGACAGTCGTCGTCGGAAAGGTTTTGAAGAAACTGCTGGACAGGCTGTTCCCTGACAACAGGGCCTGAACGGCAAGTCAGGCTGTCCTCAATAGGACATCAGACGAAAAAGGGAGTGTCCAGTTTCTGGACACTCCCTTTTTTACATGAGCTGCAAACTGATAACTCTCAGTTCGAGACCCCACTATGTGCGGACATATCAGAAGCCGTGAAGGAATGGTGCCACACACGCCCATGATCATCATAGATTATGAGCAATGTTTTTGCCTGACCATGTGTCCCACTGGAAAATGCGGAATAGTAGGGGATGAAGTTTGTGCCATTGGCACGAGACTTCGAGAAAAGATATTTCCAGACCTCATGGCCACTATCCGTGAAATTGATTGATAACGGATCGCCATACATCGTTCTGACCTGATCCTTGGTCGTAATTCCATCCTGAATCTTCTGGTCAACCGTGGTTGATGTCTCATTCTTGATGGACGTATTCCCCGAAGAGGTGCAGCCAGCCAGTGCGAAAACAGAAGCCACAGCTCCTGCAAACAGTATTTTCCTCACAGAAATGACCCTTTTCCTTTAAAAAATGAACTGAAAGAAAACCATTACTCAAATCGGGAGAATATTTAAATGGTCAACACCAAAAAAAAGCCAGCCTATACGGCTGGCTTTTAAGTAATTATTAATAAATACCTATCAACCCTCGAAAGGATCCGTCACGAGGATAGTATCCTCACGCTCCGGGCTGGTGGACAACAGGGTAACCGGCGTGCCGATCAGCTCCTCAATCCGGCGAACATATTTAATGGCCTGAGCCGGCAGCTCTGCCCAAGAACGGGCACCACCGGTGGTCTCATTCCAACCCGGCATGGTCTCCAGAATCGGCTTCACGCGGGCCTGTGCCCCCGGTGCGGACGGGAAGTTATCAATCCGCTTGCCATCCAGCTCATAACCAACACATATGGACACTTCCTGCATGCCATCTAGAATATCCAGCTTCGTCAGAGCCACACCACTGACACCACCGACCCGCACAGCCCGGCGAACCATGGCAGCATCGAACCAACCGCAGCGACGGGGACGACCCGTGACAGTACCAAACTCACGACCACGCTCGGCCATGCCCTTCCCGACGTCATCAAACAATTCGGAGGGGAACGGACCTTCGCCAACACGAGTCGTATAAGCCTTAGCAATACCCAGAACGAAACCGACCGATTTCGGGCTCATGCCACTACCGGACGCCGCAATAGCCGCTACCGTGTTGGAGCTAGTCACAAACGGATAGGTCCCGTGGTCTACATCCAGCATGACAGCCTGTGCGCCCTCAAACAGGATGCGCTTGCCAGCCCGGTCAGCCTCGGCCAGACGGTCCCATGCACAGCAAGCGTAGGGCAGAAGGCGGGGAGTAATTTCCTTCAGGAAGGCCAGAATCTCTTCCTTGGTGAAGGTCTCTGCCCCCAGACCGGCCAGAAGCGTGTTGTGATGAAGCAGCAGCTCATCAATCTTCCAGTCCAGCGTTTCAGGCTCGGAAAGATCGCAGATGCGGATAGCACGGCGGGCCACCTTATCCTCATAAGCCGGACCAATGCCACGGCCTGTTGTGCCGATCTTATGGTTGCCACGGGCAAGCTCCCGGGCACGGTCCAGCGCGCCATGCACCGGCAGGATAAGCGGGGCTGTCTCGGCGATCCAGAGCGTTTCCGGTGTGACGACAAGCCCCTGCTCGGTCACACGATCAATCTCGCTCATCAGGGCCTTGGGGTCTACGACCACACCATTGCCGATGACACCAATTTTCCCACCGACCAGACCGGAGGGAAGCAGAGAAAGTTTATAGACCTGGTCATTCACGACCAGCGTATGGCCGGCATTATGCCCCCCTTGAAAGCGGACAACGATATCGGCCCGGCTGGCGAGCCAGTCCACAATCTTGCCTTTACCCTCATCGCCCCACTGGGTTCCGATTACGGTAACATTGGCCATAAGAATGTCTTCCCCTAACGTCTCACAATGGCGGGCCCTGCCAGCACCTCAACGTGCCAGCGCAACGGGCTTTCCATCTTTCCAGATATGGCTACACCGTAAATGATGCGCCTCCTGCTCCATTTCGCCTGATACCCCAAGCGATGCGATCGTGGCATAGCCTGCCTCATGCAGGCTGGACAAGTCTTTCTGCACCATCACAGATGGAACGAGGCACCGTTTCCGCCGTTTCGGCTTCGCAGCGACCCGCAGAAACGCCTGCGGATTGAGCGTCAGCCCGCAGGCAGGCTCGTCACCTGCTAAATAGCGGCCACCTCTCCCCAGCTCCTCCCGGGAGTGCATGGCAAAGACTGTCACGCATACGCCTGTATGATACCGCCACCCCCGGAAATCCACCGGGTCCACCGTCAGGCGAGCACCTGGAAGGCGGGCCAAAATAGCGGCTACATCAGCCCTCAAACGGGCCACATGTGGCTTGAGCATGGCAGGAAAATCCAGCTTCTCCAGTTTCTCCAACGCACTGGCAGCCGGGCCAACCGCTTCCATCATACCCAGCAGCAGCTCCGCCCATGCGCCACCATATTCCCGCACGGCGGCGGCATCACGCCGGTCTAGCGCATGAATGATGCTCTCCCGCTCAATACCGGAGAAGCTACCGTCAATCAGGCTCCAAACCATCACCGGCATGGAGAGGTCAAAAGACACATTGGCAATACCCAAGCGGGCAAGAGCCTCAGCCCCCAGAGCAATCACCTCTGCATCTGCCTCGGCCTTATCCGGGCCGATGAGCTCGATACCAGCCTGCGCTATCTGCCTTTGCCCCTCCCGACCGGGCGTACCAATCACTACGCAATCCCCCGCATAGGAGAGACGCAACGGGCGGGGGCAGTCCTGCATCCGCACGGCAGCGATACGGGCAATCTGGGTCGTCATATCCGGCCGCAGAGCCATCATACGGTGAGACGCAGGGTCCAAAAGACGGAAACTCTGTTCTGCCAGAGCCTCACCGGCCCCACTCAGCAGAGAGCCTTCAAACTCCAGCAGAGGAGGACGAACACGCTCATACCCGTGACATGAAAAGACCTCCATCACCTCGGCAAGGCCTCGGGCCTCGGCCTCGGCCTCGGCCGGGAGCAAGTCTACAAACCCCATGGGCAGCAGGGCAGGGCTGGATGTCTCGGGGCCGTTGATCATGGCGTCGCAAACTTTTCTTCAATACGGACGAAGGCCCAATCCAGCCAAGGCAGTAGGGCCTCGATATCTTCGGCCTCCACCGTGGCACCACCCCAAATACGCAAACCTGCCGGAGCATCACGATACCCCGCAAGGTCATATCCAGCCTTTTCTTCCTCCAGCAGGCCCGTCATGGCCTTGATGACCTTGGACCGTGCAGCATCATCCAATGCCTCGAACCACGGTGCTGTAATTTTCAGGCAAATGGATGTGCAGGACCGTGTCTCTTTCGCCGCACTGAGAAAGGCCACCCAGTCACGTTTAGCGACCCAATTTTCTACGATGGATAGATTCCGGCGGGAGCGTGCCTTGAGCGCTTCCAGACCGCCAACAGACTCGGCCCACCGCAGACTATCCAGCGCATCCTCTACACACAGCATAGAGGGTGTGTTGATAGTATCGCCCCGGAAGATGGCTTCGTTCAGGCCCTGCTTGTTCGTCAGCCGGAAAATCTTCGGGAGAGGACGCTGGCTTCCCTCCTCCAAGCGTCTAACCGCTTTCGGGCTGAGGGCCACCATGCCATGCGCTGCCTCCCCACCCAGAGCCTTCTGCCATGACCATGTGACAACATCCAGCCGGTCCCAAGGCAGGTCCATTGCAAAAGCAGCAGATGTGGCATCGCAGATCACGAGACCATCATGCTGCGCTGGCACACTCTCCACAGAGGGGACGCAAACACCCGAGGTTGTGCCATTCCATGTCAGCACCACATCACGGGACCAGTCAATCTGCGCCATATCGGGCAGCTCACCGTAGGGAGCCTCCAGTACCCGCAAATCTTCCAGCTTCAGGATATCTTTCAGGTCCTGCGCCCATGTGCCGGAAAAACTCTCAAAAGAGAGGACATCCATACCCCGTTGGCCTGCCAATGCCCAGAGAATCATCTCCACAGCCCCTGTATCGGAGGCAGGAACGATACCGACTTGCCAATCTTCTGGCACACCTAGCAGAGCAATGGACCGGGTAATGACTTCATTAAGCCGTGCCCGCCCTTCTGCAGCACGATGGGACCGCCCTAGGAAGGCCCCTTTCAGCACCTCCGGTGTCCAGCCCGGGCGTTTGACACAAGGGCCGGATGAAAAATAGGGTCGCTGAGGACGATGCGAAGGCTTGGCTGCGGTCATGATTGGCAGGTCATCCATAATTCAAAAACCGCAGACGCCACATGATCACGACCCGACCATACAAAGGGTAGCCGGTGCATGGAAAACCCACGCAGTGCCTTACGGTAAAACACTTAACTTTTTTCTTAGGTGTCACAGGCATCAGGAGGGGTCAAGCCAGCCATCGGCCGAACCACTACCCCGGATATCCACAATGCCCGCTGAAAAGAAAATGGTGCGAAAGAGGGGACTCGAACCCCTATGCCTTGCGGCGGTCGATTTTGAGCCGACTGCGTCTACCAGTTCCGCCACTCTCGCCCATTGTGTCTGCATCTTAAAATGCAGAATACGCCCTGCTTATAAAATATCTGGAAACAAAGAGCCAGAGAGAGGCCAGAAAAAAATTAGCCTCTCCCGCATATCATTCAATATCCTGCCCGCTCATCAACAGAATATTACGCATGGCCGCACCAGATGCCCCCTTGCCGAGGTTATCCAGACAAGCTGTCAAAAGGGCCTGCCCGCTATGGCCACTGACACGCAGCTCCATATCATCACGGCCAGCCATAGTCTCAGCGACCAGTTTCGGCTCAGACTCCATGACACGAATGGTCTTAGCATCCTTGTAAAAGGCTTTGAGTACCGCCGTAACATCCTCAATCATCGGCACACCGGGCAATGAAACCAGATGCAGCGGAATGGACACAATCATGCCCTGCGGGAAATGACCGACAGACGGCACAAACAGCGGATTGCGTGTTAGACCGCTATATTGCGTCATCTCCGGCAGATGCTTGTGCTGAAGGTTCAGCCCATAGAGGAAAAAGGCAGGGCCTTCTGCTTGTTCCTGCTGCTCGATCATTGTACGGCCACCGCCGCTATAACCAGACACGGCATTGATGGACACATGCGCATCCACCGGCAACAACCCCGCCTGAACTAGAGGACGCAACAAGGCGATCGCACCCGTTGCATAACAGCCGGGATTACTGACGAACCGGGCCTTCCTGATCCGTTCCGGCTGGGTAGCGTCCAATTCTGGCAGGCCATAGACCCAGTCCGGATTAACCCGATGGGCTGTGCTGGCATCAAGAAACCGTGTTCCCGTATCCTGACCAAGAGCTACCGCCTCACGCGCGGCATCATCTGGCAGGCACAGCACGGTGATATCCGCCTGCGCCATAAGATTTCGGCGAACCTGCGGGTCTTTCCGCTGGCTCGGATCGATGCTCAACAAGCGGAGATCATGACGGTCTGCCACAGCCTCGATACGGCGGCGAATCCCCAGCCCCGTTGTTCCTGCTTCACCATCAATGAATATATGCGTTGCCATCGTCCCGGCTTCCCTGTTGCCTGCCCCCTTGAGTGGGGCGGTGCCATTCACCATTGGAACAGCGCCCGTCTCTTTTCATACAAGAGCATGATGTGCCCGTCCCGTTCGAACTGGTCAAGCAGGCTCATGCCGATACTACCCAGCACAATACGAGAGGGGCGATTATCCTGACGGGCCACAGCCACGACACGCTCCACCCCGGCATCTAACACAAAATTGAGGGCCGTCCCGGCGGCCTCACGGGCAATGCCTCGCCCCGCCGCCCACGGAAACAGGGCAAAGCGCAGGCCAATGCCTCGGCCATCAGGGCGATCATGCACGCCGGTCATGCCGACAAAACGCCCTTGCTCGAGAATGGAAAAAATACCGATGCCACGCTCGGCCCAAAAAGCCACATCTTCGGCCATCTCGGCCTCGGCCTTTGCACGGGTGCGCACACCACCCAGCATGACCCCGAACGCTCCAACATCCGCTTTCAGCCTTGCCATATCCTCCATATCCGGCCAGTTGACCGGACGGAGGACAAGGCGGGCTGTCCGCAGCTCATTGCCTAGCACAACATGCCGCCCGAAAGGCGATTAGCGAGCGATGGGACGATAACGGATGCGGCTTGGCTCCGTAGAGTCAGGCCCCAGACGGCGGCGTTTATCTTCCTCATACTGCTGGAAGTTACCCTCGAACCATTCTACATGGCTGTCCCCCTCAAAGGCGAGGATATGCGTGGCCAGACGATCGAGGAACCAACGGTCATGGCTGATGACCACGGCGCAGCCTGCGAAAGATTCCAGAGCATCCTCCAACGCACGAAGCGTATCGACATCCAGATCGTTTGTCGGTTCGTCGAGCAGCAGGACGTTATTGTCTTCCTTAAGCATCTTGGCCAGATGCACGCGGTTACGTTCACCACCGGAGAGAACGCCCAGACGCTTCTGCTGGTCCGGCCCCTTGAAGTTGAAGGCCCCGACATAAGCACGGGACGGCACAGACCGCTTACCCAGATGGATGACGTCCGTTCCACCGGAGATTTCCTCCCAAACGGTCTTGCTATCATCCAGATCGTTACGGGACTGATCAACATAGCCCAGCTTAACCGTATCACCAATCTTCAGAGAGCCGGAATCAGGCTGCTCCTGCCCAGTGATCATTTTGAAGAGCGTGGACTTCCCGGCACCATTCGGCCCGATAACCCCCACGATGCCGCCCGGCGGCAGCTTGAAGTTGAGACCGTCGATCAACTGGCGGTCACCAAAACCCTTGCAGAGATTCTCGGCCTCGATGACTGTCTGGCCCAGACGGGGGCCGGGTGTGATAACGATTTCTGCCGTGCCTCCGGCAGCTTCCTGCCCGGCGGCCAGCATTTCCTCATAGCGCGTGATACGGGCCTTGCTCTTGGCCTGACGAGCCTTGGGAGAGCTGGCAATCCACTGCTGTTCAGCAGCCAGGGCACGCTGGCGGGAGCTTTCTTCTTTCTCCTCCTGTTCCAGACGCTTGCGCTTCTGTTCCAGCCAGGAAGAGTAGTTACCCTCGAACGGATAGCCACGACCACGCTCGATCTCAAGAATCCAGTTCGTGACGTTATCAAGGAAGTAACGGTCATGGGTGATGACCATCACGGTACCCTTGTACTCACGCAGGGTCTTCTCAAGCCATGCCACGCTCTCGGCATCCAGATGGTTGGTCGGCTCATCGAGCAGCAGAATGTCAGGTTTTTCCAGAAGCAGGCGGCACAGGGCCACACGGCGCTTCTCACCACCGGAGAGCTTGTCTACCGGGCTGTCTGCTGGCGGGCAGCGCAGTGCGTCCAGAGCGATTTCCAGATGACGGTCCAGCTCCCAGCCATCTTCCGCATCAATCTTTTCCTGAAGTTCGGCCTGCTCAGCAAGAAGATCGTTCATCTCCTCATCGGACATGGGTTCTGCGAACTTCATGGAGATTTCATTAAAACGCTCTACGGCCTTCTTCAGCGCACCAAAACCTAGGGCAGCGTTTTCACCAACAGTCAGGTTCGGGTCCAGCTGCGGCTCCTGCTCCAGATAACCGATGCGGATGCCTTCGGCAGCCCAAGCCTCACCACCGAATTCCTTCTCGATCCCGGCCATGATCTTCAGCAGGGTGGATTTACCCGCACCGTTCACACCGAGGATACCGATCTTCACCCCCGGCAGGAAGGAGAGCGTGATCCCCTTGAATACCTCACGGCCGCCCGGATAGGACTTTGTGACGTCCTTCATGACATAGACATACTGATAGGCGGCCATGGAACGGTCTCCCTCTAAAACACACGAACGAAAAGGCAGGAAGCAGGGCTATGCCCCCTCTCGCCCGGGGCGTTTCCCAACAAAACAGGCTGCTCCACATTGTGGAGGTGTCACCTGCGCCCGGCAGGACTCGAACCCGCAACCTAGCCGTTATGAGCGGCCAGCTCTAACCAATTGAGCTACAGGCGCACAGACATTCCGCCACATTGCTCATACGCAACTTTTTTTCAAGCCCTCTAGAGCAAAAACTACGGTATCTCGGGCAAATATTATCTCTTTCTTTATGGCACCCCCAGCTAATGGCCCGCCCAGCGGGGCTGGCAGTAAAGCGATACACATATACAAAACAGGGTCTATCCATTATGAATACGCCCATCACATCATCATAGACACGGATGGAACAGACGATGGATGTTACCAAGATTTCTTCCGGCAAGGACGTGCCGAATGACATCAATGTCGTAATTGAGATTCCGCAGGGTTCTCAGGTCAAGTACGAAGTGGACAAAGACAGCGGTGCCGTTTTTGTGGACCGTTTCCTCTTCACACCTATGGCCTATCCGGCTGCTTATGGCTTCATCCCCAACACGCTGGCCGCCGATGGTGACCCGGTGGATGCTCTGGTACTGACACCGGCTGATGTCCTCCCCGGCAGTGTCATCCGTTCCCGCCCGATTGGCGTGCTGAAGATGGAAGATGAGAGCGGACAGGATGAAAAGCTGATCTGCGTACCGCACGACAAGATTCATCCACAGTTCAGCAAGATCGACTCTCTTGATCAGCTGCCGGAAATCACGCTGAAGGCCATTGCTCACTTCTTTGAGCGTTACAAAGACCTCGAACCCAACAAGTGGGTGAAGGTCTCCGGCTGGGGCGACAAGGCCGAGGCTGGCAAGGTTATCGAAGCCGCTATTGCCGCAGCAAAGAAGTAAGTCTTTACGACTGGAAAGCGGGCAGTTCCTTACAGGGGGACTGTCCGCTTTTTTTATGTCCGTTCAACAAAATGGAAAACAGCAGATACAAAAAAACCACTCCGTCTTAACTGACAAAGTGGCTCTTCCGTCAATCTGGAGCGGGCGAAGGGATTCGAACCCTCGACCCCAACCTTGGCAAGGTTGTGCTCTACCCCTGAGCTACGCCCGCATCACATTTTCACCAGCAGCTCTCCAGAGTTTGAAATCTGGAGCGGGCGAAGGGATTCGAACCCTCGACCCCAACCTTGGCAAGGTTGTGCTCTACCCCTGAGCTACGCCCGCATGCTGTCGGTGGGAGGCTTATGCCCCAAAGCGGACCTTGATGCAATCCCCCTTCTGCATTTTATTTTCCTTTTTTGAAGGTTCTACAGCTCTTTCCATCCGCCCCCTTGCTACTGCTGGATAACGAAACAATCTTGACTAAAGAGCGGTAATACAACACCGCACAGCCCTCTCACTCTCCAGCCGCTAGAGGTTCTCCCACCATGACAGACACTCTTTTCTCCCCCGACAGGACATCACCAGCGCAGGAGGTGGATCAGTCCAGCTTCATGAAGCTCGTTGTCGAGGCCAGCAAGACAGTGCCAGTACTGGTAGAGTTCTGGTCTCCCTCTTCAGCTACATGCCAGCAGCTAACCCCCGTTCTGGAAAAAACCGTCCGCGCCACAGAGGGGCGGGTAAAGCTGACACGGCTGGATGTAACGGCCAACCGGACACTGATAGCGCAGCTTCTTCAGATGGGATTACCTCTGCAAGCTACCCCCACGGTGGTCGCCTTCTGGCAAGGGCAGGTGCGTGATCTCTTCCAAGGTGTGCAGCCAGAAAATAAGATCAAAACCTTTATTGAGCAGCTTCTAAAAGACAGTGGGCAGGCCATGCCCGTTGCAGAGCAGATCAAGAATGCCGATTCTGCATTGCAAGCTGGAGAACTGGCCGAGGCGATCAACCTCTATGCTGGGGTGCTGGAGAGCGAGCCGGAAAATGCTGCCGGTTGGGCCGGGCTGATCCGCTGCATGATCGCCATGGATGACATAGAGGGCGCAGAAGAGGCTGCGTCTCAGATTCCGGAAGGCATCAATAACGACCCTCTCATTATCAGTGCCCTAAGCAGCCTGAAGCTCTATCAGGAAGGGCAAGAGCGTGCGGGAAAGATTGATGAGATTCGCCAGAAACTGGATCAATCCCCCCATGATGCAGAGTTGAAAACAGAACTCGCCAAGGCCCTAAACAGCACAGGCCAGCGGGAAGATGCCGCCGAGCTGCTACTGGGCATCATCGCCGGGGATAAGGACGGGACCACCGGACAAGCCGCCAAAACCGAGCTTCTAAAATTCTTTGAAGCTTGGGGCATGACAGACCCCGCCACATTGGCGGCCCGACGCAAACTGTCCTCCTTACTTTTTTCATAACCAATCAGCCGTAAAAAACGACCATATGCAGGGAAATGGTTCATCCATAATGCGGTCCCTGCCCGCCCTACTGTGGAGGACATATCCCATGCCTAATACACACAATGCCACCCGTGGTGCGCCCTCTGACACTAGACGTCGCATTCCGGCCCTAACAGATATGACACTGGCGGACCTTCCGCCCCGTATTGGGCTGCTACCACTGGCAGGGACGATCCTTCTACCACAGGGGCAACTACCCCTGACCATCTTCGAGCCCCGCTATCTAACCCTCCTGGAAGACTGCCTCACCCAGCATCGCCTCATCGGCATCATCCAGCCCTCCGAGGCTGCCAGCTACGGCGACATGAATCCCCCACTGGAATCAGTCGGCACCCTTGGGCGGGTTACCTCCTTCATGGAACAAGAAAGCGGGCAGTTTTTCATCACCCTTACAGGGGTCTGCCGGTTCCGCTTGCTACAAGACCAACTGACAGATCGAGGATGGCGAGAAGGACGCATCAACACGATGCCATTTTCTCACGATCTTCTGGAAAGCCCGTCCCTTAATCTCGACCGCAAGGACTTTGCTACGGTCCTCCAATATTACAACGAACGCCACGCTATTCCTATCAACTGGGATAACCTGAAAAAGCTGGATGATGACACATTGCTTTCAATGCTGACCATGCTCCTGCCATTCCCAGCCGATGTAAAACAGAGACTTCTAGAATGCCCAGACCTTACGGAACGAGCGAGCCTGCTCTTGGATGAACTATCCCGCTAAGCCAGCTGATGAGCCTCATAGAGGGTGAGGGGCCATCACATAGGGCTGGTCCCTCACCCTCGAGCGTTTTATGCTCGCCTCCACCATAGCCGCCCACATGAAAAGGCCATCATGACCAACACAGCCCCTTCCCCCGAACTTCTGGCCCGCCTTGTCTGCCCTATCACAAAAGGGCCTGTCCGCTACGACCCGGACAGCAACAGCATCATCAGCCCTCAAGCCGGACTAGCCTTCCCTGTGCATGATGGTATTCCCGTCATGCTGCCAGAACAGGCCACAACGCTGGAAGGCTGAAAACCTTCTCCCGTCCCGTTGCGCACCTCCTACCAGATAGCTCTCCCCCTTATTTCTGCTGGGCCGGGGGAGCACCGTAGGAGGCTTCGGTGTGTGTCTGTGCTGGGAAATGAGGCAGATCATCCCCACCACCATTGCTTCCCTCCCGCGTATGGACGGTACGACCTGAAATTTCATCCGGTGTTGGCTGAATGGACTGCACCATCGGTACCATTCCTCCTGAATAAGGTGGCATGGGGTGATGCAGCTCCCGGAACGGTTTTTTCGGGTAAGCCTCCCTCATGTCCGCTTTGGGCAAATGATGCACGGGGGCATCCTCGTCCTCTTCCGCTGCACAACCTGCCAGAAGAACACAGCCCAACACACAGGCTGACATGGCCCGGAAGACCGGACGGACGAACAGGACAGGGGGAAAAGACAGCCTCATGACCTTCACCCTATAGCACTTCTGTACGATTGACGAAGACCCGTAGCCGTGAAAAGAACGGGCATGTTCAAAGGCACCCTTTCCTCCCCCATACAGCGGCTTCGTGCGTGGTATGATGGCCTATTTGTCGATCATGCCATCTTCCGGCTGGTCTGGACGAATCTAGCCCCTGTCGTGCCAGAACGTGTCTGGCGCAGCAATCACCCCACACCGGGCCGCCTGCGCCGCTGGCGCCGGACTCTGGGGCTGGTCATGGTCATCAATCTCCGTGGGCACCGGCAATGTGGGGCCGATGCTCTAGGGCGTGAAGCCTGCCAGAAGCTAGGTCTCCCCTATCTCGACATGGCTTTCGAAAGCCGCAATGCCCCCCATAAAGACCGTATTCTCCGCTTTCATCAGCTGTATACCGAGGCCCGCTTTCCCCTGCTGTTACATTGCAAATCCGGGGCGGATAGGGCCGGTCTAGCCAGCGGACTCGTCGTTCTATTTGAAGGCGGCACAGCTGAAGAAGCCCTCAAACACCTACACTGGCGCTTCCTGCACTTCCGCCGGTCTCGCACCGGGATTCTGGACGCTTTTTTCCAGCTTTACCAAAAAACGGCAGAGGGACGTCTCCCCTTCCTCGACTGGGTAAAACAGGAATATGATGAAGAGGCACTCCGCAATACTTACAGAGCCGGACGCTTCAGCTCGTTTCTAAATGATGCAGTCTTACGGCGGGAGTAAACATCTCCCCAACACTCTGGGTCAGGAAGAGCGTTCTGCTACATCCCGAATAAAATTCATCAGCTGCTGACGAATCTTCTCATCACTGATGCTGTAATAGGCACGTGCCAACTCCAGAGTTTCCGGCAGCATCAAGAGTTCGATCCCGCCATCTTTCTTATCTGGCGTTTCGCTAGACGTCTTTTCACTACTGCCCTTACTCTTCTGGAAAGGGGCCTGCTTTTCATGCAGTCTTCCCATCCTGACATCTGAACTGCCAAAGCCTTCCAGCTCATCAAAAAAGAAACCGACAGGTACTTCCAAAATCTGAGCCAACTCGTACAGACGCCCCGCGCCAACACGATTTGCCCCACGCTCATACTTCTGCACTTGCTGGAAAGTGATCCCAAGTGCCTTAGCCAATTTCTCCTGTGAATATTTCCGTAACCCCCGAAGGAGTCGAATCCGTCTGCCTACATGCGCATCGACAAACGACGCCAGCTCTGTCATCAATCCCACACCTTCAAATAGAAACGAGTCGAAAAGTTCTACTATTCATCCATAGTGGTTAACAATAAATTATCTTTTCCATGACATAAGATTGTCCTTATGTATCTGCCCTGGCCCGCCGCCATCTCGTGAGGGCTACCCCCACCAACAAAACGGACATCAGGCACGGTATCCAACGCCCTATCATGGCGAATGGAGTCACTGCCTCCGGCCCGGGCAGCGGGCGAATGAGTACTTGCGCCCTGCCCCATTCTGTCCGCCCCATTTCCCTGCCCCGGGCATCATAAATAGCAGACACACCACGGTTATTAGCAAAGACAACGGGCAACCCTTCTTCCACAGCTCGCAAACGTCCCGTAGCCAAATGCTGCCGTGGCCCAGCACTATTGCCATACCAAGCATCATTAGAGATCGTCAGCAGCCAATCGGGCCGTGCCCCCGGAGCAACAACACTGCCAGAAAAGACGATCTCATAACAAACCATAGGGCCGACACGGCCAATCTGTGGCAAGTTCCACGTCTGAAGACCCGGCCCCGGTACCACCTCGGCTGGAAGCAGATGAAATGGTATGATCCACGGGTCATATTCTCCGAATGGAACCAGACGGCTTTTATCATAAATAGCCTCTATATGGCCGTCCGAGGCGAGTGCCATCAGGCTATTATACCAACGACCTACCCCACCTGCCCGCCTATCCGACCCAAGCAGCACCGGGGCACCAGCCGCTGCATCGGCAATCATCTGACGCGCCCCTTCCTCTTCATCCAGAAGGCCGGGGAAAGCCGATTCCGGCCAGATGACAACAACAGGGCGGCCCGGCAACAGATGTTGCGCCTGCCTCACGCCTTGCGATGTTAGCTCAAGGTAAGACCGAAACTGGGACACGGCACTATCCCGCTCCAGCACTTCATTCTCTGTAACATTTCCTTGAACAATCACAGCAACCGGATTGATATGCCCCGGCAGGACGGCCTTATGCTCGGCACGCCACGCTCCCCATCCGCACCAAAGAGCCGCACAAACGCCAACAGCCAACACAGCCCGACGCCCCTGCCAAAGAGCCAGCGAAGCCAGAACCAGCATCAATGTCAGACCATCCACACCGATCAAGGACGCCGGCTGGATGAGCCAATCCCCCAACCAACCCGGCACCTCCAGCGCACTACCCAGAGGATTCCACGGGAAACCGGAAAAATAAAAAACCCGGGCCATATCAGCCAGAGTCCAGCTTCCAGCGAACATCAACACCCGTGGCCAACCTGCAGGAACAAGACGACACAGCACAGCAGGAACCATTATGAGTGGGGCAATCAACAGGGCAACACCGGGGGAGGCAAAAGGCACCACCCACCAGAATTCATGCACACGGGTTAGGATCGCATTTGTCAGCCAATACAGGCCCGCCGTGTAATACCCCATCCCGAAAAGAAAGCCCCACAAGGCGGCTGAGCGGTGATTAGGGGCTGCGCAAACAGCCTGATAAAAAATACCCAACACCAAAGGCAGGACTGGAACAAGGCAAAGAGGCGGTAGAGCCAGCGCAGCCAGCCCACCTAGCACCAGCATGAAGATGGCACTGCGCCATCCTCCTCGCCGCAGAAGGAAGCACAACGCCTTCATCTCCATGACCAGACCTTCTAATCTAGCGCATCCTTCAGGCGGCGCTCATAGTGACGATAGTATTTATCCGCCAGAAGCTCGCTTTTAACGAGTACGGCCACATCGGTAGTGTTGAACTGCTCATCCACCACAGCGCCATCCCCTACATAACCACCAAGGCGCAGATACCCCTTGATAAGCGGTGGCAATTTGTTGATGCAGGTGCGACGATCCAGCGTGGCGGGATCAACCCGGCACATATCAACATAACGCTCTGGCAATGCACGAACACGCAAAGCAGGCGGTGCCAGATGGTTATGATAGAGCCATGTCAGCTCATCACTCATGGTATCCGGAGATGTGCCATGCAAGCTGGCACAACCAAAGAGCACGTCGATCCTATGTAGGAAGATATAGGACGCAATCCCCCGCCAGAGGAGCTGCATAGCGGCACGACCACGATAATCCCGAGCCACGCAGGAGCGCCCAACTTCAAGAAGACGCCCTGAGAAATCAGTCAGGCAGGAAATGTCATATTCATCTGCCGTATAAAAACGGCCACCTTCGCCAAGCGAATCGGAACGTAATAGACGATACGTCCCCACCACACTGGCACCACCACTGCCAAGAGCGTGGTCTACGACCAGAAGATGATCTGCGATCTCATCGAACTTGTCTGAGTCCAGACGGGTTCGCAACGCCTCCTCGCTAGGATGAGCACCCATCTCATCAAAGAACACACGATAACGCAGAGCCTGCGCCGCACGGATCTCTTCCTCCGTCGTGGCAAGGCGCACGCCCAAACTACCACCACGCAACTCCTGAAAACCGCCTTCACGATTCAGGGCAAGGGTCGCCAAGGTGTCCATTTGCCGCTGCGTTTTCTCGCTGCTGACAAAATGCCCCTTCTCCACCTCTTCTACGTTACAGGAGGCGATGCATGCATCCCCAGTGATATCTGACGGCCTCTTCCCGGTCATACGAAATCAATTACTCCCTATGCCCGGCCTGATGGGTTGGACTGGCTCCCATCATCAGCCTTTCCTGATGTGGTGTCTTTCTTCCTGTCCGATGCCGTGCGGCGCCCAAAAAGCTCTGCACGGTGGGACATGAGGTCAAACCCCAGCTCGGCTGCAATCTTTGCCAGCAGGCCGACCAGCTCATCATTCTCAAATTCAATAACATTACCGCTATCAATATCAATCAAATGATAATGATGTCCATTCTCGCTGGCTTCATAGCGGGCACGGCCCCCGCCAAAATCCCGCCTCTCTAGAATCCCTTTTTCTTCCAGCAGGCGGACCGTCCGGTAAACGGTAGCAACGGAAATGCGGCTATCTAGTTCCGAGGCCCTGCGATACAGCTCCTCCACGTCCGGGTGATCTTCCGCTTCGGAAAGAACACGGGCAATAACCCGCCGCTGCCCGGTCATTTTCAGACCATGCTTAACGCAGAGACGCGCGATAGGAGAATCACCTACCGCCTCCCCAGACGCAGCACCATCGCGCCCCATTTTTTTTGTGCTCATCACCATATTGATGATCTATCCGATTATGATGTGGTTTGTCCAATCCACATCATAATACGAAACGCACCCCCCTATTTACAAATGCAGTCATCCCTGCCCCTAGGGGCAGTATCTGACAATTTTAGGATGGTTCGCTAGTCTCACGGCGGCGGCCCAGCCCGATACGCCGTGCAAGAGAAGACCGATGATTAGCATAATTAGGTGCAACCATTGGATATTCCGGCGGCAGGCCCCAACGCTCACGATATTCCTGCGGGGTCATGTTATAAGCTGTTTTAAGATGACGGCGCAGAAGCTTCAGTTTTTTACCATCTTCCAAGCAGATGATGTAGTCGGGGAAGACCGACTTGCGGGGGGGCACTGCCGGTACCGGCTTCTCTGGCTCAGCCTCAGCGGGTACACCAGCATCAGCAAGAGCCCCATGCACTGAGCGGACCAAATCGGGCAGAGCTTCTGCAGCGACATCGTGACTGCTCACATACGCTGTGACGATCTGTGCTGTCAGCTGGCGCAGAGCCTGTGTTTCTGTCTCAGACGACATAAAAAACCTATCTCCCAAGAAATTTAGTTCGACCTATAACGGATTGTAGAGAAAGACAACAAGAAAAACAGTTTCTGTAATAGTAAACACTTATTGATAAGATAAGAAATTCCCTCACATGAACAGAAATCTTTCCAGCATAATGATACTATATGGAGGAATTGCCTCTATTATCAATGGGTTAAATAACAACATATTCCATTTAAAAATGAATTTCCACCTCATATATCATGCTGTTTTATATGAAATATTCTCTATATAACAATTTTCTACCATACAAGATATCATTACATGACAATTTAAATATAAGATGTTACAGAAACATGAAAATATATGATATTTTATATGATACCACACAGCATTACAGTCTAGCTATGCAGAAAGACCATACACTTACCGAGAAGCCATTCCAGAATTACACAACATATTCCCAACACCACAAGATACGGGAGCGATAACCTCCCTCAGCCGGGAGACCATCGCAGAAGCCGGGCATCCTCACCATCCTCGTAATAACGGCGACGGACTGCTACTTGCTGGAAGCCAAGTTGGCCATATAGACCGAAGGCCGCTTCATTACTGAAGCGCACTTCTAGAAATAAAGTAGCCCTATCCTGCCGGGCTCTCTTTACAACATGGGCCAGAAGACTGCGTGCAACCCCTCGCCGCTGCCAGTCTGGATGAACCCCCAAAGACAATATCTCGCCTTCATCCATGACATAACGGCTGATGATGAACCCTACGGGCACCATGCCTTGCCCGCGTGAACTACCATCCACACAAGCCACCCAAGCTTCCACACCCTGTAGTGCCAGAATTTGTCCGATAGCGGTCTTATCCCAGGGCTCCCGCCCTAAAAAAGCAGCATGATGCAGCACCGACAGAATACGAGCCGCCTCCAGCCCTACGGCGGATAGCTCAATAGCTGGCATTTCCGACCGTATAGGCCTTGCACTCTGCACCATGTGAGCCGTCTTACGCTGACAGTCCATACCGAGCCTCAGCGTGGTGTCGGTCTCAGACCACCTGCCGGAGGTTTTGCCTCTGGTGGGTCCACATAGAGGGGTTCAAGCGCATAAGCCCGAACAGGACCATCCTCACGGCTCTGCCAAGCAGCCCGAAAAATACCCTCAGCCGTTGGGGCGGCATAGGGCAGACGCACCACATCCCGCCCCAGCACATCACACCCTGCCTGCTCACCCAGCTCTGGCAGAGCATCATCGCCATAAACAGCATCGCCCGCTACGGCTGCCCAACTTCCCGGCTGAATTTGCTTCACAGGTAGGGCATAAGCATCATGGCCTGGCGGATCCACAAAGACACGCCCCCGACGGGCAAGGCATAGAATGGTCGCTTCTTCCTGCTGCATGGTGGCCCGCAAGGCATCTCCAAGTCGGACCCCAACACCTCGGCAACCCCATCCCCGGACAAGCCCAGCAGCGAGAGAAAGAGACGCCCGTAACCCCGTGAACGACCCTGGCCCTACCACGGCAGCAACCAGCTCTGGCGGGGCATCCCAACCTGCCCGTGTCAGCATCGCTTGCACGGTAGGCGCAAAACGCTCCGAAGCGCCCCGACCAGAAAGAACCTGCTCATCTACAACGAGACCACGCTCCAGCAGGGCAATCAGATTACTCTGCCCCCGCCCTGCTCCAGCCCCGTTCATGACAAGGCACCGCTCCGGCTTTACAGCCACAGGCAGGCCTCCTCATGCGGTAGGCGAGGCGCACGAGGTGAGGACACGTCCCCCTCCGGATACCCCAACGCCACGAGGAAATTCGCCCGCCAGCCTTGCTTGCGGAGATATTCTTCTTCCACCATCACAGCATCAAAACCAGACATGGGCCGCACAGCCAGCCCCAACGCCCGAGCCGCCATAATGAGATAAGCCCCCTGCAATGTTCCGTTACGGAAGGCTGTCTCGTCACTCAGCCCTACATCAGCGGCAAACCAATCCCGCAGACCGGGCATGGAATTGAGTGTTTCGAACTTTTCGAAAAATAGCGGGTCGTAACAGACAATCACCAGCACTGGCGCAGACATGGCCAGCTCTACATTCCCCAAAGACAAGGCCGGACGGATTTTCTGCCGGGCCCCTTCTGTCTTTAGGAAAGCAAAACGAGCGGGGGAACAGTTGCCCGATGTCGGCCCCATCCTGAGCATGTCATACAGACGGTACAGCACATCCTCACCCACAGGACGGTCGGAAAATCTTTCCGCCGTACGGCAGCGCGTAAAAAGCTCCTCGGCCAAAACAGGGCTAGTGGCGTTTTCCTCCACCTGCGTGTCGACCTGCTGCCCTTCCGGGGCTGGTGATGCTGTCATCGGCTCTTACTCCTCTACAGGTTCAACTGCCGTCACCTCCGGGATGTAGTGACGGAGCATGTTCTCCACACCGTGACGCAATGTCGCTCTGGAAGAAGGACAGCCGGAACAGGCCCCCTGCATGCTAAGGTAGACGACACCTTCCCGATAACCACGGAAAACAATATCCCCACCATCACTAGCCACAGCTGGGCGCACCCGTGTATCCAGCAGTTCCTTCACCCGGGCTACGACTTCGCTATCCTCGGGGAAAATATCAGCCTCTGGTGCGGCGATATTCTCTGCCAGAACAGGCTTTCCACTTTTAAAGAAATCCGTCAGGGCTACCAGTATCTGAGGGCGCAGAGCATCCCAGTCGGCTCCATCATCCTTTGTGACAGAGACGAAATCACTCCCCAGAAAAACGCGTTTTACATCAGCCATGCTGAAAAGGGCATCTGCCAGAGCAGAGCGCCCCGCCACAACACCGGCCTCCGCAAAGTCGACGGGCGGGCGTCCCCCCGTCACATCACGGCCCGGCAAAAATTTCAGTGTTGCCGGATTGGGAGTATCTTCAGTTTCTATCATCATGAGATCACTCTGTGTCATAAACGCCTCTCTTATCAGATACCCAATAAAATGAGCACCCTTTAACGCAACTCACTTACTTTTGGACCTTTATAGTCCTATTTTCAGACGATATGTATATCAGACTAGCAGAACAGGCTATCTCTGCTACGATCAGTCCCCTTTCCCTGTTACCATACCCCACATCCTGAGAAGCTCCATGATGTCCTCTACACCCGCCCCCTCTGTCGTCCGTGCGCCAGCCATTCCGCCGGGTGTTGTTAGTGGAGATACCTACCGGGCCATGCTTCAGGCCTGCCGTAAAGGGGGCTATGCCCTGCCGGCTGTCAATGTCAGCTCCTCCTCCACCGCCAATGCGGCCCTCGCAGCGGCACGAGAGAACAAGGCTGATATTGTCATCCAGATTTCCGCTGGAGGAGCCCGCTTCTATGCAGGGCAGGCCCTGCCTGACGAACAGCAAGCCCGAATTCTAGGGGCCACGGCTCTAGCGCAGCATATCCATCTTCTAGCCCGCCATTATGGGGTGGCGGTTATTCTACATACAGACCATGCCAATCGCCCTTTGCTGGGCTGGATTGACGGACTGGTGGAGGAAAGTCGCCGCCACTATGCACAAACAGGCCGCCCTCTATTTTCCTCCCACATGCTCGACCTATCGACCGAGCCACTCGCCGACAACATTGCCGCAGCTTCTACCCTGATGCGCAAACTATCCCCTCTGGGAATTGGCCTTGAAATCGAACTAGGAATGACAGGCGGGGAAGAAGATGGAATCGGGCAGGAGCTGCATGACGGAAGCCCAAGCTGCAACCCTTCCCTCTACACCAACCCAGAAGATGTCCTGACCGCTTGGAAAACCCTGTCCCCTCTGGGAATGCTCTCTATCGCCGCCTCCTTCGGGAATATTCATGGGGTCTATGCGCCCGGTAATGTCTGCCTCCGCCCGGAAATCCTACGTGCGTCTCAGGCACTCGTGGCAGAACGACTCCATACAGGCCCCAACCCTATCCCGTTGGTTTTTCATGGAGGGTCAGGGTCGGAGGAAACGGCCATCAAACAGGCTATCAACTTTGGTGTCTTCAAGTTCAACATTGATACGGATACGCAGTTTGCCTACGCACAGGGCATTGCCCACTATATCCGGAACCATGAAGAAGCCTTCACCCATCAGGTATCCCCACTTACGGGGCGGCCGCTCAAAAAATCTTACGATATCCGCTGCTGGATGAAGGCCGGAGAGGATCGTTTCACCCAACGCCTGACAGACTGCTTCCACATTCTGGGGGCCCGAGGGCGCAGCATCGCTCGGCCCGCGTGAGGCAGGAGCCAGCCCTGCCCCCTCTCCACTATCGTACGGGTGTTGTATTCTGTTCCGGCGCGTTCTGGCAGGAAACTGTCCCGGCTGACACCTGCCTACAGGCAGGCAACGGGCCATGACGCCCCGGTAGAGGCCAGAAAAGCTCTATCCCTAGAGACACAAGCATAAGCAGAACTGCCAACAGAACCCACGGCAGGAAACGGGGTTTATGCCCCAAAAGAGACGGAATACCTGTCTCCATCTGGAAACGCCGCCCCTCTTCCAACAATGCCGCTGAATCCCGGACAGGACCAGCGGGCCGGTCCTCCTCTTCCAGAAAATGATTGGAGCCAGACACGATTCAGCCTTCCAGAACGGCCTGCAACTCTGTCCATTCCCGCTTTGTCAGGCCGGATGTCTCCTGCGTGACACTCTCTCCAGCAAGGCGGCGGCGAAGCACCTTCAGCATCCCGGCGGAGAAACTGTAAGCACCGAGGCGATATTCCTCAAAAGCCTGTGCTGTATGCGGTACCCATGCCTTGAGAATCTCAAGCATCTTCTGCGCATAAACACGAATTTCATACTGAGCATGTGAGTCCGACCGCAGTGCCAGGAAGTGCATCAAATTGTGCAGATCGATCTTCCAATATAGCTGCGTATAGGCATTGAGTGTCAGATTGATGCGGGCCAATTCACGAGCCACACCCAGACCTTCTGGGTCGAGCATCTGTTCGTAATCGCCATAACATTGCAGAGCATCACGCTGAAGGATAGACAAGACCTCCGCCGCTGTTTCGGGGCTCAATGCCTCACCCCGCCCCTGATTGTTGACTTTGCTCTGTGCGGCAATCTGCGTAACATCCGGCAGATAGAATTCCTTATCCAGAACAGAATAACGGGCGGAATATTCATTCACGCTTGCCATGCGATGGCGAATCCACTGCCGAGCAACAAAAAGTGGCAGTTTCACGTGAAACTTGATCTCGCACATCTCGAATGGTGTGGAATGACGATGCCGCATCAAATAGCGGATCAACCCAGCATCCTCTGATGTCTTCTTGGTACCCTTACCGTACGAGACACGGGCAGCCTGCACAACAGCCGAATCGCCCCCCATATAATCCACAACACGGATGAAACCATGATCCAACAGGGGGAATGGCTCGAAGAGAAGTGCCTCCATAGCCGGAACCGTTGGCCGCACTGTCTGATGAGGAGCGGCACGCACGGCCTCTATCTCGGAACGCTGCTCGTCTGTCAGGGCCATGACTGTCTCTCCCGCTCGTTTGGCTATGCCGGACTATTCCATAAGAAGCGGGCCTGTGTGACTATCCGCTTCCCCTCGCTACTGATGTAGCCATATCGGTGACAGATGTAACCGCCCCAATGACAGAAGGGAAGGCTGTTTCCCTTGCCATATCAAGCAAAGCTGCCTATATCTCTCGGTGCCGGAGGTTTCGACCTTGGCTATGGCGATAAACGGTAGATGAAATAAGTGTTGTGGACCCGGGGGCAGTGCCCGGCGTCTCCACCATCAGCCTTATAGGCTGACGCTATGGGGACGAAACAGGCTCGACACGCATGGTAAAGATCTACTTTTTGCCCGGTATTGTTCCGCCGTCATCGGGCTGACTTTACAAGTGCCAACGATAACTCTGAGGTGCTCGCTGTTGCTGCATAAGCGATAAGCGCGGTTCGGGGGGTGCACCGGGCAACAGAAGCCCCCCCACCTGTTTCTTTTCTGAAACACTTTTCCCTAATAGAATACCAACCCGGAAAATATGCTCTCGGCCCCTTGCGATTTCACGCAGCCTGTCGCACACCTGAAGGGGTTTTCCAGATGTAACAGGTGATGGTGCTGCTCCATGAGTGACGATACCAACGGCTCCGACGGTTTTGATCCTTCCATGCCAACCAGTCTCCTCCCTTACGATCGCTGGATGGAAGAGGCCCAGCGTGCCGTCATGCTTAAGGCACTGGACCATGTCAGCGAACATGGCCTCCCCGGGGATCACCACTTCTACATGACATTTCGCACCAACGTTCCTGGGGTGGATATCCCCTCCCGCCTGAAGGAACGCTACCCGGAAGAAATGACCATCGTTCTGCAACATCAGTTCCAGAATCTCACGATAGACCATACCGCCCGTACCTTCTCCGTCGGGCTGTCTTTTGGGGGGATTCCCAGTACGCTACATATCCCCTTCGGAGCCATCACGGCTTTTGCAGACCCGCATGTCCATCTTGTCATGCATTTTACCACCCGCCCCGATGCAGCGAACAACAGCGCATACGAAGAAGAGAACGATGCCAATGTGGCAGAGGTCCACACACTTCGCCCGCTGACAGATGAGCCCAAAACAGACGCTACAACGCAGGGACCTGAGGGGACGACAAACCACGGCCAGAGCCACGAAGGGGCAGAGGTTGTCAGTCTGGCGGCTTTCCGCAAAAAACCTTCAGACAATGAGCCCTCTGGAGCCCCTGATGATAGGAACAGCTAAGCAGGGACGGGGCGTGTGACCCTCTCGTCGCTTTCTTGGCAGTCCTATGGGGGGCGATGGTTAGGGCTGCTCTTTTTCTCTGCTCTGATTTCAGGCCTCTTCCTAATGCTGCACTTAACGGCAGGCATGATGTTGGGGCCGATGGCAGCGGGCATTATCATGTCTGTCAAAAATCGGGGCGTCACCATAAAGCCCGTTTTCTTCACCCTGGCGCAGGCCATTCTGGCCTGTGTGGTCGTCAATAGCCTGACATTTTCTGTTCTCCATCACATTATGTCTCACTGGATACTGGTTCTTTTCAGTGTCCTGTCCGTCATTTTTGTTAGTTTCACCACAGGGGCCTGCCTTGCCTGGTTTGGGGTCATACCCGGAACGACAGCCCTTTGGGGGACGTCACCGGGGGCAGCCTCCACCATGGTTATGCTTTGCGGGGCCTTTGGAGCCGATACAAGGCTGACAGCTTTCATGCTCTATTTCAGGGTCATCATGGTCGCTGTTGCCACGTCCTTGATCTCCTGGATTGTCATACGCACAAGCCACCCCTCCCATATGCCCATGCCGGTCCGGGGGGACCTTCTACCTACACTGATTCTAATCGCTGTTAGCACGTTGATCGGATTAAAGCTGCGCTCACCTGCTGCTACGCTGTTACTCACCATACTCACTGGTGCCGTTGCCCAATTAAGCGGCCTATTCCAGATCAGCGCACCATTCTGGATCCGCATCCCTGCCTATTTGACCATAGGCTGGTCCATTGGTCTGCGCTTTACAGCACCCATCCTACGTTATGCGCTACGATCCATCCCAGCCGTTGCCCTATCCTCGGCAACACTCATTGCCAGCTGTGCCCTACTGGCCCTCCCCGTAGCCCATTTCGCCCATATTGATCTCCTTAGTGCCTACCTGGCCACAAGCCCAGGCGGGCTGGATACCATCATTGTCATCAGTGCCAATATTCCTATTGCACTGCCCTTTATTATCGCCATGCAAACAGCCCGCATGTTGGCCGTCATCACACTAGGCCCGGCTATAGCCCGTCCTCTTGGCCGCTGGCTGGAACGCCATGTCCGCACACCAGCTTCGACTGAACATACCGAAAAGCTGGCGCAGTCATCTTCAACAGGCGACTAATAAGCCCAACTGGCCCCTTATAAAAAAACCCTCCACAAGGGAGGGCTTTTTCTACATCTCACACCACGTTAGAAGAGATCATTCCTCAATACGCAATGCATCAAACTCGCTAACCACGCCAGGCTGATAGGACTGACGGGCTTTCTCGAGATATTTTTCCCACTGCGGAACATAGTAGCCATAGCCAGCCGGGTTCTGGAAGAACCAATGACGCCATGCATGGAAGACATGGTCATGCTCACGGTAAGCAGGGTCATCTAGCAGATGCCGGGCTGCCGGGGGCTTAGCCGCATGGAAATGCACGATAGTGGCACGGTCATCCACGCCCCAATATGGCTTCCAGTTGAAGCGAGCAGAAAGCGGGCTCCACTGCGCATTATAGAAAATACGCAGCAGTTCCTGATCGTACCCAGCAACATAGTCCAGGTTATCGCAAAGGAAGTCCACCATCGCCGGGAGGTCACGACGCATACGCTCGAGGTTCATCACCATGACGCCCGAGTTCATATCCACGTAATAATCCTGCTTGCCGAACTGCCCACAGGCAGCAAAGATTTCCGGCTTGCAGAACTCGACCTGCGGGTCCTTCAGGAACATCACGTCACAATCGGTATACAGGACGTACTGATCCTCCTGCTCCAGCAGGGGCAGCTCCAACCGCATGAAGGCACCGGCAGCAGTGAAGATATAATTAGGCCATTCCGGCTTGAGACGACGCTGCGCATCCAACAGGCGGTCGTAAAAATGCAGGCGGTGGAAAATAACATTCACCCCCGCAGCACGCATCTCCCGTGTGAAGTCACATTCATTGCCATCAAACACCATGTGCGGAATCAGCGTCGTATTCTCACGAGCCGACTGCACAGCAGCCCGAATACAGTCGATAAAACCATGGTCAGGGTCGTTGGACAGCGTTTGCTCTGTAATCGCAAAAAACCACTTCATTCCTTAAAGCTCCCCAATACCCAGTCTCTTAAAATACTATGATTGTTCATTCCCTACGCCCCGATTCCAGCCAATACTTCATCACCAATTTCTAGAGATCAGCCAGAACTCTTCAGAAGTCAGCGTCACCGTCCCCTGCCCTGCTGTTTCTGCCGCAGCTTTAGCAAGAGCATGAATACGCTCGATTAGAATCGTTTTACGCTGGTGCGCCTCAGACACTTCCTTCTCCCCGGCCAGCGTCTGCAAAGCCAACTCGGCAGCCCGGGCGACCCGGGATGCATCCAGCGCAGCATAAGACATGCTCTCGTACCTCAATTCCCATCATGCAACCAACGACCAGTTACAATAGGCAGCAACACCAAACACCACCTCTACCGCAACATAATCAGTGTCACAGTAAGCCGGTTACCCCTCCTTTTTCAATCCCCTGCCCTGCTATTAACCCTCTTTTATAACGTGATCTTTACTTATAAAAACCAGACATCTCTCTGCCTCCCGCTACTCCCATGATAGAAAAACAAGCTTTGTGCATGTTCCCGTTCAGGAAGCCCTCATGATACGCACTGCCCCGTGTTCCTCTTCCCTGCGTATGGTCCGCCTCTGTTTTGCTATGCTGCTACCTGTCTTACTGGCAGCCTGCGCCACACGCACTGGCAGCAATGGTCCGACTATGCCCGTACTAGAAGAACAGGCAGACTATCAGGCCCATGCCCGGTCCCATTATACGCCGCCCGGCCCTCCCGAAGACCCTTGGGGCCCCTATATTGATGAGGCCTCAAGCCGTTTCGATGTTCCAACGGAATGGATCCGGGCCGTTATCCATCAGGAATCCGGGGGGCATTTGTACGACCGTTACGGTAACTTCATTACCTCTACCCCCGGTGCCATGGGGCTGATGCAGATCATGCCACCCGCTTATGATGATCTACGCACCCAGTATAACCTTGGCCCGGACCCCTACGACCCGCACGACAACATTCTCGCCGGAACGGCCTATATCCGCCAAATGTATGAAATATACGGCTCCCCCGGCTTTCTAGCCGCCTATAATTACGGCCCCGGCAGTCTGGACCATTACCTCCGCCAGAACAGGGCCCTCCCACGGGAGACACGCAATTATGTTGCCGCCATTGCCCCAAAGATCATGGGGATATGGCCACGTCAGCGTTCCCGCAATGACCTCATCGTGGCCCGCCACGACAGGACAGCACGAACCTCCCGCCGTATAGATACGGCCTCCCCGCTGGATGAAGACAGCGACACCGCACCCGAATCGGTCGTCCAGACAGCCGAAACGCAGGATATCCGGGCCGCATGGGCAGCACGGGGCTATTCCGGCCCTCAGTCACGGTCTGCTGCGCCTACCACCCGGCCCCGTACCCAGCCCTCTGCCCCACCACGGCCATCCCCGCCAGAGGAGCAGAGAAACACGCTGCGCATCCAGTCCATCCCTCTGGCTGACGCCCCAGCTAGTCGGAGAGGAGCCACTGATATGCTAGCCGAATCAACTCATGACTGGGCCATCCAGCTAGGCAGTTATGGCGGCGAGAAACAGGCTCTTATGGTCGCTACACAACTGCGCCCCCGCATCACCCCTATTGCAGGTAATGCGTCTGTGCATGTCATGCCCGTCCATACAGCCAGGGGCACACTCTACCGGGCCCGTCTGATCAACCTGACACATAGCCAGGCCACTGGCGCATGCAAACGCCTCCACACTACGATCGACTGCATCACCATCCCCCCCAACGCCCCCTGACACATAGGAGGATAGAGGCAATGCCGCACGCACCACACCATGTTGGTACGGCCAAGCCGCTGCGTTTGGCAGATGACGTCACCAGCACAGCCCTCTATGCCGGGCCCGGCGACTGCTACCGCTATACGCTTAGGCGATCATGGGATGAGGCAAAGCCCTTCATCATGTGGATCATGATGAATCCCTCTGTCGCCACGGAATATGGCGATGATCGTTCTGTAGCCAAATGCCAGCGTTACAGTCGGCAATGGGGCTATGGCGGCTTGTTTATTGGCAATAGCTTTGCCTATCGCTGCACAGACCAAAAACGCCTGCTGGAGGTAACCGACCCTGTAGGCCCAGAGACGGACCATTATCTACTCGAAATGGCCAGACAGGCTGATCTCATCGTGCTGGCTTATGGCACTCCACAAGCAAAAGAGCTGCGCTACCGTGGGCCGGAGATCGCTAAACTGCTGCTCAAAGCTGGCCACAACATCACAGCCCTGCGGCTGAGCCGTAAAGGCCACCGCCCTGAACATCCCCTCTATCTGCCCGCAAATCTAACACCCGTCCCACTGACGAAAGACGATTTCTAACCCCGCCCCCACCACGCAGGCAGGGCTCCTCCCATAAAGGAGCCCTGCCTGTCTGATTTCAGACGCTTTCAGCCGCCCAGTTCTTCTTTTTTGTCTGACGGCCAATACCGGGATTCAGGCAGTTACAGGGGTCGAGGGACCGATAATGGTCAGCCATACTCTGTGGTGCATGGTAGAGGTGGCCCACATTATGCTCGGCCGGGTAGCGGGCACCCCGCTTATCCAATATCGGCCACATAAACCGCTGCTCGACATCCATAGGGTCTACACCGGGCTTAACGACATAATCCTGATGCATGACATGGCACAGAAAATGCCCGTAATAGAGCTTCAATACTAGTTGATCATCCACCTCTGACGGCAGACGCTCCAGCCACTCCCAATCATTCCGGCGCAGCGCAACATCTAATGCCATCATACCGCCAGTATTCTTGCCATGAACGGCAACATACCTGTTGGCAGCCCCTGCCGCTGCGAAACGATGCAGAAAGGCCAATGTGCCTTCCTGTGTCGTACATTCAAAAAATGCCCCTTCGGCCCCCTGATCATCCGCAAAGAAGCCTTTTAACCACGGGCGAACCTGCTGGGCCAGAGTGCCAGAGACACGCAACATGAGGTGATGATCATAGTTCCTATGATAATCCATCATGCGGGCCGGAACCTGCGAGGGCAGGAAGCGACTACCGAACTGCATGAGCAGATCGCTCAGACCATCTGGCAGCCATGAAATACGTCGTGTAAACGAATCTACCCATGCTTTCATACGGAACATGAGCGGCAGATATTTCGTCCCCAGAAAGCGGATCAACGCTACTGTATCCCGGCCATATTTATCGGCAATGGCAAACGCATCACGATGCATATATTCGCCAGCAATCGGCAGTTCTTCAAACGCTGTCAGCAGGTGGCGGCGGACCTTCTCCAACGTATCAGTCCTGTTGCTGCCAATATAGAAGACGGCCGTATCCTGTGCCGCAGGGAAGGTATCCAGCCGCACAGCGAAGACGATCAGCTTGCCCGCATTCCCAGAGGCCTCGAAGAGGCGACCCGGATCGGCATTGTACCGCCCCGGCGAGGCCTCATCGACCTGGCGGATACGGTTAACATAATCATCATCATGGGCCTTCTGCTTGCCCGACCAATCCACATCATCCGGGCTGTAACGGCCGTGCTCCAGCGCATCCAGCACTGATTCAGCGACCTCCTCATTTTGAAAACGGATACCCAGATGATTGACCAGATGCAGCCTACCCTCGCCATCCACCTGCCCATAAAGGGCCATTTCCGTATAGGCTGGGCCACGCTGTACCAACGCACCACCGGAATTGTTACTTACCCCACCAAGGACAGAGGCCCCGATACAGGATGAGCCAATGACAGAATGAGGCTCCCTCCCCAGCGGGGCCAGCACCTGTTCCAACTCGTACAAATCCGCCCCCGGTAGGCAAACGACCTGTCTGCCCTCACCCAGAAGCTGAATCCCTTTCAGCTTGCGTGTGCTGATGAGAATAATCGGCCTGTCATAATCGTTGCCATCGGGTGTGGAACCGCCCGTCAACCCGGTATTGGAAGCCTGCATGAGAATGATACGCCCAGCTTCCACCGCCAGCTTTGCTATGCGCCACAGCTCCACCAAAGAGCTAGGAATGACAACAGCCTCCACCTTGCCATCACCAAAACGGAACCCTTTACGGTACCCGTAAGTCGCACTCTCTGACGTCAGGACATTTCCGGCTCCAACAACAGACTTCAGCTCATCAACAATATCGGCCATTCCATCCTCTTTCCGACCGCTTCTTCCCGATCAGCTCTGCAAAGAAAAGGTCATATCCACAAAATAAGAGGGAATACTACCTCTTCCAATACCCGAAAAACCATAGAGAGACGCTGCACAACAGCCCATTTCCTTGTCAAAGAAATGTGAAAAAGCCTTCCAGAACCAGACCGTTACTTGGTTCTTCCAAAAAGCTTTTCCAGCCCGTCCTTATCCAGCTTCAACCATGTAGGGCGACCATGAGGGCACGTATTAGCCCGGGGGTGCTGCTCCATCCCCCGTAATAGGGCCTCCATTTCCTCCTGCTTGAGGATACGCCCAGCCCGGATGCTACCATGACAGGCCATACGGGCCATGATGGCCTCAAACCGCCCATCTAAACTATCTGTCTGCCGGGCTGGTAAATCAGGCATCTGGACAAGCTCTTCCGCTACATCACGCAGAAGGCCGGCCACATCACTGCCACTCAAAGGCGCAGGCAGGCTACGAACCAGAATACTGCCGGTGCCAAATGGTTCTATCTCCAGACCAAAACGGGCCAGCTCTTCCGCACACTGCGCCAGAGCCTCCGCTGCCCCATGTGATAGGTCCACTACTTCCGGCATCAGTAGGGCCTGCGCCCGCACGGTCCCTTCGGCAAAACGGGCCCGTAGACGCTCATGTGTCAAACGCTCATGCGCTGCATGTTGGTCCGTCAGGATCAGGTCCCCATCTGGGGCGATGGACAAGATATAGGTGGCATGAATCTGACCGATTGGCACACCAAGAGGTTGCGCCGTCTGGTTCTCCTCAACTGGAGAAGGCAGCACCTTCCCACACTCACCCGCTTTACTGTCCCAACCCGCAGCGTCAGCATAGTGGCGTTGCCCTTCCTCCAAACCGGACACGAGCGTCTGCTCCTGCATGGAAGGAAGCGGCCTCCCTGCGGATGAGGACGGGAACCGTCTGACAGATGTCCCAAACCCGAAATCCACCGATGATGTTCGGGTAGCTCCCGTATGATCGTAAGAATAAGAAGAACCCGGCACTCTCTGCCCGATTGCGGAGGCTCGGCGGCCAATAATGCCAAGGTCTGCTTGGATGCCACCGCCCTCACCAGCACTACGAGCCAGCGCACGCCCCACCGCCCCAATGACAAAGGCCCGCACCTCGGCTTCATCAGCAAAACGCAGTTCCGTCTTAGCCGGATGAACATTCACATCTACCCGATCCAACGGAAGCTGAAGATGCAGCAGCAGAACAGGGAAACGCCCCTTCTCGATCACAGGGCGATAGGCCACCCGTATGGCAGTTCTCAAAATAGGGTCCATCACGGGGCGATGATTCACCAGCATGAATTGCCCGTTCCCCGTCCGGCGGGTTTCACCCGGCCCACAGATATAGCCGGACAACCGCATGGCCCCTCGCTGCTCATCCACTGCGAGCAGGCCATCCTCCGGCACGTTAAGAACGCTGGCAACCCGGCGGCGGATATCCTGCGGAGGAAGGCTGAAAATCTCCCGCCCATCCATGATGAAGGTAATGGCACAATCCGGAGCACTCAATGCCACACGCCGCATGACGGCCTCGGCATGATTACCCTCCACCCGTGCCGTTTTCAAAAATTTCCGGCGGGCTGGTGTGGCAAAAAACAGGTCCCGCACTACAACACGAGTACCCACCGCCCCAGCAGACGGTACCGGCCCCTCGACAATACCGCCCTGCACGGAAAGTTCCCACGCTGTGTCGGCTGTCTCTGTCCGTGATGTCAGGAAAAGGCGAGCACTGGCCCCAATGGAGGGCAATGCCTCCCCACGAAATCCCAGCGTCTTGATGGCAGTGAGGTCATCATCTGGTAGTTTGGAGGTGCAATGCCGTTCCACTGCCAAAGGCAGCTCCTCAGCCTCCATGCCCCGGCCATTATCGCTGACCTCAATCAGCTCGCAACCGCCACCTCGCAAAATGACCTCAAGCCGGGTTGCCCCAGCATCCAGAGCATTTTCTACCAGCTCCTTAAGGGCAGCAGCAGGACGCTCCACGACCTCACCAGCCGCAATGAGGTCCACAACATGGTTGGAAAGACGACGGATGACAGGCCGTGCCACGGTTCCTCCTAAGACAAGGTAACGCAGAACCGACCGGAAGACAGGGACGCAAGCCGCCCCTTACTTGCTGCCACCCTTCCGCAAGGTCGGCGTAGCCCCTTCGGTGAAATTCTGCCCAAGAGCTTCATTCTTCTGGATGCGGCGGTTCTCCGCCTCACCATCCACAACGTTACCAGCCCGGCCACCCCGCCAGAAGAGCAGACTATCCACAAAACCGGCATCAGCATCGCCGAGCTCGGCATTGTCCGGGCTGCGGGCTGCGGATGTAGCGCTCTGCACAAGTGCCTTCTGACCGTTACTGTCCGTCCCCTCATTGGGGTGCAGAGCCACATCCGGGTCCAGCGTTTCCAACGCCTGCATACGGGGGCTTTCATCCGGGCGGTTAGCATTAGCAGCACCGGGGAGAGCCAGCTTCTCGGATGGCGGCATGGAAAGAGGCGCACGGGTCGTCACGGTATATTCATCTGGCAGGCTACGCTGAAGACCAAAGCCCCGCGCCACGTCGCTGCCGGAGCACCCAGCCAACGCCAGCCCAAACGTGGCCAGAGCACCTAACCGGACTCCATGACGTATAACTGAAGGAGCAAAAAGCCGCATGACTGGTTCCCGCACTGCACAGACAAAAGAATGCCCAATCCTATAGAGCCTACCGGCAATGAGCAAGCTGCTTGTCGCTTTATCCATGTTGGCTACGCCGCTCTACCAAAAAGGAGTCCAACAGCCACAGCCCAACACCACAAACAATAGCAGAATCTGCAATATTGAAGACGTACCAGGACCAATCCCCGACATGAAAATGCAAGAAGTCCACCACCGCTTTATACTGGAGGCGGTCAATCACATTGCCGATGGCACCCCCAATGATCCCCCCACAGGCCAGACTGACCAGCCGACGGCGGGACCGCAGCAGAACAACCAACAACCCCAGCACCGCCAGCGAGGAAATGATGATGAACAGCCAACGCCCATGCCCACCAAACATGCCAAACGTAACGGCATGATTCCACACCATCGTAAAGTTGAGGAAGGGCATCACGGCCACGCTGCCCCGTGCTGGCAGCTCCAGCCAATAGAGAATCCACGCCTTGCTCGCCTGATCTACTACCAGAACGACCAGAGCCGTTATCAACCCGATCAACCGCCACCGTGGCGAAGATGGTACAGCGGGGAAGGAGGCACCGCCCCCTGTACCTCCGGTCTCAGTCGGCTTCATGCACTTACCGCATCGAAACAGCGCAGGCAGAGATGGCTATGATCCTCATTCTGCCCAACATCCGGCAGGACACGCCAGCAACGAGCACATTTCTGCCCATCCGCACGGCTGACCTTCACCTCATCCTCAGCCTGCCCTTCCTGAACATGAACCTCAGACGCAAGGCTGAGCTCTGCCCAGTCCACACCTTCGGACACCACCTGCTCTTCTGCTGTCAGAGGTAGTTTTACCTGTGCTTCCAGCGAGGAACCGATCATCCCTTCACGACGTGCACCTTCCAGAGCCGTGGTAACACGACGGCGGATCTGGCGCAGGCTCTCCCAGCGTTCAGCCAGTTCAGGGTCGTACCAGCCGTCTTCCGGCACGAAGAAACGCTCCAGATGAACGCTACCTTCCTGACCAAAACGAGCCTGCCATGATTCTTCCGCCGTGAAGACCAGAGCCGGAGCTAACCATGTCGTCAGGGCACGGTGCAGTACATCCAACACTGTCCGGGCCGCACGGCGTGTATGGGAGTCTGTCGGGTCGCAATAGATAACATCCTTGCGGATATCGAAATAGAAAGCCGACAGTTCGTTATTACAGAAATTATGCAGCAGCGGGTAAACGCCATTCCACTGATGGGTCTGCACAGCCTCCTGCACACGCTGATACAGCTCGTACAGGCGGTGAAGAATATACTGCTCCAGCAGCGGCAGAGCCTTACGGGCCTTCAACGTTGCCTTATGGCGCAAAGCACAGGCGGCCTCATCCGGGACCAGCTTGTCCAGCACGACATCCACCGGAGCGGATACATCATCCCAGCCCAGCGGCAGGGCCTCGGCCTCCGTAAAGCCCTCCAACGCCCCCAGCAGCCAGCGCAGCGTATTCCGCACACGGCGATAGAGTTCGCCCTGCTGTTTGAGGATCTCCTTACTGATCCGCAGATCTTCATTCGTATCGGAGTTCAGAACCCACAGGCGCAGCACATCCGCACCCAATGTCTTCGTCACATCATCGGGCACGATGGTGTTGCCGAGAGACTTGGACATCTTGCGCCCCTGCCCATCCAGCACGAAGCCATTGGTCACGACCGCCTTGTAAGACGCCGCACCTTCTGCCCCCACGCTCTCCAACAGGGAAGACTGGAACCACCCACGATGCTGGTCGGACCCTTCCAGATACAAATCAGCCGGGTAGTTCACACCGTCCTGATGCAGGACAAAGCGATGACTGCATCCACTCTCGAACCAGACATCGACAATATCGAAAACCTGCTCATAATCTTCCGGATTGCGGCCTTCACCAAGATAGACGGCAGGGTCCGTGTCATACCAAGCATCCGCCCCACGCTCCCGGAAGCTCTGCACGATGCGGGCCATGACATCCGCATCCCGCAGGACCGTCCCGGTACGTTTCTCCACGAACACAGCAATCGGCACACCCCAAGACCGCTGACGGGAAATGCACCAGTCCGGCCGCTGCTCGATCATGCTCGTCAGGCGGCGGCGGGAGCTAGCCGGTACGAAGCTAATATCGTCAAGGGCTTTCAAAGCACGCTCACGCAGACCGGGGCCGCCCTCATCCCCTTCACGAGGTTCCATAGCTATGAACCACTGCGGCGTAGCCCGGAAAATCACCGGCTTTTTGGAACGCCATGAATGCGGGTAAGAATGAACAATCTCAGCACGGGCCATCAAACCACGGGCCGGGGCTTTCTCCTGCTGGGCCTGTTCCCGTGTCTGCGTCAGCAGGTCACAGACGGGCTGCGTAGCCTTGAAGACATGAATGCCCCCTAGTTCTGGCATCCACTCAACATAGGTTCCGTTATCGCAGACCTCTTCTGTCACTTCCACACCGTGGGCACGACACAGCATAAAGTCGTCATGCCCATGCGCAGGGGCCATATGCACCAACCCGGTACCAGCATCAGTCGTAACGAACTCACCAAGCAGCAGCGGCACGTCATAATCAAACCCACGCCCTCGCAACGGATGGGCGAACACGGCCCCTTCCAATGCGCTGCCGGGGAGAGTGTGCAGAACCTCATGCCCGCTGATGCCAGCCCCAGTCAGGAAGTCCGCCAGACGGTCCTCGGCAATGATGAGCTTGGCACCAACCGGTACAAGGCTATCTTCGTTTACAGCCGTAACACGGATGACATTGTAAGTGATGTCCGCTCCAGCGGCGAGTGCACGGTTGACGGGGATCGTCCACGGGGTCGTGGTCCAGATCACTGCCGATGCACCAGAAAGAAGCTGCCCCTCTGTCGGGTCTTTCACATTCGGGAAGGCCACAAACAGGGTTGTTGATGTGATGTCGTGATATTCGACTTCGGCCTCGGCCAGAGCGGTTTTTTCAACCGGGCTCCACATAACAGGCCGCAGCCCACGATAAAGGCGGCCATTAAGTAGGAATTTGCCGATTTCCTCAGCAATCTGTGCCTCGGAGGAGAAATCCATCGTCACATAACGATTATCCCACTCCGCCTGAATCCCCAGACGCTTGAAGTCCTCCCGCTGGGCCTCTACCCATTTTGCGGCATAGTCCCGACATTCTGCACGGAACTGAAGAACCGGCACGGCGTCCTTGTCCTTGCCCTTCTTGCGGTATTCTTCTTCAACCTTCCATTCGATCGGCAAACCGTGGCAATCCCAGCCCGGCATGTAGCGCACCTGTGCCCCATTCATGCGCTGGGCACGATTGATGACGTCCTTCATCACCTTATTGAGCGCATGGCCGATATGGATATGCCCGTTGGCATAGGGTGGGCCATCATGCAGCGTAAAGATGGAATCCGCTTTGCGCCCAGCGTCTGCTATCTGGCTATCCAGCCCTATCTCCGCCCAATGGGCCAGCATGTCCGGCTCCCGCTTGGGCAAGTTACCCCGCATAGGGAAAGACGTTTTAGGCAGGAAGACCGTCTCCCGGTAACGCTCCTGCTGCTCACGGAAAACGGTATCGGTCTTTTCTACAGGCTCAGACATGGGATAGGTGCGCCAGCTCTCAGTACGGAATAAAAATACCTGTACTTATGGAGAGAGGGCACCGTCCCGGTCAACCCCCTGTCTTGCCAAGCACCTGCTTCGCCTGTGCCGCATCAGCGGCGATCTGGGCCTTCAGCTCATCAAGGGAGGCAAAGCGTTTTTCATCCCGCAGCAGCGCGACCAGCTCTACACCCAGTATCTGACCGTACAAGTCTTCATCCAGGTCGAACAGATGCGCCTCCAGCCGACTTTCCCGCCCATCATTAATGGTTGGGCGGCGGCCAAGATTGGCTACACCGGGAACTAACCTACCATCCGGCATCTGTACCCGCACGGCGTAAACGCCTCTGGCTGGCTCCAGATGCTCACCCAGAGCAATATTTGCCGTAGGGAAGCCCAGAAGCCGCCCCCGCTGATCCCCTTTGACGACCTCTCCCGTAATAGCCCAATTACGCCCCAGAAGCTCCGCCGCTTTTTCTGGATACCCTTCCTGAAGAAGGCGACGTATCCGACTGGAGGAAACGGGCCCAGCGACATCCGCCAGCTGCGGAACAATGCTGACACCAACGCCATGCTCGACCAGAAGCTGCTCCAGAAAAGCAACATCGCCTTCCCGCCGATGCCCGAAAGCGAAGTCCGCCCCACAGGCCACATGCGCCACATGCAGCCCCTCTATCAGCACATCCCGCACGAACGCCTCAGCCCCGAGATGGGAGAAAGCATCATCAAAATCTGCCTGTACGATGCAGCTTACGCCCTGCTCCTTAAGAGCAGCGGCACGCACCTCCGGCCGCATGAGACGGAAAGGCGGGTCCTGTGGCCGGAAGAGGGAACGGGGATGCGGCTCGAAGGTCAACACGCCCAACCGGCAGCCGGGACGGGCCATCTTCAGGCTCTGGAGTAAATGGGCATGGCCACGATGCACACCATCAAAATTTCCCAGAGCGACAGCCGCCCCCCAATAGGAACGGGGCACGGCCCGCCAGTCTGTGCAGAAAGTCATAGCGACATTATCAAATCGTCATGTACAGCAAAGGCCATCCTATGCGGGTCAGTGAGTGTGACGACTCTCATCATCAGCCATGCGAACATCCTGCTGCTGATGCGCTGTCGTACCCGGCTGCTGGCTGGTCTGCTGCGCTTGCGGAGGGGAAAGACGCTCATCTTCCGGCTTTGGAGCGGCACCATCCCGGTCATCTTCAGCCATACCCTTCTTGAAGGATTTGATCCCCTTGGCAAAATCACCCATCAAGCTGCTGATCTTGCCGCCACCACCGAACAGCACCAGCACAATAACGGCAAGAATTATCCAGTGAATCGGACTCATGCTGCCCATAGGACCATACTCCCTGATAAGGTTGAGGCGTTCTTCATGTGGCAGGGGTGTGTAGATTGTGCAACCCCTCAGGCCATGCCCCTTTTCATCTCGGAAGCATCCTAACGCATTGGCAAAATAAAACCATAGGTCAGATACGCACGCCTGCCCATACTTCCGGCAGGAGCCCACCAGACCCGGACAGATGACCAATCCCCCCGTGGAGAGATATCCTCTACTGGCACGCCATGCTCAATCCGCCCACCAACCCAGTTGGCTTGGTCCACTTCAATCTGCCGCCTTGTGCGGATGCGCCGTACGACCGAGACGTGCCCGTCCGGGATACGGGAACTCGACCGGAAAACCAGCACACTCCCCGGCTGCGGCCTATGGCTGCGCTGATAATGGCCTCTTGCCTCCCACCACCAGCTAGCGGCCCGCCCCCGCAGATTAATTCCACTGACCTGTCGTGCATAAGGCGCACACTGCACCGGCCCATGATACGACCCAACCGAGCTGCACGCCCCAAGAGTGAGGCAGAATACGAAGCATACAACCTGCCACCATCTGAAATGGCCTGCCGTTACCTCTTTCGTTACGTGCCTTGCTGCGATCACAACGGCCCTGCTCTTTCTGCCTCATCCATCGTGCCGAGCTATACCATAGCTAAATGCATCAATGGTAAATCCCGGCCAACCCCTCCTACATCACAGAGACCGGAACTCAATAATCAGATCCTCTGCGTCTTCCCGCTCCATCTCAAGGGCTTTCATCGCAATATCCTGCGAGAAACCATTGCGGGCAAAGATGGCCAGTACTTTCATGCGCTCTTTCTCCGGCCTATCGGGCCTATGAAAAGGCCCGATAGCTCTTTTGCGGGCCAGAATAACGGCAGCGGCTAACTCAGCCTGACGGGCCTGCTCCTCCCCAGCTTCCCCCAGACTCTCATCCATGGCCTGCCGGACCGTCTCGCCATCAACCCCCTTCCCCTGAAGATGCGCCTGCACAGCTCGGCGGGACCGCCCGGAACGAGCCAGATTACGGGACCTAGACCGGGAGAAAGCTGCATCATCCACAGCACCGAGACGCTCCATCTCTTCGGCAATCTGCTCGATCAGAGGTTGGCAGGCTTGCTCATGCGTAGCGACCTCCTCGGCAAACATACCTGCCCTGACAGCCCGGACGCCCCAACGGCGAACACGCCGCTGCAACATCTGCCGCAGGCTCTGCCGAGTAGTGGCAAACCGGGCTAGATGAGCCAGAGCTGCCTCTTTCAAACTCTGATAATCCGGTGAGGGTGGGATAGCATCCATGCGATTCAGTCCATAACTTACTCTTGCCCTGCCCGTGCAAAATCTTCATCACTGGTAACAGGTTCCTGTCATCTTACCTGCCAGTGAGTTCCCATGCACGCACAACGCTCCAGCCGGCCCAGAAACGGGCGCATACAGGCCGAAATGTACGCCGTGGCAGATCGTTACCCCGGTCCCGGCGGAGCTGTGGCAGTCCTGCACGAGGGGAAGGTCATCGCCCAACATTGCTGGGGCTATGCCTCTCTGGAACGTCGCCTACCTTTTACATCCTCCAGCCTGTTTCGCATCTGCTCCATTACCAAGCAGTTCACCTGTGCAACCATGCTGGACCGCTACACAGACCCCGAAATCCTCGCTCCTTATATTCGGAAACGCCTACCTCATCTGCGCTCCGACCCGCCGACCGTTACGCAACTGGCACATAACCAATCCGGCCTACGGGATTACTGGGCCGTTGCTATGCTGCACGGGGCTGCTATTGAAGGCACATTCAGCCCAACAGATTCCGAACGTGTCATTGCTGGAACACACTCTCTACAGTTTATCCCCGGCACGTCCTATTCCTACGTTAATCAGAATTTCCGCCTCATTTCCGAAGCGATGGAAGATGAAAGCGGACTGAGCTTTGCAGAACTGCTCCAGCAACATGTTTTCGATAAAACCGACATGAAGCGAGCCATCCTTGCTGCGGAAACCAGTGCCCTACCCGATGGCACAACTGGCTACGAAGGCACGCAAGAAGGAGGCTACTGGCCCGCCCGGAATCACATCTACTGGACAGGCGATGCCGGAATGGCCGCTTCACTAGATGATATGATCTCTTGGGAGCAATTCATCGACCAGCAGCGTGATGATCCCGATGGCCTCTATAACCGCATGAGCCGCCCCGTGCAGTTCGATAACGGACACAAAGCCCCCTACGGCTTTGGGCTACAGCATGGGAAGATCGCTGGACATGAGATTACCGCTCATGGTGGGGCTCTAAGGGGCTGGCGGTCCCATAGGCTACATTGCGCTGCGCTGCGCCTTTCGGTCATCGTCCTCTTCAACCACATGTCGCCAGCCCAACAAGCAGCGGCAAGCCTGTTCCGGGCCTTTCTTGGAGAAGAAGAAAAGCCGGCCAGCAAGCCGCAGCCTACCAACCAACCGCATGCACTAGAAGGCCTCTGGCTGGATGAGGAAACCGGCCTCTCTGCCCGTATCACGGCAGCAGGAGACGACAAGCTCCAACTCCACTACCTCATGCTGCCTGAAACGCTGGACATCATCACCCCCCAGCTTGCCGAGGCCGGAAGTGTCCGTATCCGTCACATTCAGGGTGAACACATGCAGGCCAATGCGCATGGCCCCTCCGGCCCTCACATCATCATGGTGCGACCGGGAGAGAACCGCCACGTTCTGCTCCGCCCCTATCCTGCCACCCCCCAACCCGACCCGGCAGAACTTGTAGGAACCTATGAATGTGATGAGCTAGACAAATCCCGCTTCGTTATCACCAGTCAGGGCGGATTACTGCATGGGGGGTTCTCCGGCTTTCTCGGCACGGGGCGGATGGAACGGCTGACCTCCCTAGGGCCAGACCTGTGGACCTTCCCCTGCCCCCGTGCCCTCGACCACACACCACCCGGTGACTGGACATTGCACTTTGAACGCCGGAACAAGCACATCCATCAGGTGCGCATCAGCTGCTGGCTTGCACGAAACCTCGTCTATCACCGTCTGGCGGACTGATCCCCACCGGGCGAACCACAAGCCATGTCATGAAGGCTCCCTCATTGCTTCCCTATAAAAACAGGGTTTGACGATTTTACTTTCTGCAAGCAGTATAGTCCGGCAGTTTCCCCCTGATCTGAAAGTCCAGACAGGGGTGTTTTCCGTTGAAAGCATGGGGAAACACCATGAAACGGAACGTAAGCTGCATATCGTCAGTTTTTAGACTAGGAACGCGTCCACAATGATCGCCTCCATCATGCCGAACTATAAACGCTTTGACCTCGCCTTTGAGCATGGCGAAGGACTCTGGCTTACCGGCACGGATGGGCGACGTTATCTGGATTTCGGTGCCGGTATTGCTGTTTCTTCCCTTGGGCACAGCCACCCAGCCCTTGTAAAGGCCATTACCGAACAGGCGAAGAAGGTCATCCACGTCTCCAATCTCTATCAGGTACCGCAGGCTAAAGCTCTGGCGGATATTCTGGTCGCTAACAGCTTTGCGGATTCCGTCCTCTTCTGCAATTCAGGTGCGGAAGCCAATGAAGGGCTCATCAAGCTGATCCGGCGGGCACAGTATAAGAACGGCCACCCCGAGCGCACACGGATTATCTGCTTCAACAACGCCTTTCATGGCCGGACACTGGCCACCATCTCCGCCACCGGCAACCCGGCCTATCTGGAAGGCTTCGGCACACCGGTAGACGGGTTCGACCATGTGCCTTTCAATGATATTGATGCCGTCCGGGCCGCTGTGACGGATCAGACAGCCGGTATCCTGCTTGAGCCCGTACAGGGGGAAAGTGGCATCCGGGTCGCAGACCCTGCCTTCCTGCGTGATCTACGTACTCTGTGCGATGAAAAAGGGCTCTATCTAGGCATTGATGAAGTACAAAGCGGCATGGGCCGCACCGGTACACTCTTTGCCTTCGAGCAGGCAGGAATTACGCCGGATGTCGTATCCTCCGCCAAGGGTATTGGGGGCGGCTTCCCGCTTGGGGCCGTACTTGCCCGGGAGACGCTGGCTAAGCACCTCACACCCGGCACACATGGTACTACCTATGGTGGCAATCCACTGGCCTGCTCCGCCGGGCTGGCCGTGCTGAAAGAAATTCTGGCCCCCGGTTTTCTGGACCACGTCCGCAAAACGGGTGAGGCTTTCGGGGCTATGCTCCAGACATGCGTGACGAACTACCCAACCATCTTTGAAGAAGCCCGTGGGATCGGGCTGATGCGGGGGCTACGCTGCCGCATCCCTGTCGGGGAGGTGCTAGAAGCTGTCATGGCCGAGGGCCTGCTGGCCATCGGCGCAGGGGACAATGTGCTGCGTCTGGTTCCCCCCCTCATCGCAACCGAGGCTGACTGTCAGGAAGCCTCCACCCGCATCGGGCGTGCCGCTCACGCCCTTGCCAACAAGTAAGGAGACACCTGCGTGAGCACCACCAAGGCCTCATCGCCCCGTCACTTTCTGGACATCAAGGATCACTCCACAGAGACCTTACGGCATATCCTCACACTCGCCGCACGGGTTAAGATGCTCCAGCAGGGCCGTAAGCACCCGCTCTGCCCTGGTCTGCCGCTGGCAGGCCGTGCATTGGGGCTGATGATGTCCCGCCCCTCCACCCGCACCCGTGTCTCTTTCGAAGTCGGAATGAAACAGCTGGGCGGGACCGTTAATGTCCTGTCCCCTTCCGAAATGCAGCTGGGTCGTGGTGAAACCATTGCCGATACAGCCCGCGTCCTTTCTCGCTTTCTGGATGTTATCACGCTGCGTACCGGTACGGATGCCAACCTACGGGAACTAGCCCGCTGGAGTAGCGTGCCCGTCATCAATGGGCTGACGCCTATCTCCCACCCTGTGCAAATTCTGGCCGATATCCTCACCTTTGAGGAACATCGTGGCCCGATTACCGGCAAAAAGCTCGCATGGATCGGCGATGGTAACAATGTTGCCACCTCCATGATCGAAGCAGCGGCTCGTTTGGGCTTCTCCCTACATCTGGCCACACCGGAAGGGGAGTTCACCCCCTCCGAAACCGCCGTGAACTGGGCTCGGGAGAATGGCGGTGACATCCAGCTGACACACGACCCCAAGGAAGCCGCAGAAGGTGCGGATGCTGTCATCACCGATACATGGGTCAGCATGGGGGACAAGGATGCGGAAAAACGCCTCAAAATTTTCCGCCCCTACCATGTGGATGAAGCCCTCATGGCGCTGGCGTCTCCGCAGGCCCTGTTCATGCACTGCCTGCCTGCCCATATAGGGGAGGAAGTTAGCGAAGCCGTGTTCGAAAGCCCGGCTTCCGTTGTGTTTGATGAAGCAGAAAACCGCCTGCACGCCCAGAAGGGGCTCCTGCTCTGGTGCATGGAAAAGGATGACCTTTCAGCCTATCAGGGTTAACCCTTCCTCCTGATGCCTCCTCCAGCGGGATGAGGCATCAAGGCAGGCCCGACAGAGAGGATGATCACCCCGGTGACAGAGACCACCACCTCCCATCGCCCGCATGATGTACCCGACCTCACGGTCGCCCATGCCATCACACCGTTCCATCTCGGCCATGTGCCAGTACGGGGACGGCTCATCACACTTGGCCCGCTTGCCGGTGCCATTCTCTCCCGCCATGATGAGCTGCCGGAGCCGGTGCGCCTTCTTGGTGGGCAGGCCCTTGCCCTCGTAGCGGCAATGGCAACGGCACTCAAATTCAAGGGCTCCTTCTCCCTTCAGGTCAAGGGAGATGGGCCTGTCTCCCTGTTTCTGGCCGACTGCACGGATACGGGCGAACTGCGTTTTACGGCTCGCATGGCTGAAGACTATACGCTTCCCCTCCCCAATGACGCCTCCGGGCTACTGGGCAAGGGGTATATGGCCTTCACGGTAGATCAAGGGCCGGATACGGACCGCTATCAAGGTATTGTCGGGCTGGAAGGCCCTAATCTGGCCAGCATGGCCGAGCATTACTTCCAAACTAGCGAGCAACACGACTGCGCCATCCACCTCTTTTCCCGCCATACAGAAGCAGGATGGCAGGCTGGTGCTCTGGTACTGGAGCGTCTACCAGACAGCACCCCCATTGCGGGCAATGATGACCATAAACCCTCCGACGCCACCATTCAGGACCTGTGGGAAACAGCCTGCACCTTTGGGCAGACCCTCACAGCGGACGAGCTATTCGACCCAGGCCTTGCACCCACTACGCTCATTAACCGCCTATTCGGCACTTTGGGGGTAGAATTGGCCCCGGCCCGGCCGCTTTCCTTCGGCTGCCGGTGTAGTCGGGCTCGGCTTCAAGGTGTGTTGGAGCGCTTCAATAAGGATGATCTCGACCATATGGCGCAGGATGGTGTGATCTCTATGGAATGTCACTTCTGCAACACCGCCTTCACCTTCAACAGGGACAATCTGCCCGATAGTGCAGAAAAAGGTGACGCTGGCGCATCATGACAGCAGAGTTGCCAGCATCTCTCCGGCGGGATGGAAAGCCACTCCGGCAGCTCTATCCCGGCTGGCATGTCATCGGGCGACACTGGGCGCCTGCGGGGTTGGATGTCCTCATTCTCCGCCATAGACAGACAGAGCAGGATGTCTGCTGGTGGCTTTCCCCGGATGATAACCTCCTTGCCTGCCACGCTCTAGCACTGGATGCCCATTGGGGCGGCCGGGTCATGGAGGCCATCACTCCGGGCCTCCAACAACTCAGCACAACCTTGCTGGGTAAGGTTACCCCTCTACCAGAAGAGGCCCACTTCCCACATGACGCTCTGGCTCCGCTGGCCCGCCTTCCGCATGCGGCCTGCCTCCAGCTGATCGGCCTCTGGTTCCGCACCGTCTGTACGGAACTGCGCCTCCTGCCTCCTTCTGTTCTGCTCGAACAGGATGACACACCGCCTGAAGGCGAGGAGACTGAGGATAATTCACCCCCCTTTTCCCCCAAACTTATTAAGGCTCTGCTAGAGACCCGCCCTGCCGGCCCCCATACGCTGACTTGTTCGCCTTTCAGTGGCCGTATCGTACGGGCCGAACTGACCATGCCGACAGAGAAGGGGGTGGCCTGCCGCTTCAGCGATGAAAGAAACGGACAGACTTTCTATCTCTTCTGGCCTACTCTGACAGAAAAAAGCGAAACTCAGGCAACGCCTGCTCCGCTCTTTTATCATCCGCAAGAGCAACTCCTGATAGGGGATGGAGCATTAACGCCGCTCGTACCCATCTTCCTCCTCGCATGGTTCATCAATCATCCTCATTGCATTGAGGAACTGAAACATGCCCGCCCCTTCCGGCTGGAAGATTATGGCGTAGGGCGGGCCTCCGCCTTGTGGGAAGAAATTACGACAGTTTCTTCCGCCTCCTCCTGTGAAGAACACGAAGAGGCTGGACAAAGCCGGACATCTTTTCCATTTTCTTCTAAACTCTGGGTGCAGTCCTCTATCCTAGAGGCAGGCCGGAAGGCAGGCCTGCCGGACCGGGAGCAGCTCACCCCGCAGAATCACGAAAAGAAACCAGGCGCCGGACATGAAAACCATGACAAACCATAGTGCCAGAAGACCGCATCTGACCAGCCGCATGCGGCTGCGTCCCTCTTTCTCCACTCTGGGGCTATTCTGCGGGCTAGCTCTACTGGCTGGCTGTGCCTCCAGCAATCCCAGCGAGGAAACCTTCCCCACACCGGATTACAGCTATCTGCCCCCTCTTAACCTGAATGTCAGTCAGGTTAATGTTGGCAATCAAGCCCAGCCGGACAGTGATGATATTTCCTCCAAAAGTCCGACAAACCCTGCCGATACACTCACCCTGATGGCTCATCAGCGTCTGCACGCCATGGGGTCATCCGGTACGGCTAGCCTCACTATCACCAAAGCAGAAATGACCAAAGCTCCGCACCATGCGCTCAGCGGAAGCTACACGGTCAAGCTGAACCTTAATGATACAGCCCATAATCATCATGGCTTCATCACGGCCCATGTTCAGCGCACGATTGATGCCCCTAGCGACCTCGGGCTGGAGCATAACCTCCATACACTCAATACCCAGCTGATGGACGACATGAATGTCGAGCTGGAGTATCAGGTGCGTAGTCATCTTGCTTCCTGGTTGACCGATGCAACAGGCACCCCTCTGGATGCCACAACCATTCAGAGCCAAGACCTGGGCAGCACGGACCTCTCTGCCCCCAACGCAACGGCACCTCAGTCCTCGGCCGGTACTGCTGTGAGCGGGGCCACTGCAACAGCTGGACAGGCTGCCAGCCATGCCACCACTTCCGCAAACGCCGCCATCAAAGGCTGGCAACAACCTGCTACGGCGGAAATGGGGCAAGCACCCTCAACAGGTCGACTTCACTCCCCTCCGCCGGGTGTTCTCACACTACCCCAATAAAGGGAACAGAAAGCGGAACGCAGAAAAAAGACATTCAGTAGCGGGGATGACAGCGGCTTAACTTGTTTTCTGCTGTCTTTTTTCCCATTCTGCCCCTCTGCTGGATGTTTCTTTACTTTCTTGAACCGGGCTGCGCTGTGCGATGACATCATCTTCTCCTCTTCCCCCCCGCGGTGTTTTTGCCCCGCTGTCCCGACGTGGCTTCATGGGGGGGGCCGCTTCCCTTTCCAGCGTTCCCCTACTCAGCCATGCGGCCAGAGCGGATGAAAAAAGCACAGGGCAGCAACCCAGCACACCAGATGATAACCCGGCCCATTACAAGCCTATCTTCTTTAATCCAGAAGAATATCTCTTTCTCTGCCATGCCTGCGAGCGCATCCTTCCGCAGGATGAAAACGGGCCGGGAGCACAGGCTCTTGGTGTGCCCCGCTTCATCGACCGGCAGATGACCACACCCTACGGTCATGGCGACCTCTGGTACATGAAGGCCCCTTTCGTAAATGGTCCACCCGAACTGGGCTATCAGCTGCCTTACAGCCCGCAGGACCTGTATCGTGGGGCCATCACACCCATCAACACCTATTGCCTCATGACCTATCACGCCATCTTTGCCGCCCTCTCCCCAGAATGGCAGGATGATGTACTGCATACCCTGGAAGACAATAAGCTCTCTTTCAATGAGATTCCCGGTGCTACCTTCTTCGAGCAGCTACGTACCAACACATTGGAAGGTGCCTTCTCCGACCCTGCTTATGGTGGCAACTACGCTATGGGCGGCTGGAAGATGATGGGCTTTCCCGGTGCCCGAGCGGACTTTATGGACTGGATCAATCAAGAAGGGGCTCCCTATCCTCTGGGGCCGGTTGGTATGCCTCCCAAACCCGACCCTTATAGCCCCTCTTTCCAGAATGATGAGGAGGGCTGACCCCCATGCCGGACCAGACATTTCCTCCCGCAAAACCAGATGTTGTTGTCATCGGTGCTGGCTGGGCAGGCAGCATCATGGCCAAGGAACTGACAGAAGCAGGGCTGAACGTCACCATGTTAGAGCGTGGGCACGATCACAGCACAGCCGTTGAGGGGACCTATCCCGGGTCCATCGATGAGCTACGAGGGGCTGTACGCAAACGTCTCTTTCAAAAACTAGCTCACACCTCCCTGACCATCCGCAACAAACCGAACGAGACTGCCCTACCCTACCGCCAACTAGCAGCGTTCCTGCCCGGCGAAGGAGTCGGCGGGGCTGGGCTGCATTGGTCGGGTTGCCACTTCCGTGTCACGGAGGATGACCTCCGTCTGCGTAGTGCCACCATCGAACGCTACGGGCAGAAGTTCATCCCCAAGGACATGCATCTTCAGGACTATGGCATCAGCTACAAAGAGCTAGAACCGTTCTTCGACAAAGCAGAAAAGGTCTTTGGCACCTCTGGAGAAGCCTCTTCCGTTCAAGGGAGAAAAACCGGGCAAGGCAACATCTTCGCACCAGACCGTTCCGACCATTTCCCCTTACCAGCCATGGCAGACACCTTCTCGGCTAGTGTCTTCCGCAAAGCAGCCAGTGAGGCAGGCTTCCACCCCTATAGTATGCCTGCTGCCAATGCATCCCAACCCTACACCAACCCCTATGGCTGCCAGATGGGCCCCTGCAATTTTTGCGGCTATTGCAGTGGGTATGCCTGCTACCTCTACTCCAAAGCCTCACCCAACGTGAACATCCTGCCCGCCCTGCGGCAGGATAAACGCTTCACCCTTATTACGCAGGCGCAGGTGCTGGAGATCATGCTGGATGATACCCGCAAGAGAGCCACCGGTGTGCGGTATATCGACCTGAAAACTGAATCCGAGCAAGTTATTGAGGCTGATCTGGTCATTCTCAGCGCATTCCAGCTGAATAATGTTCACCTCATGCTGACATCTGGTATTGGCAAGCCTTACGATCCAGTCAGCCAAACCGGGACCATTGGCCGCAACTTCACCTACCAGACTATTACTTCGTCCCGTGTCTGGCTGCCTGAAAATCGCTTTACCAATCAGTTTGTCGGTGCTGGTGGCGGTGGTGTAGCCATTGATGATTTCAACCATTCCGGGCTTGATCGTGGCAAGGCCGGTTTCATTGGCGGCTCCCCTATCTGGGTGAATCAGGCGGGCCTAAAACCTATTACAGCAGCACAGAACAGTGGTGGAAAAGGCGCACCTCGCTGGGGCAGTGCTTACAAAGCCGCCATGATCGACCAGTACAAACATTCCCTCGCTATTGATGCTCACGGTAGCAACATGGCCTATCGGGATGTCTATCTCGACCTAGACCCCACATGGCGCAATGCTTACGGCCAACCCATGCTGCGGATGACCTTCACCTGGAAGGACAACGACATCCGCATGAACCAATTTGTCGTCAACCATATTGGCGACATTGCTCAGGCCATGGGGGCCACGAAAACCAGCCTGAACAGCCTCCACCCCGGCCAACCCTTCGATAGCCGTGTCTATCAGACGACCCATCTCAATGGGGGGGTCATTCTAGGGAATAATCCAAAAACTAGCGCTCTGAACCGGTATCTTCAAAGTTGGGATGTCTCGAATCTGTTCGTCATCGGCTCCAGCGCCTTTCCTCAAGGGATGGGCTACAATCCGACCGGGCTGGTGGCGGCGCTGGCCTATTGGTCTGCCTACCATATCCGCCAGACCTACCTCCGTAATCCCGGCCCGATGGTACATGCCTGATGTCCTTGCTTCTCCCTTCCACCAGCACGAAACGCATGTTCTCCCTCCGCCCCCTGTTAATGGTAGGGTTAGGTTTGCTGGGCATCATGGCGACCGCCCTGCCAACCCGGGCTGCACGGGCTGACGATGCCCCTCTGCCTGCTGGGGTGATTGAAGAAGGCCATTATCAAGCCATTCTGGGCGACTGCGCTGCCTGTCATACCCAGCCGGGCCGTCCTGCCTATAGCGGCGGAATGCCCTTCAAACTGCCTATGGGGACCATCTACTCCACCAACATCTCGCCGGACCCCGTTCACGGTATCGGCCATTATTCCGAGGCAGAATTCGCCCGGGCTGTTCAGCTCGGCATCCGCAAGGATGGCAGTGCGCTCTACCCGGCCATGCCTTATCCATCTTACGCACGTCTAAGCAAAGCAGACATCCACGCCCTCTATGTCTATTTCCAGCGGGGCGTTACGCCGCAGCCGGTTGACCCGCCCGCCAATGGAATCATCTGGCCGCTCTCCATGCGCTGGCCGTTGCATATTTGGCGATGGCTGTTCTCTCCCTCCGTCCAGTCTGCCCAGCTACGCACCAACAACCAGTTTTCCGACCCTGTGCTTGCCCGTGGGGCCTATCTGGTAGAAGGCCCTGGCCATTGCGGCGCCTGCCACAGCCCCCGTAGCATTACCCTTAATGAGAAAGCCCAGACCGCCAAGGATGGGCCACTCTTTCTCTCCGGCGGCGGCGTGGTGGAGCAATGGGTTGTTCCCTCCATCCGGCAAGAAAACCGCACAGGACTGGGCCGCTGGAGCGAAGAGGATATTGTGGAGTTTCTCCGCACAGGCCGGGCACGAACAGGTGCTAGCTTTGGGGGTATGACACCTGTCATCCTTCATAGTGCCCATGCCTTTAAGGACGCCGACCTACACGCTATCGCCCGTTACCTCATGCTGCTGGCCCCCGCCCAGAAGGAAACACCTTGGGTCTACGACCCTTCAACAGCAGCCATGCTGCGCCGTGCCGACATGTCCCAGCCGGGTGCACAAATTTACATGGACCGCTGCGCCGCCTGCCATCGTACCGACGGAGCAGGCTATGGGACGGTCTTCCCCCCGCTAGCCGGGAATCCAGTCGTCATGACGGCAGATGCCACCTCGCTCATTCATATCGTCCTGGCAGGTGACAGCACTCACGCCCTACATACATCGCCCTCTGCCTTCACCATGCCGGGTTTTGCAGACACACTTTCCGACAAGGACATAGCCGACGTTGTCAGCTTCATACGGAAGAGCTGGGGCAATAACAGCAAGAGCGTGAAAGACAGTGCCGTACGGCGCATTCGCCGCTCCATGCCACAACCGGCAACTCCCGAGCAGCGTCCTAAGAACTGACACCCGAACAAACAAAACAACAGCCACGATCAGCCTCCTGCCGCTATGGTTGGGGGCTGGTTTGTTTTTGTGACCTTTTTGTAATCTGCAACACATGTCAAAGACTGCCTCACAAGAGCCTTCACCAGCAAGAAAAAGCCGCCTTGCAAGAGCCACAGCTACCCGTGGAATTCCTTACAGGGATGTCATAAAGCAGACTAAAACAGTATTTAATTCGCCTTATCGCCCTTTTTGCCTAAGTTGTTCCAACTTCCTTCTGCCTCTGGAATAAAACTGGAACAGTCAAACCCATGAATGCCATTGTCATCACCGCCCTGAAGCGGCCTCTGACCTTTGTGGTACTGTCCATCCTGATCGTGATGTTCGGGGTGATGTCAGTCTTCAAAACACCGACTGACGTCTTTCCGAATATCAAGATCCCGGTGGTCTCTGCCGTCTGGACCTATGGCGGGATGCTGCCTGAGGAATTTGCAGGCCGTATCATCTACAACTACGAGCTGATGGTGACCTCCACTGTGGAGGGCATCGAACATATGGAATCCAACTCCTATTATGGGCGTGGGATTGTAACCATCTTCTTCCAGCCCGGGTCTGAGATTGGCGAAGCAGAGGCGGAAGTAACCGCCATTTCCCAGACCGTCATCAAGCAGCTACCGGTGAACATCCCTGCCCCGATGATCATGCGGCTAGATGCATCTTCTGTTCCGGTTATCTCGTTGCAGATCACCTCGGACAAGCAGACACCGTCCGACCTCTACAAGCTGGCGATGATCCGTGTCCGCCCGCTTCTCGTCACTGTTGAGGGGGCCGTGGTACCGCACCCCTATGGCGGGATGGATAGCTTCGTGATGGTCACGCTGAATCAGGACCAGCTCCGGGCGCACCACCTCTCGGCCATGGACGTGCAAAATGCCATGCATGACCAGAACATCGTCCTCCCTGCTGGTGACCAGAAGATCGACGCTGTGGACTGGATGGTGCAGACCAACGCCACCCCCAAAAGCATGAAGGCCATCGGCAATATTCCGGTCAAGCGGGTGGGCAATGCGGTAATCTACGTTCACGATGTGGCGGATGTTTACCGAGGCGGCCATCCACAAACCAACCTTGTTCTCGTCAAAGGGCGTCAGGGTGTTGAAGTTGTCGTCATGAAGAGTGGCGAGGCCTCCACGCTGGATGTTGTGGATGGCGTGAAGAAAGCCCTCCCCCGCTTGCGGGCCGTCCTGCCGGATGACGTGAAAGTCAGCATCCTGACCGATGCCTCCATCTTCGTGAAAGATGCCATCAAGGACGTGGTGCGGGAGATGGTCACCGCCGCCTTCCTGACAGGTATCGTGGTGCTGCTCTTCCTCGGGTCGTGGCGTTCTACCGTCATCATTGCGACCTCCATCCCGCTGGCCATTCTATGCTCGGTCATCGGGCTGGGCTGGGCTGGTGAATCCATCAATGTCATGACACTCGGCGGGCTTGCTCTGGCCGTTGGTATCCTCGTAGATGACGCCACGGTGATGATCGAGAACATCGACACCCACCTGGAGATGGGCAAAGCACTTGAGCCTGCCATCATTGATGCGGCCAACCAGATCGTGACGGCAACCTTTGTCTCCACCACCTGCATCTGCATTGTCTGGCTGCCCCTGTTCGAACTGGACGGCGTGGCAGGCTATCTCTTCCGCCCTATGGCAGAAGCCATCATCTTCGCCATGATCGCCTCGTTTGTCCTCTCCCGGACGCTCGTCCCGACAATGGCAAAGTATCTGCTGGCCAATCACAGTCACGGCCAGAACATCCCCGACAAGGAGCAACACATCGCTGATGCCAACAATGCAGCGGCAGCAGCAGGGCACCCTATCCAGCGTGGGGATGGCACGGACAGCCACAACCGCCCCGCCCCCCTGCCGACACACAGCGGTGTCATGGGCTTCTTCATCCGCTTTCAGCAAGGGTTTGAAAAACGGTTCAACAGCTTCCGGGATAGCTACTACGCCCTGCTGGTCCGCTGTGTAGAACAGCGCAAAATATTTGTCGGCGTCTTCCTTGGCCTCTCGATCCTTTCACTAGGGTTATACTTCACGGCTGGGCGGGACTTCTTCCCAGAGACGAAGTCTAATGCGCTCCAGATGCATATGCGTGCTCCGCTAGGTACCCGTATTGAGGTTGCCGGACGCATTGCCGCTCTGGTCTCCGACCGCATCGAGCATGATCTACCCGGGCAGGTCGAAGAGATCGTCAGCAACTGTGGCCTGCCAGAAGGGGCGCATAACCAGGCCTTCATCCCCACTCCGACCATCGGAACACAGGATTGCGACCTGACAATAGCCCTGAAGGATGAAGCCTCCCCTGTTTGGGATTATCGTGCCCTACTGCGGAAGGACCTATCCGCCCGCTTCCCCGGCACGGTCTTCACCTTCCAACCGGCGGACCTGACAGCCAAAATCCTCAACTTCGGCTCTCCCGCACCGATCGACATTCAGATCAACGGGCCAGATATTGCGGATAATTATGATTATGCCCGCAAGATCATAACGCGTCTGCGCCATATTCCGGGTGCTGCCGATGTCGTCATCCAGCAAACGATGAAGACACCAACCCTGATGATCCGTGGCAACCGGACCTTCAGCCAGGCCACCGGCCTGACCGAAGCCGACCTCGCCAACAACCAGCTGATGACGCTTTCTGGCTCCAGCACGGTGGACCCACAGTTCTGGCTCGACCCCAGCAACGATGTCACCTTCCCGCTGAACACCTACGTCTCGCAGGACCAACTAACGCATCTGAGCGACCTGCTGACCATTCCGGTGGATAAGGGCGATGGCAACCCAACCGGGACGGGCGACCAGCTTCTGGGAAGCATCAGCACTGTCGTGCCGACTGGCACGCCGGGTGAGGTCTCTCACTTCAACTCCATGCCGGAGGTGGACATCTATGTCTCCACCGAAGGGCGAGACCTTGGTGCTGTCCTAACGGACGTCAAGAAGGTCATCAACGACACGAAACCCCTGCTGCCCAAAACGGCTGCGACGGAGATTCACGGGGCCGCCGTGACCATGTATGGGGCCTACAGCCAGCTTGTTATCGGGCTGATGGTTTCTGTCGTGCTGATCTATCTGCTGATTGTCGTCAACTTCCAATCCTGGATGGATCCATTCATCATCATCACGGCTCTGCCGGGTGCGCTGGCAGGGATCGCCTGGGCCTTGTTCCTAACCGGAACACGCCTGTCCGTCCCGGCCCTAACGGGTGCCATCATGTGCATGGGGACCGCCACAGCGAACTCCATTCTTGTGGTGTCCTTCGCCAGAGAGCGGATCGAAATGCATGGCGATGCCCTCCGGGCGGCAACAGAAGCCGGACGGGAACGTATCCGCCCCGTGCTGATGACCGCCCTTGCCATGGTGGTGGGGATGATCCCCATGGCTACCTCCAACTCCACCAATGCCCCACTGGGCCGGGCCGTGATTGGCGGGCTGATTGTCGCCACGCTTTCCACACTGCTCTTTGTTCCCTGTGTCTATGCAATCCTTCACAACCGTAATGCGCGTCATAAGGAGACCGTCTGATGGCCAGCATGTCCCGTAAACATAAATTACTGCTTGGCCTGATCGCCCTAGTGCTTGGCCTGTACGTCGTCGTGCTTCTGCTTGGCCGCATCACCCATAATGCCCATCTGCATGATGTCGCCGAGGAAAGTGCCGTGCCTAACGTGGCCGTCATCCTTCCCCACAAGGCAGACAGCAAAGTGAGCCTCACCCTCCCAGGCACAATTGACGCCTGGTATCAAGCCCCGATCTATGCGCAGGTCTCCGGCTATGTGAAAATGTGGTACAAAGATTACGGTGCCGTCGTCCATCAAGGTGACGTGCTGGCCGAGATCAACGCCCCAGCACTGGATGCCCAATACGCCCAGGCTCTGGCTGATCTAGACGCCCAGAAGGCCAAGTATAATCTGGCCTCCGTAACAGCCAACCGTTGGCGGGCAATGGGCCACTCCCAAGCTGTGTCTGGTCAGTCTGTCTCCGTTGCCACGGCAGATGAACAGGCCGCCTATGCCAAGATGGAGGCAGCCCAGCGCAATGTGGACCACTTCGCCGCACTGGAGAAGTTCAAGCAGATCGTGGCTCCGTTCGATGGCGTCGTGACGGCCCGTTCCATCAATGTGGGTGACTACGTCAACAGCGGGGGCGGGCAGCTCAACGCTGCTGGTGGGGCCTCCGAACTCTTTACCGTTGCCGATACACACCGCCTGCGTCTCTTCATCTCCGTACCGGAAATCTTCTCCTATATACTAACAGACGGGCTGACGGCGGAGATCCACGTGCCGCAGTATCCCGACCGCACCTTTACGGCCAAGTTCCTGACGGCCTCCCTCGGCTATGACCCCAACACCAGAACGGCCGTCTCTGAATTTACGCTGGACAATGCCGACCACGCCCTCTGGCCGGGGACCTTCGCCTCCGTCTCGCTGAAGGCCAACAACAATGCCGCCCATCTGCTGAAGATTCCCACGGGGTCCCTCGTCTTCCAGGAGAAAGGAATGCAGGTTGCCACCGTGGATCAGAAAAACACCGTTCATTTCAAGAACATCCGTGTCGGCAAGATGGCGGATAGCTCCACCGAGGTTCAAGCCGGCATTACGGCGGATGACCGCATCATCAACAACCCGCCTGCCGACCTGCTGGAGGGCGACCCCGTCCATATCGTGACACCTGCCCGGGGCTACAATCAGAGTGGCTGGGAAGAATCCGGAGATGATGACTAATGACCACCATGATCTCTGAACATGTCTCCTCCATAAAGAAGGCTCGCCACAAACTGAGCCGTCTGTCCCGTCGGGCTGCCTTAGGTGGCGGCCTGCTGGCCCTGACGAGCCTTGGTGCCTGCGACCTTGCCCCACGCTACGAACCGCCGCATTTTGTCGTACCGGATAGCTGGGAAGGGCAGGCTCCCTTCGCCGTTGCCAAACCGGCTGATACAGCCCTACCCAGCGACTGGTGGACCCTCTTCCGTGACCCACTACTGAACGAGCTGGAAGATAGAGCCATTGCGGAGAATGGCGACCTTCAGGCAGCGGCGGAACGGTTCCTTCAGGCCCGGTCTCTCGTCGCCAAAGCACGGGCAGACCTGCTCCCCCATCTCAGCCTTGATGCAGGCGGGTCGGATAACAAACAGTCGGCAGATAGGCTTTTCCGTAACGGGGCCACCCTAACCCAGACGCAGGAAGAATATGCCGGTCTAGCCTCGTGGGAGCCGGACATCTGGTCCTCCATCCGCAACCGTGTCCGCATGAACCGGCAGGCTGCCCAGCAGGAGGCCGCCCGCTTTGCCATGGCAAGGCTGAGCCTGGAGGCCGAACTGGCGACCGACTATATCCAGCTGCGTGGCTATGATGCACAAATCGCCATCTACCAGCAGTCCATCGCCTATTATAACCGAGCACTGGATGTCACCCGCACCCAGCTGAAATACAAGGCCGCCCCACGGCTGGACCTCGCCCGTGCGGAGGCCCAGCTCTACACCACGCAGGCGGCCCTGTACGACATTCAAGCTGCCCGTGAGGTTACAGAACACGCCATTGCCGTTCTAACCAACAGTGCGCCCTCCAGCTTCCATATCGACCCGGTCAAAGCACTGGACTTCCACCAGCCTGCCATCCCTACGGGTGTACCCTCCGGCCTGCTCCAGCGGCGGCCTGACATTGCCAGTGCAGAGCGTGAAATGGCACAGGCAAACCGGGCCATCGGCATTGCCCGTGCCGCCTTCTACCCGCATTTCTCCCTCAATGCGGATGCCGGGTTCGAGGCCAATGGCTTCAAGCTGGCTAATCTGGCCAACTCGCTCTGGACCTACGGTGCCCGCATGAACATCCCGCTCTTTGATGGCGGCGTGCATCGGGCAGAGCTCCAGCGGTCATGGTCAGCTTACCGGGAAACACGGGACCAGTACCGCACGACCGTTCTCTCCGCCTTCCGGGAAGTGGAGGATGGTCTCTCCCGCACCAACCGCCTGAATCTGGAAAACCAAGCTCTGGAAAAGGCCGTCAATGCTAATCTGGAAACACAGAACATGACCATGACGCTCTATCAGGGCGGCGTGGGCACCTATCTGGATGCCATTTTCAGCCAGGAAAACACCCTCCACAGCCGCATCACGCAGGTGGAAGTAGCCACGAGGCTGTATCAGGCTGACGTCTCGCTAATTCGCAGCCTTGGCGGCGGGTGGGACTCTAAGAACCTTCCCACAATGGCCGAGACGCTATCGGTCGGTGCCTTCCAATATGAGGGGCTGCACCACCCCAAGCAGGTTGGCGACGTCAATGCCTCCGAACATCCTGAAGCGCATGAGGACCTAACCCATGATGCCCCGGATGCCGTAGGCCGTGGCACTAATGCCCACCTCAAGCCGCTACCTATCGGGGCGATGCCCTGAAGCAGAAAACAGCTCCACCTGCCACATCCGGCGGGTGGAGTCTTCTGGTGCGACCATCCACTTTTCTTCCCGTCATTGGTGACATCTGATACAGCCTGAGGGCAAAGTTCCATCACCTGTTAGGAAGATCATCCCAATGGCACATTCCCCCCGCAAGGGCAGCCCAGCCCGCTGGGCTGCGGTCGTGCTGCCGCCACTTTGTCTGGGTGGCCTGATGGCCTGGACGGCTGGCGTTTTCAGTCCGGCCGCCATATCTCCTTCCCACTTCATGCAGCGTTTCCAGAAAGCCGGCGCACTGGACAGAGGCTTCCGCCGTGCCCACGCCAAAGGCATGTGTGCCACAGGCTGGTTCGACCCCACACCGGAGGGCCGTGCCCTGTCCCGCTCCGGTATATTCAAGGGGGAGCACCTACCTGTCATGGGGCGTTTTTCGCTAGCCCCGCCGCTGCCCTACCTGCCAGACAACCCGGCTGCAGCCCGCAGCCTAGCCATGCAAATACGCTCCTCAACTGGGGATGATTGGCGGATGGCCCTTGTGGATGCGCCTCTCCAAGTCATGCGGGATATTGCTGATGCCTTCGCTTTCTTCAAGACGGCACGGTTGGACCCTGCAACCAACAAGCCGGACCCGGCCGCCATCCGGGCCTATGCAGCCCAACGCCCCTGGCTAAAAACAGCCTTTGAGCAGGCTAAATCTCACAAGCAGGCGTCCGACCTGACCAACGACACCTACAACAGCCTCGACAGCTTCATTCTAACGGACGAAGCGGGAAAAAAGACGCCTGTCCGCTGGGCGGCCGTAGCACAAGAACCTTTCAGCCCAGCTGAAGGCAGCAGTGCCAATGATAAGAACTATCTCTTTAAACGGCTTGTGCAGACGTTAGACCAACGGCCTCTCCGCTGGGATATCGTCGCCACGATTGCCCGTGAGGGAGACCCCATTAACGACCCCAGCCAACCTTGGGACGAAGCCGACCAAAAAGTGACAGTCGGCACGGTGACGTTCACGAAAGCTTACAGCGAGGATGAAAGCCCCTGTGGCCCCATGGTGTTTGACCCCACCATCCTGCCGGATGGAATCAGCACCTCTGACGACCCGCTGCTGGCCCTGCGCTCGTCAGTCTACATGAAGTCCTATGCAACCCGATCTGCCGAGCACAAGACGCCCAGCATGGTTACACCGGGCGACATCACCCATCCCACCCTCACCCCGGACGGAAAAGGCCAGTAATCCATGTCATTTCCACAGAATACGGGCCATGCTGCTCCCTTCCCCCGCCTCTCTATCCTGCTGCACTGGGTGATGGCGGCTCTCATCATTGTTATGCTCTTTGTCGGGCTGTTCATGGCGCATAACTCCACCGTTCACTACGCCAGTCTCTTCACGCTGCACCGCACGGTAGGTTTCCTGCTCCTACTGCTAGTGATTGTCCGGCTCATCAACCGGTTTACCAACCACACGCCACCACTACCCAATGATCTGCCCGCCCCCATGAAGCTGGCGGCGCATCTGTCCCATATCCTGCTTTATGGCTTCATGCTCGCCCTGCCGCTGGTCGGCTGGGCTATGCTCTCGGCGGGCGGATACCCGATCACCCTGTGGGGTGGCTGCCACATCCCGTCCCTCATGGGCTTCCATCCCCATCTCTGGGGTGAACTACGCTGCCTACACAGCCTGCTGGCCTATGGGCTGATCCTGCTTATCCTCGCCCATATCGGGGCTGCCCTACTGCATGGCATCATCCGGCGAGATGGTATCATGGGCTCCATGCTGGGGCGGTAAGACCTCCAGACACGAAAAAAGGCGGCCCCCATGGTGGAGCCGCCTTTTTCATGACCAGAGATATGGACCAGCCCAGTTCTTAGAACGGAGCATCAATATCCACGACGTTGATGAGCTTGTGGTTCACAAACTCCTTGATGCCTAGGGCCATTAGTTCCCTGCCAAAGCCAGAACGGGCGATACCACCGAAGGGCAGTTCAGCCTTGGTACCCGTCGGATGGTTGATGAACACCATGCCAGTACGGAGCCTGGAGGCTACACGAAGCGCATGAGCCTCATCCTTGGAGAAGATGGAACCACCCAGCCCGTAAGGGGAATCATTGGCGATGCGGACGGCATCATCCTCATCCTTCGCGCGGTAAAGCTGCGTGACAGGACCAAAGAACTCCCAGTGACGGGCCTCGTTGTTCTCATCAAGTCCGGTCAGGATGACGGGCTGGAAGAAAGCCCCCTGATTAGGCACAGGTACAGGGATCGTCTCGGCCTTCGCACCCTGCTTGACGGCCTTCTGGACCAACTCCCGCAGATCATCCGCAGCCTTCTGAGAGGACAGAGGAGCAAAGGTAGTGTTCGGGTCCATCGGATCACCGGCCTTCAGCGCGGCGATGCCCTTCTTGTACAGTTCCACGAAACGATCATAGAGGCTGTCCACCACGATGATGCGTTTTGCAGACACACAGACCTGACCAGCGTTCCAGTGACGGCCAAACACAGCCCATTTGACGGTCTTCTCGAGGTCGGCATCATCCAGAACAATGAAGGCATCGCTGCCCCCCAGCTCCATCGTTGCCTTTTTGAGGGCCTTACCAGCCGTACCAGCCACGATGGACCCGGCTCGCTCGGAGCCTGTCAGCGCAACGCCGCAGGTGCGGGGGTCTTCCAGTACCATGTCCGTGAATTTGTGCGGCATGTAAATGTTCTGGAACAGGCCCTTCGGTGCACCGGCTTCCTCAACCAATTCTTGGCAGGCCGCTGCACACTGGGGCAGGTTACCTGCGTGTTTCAGAAGAACGGCATTACCGGCAGAAAGCTGCGGGGCAACGATGCGCAGCACCTGATAGTAAGGGAAGTTCCAAGGTTCAATGGCAAGCACGATGCCCTGCGGCTCGTACACCATGGTCGCACGGCCCACCTTCGGGTCGGAGACCTTAAGCTCTTCCGGCTTCAATAGTTCGGCAAGATTCTCTGCGTAATATTCGCAGATCTCCGCAGAGAGAATCACCTCTGCCTTACCTTCGGTCAGTACCTTGCCCATCTCCAGTGCAGCTAGACGGGCCAGCTTATCAGCATCCCGCCGCAGCAGAGCACCGATATTCTTCATCAGCTTGGCACGCTCTTCGAAACTGGTTGCCCGCCATGCCTCGTAGGCCTTATGGCCTTTATCCAGAGCGGCCTTTACGTCCTGCTCGGTTGCCTCTGGGAATTCTTTAAGAAGTTCGTTCGTATAAGGGTTAATAGTGGCGAATGCCATGATACACCTCGCTCCTCTCAGGACGCCAGCGGCGGAGCCTTATGTTATCTACGGGTAATTAAGGAATATTTACCCGTAGTTAGGCAGGGGGGAATGAGATGAATACATGAATCATCCCCCCTAGGTAGATATTGGTACCTTACAGACTTCTTTCCAGAACTTTGCGGCTAATTTCTGGTGTAATGTCTGCACCTTCCCCAAGGGCGGTCATGCCATGCTCTTTAAGCTGAGCAATAATGGGGTCTATGCCGGTCTGATCAATCTCATAGGCGGACAAGCGGACGGGAATATCCAGCCCCTCAAAGAAGGCCTCAACACGGGCGATGGCAGCATCAATACGCTCATCCTCTGTGCCTTCCGTTAGTCCCAGCACTCGGGTCGCATATTGCAGCAGCTTGGCCCGCTTCTGCTCCCGGCGTTCCTTCAGCATAGCCGGGAAGACAATGGCCAATGTCCGGGCATGGTCGATCCCGTATTTCGCTGTCAGTTCGTGACCGATAGCGTGAGTCGCCCAGTCCTGCTTCACCCCGGCACCGATCAGGCCATTCAGGGCCTGTGTTGCCACCCACATCAGATTAGCCCGCAGGTCATAATCATCGCTCGGGGCCTTGGTAATGCGCGCTGCAATATCATGCAGGCTAAGCAGAAGCCCTTCTGCGTAGCGATCCTGCACCATCGCATCCTGCGGCAGTGTCATATACGCTTCCATCACATGTACGAAGGAATCCGCCACACCATTGGCCACCTGACGAGCTGGAAGGCTGAATGTCCGTGTCGGGTCCAGGACCGAGAAAACCGGGAAAACATGCGGGTTTGAGAAAGCCAACTTATCACCTGTCTCCTTACGGGAGATCACGGCAATATTGTTCATCTCCGACCCAGTAGCTGGCAGCGTCACGACCGTGCCGAGCGGCAGGGCCTCTTTCACCGTTTCACCCTGCTTCAACAGAATTTCCCACGGTTCGCCCTGATAAGGCACAGCAGCAGCGACGAATTTTGTACCGTCCATGACGGAGCCACCACCCACGGCCAGCAGGAAATCCACCTTCTCCTTACGGGCAACATCAACGGCCTTCATAAGGGTTTCGTAAGTCGGGTTGGCTTCAATACCGCCAAACTCGCAGAAGCTACGGTTCCCAAGGGCTTTGCGCACCTCGGCAAGCGTACCACTCTTCTCCGCACTGGAACCACCATAGAGGATGAGAACCCGTGCTTGCTTACCCAGCTGTTCATCCAGCTTGGCAATCATGCCTTTGCCAAAAAGAATCTTTGTCGGGTTATAGAATTCAAAATTATCCATAACATCCTCTCTTTCACTCTACGGGTCGCACCATGTAATAGACTGGTCATCTCTAAGCTGGCGTTACCACTAAACTCTCTATCCCTTATGGCCGGGGCACCTTACGGAGTCTGCCACTCGTCTTCATTGGGATCAATTAAAAATAGACCGGTCATCTCTAAAATGAAAGGCCATTCTGAAAAAATACACAAACCCTTTAAAAAAGGGCAGAAAATCAGGCCGCTACGAGCCTTCTTGTTACTGCGAACGCTTCCTCAAACGGCACCGGCTGATGCGTCACCTTCACAAGCAAGGTGGCACCAAGCCATGTCTGATACACCACAGAAGCCATCTGTCGGGCAGGCAGCCCCTTTGTGATGGAACCATCTTTCTGGCCTTCCTCGATGATGCGAGCCAGACGATCCACAATGCCGGTCGTTCCTTCCTCAAGAATCAAACGCATCCTTTCGGAAAGGTCGGACACCTCAGCTGCTAATTTGACGACAAGGCACTTCCCGCTCAAGCGTCCATTATGTTGAGCATCTATCCAACACTGACAATAGATAGACAGCTTCTCGAACCCTGTTTTGCCCTTCTGGGCAATGAGGGCATCAAGACTCTCCATATACTGTTCGTTATAGAGCTCCAGCAGGGCCGCCCCGAAATGCTCCTTCGACTCAAAATAATGATAAAAGGAGCCTTTGGGGATATTGGCTGCCTCCAGAATCTGACTAAGACCCACGGCAGAAAACCCCCTCATCCCGATGAGAGGACGGGCGGATTCTAGAATACGCCGACGGGCCTGCACATGTTTCTCTGCAACTGTCATGCTACTTCTATAGCAGAGAGGTTCTAATCTGTCCATTAAAATAGACCGGTCATTCTATTTTTGCAGCCCTCAATGGACGGCATAACGCTAAACGGATTATCCTAACCCTATTTGGGATCAGACATGCCTTGAAATAATGCCATGCTTCTTTCTTCCTCTTCTCTGCTTTCGTCCGGGCCGCCATGGCATTACTGGCGGGCCAGCCACCCCGACATAAAAGAGATGAGCATGGCACAAGGCACTACCCTCGCCTTGCCTTTACATTTTCATCAGGAAGATCAGCTCGCTTTCCTACTTTCGGGCTGCCGTCATTTTCTCATTGCGGGCCAGTCGATCCGTCTCACGGCGGGACAGGCCTTGCTCATCCCCGCTAACACGCCCCACATCTCCCGTGATGACAACCCCACACAGGCCGGGCAAACTTTCTGCCTGAATCTCTATCTTATACCCGGCCTCTACACGGATCGAGCCGACTGTGCCGGGCTGATCCGCCATCATCTTGGGGAACAAGCTTCACGCATCCATCTGGCACCACCTCTGCCCCTCCCGCTGCCTATGCAGGATGCCCCCTTGATGGGTTCTATCCAAACGCTTGCCCGTCAGGCCAGAATGAGCCGGGAGGCCTATTCCCGCCGCTTTCAACGTCATTACGGGCTAGCACCGCAGGCCTTCCGGCTACTTCAGCAACTCAATATGACCAAGGCGCAGCTCCGTTCCGGTAGCAGCAACCTACAGGCTGCCATAGATGCCGGCTTTGCCGACCAAAGCCATATGGGCCGCCTCTTCCGCCGGACATTCGGCACAACACCGGGCCGTTACCGGGTCGGCCCTGCACCGCTCTAACCACCGCTAGACCCAAGAGCCAGAAAGATCACATTCCTTCTATACGGTCCGGCCTTTTTCCCGCCATCATGCCCAGACCGTAACGGCAAGGACTGATTTCCATGACTTTTTCCTTCAAAGGGCTAAGTGCCTTCCCCATCACCCCTATGCATCAGGCAGCTCCTGATGAAGCACGCTTTGCGACACTAATTACCCGGTTGGTAGAAGCCAAGGTGGACTCTATCGGGGCTCTTGGCTCCACCGGCAGCTATGCCTTCCTGACGCGTAACGAACGTGAAAAAATCGCCCGACTAGCTGTACAGCAAGCCGGTACAACGCCGGTTCTCGTCAGCATCGGGGCCATTAATTTGCGGGATACCCTCCTCCTAGCTGAGGACGCCCAAAAAGCCGGTGCTAAAGCTCTGCTCCTGCCTCCTATGAGCTACTTTCCTCTACGGGAAGAAGAAGTTTTCACCCTGTACGAGACCGTCAATAAGCACATTTCCGTTCCGCTGGTGGTGTACGATACCCCCGGCACAACGCAGTTCCATTTCTCCGATGCGCTGATGCAGCGCATCTGTGAGCTACCGCATGTCCGCTCCGTCAAGCTCCCTAGCGGCTCCCCCACGGTAGAGAAAGCCACAGCCCGGATGAAACGCCTGCTACCAACGCTACCTAAGAGCATTTCTCCCGGCATTAGTGGTGACCCAACGGCCGCCAATGCCCTGATGCAAGGTGCCCACATCTGGTATTCCGAATGGGGCGGCCTGTTCCCCCGTCTAGCCCGCCAGCTGACAGATGCCGCTCTAGCCGGGCAAAAAGACGACGTGGCCCGCATCAATGCCATCTTCACCCCTTTCTGGGAGATGAGTGCCCGCTATGGTGGCTCCTTGCGTGTCATCGCCTCGGCGGCAGAGATTATGGGCCTAGCAGGTGCCGATGCGCTCCCCAGTCCTCTGCAAAAGATTTCCCAAAACGACATGGAAAAACTCGCCTCGCTCATCAAAACGCATCAACCGAGTTAACCCCAACTACAACAGGCCCCACATTATCGGGGCCTGTTTCTTTTCAAGCCACATGGCTTTCCCATAGGCTGAACTATGATAGCGTTAGGGGGAGTTCTTCATTCCTTTTCATCCCATGACGGCCCCATGTTATTTCATTCATCATACCATCGTCAGACATCCCGTCTCTGGGCGCATAGCCTACGTGCTGGTGCCCTAACACTTATCCTTGGTAGCCTCTCCCTCTGTCAGGCGCAGGCTAACCCGGCTGAGTGCACACCGCTAGAAGCACTCCAGCCCCCACAGGCCAACACGACAGACCCACACAAACCATTCTTTATTGATACATCCGGACTTCAGAACGGTAGCGGCGCCATGCCTGTGCACGACCCGCACAACCCACTCTACCCACAGGCGATTGATCTACCAGATGAAACCCTGCCGCCAGCGAACAAAACAGGCAATTACATTCTTGGCCCGACTCATACCCTGCCCGCCCTATGGCAGGACATACAGCCTGCCCGGGGGCGGCTCATCAGCTTTACGCTAACCTCCTCCCCCACCAGTGGCTATAATCCCGGCACCATGCGGGACGAACCGGTGCCCTGCGCCACTGGAATGAAAAATGTATCCACCAGCCAGCCGGGTGATCCTTCCATCCTGAACGTACCCGGGGCCCATCCAGCACCATGGACCCGCACGGTGGATGTTTATGTTCCTCCCAATATCCCTACTGATCGTCCTTTACCGTTCCTGATCTTCGGTGATGGCGGCAATGATGGCATTTACCCGGGCCGAGACCTGTTCGCCTTGGTCGATAGACTCATAGAGCAACACCGGATTCCTCCCATGGTCATTATTGGCGTAGGGTCAGGCGGTGGCGATGCCCAAGGCAGTGAGCGAGGACGGGAATATGACACCATGTCCGGTGCTTATGCGGATTGGGTGGAAGCGCATGTTCTACCTCTCGTGGAACAAAAGGCCAGCATCACCCTCTCCCACAACCCAGAGGAACGGGCCACCATGGGGTTTAGCTCCAGCGGGGCAGCGGCCTTTGCCATGGCGTGGTTTCGACCGAATCTCTATCACCGGGTGTTGGCCTATTCGCCATCTCTGGTCAATCAGCAATGGCCGCATGACCCAACCCTGCCTGGTGGCGGTTGGCAGCTTCATTCCCCGTGGGCAGGCACACCGCACGCTGTGCCACCCCAGCCCGGTGCTGCCCTCATACCCGCCGCACAACGGGCCCCGCTACATATCTGGTACGAAATGGGAGATCAGGACCTCTTTTACCCTGTCCGCCCCATGCCAGACGGGATGCATGACTGGGTATTAGCTGGCGAGAATCTGGCCCGTGTGCTGGGAAACAAGGGCTATGACTATCAGTTCGTTTTCTCCCGCAATGCCCAACATGTAGACGCCCCCACTATTGAGCAGACTTTGCCTGAGGCTCTGGAATGGCTATGGCGACAGCACAACTAGCCGGCTTCCCCCTCTAAAGGGCAGATAACTGCATGCTATAAATAACACGGTCTCATCCCCGCACAGGCGGGGAACAGTGGGCCGGGTAAAACGCATGATAGCCTTAAATCGGTTCATCCCCGCATGGGCGGGGAACAGCTTGGGCATGAGGGTGGTACGATATTAGGCATCGGTTCATCCCCGCATGGGCGGGGAACAGCGGAAGCAGATCAGCGTAACATTCAACATCGCCGGTTCATCCCCGCATGGGCGGGGAACAGGCACGGTACATATCTTCTGCGCTGTCACCGACCGGTTCATCCCCGCATGGGCGGGGAACAGAGCACAGGCGATTATAATCAGCGCTATAATCCCGGTTCATCCCCGCATGGGCGGGGAACAGACTGACAGCGTGACGCTGGAAGGAGCACACCGCGGTTCATCCCCGCATGGGCGGGGAACAGTCTGGTGGCTTATTCTCGCCCATCATCTGCCTCGGTTCATCCCCGCATGGGCGGGGAACAGTGGAAGAGAAACGCCTCGAGAAAGGCATGAGCCGGTTCATCCCCGCATGGGCGGGGAACAGCTTCTCTGCCAGATCATCAAGCGGCCAGCCATCGGTTCATCCCCGCATGGGCAGGGAACAGTCTTTTTATCAGTACGGCCCCTCTTTTGGTGACGGTTCATCCCCGCATGGGCGGGGAACAGGCCGGTCCCCTCTGACACGATCTCCAGCTCGTCGGTTCATCCCCGCATGGGCGGGGAACAGTGGCCTGACCCGACAGCAAACGGACCTACTCGCGGTTCATCCCCGCATGGGCGGGGAACAGCATCCACCTCATCATGAGCAACCCACCGTCCCCGGTTCATCCCCGCATGGGCGGGGAACAGTCCAGAAATCGCTCGCCATGTCCGTCAAGCAGCGGTTCATCCCCGCATGGGCGGGGAACAGAGAACTGCTTCAACCGGGCGTCCATGTTTTCGCGGTTCATCCCCGCATGGGCGGGGAACAGGTGCGGAACATCGGTCTGGTGTCGCCCCCTCTCGGTTCATCCCCGCATGGGCGGGGAACAGTCCCGGCAGAGAGGATGAAAATGAAGCGAGGTCGGTTCATCCCCGCATGGGCGGGGAACAGACACGCCGAAACAAAAAAGGAGATCAGCCAGGCGGTTCATCCCCGCATGGGCGGGGAACAGATGATGAACTCGGCTCTACAGTGGCAGTTGGACGGTTCATCCCCGCATGGGCGGGGAACAGAACGAACCATTGTTTTCCATAGGTTGTCCCTCCGGTTCATCCCCGCATGGGCGGGGAACAGTTAACGTTGCCTTTTGACTTGTCAAGATGCGGCGGTTCATCCCCGCATGGGCGGGGAACAGCCATAAATCGTGAGCGGTACTCAATAATTCGGCGGTTCATCCCCGCATGGGCGGGGAACAGCACCCCAATCAGCACGGAGGACAGCCCCGGGGCGGTTCATCCCCGCATGGGCGGGGAACAGATTGAAATGTGTGGAGAGCGTTTCAATTCGCCCGGTTCATCCCCGCATGGGCGGGGAACAGTTTGCGAGCCTGGGCGGTGTCTCGTTCGCCATCGGTTCATCCCCGCATGGGCGGGGAACAGATGGGCGTTTTCTCATCGCTAGGCAGGTAGGCCGGTTCATCCCCGCATGGGCGGGGAACAGACCGCAGGCAAGTAAAGGAAAGCATCATGGCACGGTTCATCCCCGCATGGGCGGGGAACAGATTTTCCCCTCGAGGCAGCCCAAAAATGCCGCCGGTTCATCCCCGCATGGGCGGGGAACAGCGCCCGCAATTCTGCGGCAAGAGCGGCCTGTTCGGTTCATCCCCGCATGGGCGGGGAACAGCATGGTCAGTCATCGTTGCTCCCTCCCTCGTGCGGTTCATCCCCGCATGGGCGGGGAACAGGACGCTAGTCGGCGGTATAATATCCAGATACCCGGTTCATCCCCGCATGGGCGGGGAACAGTTTTGTGTGGACGCCGGCCATCCCCCGGCGTCCGGTTCATCCCCGCATGGGCGGGGAACAGCAAGTCGGCAGATGATGGTTTTTTTGAGCCGCCGGTTCATCCCCGCATGGGCGGGGAACAGACCTGCTGGATGACGGGGCCCAGCGCAACGGCCGGTTCATCCCCGCATGGGCGGGGAACAGTGTTCCCCATGGGTTTAGAGCGTCGTTTTCATCGGTTCATCCCCGCATGGGCGGGGAACAGCGCTTCCTCAATGGTTTTGATCCGCTCTTGGCCGGTTCATCCCCGCATGGGCGGGGAACAGTACTGCCAGACCGTTCGCACCGGCCCGAAACCCGGTTCATCCCCGCATGGGCGGGGAACAGTCTTCTTTGGCATCGTAGCGGTCTTCCTCTGCCGGTTCATCCCCGCATGGGCGGGGAACAGCCAGCAGCCAGGATGAAGATGAATCGGGACCACGGTTCATCCCCGCATGGGCGGGGAACAGGTCCCTGTCCTCTGCCTGCCTGCGGATCAAGCCGGTTCATCCCCGCATGGGCGGGGAACAGCGCTCCGTTTGATCGTGAATCAATCAAGTGGCCGGTTCATCCCCGCATGGGCGGGGAACAGATCCCAGAGACAAAAATCAACCGATATATTGGCGGTTCATCCCCGCATGGGCGGGGAACAGCGTCCACGAATTCCATTAGTGGAGTTCAGCCGCGGTTCATCCCCGCATGGGCGGGGAACAGAGTTAGCGGCGTCTCTGTCTCGCCCGTTTCGTCGGTTCATCCCCGCATGGGCGGGGAACAGCACGCTATGCCGCATCCTCCAGAACCCACGGCAGGTTCATCCCCGCATGGGCGGGGAACAGGGTTGTAGTGTTGAGGTCGCCCCATCCACGCCCGGTTCATCCCCGCATGGGCGGGGAACAGCAGCCATTAACGCCGTTAATAGGGCGCATCCGCGGTTCATCCCCGCATGGGCGGGGAACAGACTTCCTGTAACCATAAGTAATATAAGTCTTTTTTTTGTTGTCAAAGAACCTACCAACTTAAATATAATTTTAATCCTTTCCCCAGCGCAAGCCTTCCTCTCTGCTTGTAGGGATAAAAAAACCCTCTCACATCATTAGCCTAGCAAGGCAAAAAATAATTTTATCCACAGAGAACTCATGAACATAAAAAAAGGGAGGACTAAACCTCCCTTTTTTCATCTCATACTTACACACCGGTCATGCGCAGTGGCATCACACAGGCAAGCTAGACAGCACACCCTCCTTACGGATCAACTCCCGGTTATGTGCAATTTCTTTCTTGAGCTCAGGTGTCAGAAGATCACGCCAGCTATCAAAAGCCGGAAGATTGATCGACTCTGAGACGTCATCAGAGGCAGCAATCTTCAACTGCTCTTCGCTCAAGAAAGGCTCTTGAAGCGCAATTTTCTCACCCTTTTCGTTCTTACCACGCAGCAGCTCCAGCAGGAGAGCCATGCAATATACGATCCGGGTACGGTCCCGGCCTCCCTCCAGTACAGCACGCACTGTTTCCGTCCAGAACACCTGTGCCTTGGACGTTGCATCAGATGCAATACGGGCTACCTGATCCGCCATAGCCGCATTGGAGAAACGGGTCAGCAGGGTGCTTTTGTATTTGTGCAGGTCTACACCCGGGGGTGCCTTAAGGGTGGGGATCACGTCCTTTTCCAGAACAGAATCCACAAACTTATGCACACGTGGCTCACCCAGAACTTCATCAACCAACTTGAGATTCAGCAACATACCCGCTGCGCTGAGAATAAGATGGCTGGAATTAAGCATCCGGATCTTGGCATGTTCATAGGCACTGACCTGATCCGTAAACTCGACACCAACCTTCTCAAAAGCAGGGCGGCCCGCTGCAAACTTGTCCTCAATCACCCACTGGATGAAATCTTCAGAGAGAAGCGGCTGAAGGTCTTTTAGCCCGCTACGCTCATTCAGCTTGGCTTTGTCTTCATCCGAGACGGACGGAGTAATACGGTCCACCATCGCATTGGGGAACGTCACATTCTGGTCGATCCAGTCGGCCAGATCAGCATCCACAGCACGGGCATATCCAACAAAAGCCTTGCGGGACACATCCCCGTTATGACGCAAATTATCGCAAGACATGATGGTCAGGCCGCCATGCCCAGCCTCCCGGCGGCGACGGAGACCTTCCACCACAAAACCGAAGATGGTTCCGGGATTCTTCGGGTCAGCAAGGTCTGCCTGCACAGCTGGCAGAGACGTGCGGAACTCCCCTGTTGTCTCATCAATGTTATAACCACCTTCCGTGATGGTCATGGAGATGATCTTGGTGGCCTTGTCCGCCAAAAGGGCAAGCACCTTTTCCGGTTCATCCGGGGCCTGAAGATAATCTTTCAGACACCCCATAACACGGATCTCAGCCTTACCATCAGCGGCGATCTCCGTCAGGGAATACAGCCCTTCCTGCGCCCGAAATTCTTCAGCCTTCCTGTCGGAATTGCCACCAGAACGCAGACCAACCCCGGTGATGCCCCAATGATGCTGGTCTGGCAGAGCCAGAACACGATCCACATAATAGGCCAGATGGGCCCGGAAAAAATTACCCACACCAAAATGCACGATACCCGACGTCACCTTGCGTACATCGTACGAAGGGCCAGCCACAGTTTCCGGTAAGGATTTCAGATCATCATATGTCAGCATAACATGTCTCCAGAAGGCTCATGAATAAAACGGGCACCATGACCGGTCCGCTCCGACACATGCAGAGCGGATGCCACCCCCCAAGAGCAGCCTTTTTCAGCCCTTTTTGTGATGCTCTTTCTGTGCAGCGATGATCGTCTTCAGCAACGGCACAAACTCATCAAGATGAGCAATGCGCAGCAGGCCCGGCCATGAAGGGGCGGGCTTGTCGAGATCGCGCAGCAATACGCAGGCCATACCTGCCCGACGGGCTGCCTCAACACCGGCATCGGAATCCTCCAGCACCAGGCAATGGGCCGGATCAACACCTTCCTGCTTCGCCCCATGCAGATAGATATCCGGGCGGGGTTTGGGCATGTTCAGGTCCCGGCCGGAATGGATGCGCTCTTCCTTCAGGATCTTATCCAGACCCGTGCTAGAGAACTTAGCCTCCATTTCCGCTTCTGAAGAGTTGGAACCAACACGGATCGGCAGGCGAATTTCATTGACGACATCCCGCAGCATCTTCGTAGCACCGGGTACTTCCTTCGCCTTTTTCCGCATCATCTCTACGATGCGGTCCTGCATGATCATGTCCCAATTATCGGGCAGCTTGTCGCCAGTTTTCTCGGCGATCATCTCGCCAATCTTGGCCAGCTCGCCACCACCAAACAGCTTGTTGCCCTCTTCATCGCTGATGTTCCAGCCGTGGCTACGGGCATCCTCGGACATCAGGGCGGTGGAAAGATGCTCCCCCCCCACCAGCACGCCGTCACAGTCAAAAAGGATCATATCAAGGCGCCCTGTGGGCAGCACGGCAGCAGGGGCCTGATCGGGGATCGGGAAATTCGTATGCTTGCTCATGAATACTCCTTCCTTGCCTGGACCGGATTCGGTCTCTGAAAATTTCGGTGCCTGTTTTCTTCTCTCAAGAGTAACAGGCAAGAAAAAGATCGCAACATCTTGAAAAGCTGTTAACGAGCCTTATAGCCTTACACGTGAGGGATTTTCCCTCCTACACGAGGGCGGTGCATCCTCTTCGAAAGCCGCTCTCCTTATTCTTCCTCGCAAGGTTCCCCTGAATGCTTCACCAACTCTTCCCGAATCTCGCTCTTAACATCTGGATGTTCCTAAAGCTGGTAACCGGCTTCGCCATCATCATCGCTTATCTCAACATCTCTGGCCGCAGCCAGGTCTCCCAGATGAACGCCATCGACCTTGTCGGTAACTTCATTCTCGGTGGGCTCGTTGGCGGGGTCCTTTACACGACTAACATATCCTTTCACGAATATGTCATCGCCCTGCTCATCGGGGTCGGTATTCTGCTAACACTGACACGTTTCTGCAGAAAAATCAACATGTTCAGAAATGTAACCATAGGCAGACAGATACCGATCATCAAAGATGGTCGTTTTCTTATGGAAAATATCCGCGATAAAAACAACAAGATCGACATGCTCAATATTGCTTCACAGCTCAATATTCAGGGCATTTACTCGTTTGATGATGTTTACTTCGCACAGATCGAACCAAGCGGTGCCATCACTGCAATTACAGACAAAAAGAAGCTTCCTGCACTTATCATCTATTATGATGGCGTCGTCCGTGCAGATGACCTTGAAGATGTCGGCCTCTCTGAAGAGGACCTCCTGGAGGATATGAAAAAACGGAACATCGAAAAACTGGAAGATATCTTCCTCGCTGAGATCAAGGACGGCCAGTTCCGCTATGTCCTCATGGATGGGAATGTCATCCCGCACACACGACACGATAATCGGGACGGCGCCCCCACAAAGGCCCCGCACAGTCCCGGCGCAGCAGCAGCCCTCGCTAACGGCCTGACAAGCCCGAAGAAGGGCGGCTAATCAGAACAGCCAGTCCAGGAAGTTTTCCCACCAGCCGCCTTTTAGCCTGTCTTTGCAGGCATCATACTGCTGCTGGTACTGCTGAGCACGGTGGCCCACCTTACGGGCCACCGTTACCAGCCAACCTTTTGAGGCATAGGTACGGCGGCGATAGCCGGTCCATCCCTCATGGTAGGCAAGATACTGCCTCGTAGCATCCGTCACGGGGATGCCATCTACCTTCCGGGTATTGGTAATGTACCAATTCATGAAATTGAGAGCATCGGCATAATCTGTCCGGCTGCCACCGGCACCAGTCTGACGCTGATAATCATGCCAGATTTCATTTTTAGCCTGGGCATAACCGTAAGCCGTGCTGATGTGCCCCCACGGGATGATCCAGAGAATATAGGTCCGCCTGGTCCGTGCATTAGCCCGGAAGCTGGATTCCTGATTCATAATAGCCATAGGGACGGAGGCAGGAATATGCCATTTTTCCTCCTGTCGCATGGCCGTATGATACCAGCCACGCTTTTCCTGAAAAATATCGCAGAGGTTATTAGGATTGCGTGGAGGCGAAGTAGCACAGCCTGCCAGCATGCTCCCGACCAACACCAATAACGCACCGGCCCGCACACACCCTTTTACAGCCTGCCTATTCGCTGCTCCGCTCATCCCTAACTTTCCCACCCTCTGGCCGTATCTTTCTATGGCCCGATGCTATGCCGCCCCACCGGGCCCTTTGTTACGACACTACCGGATCAGAAAGGAATTTCGTCATCCAGCTCCTGGCCACCATGGTTCGGTGAGCTATCCCAACCAACGTTGGAACCACCACCCATGCCACCGCCCTGCTGCGGACCACGGCTGCCGCCACGACCTGAAGACATGCCGTTACCGCCGCCCCAGTTGCTACCACCACCGTTAGAGCCGCCATCATAACCATCATCGCCAAAGCCACCATCACCACCACCGCTACGCTGGCCATCCAGCAGCACCAGATTGCCACGAAAACGGTCGATCACCACTTCGGTCGTATATTTCTCTACACCCTGCTGGTCCGTCCATTTACGGGTGCGCAGTTCGCCCTCAATATAGACCTTGCGACCTTTACGCAGGTAGCGTTCGGCAACATCACCGACACGCTCATTGAAGATGACGACACGGTGCCATTCTGTACGGTCCCGCCGCTCACCCGTGTTGCGGTCATTCCATGTGTCACTTGTGGCAATGGCCAGATTGACGATCTTGCTACCGGACTGTGTATTGCGAACCTCCGGGTCACGACCCAGATTCCCTACCAGAATGACCTTATTCACACTGCCTGCCATGCGTCTTCTTCCACTTCTCTAAAGAACTTTTCATTGCCACGGTTCGATTCTGGCACCGTGTACCCATATTGCCTATATTGCACAGATAGACCGCCCATGCATCCACCACAGCCCGCAAGGCCGTCATTGAGGACATAGCGTGACAGATACAGCCACTCCCGCCAGCACAAGCCACATCATCGTCCGTGGTGCCCGTACACATAATCTACGGAACGTCAATGTCACTATCCCTCGGGATAAGCTAACCGTGCTGACGGGCCTTTCCGGCTCTGGCAAGTCCTCCCTCGCTTTCGACACCATTTATGCCGAAGGGCAGCGTCGCTATGTAGAAAGCCTCTCTGCCTACGCTCGCCAGTTTCTGGAGCTCATGGGTAAGCCGGATGTAGATTCCATTGAAGGTCTCTCCCCGGCCATTTCCATCGAGCAGAAAACAACCTCTCGCAATCCACGCTCCACGGTCGGCACGATCACCGAAATTCACGACTATATGCGCCTGCTCTGGGCACGGGCTGGCGTTCCCTACTCCCCGGCCACCGGCCTACCCATCGAGGCCCAGAGCATCAGCCAGATGGTAGACCGTGTCATGACTATGCCCACCGGCACACGGCTCATGCTTCTGGCCCCGGTCGTGCGGGACCGAAAAGGCGACTGTGCGAAAGAACTAGCCGAGCTGACCCGCCGTGGCTTCGCCCGTGTGCGGATTGACGGCACACTCTACGAAATCAGCGAAGCCCCGAAACTGAACCGCAAGACACGCCACAATGTGGATGTCGTAGTAGACCGTGTGGTGCTGAAAGAAGGTGTGGAAACCCGGCTGGCTGACAGTTTTGAAACCGCTCTGGAACTTTCGGACGGGCTGGCCTCTGTCGAGGAGGTCCTCCGCAATGGGAAGGACCGTGAGCCGCTGAAGGCCTCTTTCTCCTCCCGCTATTCCTGCCCGGAATCCGGCTTCATGCTGGAGAGTGTGGAACCACGCCTTTTCTCCTTCAACGCCCCAATGGGAGCCTGCCCAACCTGTGACGGGCTGGGGACAGAAACACATTTCGACCCCAACCTCATCATCCCCGATGACAGCCTGACCCTGCGTGAAGGGGCCATTGCCCCGTGGCGGAATGAGCAGGACCCGCTCTTCGACCAGACCCTCGCCGCCATTGCCCACCATTGCGGGGAAACGCTGGACACGCCCTGGAGCAAGCTGAAGGACAGCTCACGCCATTTTCTCCTACATGGTGCTCCTGAGCCTGTCAGCATCCCCTATCAAGATGACAAGGGGAAGACCTACACCATCAACCGGCCCTTTGAGGGCATCATCAACCATCTGCAACGCCGTCTGGCGCAAAGCAGCAGCATCCATGTGCGAGAAGCTCTAGGCCGGTATCAATCCGCCATGCCCTGCCCCGCCTGTCATGGTGCCCGCCTGCGGCCGGAAGCCCTCTGCGTGAAGGTTAATGATAGCAACATTGCTGAAGCTTCAGAACTAACCATCAGCGAGGCTCTTGCATGGTTCAACACTGTGGAAGCCAGCCTGACACCCCAGCGGGCCGAGATCGCCCGGCGCATCCTCAAGGAAATCACCGAACGGCTACATTTCCTCGACCGTGTGGGCCTGGACTATCTCACTCTCTCACGCAGTTCCGGCACGCTCTCCGGCGGGGAGAGCCAGCGCATCCGGCTGGCCTCGCAGATTGGCTCCGGCCTGACAGGCGTCCTCTATGTGCTGGATGAACCCTCCATCGGGCTACACCAGCGGGACAATGCCCGCCTGCTCACCATGCTGGAGAGACTGCGAAATCTCGGCAATACCGTCCTTGTCGTGGAACATGATGAAGATGCCATCCGGCAGGCGGACTATCTCATCGACATGGGGCCAGGAGCTGGAACGCAAGGCGGGCATGTCATCGCCTACGGCACACCGGAAGAAGTTGCCCAGAATCCCGACAGCCTAACCGGCGCATGGCTAGCGGGCCGCCGGGGCATCCCCGTCCCCGCCACACGCCGCACAAGCAAACGCTGGGTAAGTATTCATGGGGCCAAGGGGAATAACCTCAAGAATGTCAGTGTGAAATTCCCGCTCGGCACCTTCATTGCCGTTACGGGTGTTTCCGGTAGCGGAAAATCGACACTGATTACCGATACCTTCTATAAAGCCCTGGCCCGGCAGATCATGAAATCCGCTGCTGTTCCCCTCCCTTATGGGCGGCTAGAAGGCACCGAACAGCTCGATAAGATCATCGAGATTGACCAGTCCCCCATCGGGCGGACACCACGCTCCAACCCCGCCACCTATACGGACCTCTTCGCCCCTATCCGGGACTGGTTTGCCGAACTGCCAGAAGCCAAGGCACGAGGCTATAAACCGGGGCGTTTCTCCTTTAACGTCAAAGGAGGACGCTGCGAGGCCTGCCAAGGTGACGGTGTGCTGAAGATTGAGATGCACTTCCTGCCGGATGTGTTCGTCACCTGCGATACCTGCAAGGGCGCCCGCTATAACCGGGAAACACTGGAGATCAAGTTCAAGGGCAAGTCCATTGCGGACGTTCTGGCCATGACGGTGGACGAGGCCGTGCCGTTCTTCAGTGCGGTGCCCCGCATTGCGGACCGTCTCTCCATTCTCCAGCAGGTGGGTCTAGGCTATGTAGCCCTCGGCCAACAAGCCACGACCCTCTCCGGTGGTGAGGCCCAGCGTGTGAAGCTCGCCAAGGAACTCGCCCGCCGTGCCACAGGCCGGACCCTCTACGTGCTGGATGAACCCACCACCGGACTCCATACCGAAGATGTCCACAAGCTACTAAATGTCCTTCACGCTCTGGTAGAGCAGGGCAATACGGTGCTGGTCATCGAGCATAATCTTGATCTCATCAAGACAGCGGATTGGGTGATCGACATCGGGCCGGAAGGTGGCGCAGGCGGTGGGCAGGTTGTCGCCACTGGCACACCGGAGGACATTGCCGCCTGCAAGGAGAGCCATACCGGGCAGTTCCTCGCCCCCATGCTGGCCACCGGGAAGACAGAACCGACACCAGCCACACCGCAGCAAGGTACCAGCAAGAAAGGTGGCAGAAAAAAGAAATCCTGATATAGGACATTGCCATGACGCCTTTTCTTGCCTGGCTCTTCCTATTCGGGGCTATCCTTCTGGAGGTTCTGGCAACTAGCCTGCTGAACATCTCCAACGGGTTCCGCAAGCCCCTGCCCACCATCGGCTCGCTCCTGCTCTATGGGGCGGCCTTTTTCTGTCTGGCACAGGCCCTCAAATGCGTCCCCCTCGGCATTGCCTATGCTGTCTGGTGCGGGGTGGGGATCGTCTGCATCGCTGTCATCGGCGTGACCATCTTCCGTCAGCCGCTCAATCTAACGGCTTATCTAGGAATCGGGTTAATTCTACTCGGAACGCTGCTAGCCTGCCTCTCCGGTGGGGTACGGCACTGACCCATGAAGGCCTTCCCCACCCACAGCCTGATGACCTCTACCCTGCTGCGCTGGCATCCGCTGCGCTACCTCATGGTGCTGGTCATGCTGCTGGGCTTTGGGGCACAGACTCTTCTCACAGCATCTAGCCTGCCGGATGAAAACCCCCGGGCTGCCATCCTACGGCTGACGGGCATCGATATTGCTCCCGCAGCCTTTATACAAGCTGCATCCTCCATGCCCGACATGGACCATGCCAGCATGATGCAGGAAGAACAGCAGCCCCATTACCCGCCCCAACCTTCCACTCCCCACATGAAGAGCCACCATCATTCTGGCGGGCATCATCATCACGGACTGGACTGCCCGCTCTGCCCCCTGTTGGGCCATGTTCTTCTAGCTCTGACAGTCCTTACCGTTCTGCTCAGCTGCATCCGGCTGGCTCGGCAGGTTTGGCAAGAAACACCCCCTGCACACGCCCCGCCGGAACAGACCCGGCAACGCCCCCCTAGCCGTGGGCCACCCTCATTCATCCTGAATCACGCACTCACTTGACCGATCCAGCCTGAGGAAGGCTGCGCATCGGCCTTTCCGCATGTTTTCTTCAGAATGGATGAGTTTTGTCTATTTTCCACCCTTATGAAGGCGGGCGCAGCATGCGTCCGGCCTATGTGTTTCGTCATCTACCGTCCTTCTCGGCTCTGACCACCCTGCTGCTGGGCAGCCTGATCCTGCCAACCAAAGAAACAGAGGCCCAAACCACACCGAAAAGCCATATAACCCCCGCCAGCCAGCCACAGCTCTCTCCCATCCAGCAATTACCCACCTCATCGCCTAGTACACAGCCTATTGAACAGATCAACGTCATAGCTACACGACGCCCCTTCACGCAGGCAGCCGACACAGCAGCCCTGTTTCGGGACGTACCGGGGTTCAGCAGTTACAAAACGGGAGGCATTGCCAGCCTGCCGGTCCTCAACGGCATGGCGGATGACCGGGTCGCCACCTTCGTGGATGGCATGCCCCTAATGGCGGACTGTCCCAACCACATGAATCCCGCCCTCTCACAAATCAGCCTTGATGAAGTATCCCACAGCGTAGCCATTGCCGGAATAACGCCTGTTAGCCTCGGCGGGGACAGCACGGGAGGCACCATCTCCGTAGAACGAAAAGACCCGCAGTTCGCCAAAGAAGGCAACATCCTCGTAACAGGCGATGGACGGGAAGATTGGCGCAGTAATGGGGGGGGCTCCGGTGCTGGTGGTTCCATCACAGTGGCTAACGACATGCTCAGCCTGCGCTACAGCGGCTCCTACACCCATGCCAGCGACTACACCGCTGGAGGGCGTGGGGGGCGGGTTCTCTCCAGCAACTATCTCAGCTTTAATCATGACGTAACAGCAGGCCTGAAGCTGAAAAACCATCTCTTCAGCCTAACATTCGGCCAGCAGGACACACCTTATGAAGGCTTCCCCAACCAGTATATGGATGAGACCAACAACCGCTCTACCTTCGTGAATGGCAAATATGTCGGCACGTTCAACTGGGGTACGCTAGAGGCCCGGGGCTACTGGCAACGTGTAACCCACGCCATGAACATGCTAGCCGACAAGGGTGGCCACAGTGCTACCACCGGCATGCCCATGAATAGCGATGGCCGTACGGCAGGCTACAGTCTGGTTGCCACCATACCGCTCGGGCAACGCCATCAACTCAAGGTCGGCAGTGCCTTCAGCCATGATGGCCTCAATGACTGGTGGCCGCCTGTCATGAGCAGCATGATGATGGGGCCGGGTACGTTCCACAGCCTGAACAATGCCCACAGGAACCATCTCGGCCATTTCATCCAATGGAATGCCCAATGGACGCCCCGCCTCTCCACCGAGCTTGGTATGCGCAGTGACGTCATCTTGATGAATACCGGCCCGGTCTCCCCTTATCAGGGCCTATCCCCCATGAGTGGAATGGGCAGCATGGGCATGGGAGGAATGTCTGGCATGTCCATGATGAGTATGGGCCACATGTCGGATATGGGCATGTCCGGTATGGGAATGGGGAGCATGAGTATGGGCAGCACCAATCAGGCGGCCGCCCGTACCTTCAACAGTGCCCGCCGGGGACGTACAGACGATAATTTCGATGTCACAGCTCTGCTACGCTACAAAGCCAGTGCCTACCTGAACATCGAGGGCGGCTATGCCCGCAAGACACGCTCCCCCAACCTGTATGAACGCTATGGCTGGAGCCGGGAAAGCATGACAGCCCGGATGATAAACTGGTTTGGTGATGGTAATGGCTATGTCGGTAATCTGAACCTGAAACCTGAAGTCGCCAACACCGCAAGCGTAACGTTCCGCTTCCATGATGCGGATGATCATCAGTGGGAGGCCATGATCCAGCCTTTCTACACCTACACGCACAATTACATAAACGTTGTGCGCATCGGTGCCCTGTCACGCGGTTTCAACTTGCTCCAGTTCGTCAACCACAACGCCCAGAGCTACGGCATCAACGCCTCCGGCCGGACGACCCTGTGGGACAATACGCACTGGGGCACGGGGGAACTTTCCGCCAATCTGAATTGGGTGCGGGGGCAGGACTTCAAAACCCATTCCGGCCTGTACCAGCAAATGCCGCTCAACGGGACTATCCGCTTGCATGAGCATTTCGGCCCGTGGCACGGCATGGCAGAAGTCGTGCTTGTCAAAGCAAAACATACGGTGGACTGGGTCCGCAACGAACCCCGGACACCCGGCTATGCGCTGTTCAACCTCGGGGCTGGGTATCACTGGTCCCGCTATCTTCAGCTGGATGTGAGCCTCGACAACCTGCTGAACCAGCGTTACGCCCTGCCGCTAGGAGGGCGGGCCGTCAGCACGGCGGGCAGCCCGCCCGGCCCGGTTCTGGGCATGGGCCGGTCGGTCAATCTGACCCTACGGGAACATTTCTGAACATAACAAAGGCGTCCCCCCTTGCGGGAGACGCCTTTTCCACAACACATCAGGATTTGAAAAACAGGTCAGCCCTGCGCCTCATCCCCTAGATGAGCCTGCCCTCGTTCTGCTGCTAGCTGTGCCTGACGCTGCCGCTCACGATAACGCTGTCGCTGAGCATCCGTTCTCTGTCCGTAACAGTGCGGGCAGCTCACACCTTCCTCATACTGGGGCGACTCTTTATCTTCCACACTGATGGGTGCACGACAGGCATGGCAGAGGTCATACTTGCCCAGTTTCAACCCGTGCCCAACTGACACACGCTGGTCGAACACGAAACATTCCCCATCCCACAGGCTTTCTTCCTCTGGAATCTCTTCCAGATATTTCAGGATGCCACCCTTGAGATGGTACACATCGTCCACCCCTTCCTGCCGGGCAAAGGCAGTGGATTTTTCGCACCGTATGCCCCCCGTGCAGAACATGGCGATCTTCGGTGTACGGCCCTGTGCCTCCACCTCTTTCCGCCAGTTGCGGAACCACTCGGGGAAGGCACGGAATGTCTTCAGGTTCGGGTCCACAGCGCCGCGGAAGGTGCCAATGGCTACTTCGTAGTCGTTGCGGGTATCCATCACGACCGTATCAGGGTCAGAAATCAGGGCATTCCAGTCCTTCGGCTCAACATAACGGCCAACACAGACATGGGGGTCAATATCCGGCTGTCCCATCGTGACGATCTCTTTCTTCAGCCGCACTTTCATACGCAAGAAAGGCATCGTCTTCGCACGGGACTTCTTGTAATCGAACCCGGCACAGCCTGGCAGGCTGTCGATATAAGCCAGTACGGCATCAATGCCCGCATCTGGCCCGGCGATCGTGCCGTTAATGCCCTCACGGGCCAGCAGCAAACTGCCTTTGACACCCTCCTTCTGGCATATCTCCAGAAGCGGTTCACGCAGGGCTTTATGATCCTCAAACGCCGTAAAATGATAAAGAGCGGCCACACAGACCGGCAGAGATGTTATCGTCATTCAGTCAACCATTCTCGCAAAGAAGGAACCTGACTGCCCTTCTAGCAGGCTGCCCCATAAATGACACCCTGCCGGGCATGATGGGAGGGTGGGGATGCCACCCTCATTAGTGGTTAAAGTTTCCAGTAAACTTCATGCCGATGCTCATACCCTTGCCGCCCTGCCACTTCTGCGACCTCTTTCACCCGCTCCACATCGTCAGGCCACGGCTCACCAGCCGCCACGGCGGGCGGAACAAGGTCATGATCCCGACAAAGCTTCTTAATGACAGACAACACATAAGACGTGCTGATATTCCGCGTACATTCAAAAGCACGCTCTGTCCCTTTATGACGGGGGCAGAACAGATAGTCGTTATGCTGGAAAGGCGTCCGCAGATCGTGCCAGCAGCTATTACAACCATGATTACTGAACACACGGTACGGCGTCTGGAACTCATTGATCGGGTCTGTAAAACCGCTGATCATGACAACAGGTGTTCCAACAGCCCAAGCCAGCCATGAAAGGCCGGAAGACAGGCCGACAAAAAAATCAGCATGTTTTATCCAGCGGGCCCGTTCTGCTAGCGGACGCTCCCCGGTTTCATCCTCCACACCGTTGGGCATATGGTTCCATGTGATGTTATGGCCGACCACGGGGTCCTTATCGATACAGATAACACGATAGCCCATCTTTTTCAGATACTGGACCGTATCCAGCCATCCTAGCGGGTTCTGCCACATCTTGCAGGCACAGGATGCCTGTACGGCCACCACCACATAAGGCTCCTCTATCGGGCGGGTATCGGCTTTCTCGATAGCCACCCGGGGGCGGATCTCTGTCGGGTCCACACCCATAATCCATCCGGCTGTCCGATGCAGGCCAACAGCACGGAAGTCCCGTGGCTGCCAAGCCTGTTCCTCATCATGGAAAAACAGTCCGATATAATAGCTGGCGTAAAACTCGCCTTTCACTCCGACAAACTCCGCCTCCTTCAGGAAGCGAATATGCGGGTAGGCCGGCCCCATGAGGTCGACAATCACTTCGCTCGTCACGACGGTCATGTCGCAGTCATGCTTCTGTCCGAACCGATCGATATACGGTACCCACCCCAACGGGTCCCCTAACGTCCCGGTCGGCATGATGATGGCGACTTTCTTCCGCCGCGCATCATATTCATGCGTCCAGACAAGTTCATCACCCTCAAACAGCTCGATCAACACCTGTAGAAAGTATTTCTTACGGGAAGAGACATATTCTCCTCCAGATTTACCATCATACAGGCAGGTATCTGTCTCCATATCCCAGAAGCGCACACGCCACTGCTCACCTTCTGGCATCTTGATCCGGATACCGAGGTTGAAGTCATAGCGCAGGCCGTAGGGCCCCTCCTGTGTGGGCTCCATCTCCGGTGCTGGGAATGGGAGGTTGGGCAGCCGCTCTATGCCGTCATCTTTCTTATTCAACGGCCCTTTGCCACTTGCCTCGAGAGAAGCAGACGGCAGTTCAGCCGCAGAGAAAACCATGCGGTCCTCTTGCCCTTCCACACCGGAATCCACTGTTTCTTCCGTAAAGGGTAGTATGGAGGCAGAGGAAGGTGGCCTCAGGGCGACGATATCCTGCAAGACACGTTCCGTTTTCTTCTCAGTCATTCTGTGACAGCTCCCCAAACCCCGGAATCTGCTCAATGGTTGTTTTCACCTGTGTGAAGGAAATCCCTCGGGAACATTCAAACATCTTTTCTGTCCCCTTATGACGCGGGCAGAAGAAAGGATCGCTCGGTTTCAACTCGATATTCACATCATTGGCACAGCCATTGCAGACATTCCTATTAATGATGCGATACGGCGTATAGAACTCGTTATATGGCTCGGTATAGCCGCTGATCATGACCACCTTGGCACCAGCAGCCCAAGCCAGCCACGCCAGACCGGAAGAGGTTCCCACGAAGAATTCAGCATGCTGCAACCAGCGGACACGCTCTGGCAATGGGCGGTTCCCGGTCTCGTCCTGCGCCCCATGAGGGATGGTCCGGATGGCTGTGATAGGCCCAGATACACGGTCCTTATCAATACAGACAACCTTGTAGCCTTTCTCCTTCAGGAAGCGGATCAGATCATACCAGCCGCGAGGGTTATTCCAGTATTTACTAAGCCCTGATGCCTGCGCCCCGATGCAAACGTAGGGCTCTTCCATCGGGCGGCCCCCTGGCTCAACAACGACACGGGGCTTCCGCTCCTGCGGCGACAGCCCCAATATATAGGCACCCATGTGGGAAAGACCGGTCTGCCGGTAATCATTAGGCTGGCACGTAAACTCCGTATCCCCAAAAAAGACCAGCACCTTGTAATGGGCGTAATATTGCCGGTCGCTCTGATCATCCTCATCAATAAACCGAATATGGGGGTAGGCATCCTCAAAAAGAGGAATCATGGCCTTATTTACGAAGAAACTCGCACGACAGCCATGCTTCTCCACAAAGCTAGCGGCCTGCCCAATCCAAGCGATATGGTCACCCAGCCCGCCCATATACATCGTTATGAGGACTTCACGATCCTTCAGATCGCAAACATGGGTGAAAAACTCTTCCCCATCCTTCCAAATGGTGATCTCAAAGCGGACATAATACCGCTTCAAGCTCTGCACCATGCCAGCCCCGTTGATCTCCTGAAAGAATAGGACCGTATCTGTATCCAGGTCCCGCAACCTTACTGCCCAAAGGGCTCCCTCCGGCACACAGACACGACAGCCATCATTGAAGTCATAGCGGATCCCTCCGGGACCAGCCTGCGTCAAAACAATCTTGTCATTGTCACTCACGGCCACACTCCTGCACACATGCCTCCTCTTCTCTCTCCCGGGCGAGCATGCACCCTGCACCGCAGTTTCTGCTCATAGCGGTGTTTCTCCCCATGCCAGAATCTCGACCCTCTCCAGTTCATCCAAGCCGAAGCACTGCTCCTGCACGATAGGAAGACGCCCCGCCACAAAAGCCTCGGACGTTGCAGAAAGGCGAATCTTACCACTTGGCGTACGATGCACACCGCCCTGCCGCACCAGAACACAACGCAATTTTCGGGCTGGACAGGCTTGCCGTATGGCACGGGCCATCCCAGCCAGAAGCTTCTCATGACCGGTTTCCTGCCTCACTTGCGCCAGAGACAGCTCACCCATCACACACAACTCTCCCTCGTGCCGAAACACCGTCACACCCCGGCTGCTGAAGACAGGACAAGCCTGCCGCACGGCCTGTGCCAGATCATCCGGGTCATAACGCTGCTCACCAATAAGGAGACTATTCTCCATACGGCCCGTCACGAAGAGATGTCCCTTCACGAGGAAGCCTGAATCCCGGCTGCGGAACCACTTGCGGCCCTCTGCATCGGTGCTGAAACGCTCCCGATTTTCCTGCTCCCGGTTCAGATAACCCGGTGTCACACAGGGGCCGCTCAACCACAACTCACCAACCTGACCATCCGGTAGGCTATCACCGGTCTCGGGGTCCACAACAAGGATGGCATGCTCTTCTATCACGCAGCCACAATCGGCCAGAACACGCCTGTCATGCTCATCATGCGGTGGTTCAGCACGTCCCTCCGCCAGCCCGGCCCGAGAGAATGTTGCGAAGGACACGGCCTCCTCACCATCCCGGCTACCACTCGTGATCATCAAAGTTGTCTCGGCCATGCCATAACCCGGCCGAAGGACGGAGGGATCCAACCCAAGAGGGGCATACCGTTCCAGAAACCGGTTTACTGTCCCCCGTTCGATCATCTCAGCCCCGATGACGGACCATTTCCAGCAGGACAGGTCCAGCCCTTTCAAAGCAGAGTCCGGCACATTGCGCGCTAAAAGCTCATAAGCGAAATTGGGACCAATGGAGAAATTGACCCGATACCGGTCTATCGCCTGCACCCAACGTTCCGGGCGAGCAATAAAATGCTCCGGTTTCATCAACCATGTAGGCCCGCCCGTTGCTATCCCGAACATGAGGCTCACCAGTCCCATATCATGAGACAAAGGCAGCCATATCAGCCCCAGCCTACCAAGCCAAATATCGCTACGAATCACCAACAGGTGCAGGTTGGTCCCCAGGTTACGATGCGTGATCTTCACCCCACGGGGCCGCCCGATGGAGCCGGACGTATATTGCACAAGGGCCACGTCATCCAGCTCTGCCACGCAACGGCGGTGGAGCGGCTCGGCACTTTCGGCCCCCTCAATGGGAATCCATTTCACCTTGCGAGCCCGGCCTGCGGCCTGGCGCCGAAACCCCATCAGGACCTCCCGCGGCCCCAGCACAGCCACAGCCTCGGAGTCCTCCAGAATATCGAACAGCCGGTCCACACTACCAACCATGCTGGGACAGACACCCGATACCGGCACGGTATTGGCGTAGACACAGCCAAAGAAACCAGCCACGGCCGCCGTGTCATTCTCAAAACAGAGCAGAACCCGCTCCCGTTCCGACACAAAGCGATCCAAAAGCCCCGCTACCCGGCAGGCCCAATCATGGGCCTGCTGAAAGGTCAGGGTGTCGGCCACTTCCAGCGTCTCATCCAGCACGACACACTGTAGCTGCTCCGGCCTTTCCATGGCCCGGAAGCTTAACATCTCATCCAGCCGATGGCTGTGCCGGTCCAATATGGTGAAGCCCTGCTCGTATTGCTCAATCACATAACCGGACTGATGGACGATGCGACATGTCCGGGCGGTCATGCCTCCCCTCCAGCGGCCTGCACCCCTTCCAGAGCAACAGTACCACCCTGCTGGGCCATCACCACCGCCTGCCGCAGCAAGCTGCGAGCCATTTCGATGATGGTTTCATTCCGAGCCAGCAACACAAGGGAGACATCGACACCAAATTCCGAGCGAATGGCTGTCTGAAGCTCCACACCAGCGAGGGAATCAATCCCCAGTTCGGAGAGACGGGCACCATCCTCAATCGTCTCCGGCTCCACCTGCAGGACGGACCCAAGCTGCTGCTTGAGACGCAGCAGAACATAATCCAGACGCTCATTCTCTGGCATGTTCATCAGCAGCTGGACAGAGTCCGATATGCCGCCTTTATGGCTTTCCTGCTGCAAAAGTGCGAAGCGTGCAGAGTTTTTCAGCCACGCCAGTGCCCCAAAGACCTGCACCCAATTAAGGTCCACTAGAGACACATCGCTGCGGTCCACGCCGTAAAGCACCGGCAAATAAGCCAGAGAATCCGCCGCTGTCATGGTCTTAATCCCGGCAACATCAAACATGCGCCCGGCAGCATCACTTTCGGTCAGCATCCCCACGTCGCCGATGGCACCCCACCCCACAGCCAAAGCAGGTAGCCCCTGCTGACGCCGATTTTCTGCCAAAGCATTCAGGTAGCTATTAGCCGCCATGTAGCTGCTCTGCCCGAGATTACCAATCTCCGCCGTAAAGGAGGAATAAAGCACGAAGTGGTCCAGCTCCAGCCCACGGGTCGCCTCATCTAGCGCCTGTGCGCCCAGCACCTTAGGTGCCATGACGGTGGCAATATTGGCCGCCCCCACCTTGCTGATGAGCTGATCATCCACCACACCGGCAGCATGGAAGACACCCCGCAGCGGCACTTCATCCCGAGCCAGCTTTTTGACCAGATCGTGCACGGCCTTCCGATCCGTTACATCCAGACGATGGGTCACTACCTTGCCGCCGACACTCTCGGCCAGCTTTTTCAGGGTAGCGATGGCATGTTTCCGTTCCGGGTCCTTCGGCAGAGACCGGCCTACCAGATGAAGCACCCCTGCCCCCCGAGACAGAAGATATTCTGCCGTCTTAAGGCCAAAACCACCCATGCCACCTGTGATCAGGTAAGAACCCTGACGACTGAACCCCGGCTGAACCCGTGGCAGCGGACGAGCCTTGATGCCACTCATATCCTCATAAGAGAGCATAATCTTGCCAATATGGCGTGAGGACATGAGGTAGCGGAAGGCCTCGGAAGCCTCAGCAGCTGGGAAGATGCGTGTCTGCGGGAAGGAGAACTTCCCCTGACGGGCCAGAAGCAGAATCTCGTCCATGACGCCATAAAGCTTCTTATGCGGCATCATCCGGTCCATATCGAAGGAGAAATAGGCCAGATTTTCATTGAACGGCATCAGTTCCAACGCCCGATGCTCTACAATATCTCGCTTACCGATCTCCAGAAAACGGCCCATCGGTGCCACAAGCCGCAAGCTGTGGATCATCGCCTCGCCGGGCAGGGAGTTCAGCACCACATCAACGCCTCGGCCATTCGTGGCCTCACGGATGCCATCCACAAACTCCAGCGTTCGGGAATCCCAGACACCGGCACATCCCTGCTTACGCAGATAGTCCCGCTTCTCTGGATTACCAGCTGTACTGTAGATCACTGCCTTTTTCAGCTGGGCAATTTGGATGGCAGCCTGCCCCACACCACCAGCCCCGGCATGGATGAGAACACTCTCCCCTTCCTGAAGCTGAGCCAGATGAATCAGCGTGTAATAAGCTGTCACGAACACCAGCGGCAGGCCAGCGATCTGCTCCAGTGAGAAAGGCAGCTCCTCTCCCGACAAAGGCAGGGCACAATAAGCCAACTCGCTCGCCTTCACGATGCGGCGGGACGTAAAGCTATCCGGGTAGACAAGCGCCAGCAGGTCGCCGGGCTTCATGTCCTCAACCCCTTCACCAACCGCCTCGACCTCTACAACACATTCCAACCCAAGGGCATCGCCGCTAAAGGTCCCTTCTGTCACGCTCTCCGGCAGGAGAGACATGGCCTTCAGCACGTCCTTGAAATTAAGACTGGCCATACGTGTGCGCACCTTGACCTCACCCGGCCCTGGCTCCGACACAGCAAAAGCCTGCCATGTGACCCCTTCCAACGTACCGGAGCGGCTGCCTTCAAGACGGACACCGATAGTGCCATCATCCGCACCACCCATGATCTCTTCCAGCGGGACGGGCTGGGGTTCTGGCTCCAACGGCGGCGACACCAGCCGCTGGACCATACGTTCTACCCCTTCCCCTGCGGCATCCTCTTCTGCCCCCTTGGTGGCCGGACGCAGCCAGACTGTATCTTCTGACGTATCCTCAAGCACAAGCTCGGCAGCAATATCGTCTAGCAGGGCCTCTGCCCCCTCAGCCGGCACATCGACATAACGAATAGCGAGGTCCAAAACACGCTCGGCTGCGGCACCACGGAACAGACCCTGAAACGCCCGCTGAAGTGCCTGTGCGTCCCCGTCCCTGCCATAGGCGCCACGGGTAACAATAATGACCGGCAAACGCCGTTTACGGTTTCGTGTTGGTACACGCTGGAGCAACGCCACGCAGGCGGCCATGTCATCAAGACACTGCTGATAATCAGCACCAGCCTGCGGGAACAGGACCAACGCCCGCTGCTTGGACAAGAATGGTTCGTGATCCAGAACATCTGCAAGCTCGGCACCATCCAGCTGGGAGCTAACAGTCAGCTCTGCACCATTATCCTTCAACACATCAGCCAACTGGGCAGCCAGACCACTCCCTTCACCCAGCAGGGTAATAGCCTGCGGTTCGCTCAACAGGATCTGACGCTCTGCGCTCATCCAGTTCGGCGCATAGATCAGCCTAGCCGCAGAAGAAGCCTCATGCCCGCTACGCGCCACACGGCGGCAGCACAGGCCCAGTACCTCACAAAGCAGTTCCCCTTCCGGCGTGAACAGGCGCATATCGGCCATAATCTTGCGCTGTGTCCGCAAGGTGGGGGTCACCTTTACATAGGCCCGTGATACTTTCTGGCCCATATAGCTGACACGGTCGATTGAGGCCGGAACATACACATCCTTCTGCTCCTCAAAGGGGAAGGCCCCAATGAGCGCATGCATAGCACCATCCAGCAATGCCGGATGCAGGTGATAATCCTCCAGCGTGGCGACCTGTTCATCCTTGAGGGCAATCTCCGCTACAGAATAGCCATCCCCCCGGTACAGGTACTGCATAGTTTGAAAGGCTGGACCATAATTCAGCCCCATAGCGGCGAGAGCCTCGTAAACTTCGGCCCCTTCAAAGCGGGTTGCCCCTTTACACAAGGCCTCGAAATCGAACGTTTTATTTTCCGTCGATATCGTGCACCATGGGGCAGCCTGAAGAACGGTCGCCTGACCATGTGTCTGCCAGTCGCCATTCCACGCCACTGTTTCGCTATCGAAAACAAGACGGCGGGTCGCCATGTCAAACCGCCACATGACAACCGGTGCCTGTCCCTCCTGCACCATCAACGGCGTGCTGATCGTGATGTCCTCCACCACGGCCGGGGTCTTAGCCTCCAACTGGAAATGCGCCGCAAGAGTTGCCTCGACATAAGCAGCAGCTGGGAATAGGGCCATACCGTGGACCTTATGGTCCATCAGCCATTCCATCAGAACCACCCCAATGTCAGCCCGCCATGCCCGGCTTTCCAGCAGGCTCGGCGTACCCAGAACAGGATGAACCTGTTCATCCAGACGGTCACGGCGGGAGGCTTCGGTCTCCAGCCACATCTTGCCACCTTCTTCCCAACGGTAATAAGGCCGCTCAATCAGTTCCGGCTTCAAAACATAACGCCAGTCCCATTCAGCACCGGCAAGAGCCAGACGGATCAAGGCACGCAGAAGCCCATCTGCATCGTCTTGCTTGCGGCGCAGAGACGGTATGACGGCAACCTCATAGCGGCCTTCCTCCGCACAGCCCGTTACAGACGTACCCAGAACCGGATGAGCTGCGAGCTCAAGGAAAATAGCGTGACCATCATTCAGCATGGCCCGCATAGCATCATGGAAGAGGACGGGCTCCCGAGCATTGGCATACCAATAAGCAGCATCATGCCGTTCATCTTCGCCCCACAGCTTACCCGTAACCGTAGAGTAAAGCGGAACTTCCGGTGTTTTCGGGCTAATATGAGCCAGAGAGGACAGCATATCCTTCTCAATCGCCGCCATTTCCGGGCTGTGATACGGCACTTCCACTTTCAGAAGCCGTACGAACACGCCTTCCTTTGCGCAGTCTGCCTCCAGCACCTTTAGGTCCTTAAGAGGACCCGCCACCGTGCAGGAATCGCCACTATTGATAGCCGCAATGGCAAGCCTGCCCTTAAAGCCTTCCAGCCGCTCTTCTAGCAAGCTACGGCCCATCCCAACGGCCAACATAGTGCCACGGCCTGCCAATGTGGCCTGAAGACGGCTACGATGATAGATGACCGTCACGGCATCTTCTAACGTCAGCGCACCGCTGACATAGGCAGCAGCTACCTCGCCCACGCTATGGCCGACAATGGCACCGGGCATTACGCCATGACGGGTAAAAAACGCCGCCAAACAAATCTGCACGAGGAAGATGGCAGGCTGGGCGACCTCCGTCTCCTGTATGCGGGACTTGGACTCCGGCTTCAGTAACTCTTCCTGCAGAGACCAGCCTGCCAGTTTTGTGAACAGCTCATCACAACGCTGCGCCAGATTGCGAACCTCTACCGGCCCTTTCCGCAGGAGGTAACGGCCCATTCCCCACCACTGGGGCCCCATGCCGGAGAAAAGGAAAACCGGCTTTGCAGCATCATCCACAACGGCCTTGCCGGTAAACAGAGCCGGGTGTGCCCTGCCTTCAGCCAGAGCATGCAAGGCATCACGGGCCTGTATAATTTCTTCTTCACCCTGTGGCGGAAGAATCACCGCCCGATGGCGGAACCACGTCCCATAGCGTGCTGCAGAGAAGCAAAGTGCCTCCCACAGGCTACGTTCAGCGGGACCAGCCTCCAGCCGTTCCGCATAGGCTTTGGCCATAAAACCAAGAGAGGCTTCCGAGAATGTGCTGAGCAGCAGAGGCACCCGCCGCATAAAGCCGGCAGGCCGCACTCCCTTCAACTTATTATCACGCACCGTTCGGCGCTGCGCTGCGGTCCGCTCTTTTTCGGTCGGGCGGCGCAACAGGGCGACAGCATTTGTTCCGCCATAACCAAAGGAATTGACGACAGCATAAAGCCTGTCACGCTCTGGCAAGGCGACTGCTTCCCCCTGTGCAACCTGCACGCGGTATTCATCAAACGGAATGACCGGATTCAGCTCTTTCAAATTAGCCTGTCCGGGCACCTTACCATGCTCAAGACACAGCATGGTCTTTAGGACAGCCGCAGCGCCAGCAGCAGCCTCCATATGACCCAGATTGGCCTTTACGGAACCAATAAGAACCTTCTGCCCTTCTGGTTGATACTGCCCAATGGCCTTTGCAATGGCTTTAACTTCGATCGGGTCGCCAACAGGTGTTCCCGTCCCATGCGCTTCCACATAGACCACATCCTGCGCCGAAACATCAGCCCGATGCAGCACATCACGGATCAGCGTTTCCTGCGCATCGGCGTCCGGCATGGTTAGCACAGGGGTGCGGCCGTCCTGATTCACGCCAGAACTACAGACAACACCTTTAATATCATCACCATCCCGCATGGCATCTTTCAGCCGTTTGAGCATGAGAATGACACAGCCTTCCCCACGCCCATAGCCGTCTGCATCTGCAGCGAAAGACTTGGAACGGCCATTCTTGGCAAGGAAGTGCCCCTTCGTCATAAGCATGGCTGTCTGCGGGGAGGCCATGAAATTCACACCACCGGCCAGAGCCACGTCACACTCACCAAGACGCAGGCTGTTACAGGCCTGATGCAGAGCCACCAGAGATGAAGAGCAAGCCGTATCCATGGCGATGGCCGGCCCTTTTAACCCGAAGACATGGGCAATACGGGCCGCATACATGGTCATACCGGCAGAGACTGCGGCAAACTGATCCCGAATTTGCGGCTGCATGAAGGGGCTGCCACACTGGACAAGCTGATCCTGCGTGAAGCTACCTATGAAAACGCCCGTTTTGGTCCCCTCGAGCGTGCGCGCAACCACATTTGCATTTTCTATAGCGCGCCACGCCACACCCAGAAGGAGACGCTGCTGGATGTCCATCACCATCCCCTCACGGGGAGAAATACCAAAGAACAGCGGCTCGAACTGATGGTCCTCCTGGTGCATGAAGTGACCATATTCCATGGTTGTCTTGCCCGGGGTCTGGTCGACCGGGTCATAAAACCGTTTACGCCCCCAACGGTATTCCGGAATAGCCACGCAGCCGTCCCGGCGCTCCAACAGGAACCGCCAGAGGGAGTCGCCATCCGCCAGTCCAGCCGGCAGAACACAGCCAACGCCAATAATGGCAATTTCATCGGGATTATATGTTTGACTCATTCCTGTCCTATTTCCTGTATCCGAGCGTCTCGGCATTTATCCTGCACTATAAAAAATCAGCTCTTCCGGGCGCCAAGCTCGTTCCGGATATAATCTTTCAGCGCCATTTTCAGCCGGTCCCTATCCACGTGCCCTTCTGATGTCCGTGGTATTGTGGGCACCCATATCATGGTAACGGGCGGCAAGGCGGCATAACGCTTCCGTAACTGAGCCGACAGTGCCTGTCCGTCAAACGTCTCATGCGAGACAATGGCGGCGTAGAAATGCTCCTGCCCCTGCTCATCCGTCATCACGAAAACGCCAGCGTCACGGATACGCTCTTCGGTACGCAGGAGGTCCTCCAGCACGCCTAGATCAAATTTGGCACCGCCCATATTGACCAGCTCATCCGTTCGCCCACACAAATAAAGCACGCCTTTATCGGACAGGTATCCCCGATCCCCCGGGTAAAACCAGCCGTCTCTAAAACGCTGTGCCGCATCGGAGTTTCCATCAACATAGCCATGCACGACACCACCACCCCGGATGCGAATATTACCGACCTTCCCAGCCGGGAGCCTACGCCCTTCAGCATCCACGATATCGACATCCACCCACGGCAGAGGCGCACCAACCTCATCCTCGGTCTGGCGCAACTCGGCAGGCATCGCTGCAACAAGCCCGCTTTCATCTGTGCCGTAGACGACCTGCACTTGTAGCGTAAAACGTTCCCTCGTTTCCTTCAGAACCGCATCGGAAAGTTTGCCACCCACAACGCTAAGATAAATGTGGTTCATGGCCCGCCCCTGCGGGGGCAGAGAGCGCAAAAGATGCTCAAGATGAACCGGGGTCATGACAATCATAAGAGCAGAAGCCTGCATAACCTCCGCCCCAATACTCTGGGCATCACTGCTACGCAGGGTCGTGCCACCCGCAAGGGCAGCCCCAGTCATAAGGAATCCGCTCAGGGACTGAGGGCCGACCGTACAAAGCAGCTGTGGCTTTCCCACCATCCGGCCGCGGCCTCTGGTATTGCGGAAGAAATACTCCACCATGTCATGATAAATGATCCGGTGCAGCTGCCCCTCTACCTCACCGAAGCTAAGTTCCAGCAGGTGCATATCCCGTCCCGTGCCGCTAGCCAGCGCAGCACGACAAGGCGCAGACCGCTCCACCGGAACAGGAGGATAATAACAGGAGGCATCATCTTCCTCCACCTTGGCAAGGGCACGACTGAACCAGTCTTCACCCAGCACAAGCCGCCCTTCACCAGGTGCCAGCCCACTCTCCCCATGCAGGATGATAAGGTCTGGCTGCAATATGGCCAGCTCTTCATCCGAAACTTCCCCGTTGGACAAAGAGGCCGAGGCAAGCCCCAACCGGCCCAGAGCCAGTGTCAGGCACCAGTGCCGCCATGTATCAGGACATTGCACCGCAACACGGCGAAGGCCCAGGGTTCGCAACCCTTCCAGCTTATGAGCCAGACGGCTAACTGTTGCCTCCAGCAAGGCATAAGACCGCTTACGGGAGAGGCTGCCAAAAGCCACCTCGTCACCCATAGTCCGGGCATTATAGGCCACAAACCGATCCAGCATCGTTATCCCCCCACACGGCCCTGCTAGAAGCCCACCAGCACACTTCCCCGACTGGTAACCAGCAGGCCCATATATTAACAGATAACTATTATATCGTTGATGCGCAGCGAACGCATCCCTGCATCACAGCTTTTTGCCCGCCCAACGACTTAATCCCAAAGCTGGCTATACACCTGCTGCAACCGCACACTGACCTTATCTGGAGTATAAGGCTGCGCTGCTGCCTGTCCCTGCGCTACCATCTTCCTGATAACAGCACTACCGGAGGCACAGCCCTCCAACGCCATTGCCAGGGAGTCCACCATACCTTCCACATCTTCGGGAGAATGCCAGAAACCATTCTGCGAGGTGGCATAGTCGCTCCCCCCACCACCGTGGCACCCCACAACGAGACACCCCGCCGCCATGGCCTCCAACGCTGTGATGCCAAGGGCCTCCAGCCGTCCCAGCGATAGACAAACAGCCGACTCACCCATGAGAGCCGCCACTTCCTCTTCCTTTCTCTCCTGGAGTAGCACCCATGGAACAGAAGAAAACTGCGGGTATTTAAGTTTCAGCATATCTTGAAGCAGCGTAGCATAACGCGGCAGCCCGCCCTGCTGGGGCCACTTCCATTCAGCACAGACAATCTGAAGTTTCTTCTGCCTTGGCCTGAACAGATTACCATCCACCACAGGCGGGGTAACCTGAACATTCTCCAGCCCTAGAACACGCTGCAACAAATGCGCCGCCCCTACCCCCGGGGCTAAAACCTGCGTCACCCCCAATTCCGCCAATTTTTGGGCTGATGGGCCATATGTGAAGAAATAATAAGGATTCTGGCAGAAAATGACCTTCTTCCCAATCATGGGCGTGCTGATCATATCCGCATACCATTCCCTCAACACCTCAGGGAAAACGAATATATCCTGCCTCGTGAGGTTAGTGACTGTCTCGCACATCAAAGGGTGCATCTCTTTACCCAGCCATGAAGGCACACCCTCTGCCTGAAGAACCTGCACATGAAACCCCGCCTGGCGAAGCAACAAAGCATGACGGTACATTGTCTTGATGCCACCCGAGACAAGGTCCCGCGGAAAGCAGTTCAGAAAAATAATGCGCCTCACCAGCCGATAACCCCCATTTTCCGTTACGCTATACCACTCAAGGCGACCACCGAGACGAATGGCATGCGTAAAATTGGCAAAATACTAATATTAAGTAAACGTAACGACCTATAAAATCGTTTCTCCGCTTTAATATTAGTCTGTTTCACTTCCCCGGTTAGGGAACAAAAATTTCAGCACAAGGCCAGGTGTCAAAATCTGCGGCAATATTTGCTCGGTCTCATGGGGGGGATAATACAGATAGAGGGGAACACCATCACGGCCATGATCCCGCAAAAATGCGGTAATCCGCTCATCGCGGCGGGTCCAGTCCCCTCGCAAAATGGTCACCCCATGCTGCCGGAAAGCCTGCCGGACAGAAGGAACATCCAACGCCACATGTTCATTAACCATACAGGTCACACACCAAGAGGCGGTCATATCCACAAACACGGCCCGCCCCTCTGCCCGCAGAGCCGCTAACCGCTCTGCCGAAAAAGGCTCAATGATCGGACCATCCGAGGCCTGCACTCCGGCTCCAACCTTTTCTGCAGTCATGGAGGACACGTTAGACGCTTCCTCTCCCGCCATGACACTCCGCCCCAAGCCGGCAAGACAGACCAGCAAGCACAATAGAGCCAGCACACGGCAGACCAACACAGATCGGAACGCCTGACCAAGAATAGCCCACTGCTGGGCGAGCCCGTACAACCAGCCCCCCAGCCCCAGCAGTACAGCCCCTCCGGCCATCAGCACTACAGCGTCTCCTCCACGCTGCAGCACAGCAACCCAGAGCAGCCACACACAGCTTGCCAGCAGAGGAAACGCCAGAAGCTGCTTCAGCCGTTCCATCCATGCCCCCGGGCGAGGAAGACACCGAGCCAACCCCGGTACGAGTGCCAGCACGCAATAAGGTGCCGCCAACCCCAACCCCATAGCCAAAAAGATCAACAGCCCTGCCCATACGGGCCCACCCAAGGCGGCGGCAATCGCTACACCCATAAAAGGTGCTGTACAGGGGGTCGCCACGATAACAGCCAACAGACCTGCCAGAAGGTCACTCGCTGGACCATGCCCAGCGGCCATCTCCCCTGCACGCCCAGCCAGACGCCCCCCTGTGATCTGGAACACCCCCAGCAGGTTGAGTGCCATGACAAATAACAGCCACCCAACCCCGACCACAAAAGCCGATGACTGGAACTGAAACCCCCACCCTACAGAGGCTCCTCCATAACGCAGAGCGATCATCAACGCACCGAGAGCCGCAAAGCATCCCATGATCCCCCCGCTATAAAAGGCCGCACTCCGCCAGCGTGTCCGCCAACTTGCGCCCCCCATATGTGCGAAGGACAGAATCTTCATGGCCAGTACGGGAAACACGCAAGGCATGAGATTAAGAATGATACCACCCAGAAACGCCGAAAGCAGGCTGCCCCATATAGCCCGCTCCGTTTTACCCCCACCGGGTGCGGCAGGCTGCTCCACCTGCGCACTCCCAGAAACAGGCACAACCCCTACCTGAAGGGCCGACCGGTTACCTGCACCATCCACAAGCACAACGACACCAGCCATCGGCTTTTGCCAAAGAGGCGGATGAGCGGCGTAGGAATCTGGCTTCAGCTGCAAGGCTAACTGCCCAGCCTGAACGGAGAGAGCCTGCGGTACATTCTGGGCAATCACGCCGCCTTCTTGTGGCATAAACCACGCCTGCCGCACCGTAGCAGGTGAAAGACCAGCACCACGCAAGGTCAGCACACCATCAGGGCCGATCTGCGCCGTGAAAGGAGACGCTTGAGGCATGGCCGCATCCGCCCGACGGAATAGCTCTGCCTCGGCCGCCTGCGGCACAGGGCCGGAAGAACGGGCGGGTAATGTGAGCGAAAACTCACCTTTTTCCGGCACGCAGACATCGGCACAAACAAGCCAATCTGCTTTGGCTGTAATCTGCACCTCGCCCGTATCCCGCCCCTGCACGGGCACCCGCACGGGCAGCACGACATCCCCCTGATAGGCATAGGCCATTAGCCCACCTTCCGAGACACGTTCTGGCACGGGCCATTCCACACCGTCCGCTGTCCCGGTCCGGCTACCGCTCACCGTAACATGAATATGCGGAGCCTCACCGGCATCACCGGGATTCTGCCAATATGTATGCCAACCAGACTTTAGCTGGAGCCTTAGAGCAACACGCAGGCTACCTTTCCCGGGATCATCACCTGTTGGCGTTCCAACTGCATCCACCTCGCTGATGAGCGTCGCTTTAGTATGGCTGGTCTCAACCGGCGTACTTTCTGCCGCCCAAGCCGGAGCCGATAATAATATCACCCCGCCCATCAGGGCCAGAACAGCCCCCATTGCCATACCACTATACCGCTTCATCTACTCGTCCTTCTGCTTATCCATGCTGGACAGGCCCGCAAACCACAGCTGTGTCCAACGGGCCATAACACCGCCTCCCGCCCGTCTTAAAGACATAATTACCTCCTAGTATCGTCCGCTTCTTTTCTCACAACTTACGCCTAACCATGACCACTCATCCCCCTCCCTCTTATCCCAAAGCCGGCATATGGGCCCGTTTGATAGCCCGTATCATTGATCTTGCCGTCTATGCGTTTTTCCTCTCACTGCCCGTTTATGGCCTTATTCATGGTCTGGAGACATTCTTCCCCAGCCTGAAGATCATCGGCACACTAACACCTGGCTTCACGCTACCCATCATGAATGCCGCCATTGCCGATCTACTGTTCATCCTTCCCCTCTCCATGGTGCTGGATGCCCTAATAGGGGCCTATTATGGTAATACATTGGGTAAGTATCTTCTCGGCATCAGGCCCCTGCGCACTAATGGTCGAAAACTCGACCTCTCTACCTGCTTGAAACGCAATTACCTCATTTATGTCACTTGCTATACAGGAGGCATCTACTTCCTGACGCCCCTAGCAGAAATCATCCACTACATACGGTACAGACGCACCGGTACAACGTTCTGGGATCAGGAAGTGGGCACGATGGTTCTAGCTCCTAAGGGGAGCCCGCCCCGCACGGTCATCGTAGCTATTATATGGTTTTTCGTCTCAATCCCTCTCTCCATGTTGGAGGACAGGCTCTTCCAACATTTCCTGGCCGATACCAACACACCCCCCCGGCCATTAGCAAAGAAATAACGGGTATCCGGAACAATTGGTTGATATCTCCCATTTGCGGCACTGGCCCCGCCACGTTCTGGGTTAACTAGTTGTCAGGATCTTTTTGTATCGCTATTAGAAGATTGACTGGCTCAGTCCTTACAAGGGAAGCTGGCAATAAAGTCCTACTTTTTTCCTGGCCTGGATACAGCGCCTTTAAAGGCTGCTGCCGACCAGATCGGGATTCTGAAAGTTGGATTAACGCCGGCCAGCCCAAGGAAAATTAATGCAGATCAGTATCATTTACTTCTATTTCCAAATGTCGCTACAGAGAAATCTAGGAAACTGCGTAGTTTAGGAGTCATCCGGCGGTCTGGAGTATATAAAATATGCAAAGGTGACGCAGGTACAGCATATTGACTAAGTAGTCTCACAAGAGACCCATTTCGCAGTGCATCCCCGACCAATTCTAGTGGCTGCAGAATTACACCTAGCCCAGCTATGGCGGCCGCGAGTAACGGGTAACCCTGATTAATCGTCAATCTGCTTTTAATTGGTACATCTATTCGTCCTTCAGGACCGTCAAAACTCCAGCTCGAACGACCATCGGAATAGCCAAAGCCGAGGCATTCATGTTGCTGGAGGTCCCATGGTGTTTTGATGGGGAGCCTCCGCTCCAGATAAAACGGAGCGGCACACAAAACCAGCTGATAGGGCATGAGCGGAATTGCCTTGAGGCCGCTGTCTTGCAGCACACCGATCCGAAAAACGGCATCGTAACCGTCATCAACCACATCGACCAGTTCGTTCGATAGTGTCAGGTCCAGTGACACCTGGGGGTACTTGACCATGTACTCAAGAAGACGTGGGGACAGGGCATGCATGCCAAAGGTGACGGGGGCGTTGATGCGCAAGCGACCGCTGGGTACGCCACGGGCCTCAGCAGCTAAGCTCTCTACAGCGTACATGTCTGCCAGGATCATCTTCGCGCGTTGGTAAAATGTCCGGCCGAAATCAGTGAGGCTCTGCCGACGTGTCGTTCGATTCAGCAGAGAGACTCCCAGATGCTGCTCAAGCATTTTTACCTGTTTGCCAACCAGTTGGGGAGACATGTTGAGGTCGTCAGCAGCGGCACTAAACGAGCCCAGCTCCACTGCTTTGACGAACGTAGCCATCTGAGACAAACGATCCATTATAAACTTCATGTTTCTAATCTTGAGCCGACATAGGCCTTTATCCATTAGCTAGCAACACCTAAATTGTCGATCACGCCTTGAGAGCATAACGGATCAGCGACGAAGAAATGGAAGTATTCCCATTAATTTGTCCAGTATGCCCTAAGTACCTGACCCTAACGACGAAAGAGGTAACCACTATGGCACGAATTGTAAGAATCCATGAATACGGTGACGCTAGCGTCCTCAAGTTGGAGGAATTGGACGTACATGCACCGGCAGCAGACGAGATACAAATTGGCGTTAAAGCCATTGGCTTGAACCGCGCCGAAGTGATGTTTCGTAATCATGCTTACCTGCAAGAGGCCGACTTTCCCAGTCGCCTTGGCTACGAGGCCGCAGGCCTTGTAACGGCTGTTGGTAGCGAGGTAACGGATATCAAGGAGGGAGATTCCGTCGCCTTGATTCCCCCACTGGATATTGCCCGTTGGGGTACATACGGAGAATTGGCCAATGTGCCGGCTCACCTTGTGGTCAAGAACCCAGCGAACCTGTCCTTCGAAGAGGCCGCTGCATCTTGGATGCAGTACGTTACGGCCTGGGGCGCCCTTATTGAGCAGGCTAAACTGCAGGAAGGCGACTTTGTTCTAGTCACTGCCGCTTCCAGTAGTGTCGGCTTGGCTGCCTTCCAGATGGCTCGCATGGTCGGCGCTACACCAATAGCGATTACGCGTACCCGTGCAAAGAAGCAAGCACTTCTGGATGCTGGAGCCGCTCACGTCATCGTTAGCGATGAAGAAGATATCGTCGAGCGAGTCATGGCGTTGACTAACGGTCAAGGTGCCCGCGTAGTGTTCGATCCTGTTGGAGGCCCATCTTTCGAGCCGCTCACACAGAGCATGGCCCGAGGCGGTATTCTTCTGCAGTATGGCGCACTAAGCACAGAGCCAACCCCGTTCCCACTGTTTACCGTTCTGGGGAAGAGCCTGACTCTCAAGGGCTACCTTTACGCAGAAATCGTTTCTGACCTTGCAGCTCTCGCGCGAGCCAAATCATTTATTCTAGAGGGTTTGGAATCTGGAGGTCTCCGCCCACTCATAGCAAAAACCTTTGCGCTAGACGACATTCAGGAAGCCCATAAGTTTCTGGAAGCTAATCAGCAGATCGGAAAGATTGTAGTTACGGTCTGATCATTAAAAAAGTGAGGCTGGCATCAGCTCCTCGCGAATAAATTCAGCTTTATAGGCGAGGGCTGCGTGACCAGCCTACCCAACAACATCCTTCACCTACCGGAGTACCACCTCCTGGACTCCAAGGAAGAGGAGCACGACTTCCACTTCCAGCTAGAAGCTCCCACCCCCGTCATCTGCGAGGAGTGCGGAGTTCAGGGTGAGTTCGTCCGGTTCGGCAAGAAGCAAAGCACCTACTGCGACCTGCCGATGTACGGTAAGCGGGTCACCCTGTGGATGATCCGCCGCCGCTATATCTGCCGTGCCTGCGACCAGACCTTCCGGCCTCGCCTGCCCGAGATCGTGGACGGTTACCGCATGACTCGCCGGCTTCACACTCATGTCGAGAAGGCGCTGGCTCAATGGATTAACGACATCCCGCGGGGGCAGAAGGAGGTCTGGAAGGATCTCGTCAAGGCTGTCAGCAACTGGCGCGAAGAGATACTGACCTACTTCGAGACCGAAATCCCGATCACCAACGCCCTCACGGAGTCGATCTATCAACCTTCTGGGAAGAATAAGGTTTTGGTGGATCAGAAGAGAACGTCAACCACTTAATCCGGATACCCGAAATAACCCCAAGTAACGGTTACATCCCACCCTAATGCGGAGGTGAATTTTTCTCTGCTACCGTAAAACAGACATAAAAAAAGGGGGCCAAAGCCCCCTTTTCCTACAAAACACCATGAGACAGATGCGATCTCCTAACCAGAGAATTTAGCGCATAATGCCCGTATGGCCGATGCTGTACCGACCCGGCTGAGGCCAGACGGTCAGGCCATGAGGCTCAGCACCAACGGGGATAATCTTCATAGCCCCGGTCTGGGTATCAATGGCATAAACGACATCATCAAACCGGCCAGAGAGCCAGAGCATTTTGCCGTCTGCACTGACATTCCCCATGTCCGGGCTGCCACCACCGGGAATGGGCCATGTCTTCAGCACCTTGTCCGTTGCCACATCCACAACGGAAACACTGCCCTTGCTGTGGCGAGGACCATGCACCATGTGGGACCCACGGTTAGCCACATAAATCAGCTTGGCATCACGGCTCGGATACAGGCCATGTGTCCCCAGCCCTGTGGGAATGAAGCCCGTCTCCTTGAAGCTATCACCATCAATGATGAACACGCCATCTGCATGCATGTCAGCTACATAGAATTTGTGGCCATCCGGTGCGGCCAGAACATCCTGCGGCATCCCCCCTTTGGAGAGTTTTAGCATCCCCAGCAACGTACGGTTGACCGTATCCACCTTGGCCAGGTACCGCCCAAACTCGCACGTAAAGATCGCATAGCGTCCATCCGCAGAGAAGGCAGCGTGGTTGATTCCCTCGCACAGAGGTGCCTCAACAGAGCTTTTCAACGCCATGCTATGCGGGTCCCGGAAGTCCAGACGACGATGAGCTTCCGCCACAACGATCGCATTCTGCCCATCCGGCGTGAAATACATGTTGTACGGGTCATCCACGGCAACAGCCTTACCGGGTTTACCCGTTAGCGGGTCGATCGGTGTCAGGGAGCCATCCGTATGGCCCTCACTGTTATTCGTCACCCATAGCGTCCGCAAATCCCATGAGGGTACAACATGCTGAGGAGACCGCCCCACCGGGAACGTATCCACAACCTTATAGGTTTTGGGGTCGATCACGGAGACACTATTGCCACGCAGATTAGGCACATAGATACGCTCCAGATCATGCGCCACAACGGGAGAGAGCTTATCCGGACCGCTTGCCTCGCTATAGATATTATGAATATCCGGCACGGGCGGCATACCCGGAATAGTCTGCACAACCAGTGCCTGCTCTGTCACTGTGCCAGAAGCAGATGATGAAACCTTGCCATCTGCGGTAGGGTCACCATCTGGGAACGGCTTTGGTGAATCGGCAACGATCGGTTCATCCTGCGGGTCAGGATGATTGGCTGTCTGCTGGGCCTGAGCTGCCCCCGCAGCTAGTAACGCCCCCATCGCCAAAAAAGAAACTTTAAGCCTCATGGGTGTCTCCTGTTGAAAGACGAAATGGCCTCAGCAGCGGCCTGCACTTGCATGGCTGTGCCGGCCCGGCCAAGTTCAGCCGTTGCCTGCCGCGGGTCACCACCATAGACACCATCGGCAGAATCTGGTTTGTCAGCCTGCCTCAGAAGCCCCTCCAACACAAGGGACGGGTCCACAGCAAGCATGAGTGACGTATCGCTTATGTCGGCATGTTTCCCTAAAGCCACACCATAGCCCCGCTGCCGCAGATAATCCCCATACTTCCCGGCCACGACCTCATAATACGCCCCGACATACAGGGCTCTCACCGCCCCCTCCGCAGCCCACCGCCTGTTCAGCTTTTTGGCCAGAGCCGCCAGCTGGGTTTGATAGCCCCCATGATCCCCCAACAACACGATGGTCGTGAATCCTTGTGCCTTCAGGCTTTCTGCGGTGCCTTCCACCAATCCGGCGAACACTGCGGGAGGGATGGAAAGCGTCCCTGCAAAACGCATATGCCCCGTACGCGGGTGGGTTGAACCTTCCGGCACATAAGCCAATACGGGGGCTACCAGCGTCCGCCCCACCTTACGGGCGATCTCATCCGCTAAAACATGGGCCCGGATATTATGTTTTCCCACCGCCATGTAAGGGCCACTCTGCTCCGTGCCACCAACAGGCAGAATAACCGTTCTGGTGCCCGCCTTCATGGCAGCGTCAATCTCCGTCCAGCTCTGGCAGGCCAGTTCCACCTGCCGGGCAGGGGGTGGGCAGGCCGGGGCTAGGTTCTCCGGCTCTTCTGCTCTGGCAGGGGCAGACAGGCCAGACAGACCGGCCAAGAGCAGCCCGCAAAGCCAAGACCGACCCAACAAGACGCCGTTCCCCCTCATAGTTCTGTTGCCCATCCAGCTCCCCTTGTGCATTATCGCCTCTCTATGAGGTCTCGATGTTCCGGCGATGGTTCCGCTCATGCCCATAGCGTGAACAGACCTTATCCGGCATACTGCCCTAGCGTACAACCCACCCAGAACCATCATGACCGTGCCCCTGCTGAACCCCCTGCCCTTCCTGAGCCAGATGAACAATATCGACGATGCTGCCCACATCATCCAGATGGCCCTAACCCCCGTCTTTATGCTCTCGGGTATCGGTACGCTGATCAATATTTTCAATACGAGGCTGGCCCGTGTCTCGGACCATCTGGACAATGTCAACCGCCTACTGGCCGCTCCACCTTCCGAGCAAGACCACCAGTACAGCTATGATACGCCACAAAGATTGAAGACCCGTCAGAAACGCCTGACCCGCCGCATTGTCGTGCTGGACCTCGCCATCATCCTCAACGGGCTAGGCGGGGCTATGACCTGCGGCGCCGCCATAGCCCTCTTTGTCGGCTCGCTCGGGGACGCCACAACGTCTCTCTGGCTGCTCGCCCTCTTCGGCACTGCACTAGGCTGCACCGTAGCCGCCCTGCTGGCCTTTCTGGCCGATACACTCCTCAGCTGGCACGGCCTACGGCATGAAGGGCAGGTCTCCCTACTTACTTCCCTGCTGCGCTCGAAGGCCAGCCACGCAAAACGGCATCACTAACGGATGCAGGCAGCCCCACATAGCCAAGCCGGGCATTAATCTCCGCCCCGTGAGTAAAGCCCCAACTAAAGAACCGCTTCACGCCCTGCCCCTCAGGCCGGTTGACGGCATCTTCAGGCACTAGAGCGTAAGTAGCAGACACGATAGGCCAACTCGTTGCCCCGGGCTGATCCAGCAAACTAACAGCGAAATGGTCTTCCGCCTTCCACTCCGCCGCTGAAGCTGCTGCAATGAAGCCCTTTAGAGACGGCAGCACGAATTGCCCATCATGATTCTTCATTTGGACAATGCCTAAGTGATTCTGAGCGGCATAGGCATATTCTACGTAGCCGATGCTCCCTTCCGTCTGCCGGACAAGGGCGGCAATGCCATCATTGCCTCGGGCACCGGCCCCACCGGCCCACTCCACAAGCGTGCCTGCTCCAATCTTAGCTTCCCACTCTGGGGATGTTCGGGAGAGGTAGGAGGTGAATACATAGGTCGTCCCAGCACCATCCGCCCGATGCACGGCTACAACCCCCATATCTGGCAGCTTCACCCCGGGATTGAGGGCCTGAATACGAGGATCATCCCAATCCGTAATGCGCCCATCATACAGAGCTGCCAGTGTCGGGCCATCCAGCCGCAGAGCGTCTGCCTCGATACCCGGCAGATTGACCACTAACACCACACCGCTCATGACGGTTGGGAACTGATAAAGATGCGTTTCTGCCAGACGGGCCGGGCTCATGGGCTTATCAGATGCCCCGAAATCTACCGTTCGAGCCACGACCTGATCCTGCCCTGCGCTGGAGCCGACCGTCTGATAATTGACCTGTAGACCCGCCTGCTCCCCGGCTGGAACGCTCCAGCTCTGATAAACCGGTGCGGCGAAGCTAGAGCCCGCCCCTGTTATCTCTACATCCTCTGCGTGGGCCACTCCCATGAGAGCGGATGAAACGGACAGCACCAGCATGCAAGCCCTGCCGTATTTCCTCCAATGGAGAAGACCTTTGTCTATCGGACGCATAAACCCCTCGGCACACGCAATGATCACCTGTCTGCCGTTATAGCTGCGCCACCATCCCAGACAATAAAAATATACAAAGACACAAAGAAAAGTCTTTTTAAACACAACAAAATGAGTAAATAGACACGTTAAGCCATGTGCTCTGCAGGAGTTATTCGTGAAACTGACAAAAAAATGTAATATAACTTCCTTTTGTTACAGTTTTATGACAGTAATATTTCTGTCATACAGTGCATCACACTTCATTTCATCCGCCTATGCAGCTGGGTCTGACGATGCCATCACTCTGATGGAAAGACAGATACACGCCATGCAAGCCCAGCTTGAGGCCATGAAGCAGAAACAAGCCGCCGAGAATCGGCGTGTCCGGGCTGAACTTGCCCGCCAGAGAGAACTCATCGAGGCAGACCCTTATGCCTCCAGAGCACGGGTTCTAGGCCAGCCCACCACCGTAGGGTACGGGGTACCATCATCACACCCTCAGGCTGGGGCGTACGATGATGTCTTCGGCCTTGGCAACACCATCCTCGCCCCCTCCCGCACAGCCAGTACCCCCTATGGTGAACTGACCGCCATTCCCCCAGCCCATCCAGACCTCTACAGCCCCATGCGCCGGGGACAGCTCCAGATTGGCGGTATCCGCCTGACACTGGGCGGGTACCTGGAAGCCGCAGGCGTCTGGCGGTCTCGCAACAGTGCAGCCGACATTGCCAGTGCCTATAATGGCATCCCGTGGCATAATCAGCCTGCCTCCCACATGAGCGAATTCCATCAGACTGAACGACAGAGCCGCCTTGCCTTTCTGGCAGAAGGGATGCTGACCCACTGGCTGGAAGCTGACGCCTATGTGGAAACAGACTTTCAAGGATCGGGCTCATCCTCCAACTCCCGTCAATCCAATTCCTATGTGCCGCGCGCCCGTGTCGTCTATGGTGAACTGAAAGACCGGGAAGATGGCTGGTACCTGCTGGGTGGGCAGAGCTGGTCGCTAATTACGCTCTTCAACAAGGGAATGTTGGCTCGTGATGAGCAAACCCCGATGGTCATTGAGGCGCAATACGTTCCCGGCTTTAACTGGACACGCAACTCCCAGTTCCGTGTGGTCAAGACATTCGGTAAAGAAGAACGCTACGCTGCCGGTCTATCCATCGAAAATCCCAGCTCGGTTCCGGCTGGTGTGTCACCCTGCTCCAACGCAGCTAACCACTGCACCACGACGGACCGGCTGACAGGTACGAATGTCAATAACCCTTCCACCTACTACACAACCGACCCAGCACCGGACCTCATCGCCAAGGTAGCTGCCGACCCCGGCTGGGGCCATTACGAGCTTACAGGCGTCATGCGCTTCTTCCGGGACCGGACAAGCACGTTGGGCGAAGGGCACAACCATACCCGCATCGCTGGAGGCGGTGGGGGTGGCATGGTCCTACCCCTCATCAATAGCAAACTATATTTTCAGGCTTCTGGTCTCGTCGGTACAGGGCTAGGCCGCTATGGCACGTCGAACATGCCGGATTATACCTACGGGCGTAACGGTGCCGTCACACCTCTGCCAGAAGCCAACCTACTTATCGGCCTTTATGGCACCCCCCTCAAAAAACTGAAGCTCTACTCCTATGCGGGGGCGGAGACTGTCCTCAGCCGCCGTGCCTTTGATGATAATGGTGCCCATTATGGTTATGGCAACCGGGGCTTCGACATGCGGGGCTGCTCTACCGAACTCGCCACCAACTGCGCTGCTTCTGGCAATATCCGCACAGTAGCACAAGTAACAGGGGGCTTCTGGTACACAGCGGCCAAGGGTGATTATGGCACTCTATTGGTTGGCGGGCAGTACGCCCACACCCATGTACAGGCTTTTTCCGGCCTTGGTGGCAAACCCAAGAGTGACGCCGATATGGTCCTGATGTCCCTCCGCTACCAGCCGTTTAATTGAGGAGGGCCGTTACGGTCCTCCCATATCCAGTTCTCTGCCGTAATGCTCACTAGGGACATTCCACACAGTACAAGCGAGCTCAGCCAACCACTGAGCTCGCTGACGAATTGTATTCTTATTCCACTCATCAAATGGATGCATATGGGCCACTGCCCGATCAATAGCTGTATTTCCTATGTCCGGTTTCTCAGAAATGATTCTCGTTAACAAATAACGAGACTTGGGATAGATACGTTTCTTATAAGAAAACGCCTTGTTACCCAAAGACATATTGATTGACTTTTCTACAAGGGCCAGATTTCCAATGGACCAAATTAAGCTTGGATCATCAGCACCTAAACCAAACTCCTTGTAAACATCGCAGTCTGACTTCTGTGGGAGAATATGCTCTAGGTGAATTTCCTTGGTGTTGCAATAATAGGAAAGAGGATTATCGCTTCCGTAAGCGTCTCTATCAACAGCCTGCGTTAGTTTCCCAAGAACATAATCAAACTGATATTTTGGCAATGACCTATTATCTATACTCCTAAACATATCATAAAATTTAGATGAGTGTTTTTTCTTCTGCGCCTGAAACGTTTCCTTTGAGAACGCTTTATAATCTTCCATCGTTCTCACTCGAGAAAGAAGAAGAGACCACTTAGCAAATAAAGCCTCAAATGTTCTAATTTCTTCTCTCACAAGGATACATACAAACAGAAACGATTCAATATCACGACATAAGGCTGAGAAAACTTCAGATGAAAGGTTACGACCCGCAAGAAGGAGAACCAAATACTGCCTGGCAGATGTATGTTTCCTATACAAAAAAGATATATTCTCAAGAATATAATTCTGCTCTCCCCTACTATCCTTCTTCTTCAAAAAGAAAGCATACGCTTTCAAAGCTTCTTTCAATTTTTCGGTAAACCCAACTGGGTTATCGCTTAGACCAATCTTCTTATCATTATTGATAAGCCATTCATATAGTTCATCTTTCGCAAGTCGTGGCACACCCCATTTAGAAAAAATAAAATACCTCAGAAAACGCAGAGGCTTCTCATTAATTTTATACAATTCATCTACAATAAACTTCCAACATTCTTGTAGATATTCAAACTGAGTTTTCTCAGCATTCATAAATAGAAGATTTTTCAATAAATCCATAGCATTCAACCCAATGCCACGATCATTAATTGTTTCAAATATCTTCAAAGCCCTACCAAAACTATCTGTGTATATCTTTATAAGCTTTACATTAGCCATAAGATATCCAAAGAATTTCTTTATTTCTACAACAGAATCATCAAGATCATTTGATAGAAAATCTTTCACAACATTATAAGCAATAGAAATATTCTTTATTGATCTTGTATCTTTACTTGTTATTTTCCGACCTTCTATCAAATCATCGAAAACACCCTCTGCATCTTTATATTGTGGTTCTAAACGTGCTCGATGGCAGTCATTACCATACTGATCTGTATCAACATCAACGATGCTCTTTTTTATTCCCTCCAAGTTCTCCTCTCCGAGCGCAGATAATCTGTCCCTTATTGCACATAATACGATAAAAAGCGTTGTAATACGCTGTTGGCCATCAATAAGATCATCAGCTCCCCTTTCTGTTTGACTCGGACAAACCACTACAGAACCAATAAAATACTCAGAGTACTCTCCTTCCATTTGCTCAGAACGTATATCCCCCAAAAGCTGAGTTACTTGATTCTTTCCCCAGACGTACTCTCGTTGGTAACGAGGGACAATATAGAACTTCTGGAAAAGTTCTTTTACACTTACGTCTCTTGATTCAATCGCAGCCATTTGACCCACCACAAAGAAAAATTAAAAAGTCTATTTATGAAAAGACAAAAACCACAATTAACTTTTTTTATCAAACATGAATTTACCATAATATACATTTTATATATTGTTCACGCCCTTACCCTCCTAGGAGACCCCATGCACATCACCATGATTGGCGGCGGTTATGTCGGGCTGGTATCGGGGGCCTGTCTGGCAGCTGTCGGCACGAACGTGACCATCATCGAACATGACCCGACACGGCTTAATCGCCTGAAGGCCGGAGACATCCCGCTTTATGAACCCGGGCTTGAGGAACTAGTTGCCGAGCAACGGCAAGCAGGGCGGCTAGCATTTTCTGATGACCTAGCAGCGGCCCTGCAGAAAAGCCGTGCCGTTTTTATCGCCGTAGGCACCCCTACACGCCGAGGCAGCGGCCACGCCGATCTAAGTTACGTCCACGCCGCAGCACGGGCCATTGCCGCCCATGCGCCTGACGGCCTGTTGATCGTCACAAAATCCACCGTCCCGGTTGGCACCGGGCGGCAGGTTGCGGCCATCGTCCGGCAAGCCCGCCCTGACCTGACCTTTCACATCGCCTCTAATCCCGAATTCCTACGGGAAGGCCATGCCATTGCTGACTTCATGCAGCCGGACCGTGTCATCATTGGGCTGGAAAGCTCCCCCACTATCCCTTCCACAGCCCGCACTCTGCTGGAACAACTTTATGCCCCTCTAAACGGGCCAGAAAACCGCCTGCTCTTCATGGGGTTGGAAAGTGCAGAACTGACAAAATATGCCGCCAATGCCTTCCTTGCCATGAAGGTGACCTTCGCTAATGAAATGGCCGATCTCTGCGAGGCCACAGGCGGGCAGATTGCCGATGTGACCCACGGTATGGGTATGGACCCCCGCATAGGCCCTCATTTTCTCATGCCGGGGCCGGGCTATGGCGGGTCTTGTTTCCCCAAAGATACGCAAGCTCTGGCAACCTCTGCACGGCAGGCAGGTACCCCGGTGCAGCTTATTGAGACCACCATCGCCGCTAATGAGGCCCGCAAACGCCGCCTTGCCGAACGTATCCTTGCCCTTGCTAAGGGTGACATCACCGACTGCACCATCGCCGTGCTGGGGCTGACCTTCAAAGCCCACACTGATGACATGCGGCAGGCCCCTGCTCTGACTATCCTGCCTCTTCTGCATGAAGCGGGAGCGACATTGCGTGTTCATGACCCACAGGGGATGAGCACAGCCAAGCCCTTGCTGCCAGATGGCATCACCTATGCCGACAGCCCCCTTCAAGCCGCCGAGGGGGCCGATATGCTGCTGGTCCTGACAGAATGGCCCGTTTTTGCGTCCCTTACTCCGGCTCAGCTGGCCCCCAAAATGCGTGGCAGACTGATTCTGGACTACCGGCAGATATGGCAGGGCCATGACTGGCAGCAGGCTGGCTTTCACTATCATTCTCTAGGGTACGGCACACACCGTGACAGCCACTCCTGACAGTCCCGCCCATCATCGCCATATCCCTGCCTATAAAGCGGGCTATCCTCATGCCGCCCGGCTGCCTATAATGACAATAATGGTAACGGGGCCATAAACGGTGAAGGGCTGACAGGACCTGCCGCCTGTCTGGTCCTATAGGCAACCTATCTTTGCCATATCTTATATTCGGGAGTCCCTGAGTGAGCATGCGTAACATCCGGACCTGTCTTTCCCTGTTCCTTAGGCGCAGTATGTGCCTTGGGACCATTCTGGGCAGCACCCTGATGGCTGGCAGCAGTCTGGCGGCTGAATCCCATGCTGTCCTCCATGCTGATGAGCTGGACCTCAGTGCGCCCTGTGCTCAGGTTCATATCAGGGCGGATGCTACCCTAAAGGACAGCATGGTGGTCGAGGAGGCCGTTGGCTTCACCCCGGATATACAGACAACCCGCGATGGCACAGAAAGTCACGTTCGCCTTGCCCTGCACAACTGCCCCAAGGGAGGGCGGCTAGTGTTGCATCTTTCCAGCGACACCGCCCTGACACTGCATGACAGCCCGCAGGCCCACATCACCATCAGCGGTACACTCACCACGCTAGAGAGCAATTTGGACGATGCGTCCCTGCAGGTAGAACGTGTAGAATCGCTGGACATGTCTATCTCCGGCACGACACAGGCCCATATTGCCCAGCTGAATCGGGCAGCGCAGCTCAATGCTACGGGGGCCTCTCATCTAGAGGTAGATACCGCTCTTCTCTCCGCCTTTTCGGCTCAAATGTCCGATAACAGCCAGCTCTCCATCGCCGCTGGGCAGATCGACAGCCTGACACTGAACGCCTCCCATCAGGCGGATGCCTCCATCATGGCAACTGTCAACAATGCCAGCATCACCACCAATGATGCCGCCAGTGTTACACTCAGCAAAGTTACGGGTAGCGTACAGGATGGCGGAACAAAACACATCACCCACGCCAGCCCGCCAGAACCTGCCCCGGTAAAACAGACCGTACAGCCTTCTACCCAGCCTCCCCAGCCGGATGGTCAGGCACAGGGGCTGAACAACCCCACCGTTCCCCATGTGCCGAAGCAGGTGATCGTAACACCTCCCGCCCCCTCTCCAGCAGTCAGCAGCCCTACCGCTGGGCAGGCGGGCACTATCCCGGCACAGCCCGCACCGCCTGCACCAACGGCACCACTTCCTACATCAGGCACTCTGCCGCAAGCACCCCAGCAGCCTACGCCGCCAGCAGCAGCCAGCACCCCGGCACACCCCGCCGCTGCCCTGCCATCTAAGCCCGCTCCACAAGGGAGCGCACCGGTAACACCGCAGAACCAAACACCAAAATGACCGGCAGACAGCAAAGGCAGAACGTGTGAGAGCTTTATCCCTTCCTTTCATCTTCCTTGGGCGTAGCGTATTGAGCGGGCTGCACCATGCTGGTGCGCTCAGCCTGTTTGCCCTGCGCGGGCTGGCAGGTACCTTCCGTTTACCTGTTTACGGGCAGATCATATTTTCCTGCCTGGTTGAGATCGGCTTTCTCTCCCTGCCTGTCGTGGCTCTCACAGCCATATTCTCTGGGGCGGTCATCGCTCTGCAATCTTATAGCGGGTTTAGCCAGTATCACGCCCAGAATGCCGTTGGCGGCATTGTGGTCATGGCTATTACGAAAGAGCTAGGGCCGGTTCTAGCCGGGCTCATGGTGGCAGGCCGCATCGGGGCAGCCATTGCCGCACAGATCGGGGCTATGCGAGTGACTGATCAAATTGATGCCCTCAGCACACTGGCGACTGATCCCATCAAATATCTTGTCACACCCCGCCTTCTTGCCGGTATTCTGGCTCTGCCATTCCTTGTGCTGATTGCCGATATTCTGGGGGTTGCTGGCGGGTTTATCGTTGCTGTGAGCAAGCTGGGGTTCAGCCCTGCGCTGTATATCCATTCCACCTATGCCTCCCTCCATAGCCATGATGTCTTGGTTGGATTGCTCAAAGCGGCTGTCTTCGGCTTCCTTATCGCCCTACTGGGCTGTTACGAAGGCTATCACAGCCGTGGTGGAGCTGAGGGAGTCGGACGGGCTGCCACAGCCACCGTTGTGACGGCCTCCATTCTGATTCTCGCCTTTGATTATCTGCTGACGGACCTCTTCTTTACCGCATGACAACAGTACCATCCCCCTCTCAGCAGACCGCTGCAAACGATCAACCACGCCTGCGCATCCGTGGCCTGAAGAAAGCCTTCAACGGGCGGACAATCCTCAACGGGATTGATCTGGATGTGCCTGCTGGTCAGTCCACAGTCATCATCGGGGGCTCTGGCAACGGCAAGTCCCTCCTGCTCCGCTGTATTTTGGGGCTGATCGAACCAGATGCAGGAACCATTGAGATTGATGGTGAGAACATCATCGAGGCCTCACGCAGCCGCCGTGAGGCCCTGCTGCGGCGGATTGGGATGCTCTTTCAGAATGCTGCCCTGTTCGACAGCATGAGCGTGCTAGACAATATCCTGTTCGGCCTTAGAGCCAAGGGGAGTGACCGCAACAAAGACCACGCCGCACAAGAGCAGGAAGCACTCCACCTGCTGGAACTGGTAGGGCTGGGGCCCCATGTGGCACCGCTCAACCCAGCGGAACTTTCGGGCGGGATGCAGAAGCGTGTCGGGCTGGCCCGTGCCTTGGCCGGGCAGCCGGACATTCTCTTTTTTGATGAACCCACTACCGGGCTGGACCCCATCATGTCTGCCGTGATTGATGGCCTCATCAGCAATTGTGTTACCCAACTGGGGTCCACCGCCCTGACCATCACACATGACATGACCTCCGTAACCCGTATCGGCGACCACGCCGCCATGCTCTACGGGGGGAAAATCATCTGGCAGGGGCCCGCCGAGACACTGATGAACAGTGGCAACCCGATTGTCGACCAATTTACCCACGGGCGGCTTGAAGGGCCAATCCCTACCGGCAACCTGACAGCCACCCCTACGGACAAACGCTGACATGGCCCGGAAACCCGCCAGCCTGTTCGTCTGCCAGAACTGTCAGGCTCAATTTCCAAAATGGACAGGCCGCTGTGAGCAATGCGGCGAGTGGAACAGTCTGGAAGAAGAAACCAGAGCCGCCACCCCTGGCAGGACCACCGCCGCCACACGAAAAGGGGGCGGACTAAAGACAACACGACTGGATGGCAAAGCCACCCCTCCAGCTCGGCTAGACACGAACATGGCAGAGCTAAACCGGGTGCTGGGCAGTGGGCTCGTCCCCGGCTCGGTCGTGTTGGTGGGCGGAGACCCGGGCATTGGTAAATCCACCCTCATGCTTCAGATGACCTGCGCCCTCGCCAAGGCGCAGCATAATGTTCTCTATGTTTCCGGCGAAGAAGCCATAGACCAGATACGCCTACGAGCACGACGGCTAGAGCTGGACAAAGACCCAAAAGCACTGGATCAACTGGAGCTGGCAGCGTCCATCAATGTCAACGACATCACTGCAACGCTGGAGGATAAGCGGGCTTTTCAGGTCGTAGTCATCGACTCCATACAAACCATGTGGCTGGAAGGCGTGGCCAGTGCTCCTGGCTCGGTCTCACAGGTCCGCAGCTGTGCCTTCGAGCTGATCCGCCTCGCCAAAACATTAGGGTTTGTGCTCATCCTCATCGGCCACGTCACAAAGGAAGGCGCACTTGCTGGCCCCCGTGTGCTGGAACATATGGTCGATGCCGTACTGTATTTTGAAGGTGACCGAGGCCATCAATTCCGTATTCTCCGGGCGGCCAAGAACCGCTTTGGTGCTACCGATGAGATCGGCGTTTTCGCCATGACCGATACCGGCCTGCGGGAGGTCCCCAACCCTTCTGCCCTGTTCCTAGCCGAGCGACATGGCAATGTTGCTGGGTCTGCCGTGTTCGCTGGACTAGAAGGAACCCGCCCCATATTGCTGGAGGTGCAGGTCCTGCTTTCTGCCAAAAGTAGCGACGGAGCAGCCCGCCGTGCCGTGCTTGGCTGGGATAGCTCCCGGCTGAATATGGTCCTTGCCGTGCTGGAAGCCCGCTGCGGGCTGAAGCTAGGCAGCATGGATGTTCACCTCAATGTCACTGGTGGGCTGAAAGTAACCGAGCCTGCTGCCGACCTTGCCGTAGCCGCAGCCTTGATCTCCGCCGCTACAGGCCAGCCCACTGCTCCTGATGAAGCTTATTTCGGGGAGATCGGTCTTTCGGGGGAGATACGGCAAGTCAGCCAGACGGGCATCAGGCTGAAAGAGATCGCCAAGCTTGGATTCCGACAGGCTGTTATCCCCCGCCATGTGGGTACGGCCAATGCCCGCCCCAAAGCTCCGCGCTCCCTCACTATTGCAGAAACCGGACATCTCAGCGAACTGGTCCGCCGCTTTTCACCAGCTGGGAAAGATTAAATTGCCCTTATTAGCTTGACCAAACAGCCAACAGATCAGCAACATATGGTGAGTTCTTCTAGTCGTTCCTGAAAAGTAACCTCTATGTCTGCCTCTTCTCCCCCACCGCAGCCAGAGCATAAGGCCCGTTTCATTGCCCGACATGTGCGATACCCGCACATCCATATTCCCCATATCCATTTTTCCCGCCGGGAACTGGTGGACCGCCCGCTGGCTGGCAAACCTCACCCTGACCAGCCCCTCCACTGGAAGCTCTACTTCATGGAGGCCATCGCCACAGCCATCATGCTGACCATCGGCATCAGCACGACCACTATTCTAGCCTCGGGCAGATCGCCCCTTGCCGCCCTGCTGGCCCCTCATCCTGTCATACGCTCCATTCTTATCGGGCTGTTCTTTGGGCTAGCAGGGACCATCGCTACGCTATCCCCCTTCGGCAAGGTCAGCGGGGCGCATCTCAACCCCTCTGTGACACTGGCTTTCTTCCTCACCAAGAAGATTCGCTGGCCCGATGCCTTGGGCTATCTCGGTGCCCAACTTGTTGGAGCCTTCTCTGGCACACTCATTGCATGTCTGGGGATCAGCTTGCTGCTGCCCATCTGGCATCCCATGGTCAGCCAGATCAATTATGCCGGGACGTTCCCCTCTAGCAATTACGGTCTCGGCCTTGCCGCCTTGATGGAGGCCATCGCCACGGCAGGGCTGATCATGATCATCTATTTCACGGCCTCAAGGCCGAAATGGCAGCATCTGACAACATGGATTTGTGCCTTCTATTTTGCCATCACCAATCCGCTAATTTCTGGATTTTCCGGCAATAGTACAAATTTTATGCGAACACTGGCCCCCGATACGCTGGCCCATAATCTGCATGGTGTATGGATCTATCTAGTCGGGCCTTTCATCGGTTCGGCACTGGCACTCCAACTAGCTCGCCTTCTTTTCTCCATGCATGGGCTAAAAGAGGCCCGCATTGTCAATTTTGGCCATCATGGGCGTGTGCCCCGCTATGAAGCCCCCGAGGCTACCGGCCCCACGCCGCAAGAACTCAAACAACAAGACCAAGAAAAGACCTGACAGAGAGGGGTTTCAGCCCCTCCGTCACGGCTGCTACTGCTCATCCAGCACACGGATAGGCTCCTGACCCCGTGTCAGGTCCCGCAGCCAGTTTTCTACGGCTGTACGTTCCTGCACGGGAACAGCTAGCTCCATCGTCGCCCCTTCAGCCCCGAAATCGCAACGTCGTATCTCTACATTCCAACCCGGAAGTTTAGCCTCTACCTCGGCATAAACGGGGAAAGGGCAATGAAACCCGAGGCGGATACGTTCCACCCGCTCAATTTTAGCAGCCTCCCGCAGGCAGGCCGCCGCCGCCCCGCCATAAGCCCGAACCAACCCACCAGCCCCAAGCTTAATGCCACCAAACCAGCGGATGACGACTACCATTACGCCATCAAAATCCTGCCCCTCTATAGCAGAGAGGATCGGACGGCCTGCAGTACCAGACGGCTCGCCATCATCACTTACACGGTATCGCCCGCCAACACGGAAGGCCCAACAATTATGGGTAGCGTCCGGCACAGCCACTTTTGCCAGAAAGGCCATGGCCCCGGCCTCATCTTCCACAGGGGCTGCCAGAGTGCGGAACACGCTATGGCGGATGATACTTTCATGCTCGGCAATGCCGTCCAACGTCCAGGTCATACATCCATTTTGCCGCAGATCAGCCGTCCTGTCAGCCAGAAAGCCCCACATCGAAACAGAGTACCCAATGGCCTACTCTGGTGGGTATTAGGACATACATCACCCTCTTTTCCCTCACAGATCATCGCAAGGGATAGAAAAAAGCCATCCATCGGGCTAGTAATCCCTGTGCCTATGGTAGTCGCTGGGACGAGATCCCCGGTCTTAACTGCCAGAAAGCACCATCATCACACTCCCGACAGGGCCCTACTAAGAGCCATGCGGGAATGTTCCGGTCCGGCTGAGGGGCCGCCTGGCCCTGGCCTTTTATTCCATGCAGAGCCTGCAAGGACACAAAGGGGACAGATTTCTACATGCTTTCTACTCTGACAAGCCGCCTCAACGCTTTTTGCGGACGCCATGTCGCCCTTGTCCTATCTCTCTTCATATTGCTCTGTGCAGGGTCTGCGTGGCTGAGCCTGAACCAGCTGGGCATCACTACAGAGACAGACAAACTCTTTGCCGATACGCTACCGTGGAAGCAAAAGAACCGTCAGATAGAAAATCTCTTCCCCGGCGAAAAAAACACGCTTGTAGCTATCATCAGTGCATCCACGCCGGAAGAAGGGCGTGAGACTGCCAATGCTCTTACGGCTATCCTTGCCAAAGACACACTCCATTTTGACCGGGTAGACCAGCCCGATGCCAATCCCTTCTATAGCCGGAATGCCTTCCTCTTTGTCGATACAAAGCAGCTTGAACCCCTGCTAGACTCGACCATCTCTGCCCAGCCCTTTCTTGGGATGCTCGCAGCGGACCCTTCCGCCCGTGGGCTGTTTGGCACGTTCACCCTCATGGCCACGGCCATACGCAGTAACCAGCCCATCCCTGCTAGCTTCAACACCGCACTAGATGGCCTGACCAATACTCTAAATGATGGCCTCGCCGGCCATGCCACACCTCTTTCTTGGGAGAAGCTACTGGCAGGCGGGCTGAGCGAAATGGGCGGTCATTACCAGTTTGTCGTCACCCACCCAAAGCCGGACTTCACCTCCTTTGAACCTTCCGAAGCCGCTACAAAGGCTATGCGTACAGCGTTGGACAGCCTGCCCACCATAAAAGCTGGCCGGGCCCATGCGCTCATCACCGGTGAAGCTAAGCTAAGTGATGAAGAATTCTCCACTGTCGCACAGGGCATGATCATCGGGCTTTTCATCTCCTTCGCCCTTGTCACGCTTTGGTTGCTACTGGCTGTCCGCTCACTGCGTGTCGTCCTTCCTATTCTGCTCACACTCATCATAGGGCTGCTGCTGACAACTGGATTTGCCTCTCTGGCCGTTGGCACGCTCAACATGATCTCCGTCGCCTTTGCCATTCTCTTTGTGGGCATTGCTGTGGATTTTGCCATACAATTCGGTGTGCGCTTCCGCTGCCAGAAGGATGAGACAGGCGCTCCGCTTTCCCCCCTCGCCGCACTAGACCGCACAGGCACAGAGAGCGGCAGCCAAATCTTCGTTGCCTCCTTGGCTACAGCAGCGGGCTTCCTCGCCTTTACCCCAACCAACTTCGTAGGCGTAGCGCAACTCGGGCTGATCGCTGGTGGGGGAATGATCATTGCCTTCTTCTGCACGCTAACCCTCCTGCCCGCCCTGCTACGGCTCTTCCGAGCTACACCGGGCGATAGCCTACGGGGCTTCACCTTCCTCAAGCCGGTGGACCATGCCCTGCGCCGTTTCCGCCTGCCCGTGTTGGCCATTTTTGCCGTGCTGGGCATCATCGGTACCTGCCTGGCACCGTCCCTCACATTTGATGCTGACCCCCTCCATACTAAGAACCCCAATACGGAGGGGATGAAAGCCCTTACCCTGCTTGAGGAAAACCCGCTCACAACACCCTATAATGCGCAAGTGCTCGTCCCCGACACGGCAACAGCGGAGCGGATGGCAAAAGCTCTTAGCAAACTGGACAGCGTGCATGATGTTCTCTGGCTCGGGGCACTCGTTCCAGATGATCAGCAGACAAAACTACAGCTGATCCATGAGGCTGCCGATATTCTGCTGCCGACACTCTCGGTTCCCCACCCGGCCCCAGCTCCTTCGGCGGCTGACCTACGCGCGGCGGCTCTCAAAGCAGCACATGACTTTGATGGGCTAGATGCTAAGCTCTCCCCGTCCCTCAAAGCCCTACATGACGCACTGACACGCCTTTCTACAGCACCAGATGCAACCCTGCTGGCCACAAACGAAGCCCTGACCCGCTTCCTGCCAACGGAGCTAACCCAGCTAAAAACCCTCTTGCTATCCCCAGCCCCCATCACACTGGAGACAATCCCAGCAGATATCCGAAGCGATTATATCGCCTCCACGGGGGCTTACCGTCTGGTCATCCATCCTAATGGCCGGATGTCTGAAACAAAAACACTGCATCATTTCGTGCAGGAGCTGGAAAGCGTAACGCCGGACATCTGCGGCCCAGCACTGGAAATCATCGCCAGTGCGCAGACCATCACACACGCCTTCATTACAGCGGCCCTGTGTGCCATCGTGGCCATTGCGCTGATTCTTCTCGTTACACTGCGCCGCTTGCTGGATACGCTGCTTGTCCTGCTGCCGCTGCTACTCTCCTCACTTCTGACAGTCATTCTGGTCATCACCGTGCCGGAGCAGCTCAATTACGCCAATATCATTGCCCTGCCACTGCTGCTGGGTGTTGGTGTGTCCTTCAATATCTATTTTGTCATGAACTGGCGGGTGGGCCTCAAGGAGCAGCTTTCATCCCCTACAGCCAGGGCCGTTCTCTTCTCCGCCCTGACGACAGGCTCTGCCTTCGGCTCATTGGCGGCCTCGGCCCATCCGGGAACAGCCAGTATGGGACGACTGCTGCTGCTGTCTCTCGGCTGCACACTGGTCTGTACCTTGCTCTTCATCCCGGCTCTGCTCCCCCATAAAACGGATAAGAAGCACTGATCACTCTGAAGCAGACAGGTCTTCAGCCCGATTCGGGCCTGCCCCCTTCCCTACGGATTGGGGGCAGGGCACTCACTACCCCGTGATGAAAGTCAAGGTGTCCCTATGATAAAATCACAGAGAAAGGCAAAACCGATTAAATAATTTTGTAGCAAATCCTCCCCCTGCCTCCTTTTTTCATCCTCCTTCTTTTACATTTTAAGTTTCATAACATACTGTTTTTTAAGTATTTTTTTCACAAAGTGAATCTTCCCTAATCCGGCCATTTCCTCCCTCTGACAGGTTTTTTGTATCATTGTAAAAGGTTTATTCTATGGGAATCTTTTGCACATTCTTGCCTTAAATCAATGTTGAGACAGTTTTTTTCCCGTCTTCTCGGCTCACCACTTCACAAACGAGCTGTGAAAGAAGACCATGAAATACTCCTTTTTCTCCCGGACCATTCTGTGTTCCACCCTCCTTGCAACGGGCTTTGGCATTTCCGCTGCCCATGCAGACACAGCATCCGGAACGGTCTCCACGCTCAATACGACCCAGCAGCGCAGTATCCTAGACCGCATCATGCATACAGCCCCCGGCGGCTGCCCCAAGGATGATGGCAAACAGGCTACACCCAATCCCTACGGTGTTTGGGCACGAGGAGACGGCAGCGAAACAGGTTTTGGCCCCGTCTCCCAGTATGGGACACCCGCTGGTATGGACAGCATCAGCGAGCCCAAAAAAGGCGTCTGTGACAGTGGCGACCCTTTTGACTCCTACAAACATATGAAGCTGAATGACAGCGGCTCCATCTGGCTCAGCCTCGCTGGGGAAACTCGCCTCAACAACTGGTATGATAGACGGCCTGTCTTCGGTGCCGCCATCGACCCCACATCCTCCATGAAGGCACGCCCCTTCAATTCGGGCCGTTTTGCTGTCCGTAACCTCTGGAGTGCAGACCTGCACCTCGGAAAGCATGTGCGTTTCTTCGGCCAGCTCATCAATGCCGATGCAGGCGGCTGGCGTGGATACAGCTACGACGGTACGTTCCGCAAGAATCTGGACCTACAACAAGCTTTTGTGGAACTTAGCGGCAATGCTGTAGGTGGACATGGCGGTTTCATCTTTGGTCGCCAGCAGTTCCTTGATGCGCCCGATTACATGATCGGAAACCGCGACGTACTGAACGTCCCGCTCAGCTGGGATGGTTTCCGCATCTATGAACACTGGAACCGTGTCCGCTTTGATGGCTTCTATTTCATCAATACAAAGAACAACCATCCAGACAGCTTCCGCGGCGGCAACTCCCTCTTCCACGACACGCTGGATTACAAGACGAAACTCTACGGGGCCAATGTTACTATCGCCCCGCCGGATTTCCACTTCCTCGGCGAGAAGGGCTATTCTTTCATCAACCTGTTCTATTACGGGTATGAAATTAATGGCGGGCCTGCACAGCAGACCGTGATGTATAATGCCTCTGCCCTCGGCCATACCAAACGTAACAATTTCGGCCTACGGTGGCACGGTGAAGCAGGGCCGATCAGCTTCTCCCTTGGTGGGGCCTACCAGCAGGGTACGTTCTATCAGTCCTATAACCAGGCCAACCACTACAACAAAATGAACCGCAACGTGAATGCATGGTCCATGAATGGCACAGTGGATTACCACTTCCGCCATGTCATGTGGCACCCGACCATCGGTGTGCAGGGTGATGCCTATTCCGGCGGTGGTGCCCGTGGAACGACTGGCAGTGTGAACACCTATATCGAGCCCTTCGGTGTGAACACCAACTATCTGGATCCGACCAACTATCTGACCGGGCAGAACCTGATCGACTTTGCCCCCAAGGCAAGCTTTACCCCCACCAATTATCTGACCTTCCAGCTGAAGCTGCCTATCTACTGGCGTTACAACACGGGGGATGACACCTACTCCATCTATGGCCGTAACATCTTCCAGCGTCAGTTCAGCGCCGGCATGTTCAACGCCTACAACCATAGCTCCTTTGTTGGCATTGCCCCGCAGATGTCCGCCAGCCTACGCCTCGGCCCACATCTGACATGGGACCACCATGTCGTCCGCTTCCTCACCTCCCATGCCATGCATCAGGTTGGCGCTCATGATGCCACCTACTACCAGTCTTCTCTAACACTGACCTACTAACACACCCGGTTTCTGGGCCGCCCCTGCCTCTATGCAGGGGCGGTCTGCCATCTGGCCAGGCCTTCCAGAATGGCATTTGCATCCATGCCGCAATGAGTCCATTATTCGTCCTTCCTTGGTCCTGTTTCATCACTACCAGAAGGTCTCCACCATGCAGGCTGTCTTCCGCAACGCCATGAGCCGCCTTGGCTCTCCTGTCGTTCTTGTTACGACCGATGGCCCGGCTGGCCCGCATGGCCTAACCGTCTCTGCCATCACCAGTGTGACGGATACACCACCGACCGTTTTGGTCTGCCTGAACCGCGGCAACCAATCCCATCAAGCATTTTTAAAAAATGGTCAGCTGGGAATCAGCATTCTGGGCAAGGGCCATGACAAGCTCGCTTTTGCCTTCGCCAACAGTGAGATGACATCCGCAGACCGCTTCTCCCATGGCACATGGAAGAACGGCCCACTCGGCTCCCCACTACTGGAAGACGCCCTGGCCACGCTCGATTGTACGATTGACGACACACACAGCATCGGCACACATGATGTTCTGATCTGCCGTGTTCACACCATTACGGTGAAAGATGGGGCCGGCCACGGTCTGACATGGTTCGACCGCAGCTTCCATTACCTACCACCGAAATGCACCCCCTGCTGAAATCCATCAGAACAGGGCATCACCTAGCAGTTTGATATTCAGGGCCACGATTACCAGCACAACCAGCCAGGACAGTACCACCAGTACGGGAGAGAGGCGGAACCGCCCCATATACTTCCGGCTAGAAACAAACCAGACCAATGGTACCATGGCAAAAGGGAGCTGCATGGACAGCACAACCTGACTGAACACCAGCAGGTCCCCTACCTTGCCCTGCCCAAAAATGGCAATGACAGCGATAACAGGCAGCACCGCCAGCCCTCGGGTCAGCAAACGCCGCACCCAATATGGCATATGAAGGTGCAAAAATCCTTCCATGACGATTTGCCCTGCCAGCGTTCCCGTCACGGTAGAATTGGTACCCGCCGCCAACAGGGCCACAGCAAATAGTGTGGAAGCCAGCCCGAACCCCAGTACGGGAGAAAGCAACTTCCACGCATCGCTGATCTCCGCCACATCCTGATGCCCCGTGCCATGAAAAGCAGCGGCAGCCACGATCAGGATGGCCGCATTGATGAACAGAGCAAGCGTCAGGGCCAAGGTGCTATCCCATGTCGCCCAGCGCAACGCATCCTTCCGTCCTTCATCCGTACGAGGATAGGTGCGGCTTTTGACCAACGACGAATGAAGATAGAGGTTATGAGGCATGACAGTCGCCCCAATAATGCCAATGGCCACATAAAGCATAGCCGGATTGGTAAAAACCACCGATGAAGGCATGAAGCCTTTCAACACCGCCCCAACAGGCGGAGCCGCTGCCACAAGCTGCACACCGAAACAGACAGCAATAATCCCCAACAGGGTGATAACGAAGGCCTCCAGTGCCCGCATCCCCCGCCGCATGAGCAGCAGGACAATGAACACATCCAGCACGGAAATCAGCGTTCCAGCCATGATGGAGAGGCCAAAAAGCAAATTAAGAGCTACGGCCGTCCCGATGACCTCGGCCAGATCACAGGCGATGATGGCGAGCTCGCAGGTCAGCCAGAGAGGTAGACTCAACCCCCGTGGCAGCCAATCCCGGCACGCCTGCGCAAGGTCTTTCCCCGTGATGATCCCCAGCCGAGCAGCAAGAGCCTGAAGCAGAACGGCCATAATGTTGGCCAGCAGAATGACCGAAAGCAGCCGGTAACCGAACTGAGCCCCACCTTGAAGGTCAGTCGCCCAGTTGCCGGGGTCCATATAGCCTACGGCCACCATGTACCCCGGCCCCACAAACGCCAGAAAACGACGAAACCAGAAGCTTGCCCGCTCCGGTACTGTAACAGCACCGTGACCGGCATCCCCTAAGGGCATGATGTCTGCCTCTTTCACGGTTTCATCCTTTTCTCCGTGTCCTAACGCCATCTATCAGGCGTCAGCGTTATCCTTAAACCACACCTCGACCGGGCCTTTCAGCTTCAGCGTCATGGGGCGACCACGGCGGTCCAGCGTCCGGCCAACAGAAACACGGATCCAGCCTTCACTGATGCAGTATTCCTCAACATTGGTCTTCTCTTCCCCCTTGAAGCGCACACCAATGCCGCGGCTCAGTATCTCTTCATTAAAATACGGGCTATCCGGGTAGACCGAGAGACGATCAGGAATTGTATCACTCATCCGTTAATCCATCCTTTTACAGAATATGGCTACACCGCCTCTGAACGGTTCTGGCAGTGTTCTTCCTCCATAACAGGCAACCCGCCAAAAAGAACCCCCCAATATGATACGGGCCGCCCACCCCCATAGGGATGAACGGCCCGCCCTCGGTCTCTATGGCCTATCGATCAGGCAACTTCGAACATCGCTTCAACCTCGACCGGGGCATTCAGCGGCAAACTGGGAACACCAACAGTCGAACGGGCATGCTGCCCAACCTCACCGGCAAAGACAGCCGCTGCCAGATCGGACGCACCATTCATCACGGCGGCATGGTCGGTAAAGTCCGGCGTGCAGGCCATAAAGCCCCCAAGGCGCACAACACGACGCACACGGGAGAGATCACCACCCAAAGCCGTATTAAGCTGCGCCAGAATATTGATAAAACAAGCCCGGGCACAGGCTGTCCCTGCCTGATTGGAAACTTCTGCTCCCAGTTTACCGGTAATCAGAAGCTTGCCATCCACCAGCGGCAACTGTCCGGACACGACTAGAAGGTTCCCTGTCCGCACGACTGGCAGATAATTCGCCACAGGGGCCGCAGCGACGGGCAGTTCGATATTCAGCTCAGCAAGGCGGCTTTCTGGTGTGGACATGATGATCTTCCTTTCCTGTTCATCACTTCATCGAATAAGCTGAACGCCACACTGCGCCGTAAAGAAAGTCTTGCCAAGAGGGCCCAACCGAAAACGCTCATCACCCAACAGCACGATCCAACGCCTGTGCTAGATCAGCCAGAATATCCTCGGGATGTTCCAGCCCGATGGACAAACGGACATAGCCCGGCGATACACCCGCCGCCTTCTGCTCGGCCTCGCTTAGCTGGGCATGTGTGGTGGAAGCTGGATGAATGGCCAAACTACGCGCATCCCCAATATTGGCCACATGATAGAACAGCTCCAACGCATCAATGAAACGCTGTCCAGCATCCCGGCCACCGGGCAGCTCGAAGCCAACAAGCCCCCCGAAACCGCCCTTCAGAACAACCTCTGCTCGCTGGCGAGTTTCTCCCGCCTGCAAGGCTGGGTAGATCACACGGGCCACATCGCTACGGCCCTTCAGAAACTGAGCCACCTTCAAAGCGTTCTCACAATGGCGGGGCATACGCAGGGGTAGTGTCTCCACGCCTTGAATAAGCTGAAAAGCATTAAAGGGTGACAGGGCCGCCCCGCCGTCCCGCAGCAGCACGGCTCTGGCCCGCAGCGCATAAGCCACCGGCCCCAGCGGACGGGCGGCCTCTGTCCAGACAGCACCGTGATAACTTGGGTCTGGCTGTGTCAGCAGCGGATGACGGGAGGGTGTTTGCGCCCAGTCGAACTGGCCGCCGTCAATAATCAGCCCGCCGATTGATGTCCCATGCCCGCCAATATATTTTGTAGCAGAATAGACCGTAATGGCTGCCCCCTGCTCCAGAGGCCGAGCTAAAAGCGGAGCAGCGGTATTATCAACAATCAGCGGAATCCCCATTACTCGCCCTGCCTTGGCAATGGCCGCTATGGGCGGCACGATCAGCTTGGGGTTGGGCAAAGTTTCCAGATACCAGGCCCGTGTCCGCTCATCACTAGCAGCCTCGAAAGCAGACGGGTCGGCGGGGTCTACAAAACGCACCTCTATGCCCATATTCTTTAATGTATGGGCAAACAGGTTCCATGTTCCACCGTACAGGTCTGTCCCGCTAACAATATTGTCCCCTGCCTCCGCTAGTGTCTGCACGGCCACGGTGGCAGCGGCCTGACCGGATGCCACGGCAACGGAGGCCGCTCCACCTTCCAAAGCTGCCATGCGCTGCTCAAATACATCCACGGTCGGGTTTGTCAGGCGGGAGTAGATCATCCCCACATCTTTCAGCGCAAAACGGTCTGCCGCCTGCTGGCTACTCTCGAACTGATAGGATGTTGTCTGATGAATGGGCGGCACGACCGACCCCGTCACCGGGTCTGCCCGCCAACCTGCATGAAGGGCCAGTGTTTCAGGGTGCTGTGTTTTCCGTACCATTGGGGGCCTCGTATAGTTCGTCATGACATCCACTACACCGTGACCCCAAAAAGGCTCATTCGTCCAGAGCCTATCCAATGCCATTACCCAAGTGGGCTGATGTCTACAAACCCACCAGAGATGAAGTATGTGTAATCGCTCTAATAGGGAATATAGGATTGATTTTATCCAGAATAACTCTATAAGCGGCGCTTCTTCCTGTTTTTCAGTCCGTTAGAGAGTTACAGTCATGCAGCTCGCTTCCATTGTCCGCAACGAAACAGGTGTGGACAACGCACCAACAGTTGTCATGCTTCATGGCGTCTTCGGGCGTGCTCGCAATCTTGGCATCCTCCAGAGGGCCTTAAGCCCCTATTTCAACACGGTTGCGTTCGACCTACGCTGCCATGGTGATAGCCCCCATGCGCCTATCTCCTACCCGGAAATGGCCAAGGATGTTCTAGAAAGCATGGATGCGCTGGGGATTCAGGATGCCCATATTGTGGGGCACTCCATGGGCGGGAAAACGGCTATGGCCACCGTCCTGACAGCTCCAGATCGTTTCCGGAAACTGCTGGTGGCTGATATCGCTCCGGACATCATGATCCACGGGCAGCACGACCTGGCCCAGCAGCTCTATCACACGCCACTCCCTACGCTGAACAGCCATGCTGAGATCCGCAAATTCCTGCATGATCTGACGGAAGACCCTTCCGTTGGGGAGCTGATTGCCCAGCACATCACCCCCGGCGACCCGGCTAAATGGAATATCGGCGTTACGGATATTGTGGCCAGCTTCCCTGTCATTCAGGCATGGCCCGATGCTTTTGACGGCAAAACGTGGGACGGCCCTGCCCTGTTCATCCGAGGTGGGAATTCACCCTACATCAAGCCGCAGCATCATGATGTCATCCGTGGGTACTTCCCAGGGGCAGACATCAAGACCATTCCCAATACTGGCCACTGGCTCCATGTCGAAGATCCTACAAACTTCAATGCAATGATGCTGGAGTTCCTGCGGGATTGATCACTCCACTAGGAGTCTTCTTCTAAACTGAAAAGGGCCGCTCCACCGTAGTGGGAGCGGCCCTTCTTTTTGGCAAATCAACCTTTTTTCAACCGTTCTGACAGGCTCATGGCGTGGGCATCCAGCCCCTCTTCCCGGGCGAGGACCACACCGGCAGGGCCGACCTTTTCCAACCCCGCCCTATCCGTCTCGATAGAGGTGGTCCGTTTCAGGAAGTCATAAACTGACAAGCCAGAGGCAAAACGGGCCGTGCGGCTGGTTGGCAGAACGTGATTGGGGCCACCCACATAATCACCGACAGCCTCCGGGCAGAACCGCCCCATAAAGATCGCCCCAGCATGACGGACCTTCAAGCTGAACGCCCTTGGGTCATCCAGCAGAACCTCCAGATGCTCCGGGGCAAACTCATTCACCACCTCGGCAGCCTCATCCTCAGAGCGGACGATCACGACCGCACCGCAATCTTCCCAGCTTTTACGGGCGATCTTTGCGCGTGGGAGCGTCTTCAGCTCGTCCTCCACAGCGGCGACAACTTTATCGGCAAAGGCTTCATCCTGTGTGATCAACACAGACTGGGCTTGCTCATCATGCTCCGCCTGTGCCAGCAGATCAATCGCCACAAGGCGGGGATCATTATTCCCATCGGCCACCACCACAACCTCGGATGGTCCAGCGATGCTGTCGATCCCCACATGGCCGAACACCTGCCGTTTGGCCTCCGCTACAAAGGCATTACCCGGCCCGACAATACGATCCACCGGGGCAATGGTCGGTGTCCCATAGGCCAGAGCCCCTACAGCCTGCGCCCCACCGATGCGATAAATCTCCGTCACACCACAAAGGCGGGCAGCCTCCATAACAAGCGGATTCAACACACCATCCGGTGTCGGCACGCACATGGCCAAACGCCTAACCCCAGCCACATGAGCCGGAAGGGCGTTCATCAATACTGATGACGGATAAGCGGCCTTACCTCCAGGCACATACAGGCCGGCAGCATCCAAAGCCGTCCAGCGCATACCCAGCCTCAGACCGGCTTCATCTGTGTAATCAAGGTCTTTAGGCAGTTGGGCCTCATGGAACGCCCGGATGCGCTTTGCTGCCAGTGCCAGTGCCTCTTTTGTTTCCGGGGCGACACGGTCTGCCGTTTCCTTGATTTCTGCCTCGCTGATACGCAGCTGGGCCGATGTGAGCTTCAACCGGTCGAACCGCTCCGTATAGTCGCAGAGGGCTGCATCGCCCCGTTTCTGCACATCCGCCAGAATCGCCCGCACCGGTTCAGCCACGGAGCCACTCTGCTCGCCCCGGCGGGCCAGAACAGCTTTCAACTCGGCTGCAAACTGGGATGATGTCGTGTTCAAGCGTTTCATCAGGCGGACTCTCCCTTCTGGACAGACTGAGCTACAGCGGTACGGAACCGCTCAATCAGGCTGCCGACCTCTTCCGGGCGGGTTTTCAGGGCAATACGATTTACAATCAAGCGGCTGGTGACGTGGGCGATCGTTTCCACTTCCTCCAACCCATTGGCCCGCAGGGTAGAACCTGTATCCACAAGGTCCACAATCACATCGGCCATATCCAATGCGGGGGCTAGTTCCATCGCGCCGTGCAAATGCACGATCTCGGCATTAATCGCCCGTGAGGCAAAATGACGGCGGGCAATAGCCGGATATTTAGTAGCCACCCGCAGGCGAGACCGCCCCTCTGGCGGCTCCTCATCCCCGCTGCCCTTCGGGCGGGCTACAGCAATGCGGCACCCGCCAATCCCTAGGTCCAGCGGCGCATAAAGGTCGGGATAATCGAACTCCAGCAGTACATCCGCCCCGCAGACACCAATGTCCGCACCACCATAAGCCACGAATGTCGCCACATCGAAAGAGCGCACCCGTACGACATCCAGCCCCGGGTTAGATGTAGGGAAACGGAGCCGACGGCTGCTCTCATCCAGACAGTCCTGCGCCGGCTTAAACCCCGTATGATGCAGGACAGGACCTAAAGCCTTGAGGATCCGCCCCTTAGGAAGGGCCAGAATAAGCGGCGTCTTGGCCTGCATGTCTGTCATCAGTAAGCTCCTGCTTCAACGTACGGGGGTAGCTTATCAGAGCCGCCCTCAACCTGCTACTGGCCAGAGGGCTGCAATATCCCGGCGGCGGGCACGGGCCAGACGACTGGCCACCAACACGGCCCTTGCTTCCTCAACGGCCTTATTCAGATCATCATTAACCAGAACATAATCAAACTCCGGCCAGTGTGAAATCTCACTCAGTGCGGCTTTCATGCGGAAGGCAATTTCCTCGTCACTATCCGAGTTACGCCCCCGCAAGCGGGATTCCAGCTCTTCCAAAGAGGGAGGCAGGACGAACAGTCCGACCACATCTTCCGGCATGGCATTGCGCATCAAACGATAGCCCTGCCAATCAATATCTAGAATCACATCACGCCCGGCGGCCAGAGCCTCCTCCAGCGGTGCACGGGGCGTCCCATAGCCACGGCCGAACACCTCTGCCCATTCCAGCAGCTCACCCTCTGCCGCCATGCGGCGGAAGGTCTCTAGATCACGAAAGTGATAATGCACGCCCTCTTCCTCGCCAGGGCGGGGGCTACGGGTCGTGACAGAAACAGAGGTGAAAATGGTCGAGTCTGCTTTACGCAGAGCCTGCGCTATCGTGGATTTCCCCGCCCCTGATGGCGCCGAAATTACCAGGCACACACCCCGCCGTGACTGCTCAACCATACTGCTTCCCCAACTGCTGCTCTGTTCTGCCGTGCCCAATGGACACGTCCCGCCTTTATTGCCCTGTTCCTGCCAGAAAAACACGTCTCTTGCCAGCAGTCTGCCACTAACACCCGGGCGTATATACGGGCTACCCCCCTCCCCTGAAGGGGGCTTACGTTTCTTCTGGCATTTTCGACAGATTCTGCTTTATCCTGCCTTGGCAGGCCTATTCCTCATCGGGTGGCCTGCCACTGTGCGGACACACGCACTGACCTAAAACAAGGAGTACCATCATGGCATGGAATACACCGAAAGTAACCGAGATCCCTCTGGGCGGCGAAATCAACTCCTATGTCTGCGGCGAGAAGAAATAATCTCCGTACGGGCATATGCGTAACAGGGAGGTACGGGCAGAACTGCCACGCCTCCCTGTTTCCACACCGGGCTGATCTGCGAGGCAGGCCCTTTACGGGCACGTAACACGGACACAGCCAGCCACCACACAGCTGGGGAAAGGGTGCCTCTGTCGTGCTTGATGTCATTATTCTGGGGGCCGGTGCTGGCGGCGGTTTCCCGCAATGGAACTCCGCCGCACCGGGCTGCCTTCAGGCCAGAGAAGGCAAACAGGCCAAACCCCGCACACAGGCCTCCCTCGCTGTAAGTGGGGATGGCGTGCATTGGTTTCTTCTCAACGCTTCGCCGGACCTACGCCAACAGATTCTTTCCACACCAGCCCTTCAGCACAATGGCTCCACCCGTGGAACACCGATTCAGGGTGTCATCCTTGCCGGTGCGGAAATTGATGCCATCACCGGGCTGCTGACCTTGCGAGAGAGGGAACCCTTCACCCTGATGGGCAGTGCCTCCACACTGGCGCAGCTGGACCGCAACCCCATCTTTGAAGCTCTGGACCGCAACATTATCCCCCGTATCGCCCTTACGGAAGGGATAGCCGTGCCGCTGCCCCTCAAAAATGGAACACCATCCGGACTTGTGCTGGAGGCTTTCACAGTCCCCGGCAAAGCCCCCCTCTATGCCGAGGCCGAAGGGACAAAGCCCGATGATACACTTGGTCTATCCATCTCCGATGGGCAAAAGACCATGCTCTTCATCCCTGGTTGTGCCAAAATCACACAGGCCCTGAAGGACCGTGCCGGCCGGGCCGATCTACTCTTTTTTGACGGCACCCTCTGGCAAGATGATGAAATGATCCGCACGGGCCTCAGCCCCAAAAGTGGGCACCGTATGGGCCATGTCTCCATCAATGAGGAAGACGGCCCGCTCCGACAGTTTGCTGCCTGTACAAAGCCGAGGAAATTCTTCGTCCACATCAACAATTCCAATCCGGTCCTTCTGGAAGACAGCCCCCAGCGTCAGGCAGCCGAACAGGCAGGCTGGGTCATCGGCGAGGATGGGATGAGAATCAAAGCTGAGGTACCGTCATGAACACACTTCTTTCCCCTGACGAGTTGGAAGCCCGCCTGCGGGCCATCGGAGCGGAACGCTATCATCGCCAACACCCGCTCCATAAAGCCATGTACGAGGGTAAGCTGACTAAAGGCCAGCTACAGGCATGGGCCCTGAACCGTTATTACTATCAGGCCCAGATTCCCCGAAAGGATGCCACGCTGCTCGCCCGCCTGCCCACGACCGAACTGCGCCGGGAATGGCGCCGCCGGATTGAAGACCATGACGGCACAGCAGACAGCCCCGGCGGCATTGCCCGCTGGCTGAAACTGACCAACGGGCTAGGCCTTGATGATAAGTATGTGACGAGCCTGAAGGGCCTGCTGCCTGCTACGCTCTTCGCCGTGGATGCTTACGTGGCCTTTGTGCGGGACCGTTCCATTCTGGCAGCCATTGCCTCCTCCCTGACAGAGCTCTTCTCACCGACCATCATCGGGGAGCGTATGGAAGGGATGCTCCGCAACTATCCCTACATCTCTGAGGATACGTTAGCCTATTTCAAGCCCCGCCTGACACAGGCCCCGCAGGACTCCACCTTTGCGCTAAATTACGTCAAGGAACACGCCCGCACGCCAGAGCAGCAGCAGGAAGTCCTCGGTGCGCTGGAGTTCAAATGCGCCATTCTCTGGCAACTGCTTGATGCTCTGGACCATGCCTATGTAGCAGGCCATATTCCGCCGGGTGCTTTCGTCCCTGAAACACCCTGATCTCCCTCCCCCCTGCCAGCAAGGTTCTCATGACCACCCATGCGCCACACACGATGCTGACTGAAGATGACTGCCCCGGTTTCAGCCGGGGTTACCGCCTCCAGCATGACAAAGTGCGGGAACAATGGGTGATTCAAGCCCCAGAACGTGCCCTGCTGGCAGACCCCATTGCTGTTGCCATTCTTCAAGAGCTTGATGGCCAGACCCGCCTCGGGGTGGTCATCGACCGGCTGGCTGAACGCTATGAAGCCCCCAGAGACCAGATTGCCACCGATGTTCTCGCCCTGCTTTCCGACCTCACGGAAAAAAGGATTATTCGGTTATGAGCGAGACTTCGCATAGCAATAAAGCTGGCAGGGCAGAGCACACCATCCCCGCCCCCATGAGCCTGCTGGCCGAGCTGACCCACCGCTGCCCGCTCTCCTGCCCCTATTGTTCCAACCCTGTCGAGCTGGAACGCAAAGCGCAGGAACTCAGCACGGAAGATTGGCTGCGTGTATTGGAGGAAGCCGCTGAACTGGGCATTCTACAGGTCCATTTCTCCGGCGGGGAGCCCATGGCCCGGCCAGACCTCTACACCCTCATCTCCCATGCGCATAAGCTGAATCTTTACACCAACCTGATCACCTCCGGTGTTCTCATCACACCCCAGACCATGAAACGTCTGGATGAAAGTGGGTTGGACCATGTGCAGCTCTCTTTTCAGGACACGGACGGGCCAGAAGCAGACCGGCTAAGCGATTTTCCGCAGGTTCAACCCCGCAAACTGGAAGCAGCCCGCCTCATCACGCAGGCCGGGATTCCCCTAACGCTGAACTTCGTTCTGCAAAAAGCCAATATATCCCGCATGCCCGCCATGTTTGCTCTGGCCCGTCAGCTAGATGCCCAACGTGTCGAAATGGCCCATACTCAATATTATGGCTGGGCATTGAAAAACCGTGCTGCTCTGCTGCCCTCCCGCACACAGCTTGAAGAAGCCTCCCGCTATGTTGCCGCCGAGGAAACCAAAGGCGGGCTGGCTATTGATTACGTCACACCAGATTATTATGCCGAACGCCCCAAACCCTGTATGGGCGGCTGGGGACAACGTTTCCTCAACATCTCACCTTCCGGTCATGTCCTGCCCTGTCATGCGGCAGAAACCATCCCCTCGCTAACGTTCGATAATGTTCGGGATCATTCACTTAGCCATATCTGGTACCACTCCCGGGCCTTCACCCTTTTCCGGGGAACAGACTGGATGCCAGAGCCCTGTGCCTCTTGCGCCCGCAAGGAAATTGACTGGGGCGGGTGCCGCTGTCAGGCTCTGGCCCTTTTGGGGGATGCCTCCCAGACGGACCCTGTCTGCTCACTTTCTCCCCATCGTCACCTAATTGATGAAGCCATCGCTGAAGCCGAAAAAACAAATGAACAAGTGTTCATCTATCGCCGCATGGGCCAGAATACCCGCTGACGTTCCTTACACATAAACTTCATTACGATAATATAAAATAATTTCTACATTGAAATGATTATTTATTTCTTTATTAATAAAATGACATGGTCTCTCCCATAAAAGGACTCCCTTACCTTGTGCTCATCTATCATCCACTTTATGTAATGTAGACCCCCTCACATGGAACTTATTATGACCGCCCCTGAGATCAGCATCATCATCCCATGCTATAATGAGGTTAAAAACGTCGTCCCGCTCGTAAATGCTCTAGAAACTGTTCTAAACGGCATGGCGTGGGAAGTTGTCTTCGTAGATGACAATTCTCCCGATGGCACGATGGACGCTGTACGCCAACTGGCCCAGCAAAAACCCTATGTACGGGGCCTGCTACGCATTGGCCGGCGGGGGCTGTCTTCTGCCGTGATTGAGGGGGCACTGAGCGTCTCAGCTCCTTTAATTGCTGTCATGGATGGAGACCTCCAACATGATGAAAGCTGCCTCCACGCAATGATTGCCGCCCTGCGGGATGACCAAGCCGATATCGCCGTGGCAAGCCGCCATGTCGCCGGAGGCAGCAATGAAGGACTATCCAACGGCTGGCGTCGTTTTCTATCCAACAGTGGCATCTGGGCGGCACGCCAGCTGCTTAATGTCCCACTGACAGACCCCATGAGTGGCTTTTTCGCCATCAAGCGTTCCGTCTTCACCGATCGTGCCGCCCAGCTAGACGGTAAAGGCTTTAAGATTCTGCTGGATATCATGATCGCTCGGTCCAAGCCTTTGCGGGTCAAGGAAGTTCCCATGGCCTTCCGAGACCGAGCCCACGGTGAAAGCAAGCTGGATTCAGGCGTCATGATCTCCTTTGCCCAAATGCTGGCAAAGCACAGTTTCCGCCGCCGCCCCGTGCCGACCTATAGTGCTGCAACCCTCGTCGGGGGTGGGCTGCTCTGGTCCGCATGGCGTCTTTTATCCCGCAAGCGGTCGGGCTGATACAAAAAAGGCCGCTCCTAAAATGGAGCGGCCTTTTCCATATCACAGACAAGGAAACTAAAATCAGCCCTCTGGCTTCATCAGAATCCTGACTGTCCGGGACGCACTTTCACGCCAATCAGGCATTTTCTGCCCGAACACACGCTCCAGCTTGCTATTATCCAGACGAGAGTCCGCCGGACGAGCGGCTGGTGTTGGCCAATCCGCCGTTGCAATAGCCTCTATCTCTGGCATGGGCTGACCATGACGAGCGGCCTCCTCCAACACATGGTATGCAAGCCCGTGCCATGTCGTCTCGCCACTACCCGTGGCGTGGTATATTCCCGCATAGGAATCCTGCCAACCAGTCTGCTTGATGTGCTCAACAATGCCCAGAATCACCGTTGCCAGATCATCTGATGAGGTCGGATTGCCCTGCTGGTCCCCCACCACACGCAGGCGAGGATTCTTCGCCCCTGCATTCAGCATGGTTTTTACAAAGTTCTTACCATGAGGCGAATAGACCCATGCGGTCCGTAAGATGATGCTCTGCGGCTGTGCCTTCAATACCGCAACTTCACCCTCGGCCTTGGTCCGCCCGTAGACCGTAACGGGATTAACCGGGTCACTCTCCAAATAAGGGGCAGCCTTTTTGCCATCAAAAACATAGTCCGTAGAGACATGCAGGAACGGAATTCCTCGGCGGGCTGCTTCTTCTGCCAAACGGGCGGGGCCTGTGTGATTACCCTGCCGTGCTCCTTCCTGCTCCGTCTCTGCTAGGTCAACGGCTGTCCATGCGGCAGCATTGACAATGAACTCCGGCTGGTAGGCATCAATAACCGCAGCCAGTGTTTCCGGTGCCTGAAAATCCGCCTCTGGCCGGCCAACGGATACAACACGATCCCCTCCCTGTTCTTTCAGGGATGTTGCAAGCTGGCCTGTCCGGCCAATCACAAGAATGGAAGGCTTCGTCACAATAGAGGCCCTTTCATACCAGAAAACACATATCCCGAATGGGGATTACTTATATTCAAACCAGCCTTTAGCAGCATCAAAGGATGGCGCTTCCAGGTCCTTTTCCGAGAGGACAGCCTCACCCGGGGCAACTGGCCAGTCAATTCCGATCTGGCTGCAATCCCAGCGTACGGAACGCTCGGAGGCTTTGTCATAAAAACCGGTGCATTTGTACTGCACTTCGGTATTCTCCTCCAGCGTGACAAAGCCATGCAGGAAGCCAACCGGCAACCAGAGCTGAGACCAGTTTTCTGCCGAAAGCTCGACACCAACCCACTGCCCGTAAGTCGGTGAGCCTGTCCGTGCATCCACCGCTACATCCCAGATGGCCCCCCGTGTCACCCGCACAAGCTTACCTTGCCCGTGGGGAGCAAGCTGACAGTGCAAACCACGCACAACCCCCTTCTGGCGGGACAGGCTCTGGTTGTCCTGTACGAATGTCTCCGGGATTCCGGCTTCAGCCATACTTTTCTGATTGTACGTCTCGGAGAAAAAACCGCGATTATCCCCAAAACGGGCTGGTGTTACCTTCACGATACCGGGCAGGGACAGTGCCTCAACCTTCATCTCGTCATCTCCTCGTCTCTACTCGTTCCACAACCCGGCCTCCAAACCCCGAACAAGCGGGGTCTAGAGCACCAAAGGCCGCCTATACTCACACCTTGCCCGGGCGATTTTCCGCCGCCACGTGCAGCAGCATTTGCCCCAGTGGGGTCTTTTTCATCTTGTGGCCCGTCTCCAACAGCTTCTCATGGGAAATAAAGCCCATGCGATACGCTGCTTCTGTTGGGGAGCCGACCAGCAGCCCCTGACGGGACTGAATGGCATGCACAAAGGTGCCTGCTTGCATCAAACTATCGGATGTACCAGCATCCAGCCATGCACAGCCACGGGCCAGCCGGTCCACCTCCAACGTGCCTTCCTCGAGATATATGCGGTTCAAGTCTGTAATCTCCAGCTCACCACGTGCACTGGGGCGTACCTTGCGGGCAAATTCACACACCCGACCATCGTAGAAATACAGACCAGTTACCGCCCACTGAGAAGGAGGAACTTGCGGCTTTTCAACAATATCCAGCGCCCGCCCCTTCTCATCAAAAGAGATAACGCCGTAACGTTCCGGGTCACGCACCTGATAGGCAAAGACAGTAGCCCCGTAAGGCCGTTTTGCAGCACTCCGCAGCATATGCTCCAGCTCATCTGCAAAGATGAGGTTATCACCCAAAATCAGAGCACAAGGTGAACCGTCAATCCAGTCCTCGGCAATGTGAAAGGCCTGTGCGATCCCTTCCGGCTTGGGCTGGACACGATAGGTGAAGGTGACACCAAACTGCTCGCCACTCCCCAACAAACGCTCGAACTGCGGCTTATCATCTGGCGTGGTGATGATCATGATATCCCGGATACCTGCCAGAATCAGAGTGGTCAGGGGGTAATAGATCATCGGCTTGTCGTAAACAGGCAGAAGCTGTTTGGAAACGGCCAGTGTCATCGGATACAGGCGCGTTCCCGACCCACCAGAAAGGAGGATACCTTTTGTCAGCGGCGCAGCGGGGGTTTCCTTTGAGGTGCCTGTCATGCCTTAACTCCCAATCTACGGCCATCGTAACGCTGGTTTCGGAGGTTCTGCCACCATGACCGGTTTTCTAGATACCACTGAACAGTCTTACGCAGACCGGCCTCAAAATCATGTTCTGCCCGCCAGTCGAGGCTACGCTCGGCATGGCTGGGGTCAATCTCATACCGGAAATCATGCCCCGGCCGATCGCTGACAAACGTAATCAAACGCTCCCGTGGGCCAGCAGAATCCGGCTCCAGTTCATCCAGCAGAGAGCATATCTTACGGACAACCTCGAGGTTGCTCCGTGGCTGTCTCGCCCCGATGGCGTAGGTCGCACCCGGCTTGCCACATTCAACAGCCCGAACAAGAGCGGCTGCATGATCTTCCACAAACAGCCAATCCCGCAGGTTTTCACCCTTGCCGTAAACGGGCAACGGTTTCCCCTCCAGCGCGTTGATAATCATGAGGGGGATCAGCTTTTCCGGGAAATGCCACGGCCCATAATTGTTGGTCGTGTTCGTCACAAACGCCGGGAAACCATAAGTGTGGTACCAAGCCCGCACCAGATGGTCAGAGGCGGCCTTACTGGCAGAATACGGGCTGCGAGGATCATACGCCGTTTCTTCAGTGAAAGGGGGATCTTCTGGCGAAAGATGCCCGAACACCTCATCGGTCGAAATATGAAGGAAACGGAATCCTTCCTTCTTCTCTCCCTCTAGCCCCAGCCAGTACCGGCGGGCTACATCCAGCAGGCAATATGTCCCCACGATGTTGGTCTGGATAAACGCATCCGGGCCATCAATGGAGCGATCCACATGGCTTTCAGCGGCCAGGTGCATAATGGCATCCGGTTGGAACTCTTCCAGAGCTTCTTCTACCGCAGCCTGATCGTTAATCGAGATACGGGCATGACGATACCGTGGATCGGACGCCACAGCGGCCAACGTCTCCTCCGAGGCGGCATAGGTCATGCAGTCTATGTTAAGGACCTGATGGTCGGTCCTATTCATAAGGTGCCGGACAACCGCAGAGCCTATGAACCCGCACCCACCTGTTACTGTAACCTTCATCATGCCTCCTTATGCATCAATCCTGCCTGGGATCCCTTTACCCGACCTCCCCGGCTCCGGACAACAAACCTGCTACCATTTTGTTAACAATAAGCATATCGGAAAGAAAATGACCGCCTTTTTAAGGAGGCATGTTCAATGACGAGGCCATTTTACCGGAGAACTGCCCGCTCTGCTAGTAACGAGCAGTTTTCATCCTCGTATAGAAGCAGAAATCAGCGTTTATAGACGTCGTCCAAACGAACGATATCATCCTCCCCCAGATAAGGGCCAGACTGTACCTCGATCAACGTCACAGGAATACGCCCCGGATTCTCCAGCCTGTGAACACAGCCCAACGGCAGATAAACGCTCTCATTCTCCCGAACTGTAATCTCCTCATCATCCCGTGTCACAAGGGCTGTGCCTGCTACAACAACCCAATGTTCCGCACGGTGAAAATGCTTCTGAAGAGATAATTTCTCACCGGGGCTGACATGGATCCGCTTCACCTGAAAGCGAGCGCCTCGAATCAGGCTCTCATAGAACCCCCAAGGGCGATACATACGGACATGCTGCTCTGCCTCGGGGCGTCCTTCGTCACGAAGGCGTGAGACCATATGCCGGATATCTTGCGCCTGCTCCCGATGCGATACCATGACGGCATCACCTGTCACGATAATAATGAGGTCTTCCACACCCGTTACGGTCGCTACAACCCCATCGGAATTGACGTAACAGTTCCGGGCACGGTCCAAAAACACATTGCCCCGCACGGCATTGCCGTTCTCATCCTTCGGTGTCAGCTCCCAAACGGCATCCCAGCTACCCACGTCCATCCAAGAGAAACCGGACGGCACGACAGCCGCACGGTCTGTGCGCTCCGCCACGGCATAATCCACCGAAATGGACGGCGCCCGGGAAAAAGCGTCTCCATCCAGCTGCACAAAACCAAGGTCGCAATCCGTTTTCTGAACCGCCCGGGACACAGCCTCATGGATGGTGGGTTCATATTTCTTCAGTTCTTCAAGAAAAACCCGGGCCCGGGCCACAAACATGCCAGAGTTCCAAAGATGCTGTCCATCCTGCACAAACTGCGCTGCCCGTTCGGCATCTGGTTTCTCCAAAAAACGGGCAATATGATAGGTGTTTTCCTGCCCCTCTAGAAGACGGCCCTGCTGGATATATCCGTAGCCTGTTTCCGCCCTAGTCGGCCGGATACCGAAAGTGACGATATAATCCTGACGGGCAGCCTCACAAGCCTGATCCAGAGCCTCCTTGAGAGCGGCATGGTTCTCAATAGCGGCATCAGCCGGCATGAACCAAAGGATGGCTTCCTCATCATACCGGGCCTGCCAGAAAGCCGCCGCCGCCATGGCCGCCGCCGAGTTGCGGGCAACGGGCTCGAGAATGATGCTGGCAGCCTCTATCCCCACCTGCCGCAGCTGCTCAGCCATGATGAAGCGATGCTCACGGTTCCCCACGACAATAGGCTCCGCCTCCAGCCCTAGCGTTTTCGTACGCTGTACAGTTTCCTGAAAAGGCGTGTCCTTGCCCAGCAGCGCACAGAACTGCTTAGGATAGCTCTTGCGGGATACCGGCCACAGCCGTGTCCCGGACCCACCCGAGAGAACAACAGGAACAATCATAACAAGCCTTTCCAGTCTCGATACGCAGCCAAACGCCACAATGCACCGCGTATCACATAGGGGGTCTTCTCTTAATCTAATGAACGTGACCCAGAAGAATCATCTGCCCGCTATCAGATACGGGACGGTATCCGGCCTTATGCAGCCAGCTGTCAAATACGATGTTACCGCTGCTGTAATGGCCAACGGTTCCATAGAGCTGAACAATAGAGAACCGGTGCTGATCAATCTGATCCCGCAGGTAGGTGACATCCTTATTCTTTTTTAACGCCTGCGAGAAATTAAATCCGTCCACAGCTTCGTGACGATGTGCCCAATAACATAAAGCCATATCGGTACAGAGCAGAGAGGCATTATACGTTCTCAGCATCGCAATATGCGTCTGCCACTCTTGTTCTTTCAGCGCAACAGTTTGGACTTCCTTGTAAAATTCCACACCCCGCAAAGGTGCAAGCACCAGCAAAGGGAGTGTCAGAATACAGCAGACCCATTTCAGGGATGATTCCTGCCCATCTTCTGACAACAACGAAGCAAACCCCAATCCACATAGAAGCGTCCCCGCCACAAGGGCATCGAAGACGCAATTATAATCAACACCCTCTCCCATGGCTTCCAGCACACCGAACAGGCAGCCCAAAATCAGGAACAGCATGATCAACACAGATGGGTCTCTTAGACTTATTGCCTTCCACCGTCGGCAAAATATCCAGACACCGACCAGCAACATTCCCCCCATGAGAGGCAGTTCACGTAAGGCATGAACACCCCGCACCAGCCGAATGACACGCCGCTGGAGAAAAATATTCTGAAAAAAACTAACCCCATAAAACTCATAGAAGGCCACAAACCCCGCCAGCAGCAGCCCAGACACCATAACGGCCCAGATCATCGCCTTTTTCGGGCTGACAAAAAGCAGCCAAAGCTCCATAGCCAGAGGGAGAGCCACAAGATTATGCTTGGTAAAGCCCCCCAGAACGACCAAACAAGCACTCAGAAACAGACGCCCTACAACCAAGTCCGACCCGCCCCTGCCAAGCAGGACACATAACCCACCTAACATCAGGGCCTGTGCCATCCATTGCGGATCATTCATCCCAAAATAACCATAAAAAGCCGTATTGACGGTCGCCAAAAATAGAGCCGACGACGCAAAAGCAGCGGATAGCTTACCTGTCAGGTTCCATATGATCTGCGCTATCAGACACGCTGCTACAATGACGGAAAGACAGGACAAAAGACGGCCTGCGACAATGGCATCGCACCCCAACCGCACCAACCCTCCCATAAGAATAAAAGATAAAGGAGGGTAATTATTGAAAACAAAACCATCGTGAGATGAATAGAGCTCATGTGCGCTAGCCAAGGAGGCGGCACGACTGGCTAGCTGGGCGTTCCACCCCTCATTCACATCCAAAGGAACATGATGGAAAATAATCAGCCCTGTATGCAGGCAAGTCAGAAGGAACAAGATAGTCCAAAAGACACACCATGACCACGTCAGGCGTTCTTTCTTATAGGAAACAAACATTCAATTTAATTCCAATATCTTACCTTACGCCCAAAAGCATAACGCTTTGACAGCCCATGCCAAAGCGTTATGCAAAGACAATTTCTATGCATTCATCATCCACCAAATAAACTTCACAACTTCCTTTTCCTAGAACATTCCTGTAAGAAAACACAGGGCAGGTTGTCAAAGAAACATTTCTATTATCTCAAAAAGGCTCCTGAGCATGATGCCATCACATTCCAGCCATCAACCTAGAAAAACATTGCAAAATAATTTATTCCTATACTTTGTGTTACTTATTGTTGCCGTAATATCCCGATATCCAGCACTCGGCAACCCTTTCATATTTTTTGATGAAGAGTTTTATCTATTCGTCGGTGGCAGGATGCTACATGGCGATATACCGTATGTCGATGTCTGGGACAGGAAACCTATTGGTCTTTTCCTGATTTATGAATTTTTCCATCTTTTTGGCCCCTACCGTATATGGGCCTATCAGATAGGGGCTCTCCTAAGTGCGTGGGCTACCTCCATCCTGTGCATGAAGATGGCCCGTTTCATCGCTCCAAAAACAGGCGCCTTTCTGACTGGATGCCTGTATCTTCTCTGGATCAACGGGGCGCAGGGGATCGGAGGGCAGGCTCCTGTTTTCTATAACCTGCTCATCACAGGGGCCATGCTGGCCATCGTGACTTTCCTTGATCAGAAACAGACCAAAAGCCTAAATCGCACTGGTATTCTGGTCATGGCCCTCTTCGGCATTGCCATACAGATCAAGCCAACCGTCGTTTTTGAGGGCATCTATGCCGGGCTTGTCCTACTCTGGATGACCTATCAAAAGACAAAATCATGGTCTGCCATCTTGGTCAACGCATTCCTCTGGTGTGGAATAGCACTCATCCCCACGCTCTGCGTGATCGGTTTTTATGCCGGGATTGGACATTTCCATGACTGGTGGTTCGCCAACGTATCATCCATTTTTCTCAAGCAGAAGACACCTCATGACAGCTGGAAAACCTTCTGGCACTGGATACACTGGGCTGTCACCATTACTCTGCTTCTTCTTTCCATCATGATCCTGCGTGCCCTGGTCATTAAACAGAAACCCACCAAGGTGAGCCTCATCTTCATCACAGGCTGGGCATGGGCAGCTTTTGCCGGCTTCATCCTATTCGGTTGTTTTTCCAAACATTACGCACTGCCTCTTTTTGCACCATTCTTCATCAATGCAGCTCCCCTGTGGCAAGCAAGGATGGGCCGACTCTGGCTGATTATCCTTGTCCTGTGGGGCGGGCAGCGCAATCTCTCTGAGATAAAGCAGGCCCGACATATGGGGTCAGCCCGTGACCTGAAGCAGATCACCCGTCTTCTCTCCTCACCGGGAGGGTGTGTCTTCAACTTTGGCGGACCGGATATCATTCTGGATGCTGTGCCCTACTGCCCTCTGACACGCCTGCCATTCTCCGCACATCTCAACTCCGATACGGAAAAAACAGCCCTGCCCGTGGACCCTGATACAGAGATGCGGCGTATTCTGGCCCTCTCCCCCCGTTACATCATCATAGGAGAGGATCGAAGCAGCAATGCCGGACTGAACATGAGCACGAATGCAATCCTCAATGAGCGGATAAAATCCGCCTACAAGGAAATATATCGGCACAAACAAGATGATGAGAACGACAACATCGTCATTTTCATAAAACAGTGAAAGAATCTCTTCCCCGTATGCCGACTCATACGGGGAGGCCGATATATATCCCGCAGAACAAGCCCATGAGATGCGCCCATCCGTATCATGGTTTTTCAGGGGATAACCCCGTGGTGACCGAGCCATCTAACGCACAGCAATATGTGGCTTTTTCCTGAAAGTCCGATCACCAACGTGCCGCAGACCTCCTGAGCCTTGTAGCCCTATAACAGGTATCCAGCTCGTAACAAGACCTAGATACCTGTAAGAGCGTTCTTTACTTCCGCAGGAAGGCCACTGTCTCCACACAAGCAGCGGCGGCCTCACGTCCTTTATTATGTTCATCAGCACGGGAACGCAGAACGGCCTGTTCTTCCGTATAAGTGGTTAGGATACCAAAGGAGACTGGCACGGCTGTTTCCAACTGTGCCTGCATGATGCCGATGGTCGCCCCCATAGAGATAAACTCAAAATGGGCCGTATCCCCCTTGATGACACAACCGAGGCAGATCACCCCCTCATAAATGCCTTTACGGGCCAGATGCTGGGCCATGATGGGCAGCTCGAACGCACCGGGGGCCTCATAGACATCCACAGTCTCATCAATACCACGCTCTTTCAGCCACTCCAGCGCACCATCACGCAGGCCACCCGTCACATCGGGGTTAAAACGGCTGACCAGAAGGGCCAGTCTAGGTGCTGGGTTCAGTTTCAGCCCTTCCGGGGCCGTAGCGATATGTTTGCTCATGGTTCAGCTCTCCTGTAGCGCATGCCCCATACGGGTGCGTTTCGTTTCCAAATAATGGCGGTTAAAGGGGTTAGACGGCACAACCAGCCGCTCCACAGCCTCCACCGCCAGCCCAGCGTCTAAAAGACCACGCTCTTTTTCCGGATTATTCGTCAGCAGACGCAAACGGGTCACACCAAGGCTGGCCAGCATATGGGCGGCCATATCCCAGCGGCGGGCATCGGCGGGCAGGCCAAGGGCTTCATTGGCATCAACCGTATCCATGCCCTGATCCTGCAATTCATAGGCTCGTATCTTGTTGGCCAAGCCGATCCCCCGGCCTTCATGCCCTCGCAGATACAGCAACACGCCAGACTCCGCCGCCGCAATCCGCTTGAGAGCCTCACGCAGCTGCGGGCCACAGTCGCAACGCAACGACCCCAGCGCATCCCCCGTCACGCATTCGGAATGTAGACGCACCAGAGGCATAGTCTGGTCTGGCTTCCCCTTCACGAGAGCCAGATGCTCCACACCATCGGCCCCACGGAAAGCATGAACCCGCATATCTTCCCCACCACATACGGTTGGCAGGTCCGCCACGGCTAGCTGATCCGCCTCCGAAAGCGGAACCTCCGTCACCTCTACAGCGCCGACATCACCTCGGCCATGTTCCGCAATCCAGCGGCGCATTTCGGCAATGCTGATAAGCGGCAAACCATGACGATGCGCATAACGCCGCAGCTCTGGCAGGCGCATCATCGTGCCATCCTCGGCCATAATCTCGCAGATCACACCAGCCGGACGCAGACCCGCCAGCCGCATGAGGTCCACCGCCCCTTCCGTGTGCCCCTCCCGGGCCATCACACCATCAGGGTTGGCCCGCAGAGGGAACATATGGCCGGGAGAGATAATATCCGCCGGTGTCGCATCCGGTGCGGAAGCAACCTGAATCGTATGAGCACGCTCGGCAGCGGAAATACCCGTTGTCACGCCATGAGCGGCCTCGATGGACACGGTAAAGGCCGTGCCCCGTGGGTCCTGATTTTTCTCCACCATAGGGGAAAGACCAAGCCGGTCTATCTGCTCTGCCTCAAGGGAGAGGCAAATCAGCCCACACGCCTGACGGGCCATGAAATTGATGGTTTCCTGCGTGGCAAACTGGGCTGGAAGAATCAGATCGCCTTCATTTTCCCGGTCTTCATCATCCACCATCACAACCATGCGGCCTGCCCGCACAGCAGCAATGGCAGCCTGCAAAGCGGGAGACATTCCGATACTCACCGGGCACCTCCCTTATAGCGCAGCTCATCTTCGGGCGTGTAGCGTAGGAGTGTCTCCACATATTTAGCCATCATGTCCACTTCCAGATTCACCTTTGCCCCGATGGTCAGCGTGGAAAGGTCTGTATGTGTCCATGTATGGGGAATAATCATGAGGCTAATTTCAAAACCTGCCTGCCCCTCGTACTGTAGGTCATCATGAACCTCATTCACCGTCAGGCTGATGCCATTGATCGTGATAGAACCTTTCTCGATGACATAGCGGCGAAGAGAGGCGGGCATAAAAATGCGTAAATGATGCGAGTCCCCAGCGGACGCTACATGCGTCAACCGCCCCACGGCATCCACATGCCCTTGCACGATGTGACCAGAAAGACGCGTGTTGAGACTGACAGCACGCTCCAGATTCACGCGTGACCCCTCCTCCAGTTCACCTAGTGCCGTGCGGGCCAATGTTTCACCACTTAGGTGAAAGTCCACCACACCTTCGGGTGTAAAACGGGTCACGGTCAGGCAGACGCCATTGGTGGCGATGCTCTCACCTTCTGTCAGGTCTGTGAAATGGGTGGCAATCCGTACATCCATAGCCCTGTCCCGCAAGGAAACAGACTGCACAGCGCCAACATGTTCGATAATTCCTGAAAACATTGCCTTAGTCCCCATAGCGGCGCAAAAGCTGCACCGGACTTTCATTCCCATCACGTCCATTCCGCAGAGTGACGGATAGCTGATCATCTCCACCATGCTCCTCATGGTGAATGGTCAACCAATCATCCCAAAGGTCGGCTTCCCGCACACTTTTCAGCAGGGCGGGGCCGGCCTCTATCAAGGCCCAGTTGACGCCCATTTGCCCAAGCAAGGCCGGTACAGACGCCAAGTCGCGGCATTGTTCCACGTGGAACCCGTCTGCTTCCCGTGCCTGACGCCACGCCATTGGCATACGTCCCTGCCGGTCCAGCACGATCAGAGGGCGCGGGCCTCGTCCTTCATGGTCGGCGACATGCCGCACGGTAAAAGAAGGATCATCAGCCAATACAGTGCCAATCCCCGTCACCACCGCATCACAAGCCCGCCGAAGCTGATGCGCCAGACGCAATGACGTAGGAGAGGTGAAGGTCTTCTGCCCCGGCGGGGGAAGCATACCCCCTCGCCCATCCAGAGCCTGCTTTACGGTCAACCACGGGCGGCCCCGTATCACACGGGACGCAAACGGGGCGAGCAGAGCCTTGCACTCCTGCGCCAGAGGCTGCAATTCAGGCTCATCAGCGAGAAACCGGACATTTTTTGGTGCTTCGCCTTCGGCTAGATACTCAGCCCCACCCATGGCCTGCGGGTTAGGGTCACGGGTACCAATCCATACGGTCTGTACAGGGCTGTTCTTTAGCTGTTCGCTGCAAGGAGGAGTGCGGCCATGATGGTTGCAAGGCTCCAACGTCACCAAAGCGATGCGGGCCCGTTCCAGAACAGCTTTTTGACGAGCCTGCTCCAACGCCATAACCTCGGCATGAGGCTGCCCCGCTGCCGGGTGCGCCCCTACAGCAAGAAGACGCCCTTCGCCATCCAGCAAGGCGCAACCTACTGCTGGGTTAGGGGCCGTTGCCCCCATTTTCTGCACAGCCTCTTTTATGGCGTGCTGAAAGCCGACCCGCACAGCTTCCAACGGGAGAGGCGGTTCTTTCAATCTTCGTGTCTCGCTCGACACATCTGTCATCATCAGTCCCCAATCATCTCAGGGACGTTCGCGGCGACGTCACGCCTTTTCCTCCAGCAGGTTAGGGCATACACCCCACCCATGCATGCAGGAAAAGAACGTTCTCTCTCATCCGGACTGTAACCGTCGGCCCCGGAATTGCACCGGGTCTGCTTGTCCCCTGCATGGATGCAGGGCGCTCGCGGGCTGAGGCAGCCAAAGCCGCCAACACCGCCGGTAGGGAATTTCACCCTGCCCCGAGAACGTCTATCTCAATCCCGTTCTATATGGAGGCACTCCCCCCAAAGAGCAAGAGGCCACCCCAATAGGAGCGGCCTCTCTCATTACTCTATCCTGTTAGGACTGATCCTCTGGAAGGATCAGAAACCGCCCTTCAGGGAGTGAACAAAGTCCTTGCCGGACTGCATCGTGCTGTCGCGCATGTCCTTCAGGCTCTTCTTCTGCTCATCAAACTGGGACTTCTGAGAATCCCACTGAGCCTTAAGACGCTGCTTCTCTTCGGCAGGTGCGTTCTTGTACTTGTCGCGCATATCCTTGATCTGCTGCTTGCGCTCATCAATATTCTTCTGAAGCTCGGCCTTCTTATCTGCCGCCAGATTTTTGTACTTGTCCTGCAATGTGTGCAGACGTTCCTCACGCTGCTTCAGATCGGACTTAACAGCATCAATGCGCTTCTGGATACGGGCACGGGCACGTTCCGGGGCACCAGCATACTTCTCCTGAAGAGCATGCAGCTTGGCATTCTCGTTCTGAACAGACTTCGTCACGCTATCCATGGTGCTCTGAATGGCCAGCGGGTCATTCGCATCATAAGCGTGAGCCTGCGGCAGCAGAGCAAAGGATGATGCCAGCAGCGTGGCTGTAAGCAGAGTGCGGATCTTCATTTGAGGAGCTCCTGGAAAAGTACAAAACGTGGTTAGTCACTACACCACGAGGTCACATCAAAAAAGTTAAAAAAAGGCCATCCCTAGGCCATTGCCGTCTCAGTCCCGCTTTATCCCGTTGGCTATATCACTCAATACTCCCGGCGCTAGAAGCGTGACGGAACTTGCTCCCTTAACACTTATTAATCCTTCTTTTCGGAAAAGACCGAAAGTCCGACTTACCGTTTCAATCGTCAAACCCAGATAGTCGGCAATATCTGTCCGGGACATGGGCAGGGGAAGGGTTATCGGTTCTTGCTCATCATGCAGGGCGTGATGCCCACAACAAGGGCTGGCCTGTTCAACTAAAAAACTCGCCAGACGTTCCCGGGCTGTCTTACGCCCCAGCACCATAAGCCGTGACTGCATTTTGACGAGCTCGCTAGAGGCTTCTTTCTGCAATCGGCCACGCAAACGCGGGAACCGCTCTACAAGACGATCAATAGCAGAATGAGGGAAGCGGCAAAGCGTCACATCCCCCAGGGCTTCCGCCGTAAAGGCATAGGTCTCTGACGAGGTCAGCCCCAAAAAATCCCCCAACTCCGCAAAGCCGACAATCTGCCGCCGCCCATCCGGCATAAGGGTGAACAGTTTGGCCCTACCGCCTGTCAGCACATAAAAATCATGCGCTGGGGCCCCTTCCTGAATGAAACAACGCCCGGACGAGACAACCACCCGGGAGGACGCCGCTACAAGGGCAGGCAAATCTTGGTCATCAATGACATTACATATGCTAAGCGACCGGCCAGAACAGCGACCGCACCGCTCCCGCACGGCGTCCATGAGGCTGCGACCTGTTTCCATCATATCTTTCCTGTCTCACTATAACCGATATCTGCATTAGCGGGTTGATGGCCCCTTTTAAAAGAAACGTTCCCTATGACAGTGACAGGATGGCCCATCAATTGATCTAGATCAATCTTCCACCATTTTCAGTAAACAACCTATTACAGTTATAAGTTTTTTCTTGATTTTCGAGAAAGATCATTCCTATAGCCAGAGAAGGAACAATTACATTTTGTCCATTTTCGTCACGCCGTCGTATCACATTGAGGATTCTAGGAAACATGAGCCGCACCTTCACCCGGATGGCTACAGCCGCGCTGTTTGCTCTTGGGTCTGTCTCCTTCGCCGTTGCCCAGACAACGCCGCCGGGAGCCCACAACTCCGTATCCACATCCAGCACCATGCAGGCCGCACCGGATGCTTCCGTGCATCTCCGTGCACCGGGTGACCACCATTGCGGCATTTTCCAGACCTGCGCCAACACTAAGATTGGCCTTGGCAAGGGTGACTTTGTGGTCCGCCTCTCCGCTCTCGGTGTGATTACCAACAACACGGGCTCCCGTGTTAAGCTTAATGCTAGCTCCCCCGCTGCGCAACTGGCAGGCGGCAGCACATTCCGCCATAATGTGAGCGCAACCAATCAGGTTATGCCGGAGCTGACGCTTGAATATTTCCTGACAGATCACCTCTCTCTGGACCTCATTGCCTCCTCCACTCGCCACGAAGCCGCCGCCCATGTTGGCAATCTGGGTAAGCTGGATGCTGGTAGTTTCTGGATCCTCCCCCCGACACTGACTGCCGCCTACCATTTCCGCCCGCATAAGCGCTTCAACCCCTATGCTGGCCTTGGTATCACGGTAGCCATCTTCCACAACATGCATTCAGCTACCAATCTTGGTGGGGCCTATAATGGGGCCGTTTTTAATGCCATGCACATGAAGACCAACGTCGGGCCTAGCTTCAATCTCGGGTTTGATTACCAGCTGGTCGGCAATTGGTTCTTCAACTTTGATATCAAACAGATTCTGCTTTTCAATCAGAGCATCCATCTGAGTTCACGCAACAACCCCATTACTGGTGGCCGCGTGCGTGTTCATGATGATGTCCACCCTACTGTTGTTGGTGCTGGTATCGAATACCGCTTCTAATCCTTCTTCAAGGACATCGGGATATTTATAGGAGGGGCTGCAGAGTAATTGCGGCCCCTTTTTCATAGGCTCGCAATACTATTTCTGAATTACTCCCCACTGCCATAAAGTTCAAATGTTACGGTACAAATACAATCCCGTGACAAAACATTCCATCTGTGTCAGAAAGGAACGAATTTTGTCCAAGCAGTCAGAAGAGCGGAGAACATTCCAATAATGCGTGTCTCACGTAACATTATTATTACTGGCATCGTCCTGATCGCTCTTCTACTTCTCTGGGGTGCGTGGTCTCTCCTCCCGCATCGCACCATAGAGACTGCACCTCCCCCTGCCGTTACTCACGATGGGGACCTACTGCGCATTCGCTCCGGCGGGCCATTGGATGGTCAACTCACGATTGAACCTGTTCAGGAGACCCTTTCTCCCCATCAGGTAGAGCTCCCTGCCCAAATCATCACCCCTCCCGGCCAGAGCGTGGACATCCACTCCCCAGTCGTCGGTCGGTTAGCCAACCTGTATGTGCAGACAGGCCAGCATGTGCAGAAAGGCGATATTCTTGCCATCCTCTACTCTGGCGACCTTGCACAGGCTTGGTCGGATGACCACAAAGCACAGGCAACCCTTACCCTCACCCGGCAGGCCTATCGCCGTGCCGTTGGCGTGCTCAATGCTGGGGGGAATGCTGTAAAGGACATGCAGTCCGCCAAAAATGATCTGGAACAGGCACAGGCCGAAGCAACCCGGGCCCGCCTTCGCCTTCAGGCACTCGGTACGGATGGCAATGCAGGCTACCAGCCACTCTTTGCCCCTGTCTCCGGGATTGTGACGTCTGTCTCCACCGGCGTCGGCCAGAACGTAACGGATATGACAGCCGTCCTAATGAATGTCTCCAACGTGGATACGGTGTGGGTCCAAGCCAGCCTGCCGGATACCCTCCTGCCCATGCTTGGCACAACCATGACGCTGGACGCCCCCTTCCCCGGCCAGGCCTGCCATGGCCCCGTGACATCACTGGACGGCACTGTCCATACCGATACACGCCGCCTTAACCTCTATCTGCGCTGCAATAACCCGCAAGGTATATTGCGCCCCGGCCAGTTCACCACCGCCACACTGAACATCACCCAGCAGGCTCAACCCATCCTGCCCAAAACGGCCCTGCTTATGGATAATGATCAGGTTTCCGTTTTTGTGGAAACATCGCCCAATACTTATCGCCGCCGCTTCATCACCATCAGCTACGAGGAGGGAGAGTCCGTGCGCATCCTCTCCGGCCTAAAGGCTGGTGAGCGTATCATCACGCATGGGGCCATCCTGCTCAATGATTACTGAAGGCCGCTGAGCAGCTATGTTTATCGAGAAATTTATTACATGGTGCTTTGGTCACCGTAAGGCTGTAGCCTTTCTCACCGTTGCCCTATTCATCACCGGGATGCTGGCTTGGAAACAGTTACCCGTGGAAGCCTATCCAGACCTCGGCCCGGCCAGTGTTCTGGTAACGACGCAGGTCAATGGTCTTGCTGCAGAGGAAATGGAGCATCAGGTCACCACACCTGTCGAGCGTGAGCTAGCAGCCGTCCCCGGCGTGGTGGAAAGTCGTTCCAGCACGACATTCGGCCTCTCTCTCATCACGCTTATCTTTAAGGATGGAGAGGACATATACCGGGCCCGCCAGTTGGTACAGAGCCAGCTTGATGGCCTCCAGCTAACAGGCGGCGCCCAGCCTTCCCTCGGCCCCATCAGCGGGGCCAGCGGGGAAATCTACCGCTACACGGTGGAATCGGACGATCAGGACCTCATGACCATCTCTGATGTCCAGAAATGGGAGATCATCCCCGCCCTCCAGCGGGTACCCGGTGTGGTAAATATTGATAATTTCGGTGGTTTCACCCGGGAATATCAACTGATCCTCGACCCCAATGCTCTCATCCGCTTTGGTATCAGCATCAGCGATGTGATGAATGCCATCCGCAACAGCAACGCCAATGCTGGTGGCGGCCGTGTCACCCGTGGGGAGCAGTCCTACATCGTCCGTGGGGTGGGGCAGATCCACTCTCTGGAGGATATGCGCAATACCGTCATCGGCCATCATGATGGCGTCCCCGTTCTCCTCTCCGAGCTAGGGCGGATTGAGTTTGGCCATCAGGTCCGTGAAGGGATGCTCGGTAAGAACGGCAACCCCGATACAATCGAAGGCGTCGTGACCATGCTACGAGGGGCCAACCCCTCGCAGGTGCTGGATGATCTGCACACAGCTATCGCCAAACTCCAGACGCAGCTCAAACCCAAACATATCCGTATTGTCCCGTACCTAGACCGTGACAACCTTGTAAAATCTACAACGGACAAGGTCAGCGAAACCATTCTGGAGGGGATCGGCCTCGTGCTGATCATTCTAACCTTCTTCCTTGGTTCGCCACGCAGTGCTGCCATCACGGCCGTGACCATTCCCTTTGCTCTGTCTTTCGCCTTCATTCTCATGCGGGCCTGCGGCATGGCGGCCAATCTCTTCTCTCTAGGGGCTGTGGATTTCGGTGTGATTGTCGATGGGGCCATCGTCATTACCGAGGTTATCCTCCGCCACAGGGAGGAGCATCCCTCCCTTCCGCTGAACCAGCCGGACATCCTTGCTATCACCCGCCGTGCGGGCCGGGCCATCTTTGCCTCCACTATCATCATCGTGGTGGCCTACAGCCCACTGTTCGCTTTTGAAGGGAGCGAGGCAAAAATCTTCCGCCCCATGGCCTGGACTGTCAGCTTCGCCCTACTTGGTGCCCTGCTCTGCGCCCTGGCTCTAACACCCACCATGTCGTTTCTGGCACTGCGTAAGCCACGGCGCATCTGGCACAACAAGCCGCTAGACTGGCTGCATAAATATTATGACGCCTTGCTCCGCCATCTGCTTGATCATCCCGTCATCCCCTTCGTCAGTGCGGGGCTAGCGTTAGTAGCAGTCATCGCGCTTGGCGTTACAACGGGCCGGGAGTTCTTGCCCGATCTGGATGAAGGCGCACTCTGGCTTCAGATTCAGATGCCAACAGGCATTTCGCTGGAAAAGGGGCAGGAAAAAGCCTCAGAAATTCGCCGTGCAGTCCGGGAGTTCCCAGAGACCTCCTACGCCATTACCCAGCTTGGCCGCTCGGATGATGGAACAGACCCATGGACTCCCTCTCACATTGAGATGCCTGTCGGCCTGACGCCCTACAACCAGTGGGCCCATGGCGAGACCAAGGCTGAGTTCATCACGAAGCTCCGTGCCCGTCTCAATAAGATTGCTGGTATTTCCTTCTCCATCAGCCAGCCGATTGAAGATAACCTCAGCGACCAGCTTGGCGGGGCGCATAGCCCACTTGTTATGCGCATCTATGGTGATGACCTGGCAGGACTGCGGACGCTGGGGGCGCAGGTGGTTCAGCAGCTCTGGCAAGTACCCGGTACCGTCCAGGCGGATATCTTTCAGGAACCTAGAATTCCGCAGATTGAGATCACACCGAACCGGCTGAAGGCTGCCCGTTACGGCATCAGCATCAATGACGTGACGGATGTCATTAACAGTGCCATCGGCGATGAGCCGCTGACCAGCGTGATCGAAGGGGACCGCTTCTATAATGCAACCCTGCGTATTGATAACACGCAGCGTTCCAATCTTCAGCTTCTGGGGCAGATCCCCCTGATCACGAGCGATGGCAGTGCCATCCCTCTGGCCGAAATTGCCCGCATTCGTCTCCAAATGGGAGAAAGCAGCATCGCCCATGAAATGGGAGAACGGCAGATCACCCTTCAAGTAGATAACGGCAACCGGCCGATGTCCCAGTACCTTGATGATGCCCAGAAGCTCATTGACCAGAACGTCCATTACGACCACCAAAAGTTCCGCTTGGAATGGGCAGGAACGTTCCAGGAAGCCCAGCATGCCCAGGTCCGGCTTGTGGCGGCTCTTGGTGTCATGTTTGCCGTCATGCTGGGGCTACTTTATGCGGAGTTCCAAAAATTCCGTCATGCGCTACTCATCATCGGCATTGTGCCTCTTGCTGCTCTGGGCGGGCTAATCGCCCTGCATCTACGGGACGAAACCCTGAATATCGCCACAGCTGTCGGCTTTATTGCCTTGTTTGGTGTGGCTATTCAGAATGGGATCATTATGGTCTCCAACATCAACCGTCATCTCGGTGAAGGCGGCGACATCAGGGAAGCTACCCGGCTGGGGGCAACGGAGCGTTTCCGCCCTGTTTTGATGACCGCCACCGTGGCCAGTGTTGGCATGCTGCCCGCCGCCATGGCCACGGGCGTGGGTACGGACGTACAACGTGGTCTGGCAACCGTGGTTGTAGGGGGGCTTGGCATTGCCACCCTGCTGACCCTCTTCATCCTGCCTGTCTGCTTCTGCCGGCTGGAAGAAACGGTCAAACGCCGGACGGGCCAGAAAGAGCAGGAGGCCTGATATGAAACAATGTTTCACCCTTTTGGAGCGGGTACGCCCTTCCCTGCTGATGGCCAGCACCTTAATCAGCGGGTTGGCTGTCGGGCTAGGGGGCTGCGTTGTTGGCCCTTCCCCCAAAGACATTCCCCCCCTGCCTAAACAGACAGGCTATAGCCAGCAGGCCATCACACAATCTGAGGCAGGGCGGGAGAAGACTAAGGATAGCCTCCTCGGCCGCCAGCAGTTCATCTCCGGGGCTGATGTTGCTGGTAGATGGTGGGAGGCCTTCCAGAATCCCCATCTTAACCAGATGGTGGAACTGGCCCTGACCAACAACCAGACATTAAAAGCCATGCAGGCCGGCCTGCGGGCAGCATGGGAGCAGCGTCGAGTAGAGGGGGCTTCACTCTACCCGAGCATTTCTGCCCAGTTCATTCCGACACGAAACAAGACCTCCAAGGCACTCTCACCCGTCCCCAACAACAATGAATGGCTCTACAACCTACATACGGCACAGCTAAATATCGGCTATGTGCCCGACCTTTGGGGTGGGTCCCGTCTTGCTATCCGCAATGCCAAGGCACAGGCGGATATCCAGCGTTTCCAGCTGGAAGCAACAACGCTGACGATGATCGCCAATATCGTCAATACGGCCATCACCGAAGCCGGGCTCCGTGAGCAGATACGTGCCAAGGAAGATTTAATCGCCCAACAGACGGCTATGGTTCGCATCAACCAGAATCAGGTTGGGCTAGGGGATCAGTCCCGCCAGAGCCAGCTCATCATGCGGGATTCTCTAGCGCAGTTGCAGGCAGACATACCACCGCTGCGGACACAACTTGCCCAGACCCGGGACCAGCTGGCTGCCCTCGTCGGCCTTAGCCCTAATGCGGACCTCCCTATTTTTGAGCTAAAAGACTTCTCCCTGCCCCAGCAGCTACCTGTTACGTTACCGGCTCAGCTTCTCTCACAGCGGCCCGATATTGCTTCTGCTCAGGCGCAGATCCGTTCTGCCGGGGCACAGCTTGGTATCGCCATTGTCAACCGCCTCCCCAATGTGCAGCTGAGTGCCCTGCCGGGTGAGGCTGTCGATAGCATGAGCAAAATGTTCAAGCCCGGTATGGGTAACTGGATGTTGGCTGCAACTGTCACCCAGCCCATTTTCCAAGGTGGGTCTCTGCTTCATGCTCAACGGGAGGCCAAGGCCAATTACGAGCAAGCCAAGCACTATTACCAAGCGGCCATCATGTCTGCTGTTAGTGATGTAGCAGACAGCCTTCATGCTGTAGAGCTGGATGGCAGCACGCTTCTGGCCGACCAAGGCGGGCTTGATGCTGCCACGCAGGCCCTACATATCGCCGAGGCCCAACACAGGCTGGGGGATAATAGTCAGATTGACGTGGCACAAGCCCGCATGGCCGTGGCGCAGGATCAAATTTCTGTCGCACAGGACAAGGTAACCCGCCTATCCGATACAGTCGGGCTATTTCAGGCTCTCGGCGGCGGATGGTGGAACCGTAACGACCTTGGGGTTAGCCCGGAGACTGCCAAACGTCTCTCCACAACACTCGTCCCCTGGTAAGTTAACAGCCATACAAACCATCCAGACATAAAAAAGGCCGCTTCCTTTTCGTCAGGAAGCGGCCTTTTATGGAAGAAGGACTCTCTTAAGCTGAAAGCAATTTCAGAACCCAGCCCTCTTCCTCCGGTGTGGCCTTCAGCGGCATCGCATTAGGCAGACGGACATTAATCTCCAACCCCATAGCGGCCCTCAACCCACGGAAAAGTGCCCCATGAGCAACGATCAAAGGGGCACCCTCACCAGCATCCTGCGCCCTGTTGAGGGCCTGAATGCCACGGGTCTTCAGCGTGATGAAATCCTCGCCCTTCTCTGGCACGAAGCTTCCAGCAATCCATGTATTATACCAATCACCCATTGGCTTACCTTCCTGCACACCAAAGCTAACCTCCTGAAGGTCCGCATCCTTGGTCAAGGGTAAGTCAATGCCTGTCCGGTCACGGATTGCATCCCTTACATGCTCGGCTGTGACAAAAGCTCGCTTTAGCGGGGAGCTCACAATATGCGTGAAGGGGCGCACCCCTGCCTCAAACAGGTCAGCCAACTGGCGACCTGCTAGACGAGCTTGTGTCAGGCCAGTCTCATTAAGCGGAATATCTGTCCGCCCTTGTGAGAGATGGCGTGCGTTCCAGTCCGTTTCACCATGCCGAAGGAACCAGTATGGTTCTGCACGAAGCTGTGTCATTTCCTGACCTCCCCCAAAATCCCGTCAGAACGTGGCTGTGCCTTATCTCCTGCTCCAGCCACGGAATATCTGTCTCAATCGAAAAGAGTGGAGACAGAGCTTTCATCTGCCACGGCCCGGATAGCCCGCCCCAGCAGATTAGCCGTTGGAATCTGCCGAATATTGGAAACCGCCTTCAGCTCCTCCGTAGCGGGAATGCTGTCCGTCAATGTCAGCATGGAAAGCGGGCTGTTCTGCACACGCTCGCAAGCATTGCCTGTCAGCACACCATGCGTCACATAGGCCTCCACACCAGCGGCGCCGTACTTCATCAGAGCTTCGGCTGCGTTGCAGAGAGAGCCCCCACTATCGATGATATCATCCACCAGCACACAGAAGCGGCCTGATACATCACCAATCACGTTCATCACTTCGGAGACACCAGCCCGCTCACGACGCTTATCAATGATGGCCAAGTCAACATTCAGCCTACGAGCCAGCTGGCGGGCCCGCACCACACCGCCTACATCGGGTGAGACAATCATCAGTTTTTCATGGTTAGGATGGCGGGTCATTATGTCCCGCACGAAGAGCGGGGCGGCGTAGAGATTATCCGTGGGGATGTCGAAGAAGCCCTGAATCTGCATAGCGTGCAGGTCCATCGTCAGGATACGGTTGGCACCGGCTTCTGTTAGAAGATTAGCCACCAGCTTGGCACTAATAGGTGTACGGGGGCCGGATTTACGGTCCTGCCGAGCATAACCAAAATAAGGCATCACAGCTGTAACACGCCGTGCAGACCCACGCCGCAAAGCATCTAGCACGACGAGAAGTTCCATCAGATGATCGTTAGTCGGTGTGCAGGTACTCTGGAGAACGAACATGTCCTCGCCACGCACATTTTCCTGAATCTCGACAAACACTTCACCATCCGCAAAGCGACGGATGGATGTCTTGCACAAAGGGATCTCAAGCTCATCAGCCACAGCCTGAGCCAACGGCAGATTACTGTTACAGGCAACGATCTTCATGACAGGTACTTTTCATAGAAGGACGGTAAGAAGCGGTACAGCTCTTTCTATCAGCCTGCCCGATCAATGTCATGATTTTACAGCAAACCTGCCACAGCACAGACGGACTAGAACTGCCGGCACTGCTTCACATAGCGATAAGCCTGCGTAATTTCAGCAGTTCGGCGAACAGATTCCTCATAAACCTCGCCACCGACATGGGCAAACCGGTCCGGGTGATGCTGCTTGATAAGCCGCCTATATGAGGCGGTAATCTCCTCGGCGGATGCGGTTACGGAAACTTCCAGCACGACATGCCAAGGCTCATCCTCTGGCGAAGCTGCCACGGCCTGTTTTGCCCGGCGATAAGCTTTCGCCCGTTCCCGCTGTTCCTGTGCGGCGTCCTCATCCCTATCCTGAAAATGTTCCTTCAGGAACGCCAACACCTCTATGGAAAAACGCTGAAAGCCCTTTCCAGCTAAACAGCGCTGTAATGAAACTCCGGATCAGCTGGACAAGCCTTATGGGCAAGCAGAAGATGAATACCACCACACGCCAGACTGCCGACAACACGGCACCACACATATGAATGACGGCACCAAGAATCTGAAACAGCAGAGCCAGAAGGGAAGTATGCCCTCCTGCCGTTTCATGATCGGCCTCCCGCCGAGGGCTGCATCATCCGAAGAGAGTGAAGACGGCGGAACTGATTCATGCTGAGGGAGAGACGCCTCCGTAGATGAGGCGGTGCCCCCTGACGGTGGCTGGCGCCCAGCATTGCTAGGCCCCCTCTCTGCCGCAGGATAGAAGGAGCAGGCCCGTCAGCACCTGTTCCTGCCTCTGTCGAGGCGGGGAGGTACCCCCTGTGTACTAGTTTCAGTGGCCAGCTCTGGCATCAGTGATAGGGCGTCGTCATTCCCCAGAAAGCCATCTCGATTAGGCTGACTAGCCTGTTCCTGCCACCGCAAAATGGCCCGTCGAGTTGCGTCCCCATACACGCCATCGGGCACAACCTCGGAGGGTAGAAAACCAAGTGCCTGAAGTTTTCTCTGTAAGGCGATATGATCGTCAATCGGGCGGGTAGCGTCCTCATGCGCCCGGCTACAGTCAAAGTCGGGATGATAAACTTCAGCAGAAGCCGCCTGACACTGAACAGCGCCCCATAAAATCAGCAAACATATCAGACGAACAGAACGCATAACGGGCCATCTATTATCTATGTCCAGTTTGTATAAGTTGATTGATACACCCTATCCATTCCCGGCCAGCCCGTCATTTTCTATGGGGCAGTAGGCAATACCAGCCTTTAAGCCCCGATCCTTTCATTATTCTGCTCCTGTAGGGCCAGTCTGATCCGTACCGGCGATAAATTTCTTCATGCCATCCTTTTCTTTGGATGCTTCCCCGCCAACATCCGGCTGCGCCGTGGCAGCCTTGCGGGCCCGGCCTGAATAATTGGTGATGATGGTCCGCACGGCCTCGGCGGCCTCCTGCGCTGCGGCACCTGCCACATCAGCCCAAGGGCCATCAAGCGAATGTGCCACTACGTCATGCACCTGCGTGGCAGCCCCGGCCTCCACGCCCTGCGGCGTCATCACATGCCACACGATAGTGACCTGCTGCTTCGGTGCTTCACCCGGCGGGGGAGCATCCGGCGATGGTTTGAGGCTGACTTCAGTCTTCACAATGTAATCAGCCCCGTTTCGTGTGGTCTGCACGCTATTATGGCCATCAGGCAACATCATATAGAACGCCTCGGCCAGAGACTTGTTGCCATCCCCCGGGGCCCCCTGCACACCCTCAAAACAAATGCGGGCTGAACGGTGCATAAGGCTCTGCGGGTCATCCATCATCATACGGGTTTGAATTTCGGTCAGCTCACGGGCAATTTCTGGAGCCATCTGGAGGGCAACCGTGTTCAGAGCGGCCGGGTCTGCACTGCGCCAACCTTCATCATCAATCACAGCCCCAAATCCACGGGCCTTCACTTTGCCATCCGGCCCGACAATCGCATAACGGGGGCGGATACCGCCATTCTCTGCCCGGACAGCCCCTAGGCGAACCCACCAGTCGCCCGGTTCTGGCAGTTTTGCCACGGCTGGAATGGACTGCCCGACCAACGCCACCACCACATCCCGCGCCCACATAGCCGTTGCCTCACGCCACGGTGCTTTCTCCGGCACAGGAACGGGAACAGCCAGACGAACAGGTGGAATATTGTCCCTCACAAGATGCTGGGCCTGCTTGCCCGGATTATGGGCAAACGGCTTATAGACCTGAAGGCACCCCCCCAGACCGAGGAGAGACACGCACAGCCCTGATACCAGCAGCTTACGACAGAAGCGCATGAACAGCCCACTTTCCCTGCAATGTTTGGACAGATACCCGGCCGGCTCTTCCCGGTGGGTCTTGCAATTTAACGTCCTTTCCCACTCCTGGCCACAGGGAGAAGGACCGCAGACGCCCCTTAATGACGAATCAACATGTAATGGATCGTCACATCCAGATCAAAATGATCCCCCTGCATGTCCGGCGGGACGGGGGGAAGTTGCACCCCTTGGAACATGCCCGTCGTCGCAGCATCCAGCGCATAGGAGTTAGATGAATCCGTCAGCCGTACACGGAGAACCTTCCCGGTACGGTCGATCACCACATGCACGGAAGAAGGCCCTTCTTCTCCATTCTGTACCGCTTCATCCGGATAGAACATATGATTACGTACCCAACGGTCGATCTCACTTCCGTAATCGGAACTGACACCCTTTACGCTACTGCTTGTCTTATAGGGTGCATTAATCTGGCCATTCAGGCTAAGCGGCCCAAGGGAGAAATCAATCGGCCCACGTGTCCCGCCATGCCGTCCCCGCTTGTGGGGATGTGGTGCAGGCTCGCCATCCAAGGACAGGTCCATCGGATGTGCAAACGGATTTGTTTCACTCTGCCGGGTCACACGCTGGTGGGTTGGGGTTGCCCGGCTCCTATGTGGGCGGCGGGGTGCCGCCTTGGAGATCGGCTTCTCCGACATTTCCGCATTCGTTAGCTCCCCGGTGGGCGATGGGGCTGTCTGCGGGGAGGATGGCGTATGGGGAATTGGCTCCATCGGGGCGGGGGTAGCTTCCTCTTGCGTGGTCGGTGCCGGGGCACTGGTGGCTCCGCCTACCTCATGCGTTGGAGCCCCCTGCATACTGTGTTTGACCGGCGGGGCATCAAACACCATTTCCACTTGAGGCTGCTGTGCACCATTGGGTGTGCCATGCATAGCAGCACTGGTCTGCATCATCAGCCACAGTGCGATGCCATGCACGCTGGCCGCAAGCAGCAGCGGGCCAATCAGCGGCGGGTCTACCAGAACCTGCGTGCGCCGCATGGGGGTGCGGGCTTCCGTCCGCAGGCCAGCCACTGGCTCTGCGTAATCACCCAGCCGCCTCCGGCGCTGCTGCGTGGGAGCGTCCTGCATCGTCACGGGCGAGAAACCCGCCGGCAAAAAGAGGGGCGCAGACTGGTGAGGAACATATCCCCCCTTGTGCCTCAAAAAGGGCCATATTGTCATCACTGGAAAATGCCCTTGCCATTACTTTTATATAACATCTTTCCCACGTGAGGTCCGTTCTATGGTCTCCCTGCCAGCCTGCTTCATCCAAGATGCTGCTCTTTCCCGCTTCATTGCAGAGATCGGCCCCTGCCTCTTACATAAACAGGCTGCCCCGGACCCTCAGGTACAGAGCCCCTATGCGTCACTCATCAAAGCTGTGACGGGCCAGCAGCTCCATAATGCCGCTGCTAGAACTATATTCAGGCGGCTATGCGCTCTTGGGCCAGACCACAAGGAAGACGGCCCACCCCCACCTCCAGAAGCAATTCTTGCTCTGGAGGATGATACCTTGCGACGCTGCGGCCTTTCAGCAGCCAAGATTGCCAGCTTACGGGCCATCGCCCGGGGGCGGCTGGAGGGGCTCGTACCCAGTCTGGCTGAAGCTCACCAACTGGATGATGCCACACTCATAAAGCGACTGACGTCTCTGCGGGGTGTCGGACAATGGACAGTCGAGATGCTGCTCATCTTCCATCTTGGCAGGCAGGATGTCATGCCAGCAGGCGATCTTGGCGTGCAAGAAGGCTGGAAGAGACTGAAAAAACTGCCCGCCCGCCCCACGCCCCGACAGCTACACGAGGCTACAATCAGGTTCAGCCCACACCGCTCGGCTCTGGCATGGTACTGCTGGCAGGCAAAAGCCCACCTGCCTGATCCTGCTCCATCCAGCAAAAAACCTTGACGTCATCCCCTCCTCCCCGCACATAATGCGCCGTCATGACGAGGCTACGGGCCGGGCTTTTCCAAAGGCTGGCTGTGTGGCCCGCACAGTTTTTACCCACTTCCTGCAAGGGATATTCATGCCTAAAGAAGACCTGATCGAGTTTACTGGTACGGTAACCGAACTTCTGCCCAACGCCATGTTCCGCGTCACGCTGGATAACGAGCATACCATCCTCGCCCATACGAGCGGTAAAATGCGCAAGAACCGCATCCGTGTGCTGGCTGGGGACCGGGTCAATGTCGAAATGACCCCGTATGACCTCAGCAAGGGCCGCATTACCTTCCGCTTCAAGTAAGATAGCGGAAGTCAGGATCATTTCGTCCCTTATGTCTGCTCCATCCCGGCCTGCCCTTGTACTGGCCTCCGCATCGCCCCGCCGCATCGCCCTACTCCGCCAGATCGGAGTGGAGCCGGACGCCATCTGCCCGGCGGCTCTGGATGAAACACCACATAAGGACGAACTGCCTCGCCCTTATGCGCTACGAATGGCCCGAGCCAAGGCGGCGCATGTCGCTACTCACCATGATGGCCCTGCGCTCATCATCGGGGCAGATACGGTCGTCGCAGCGGGGCGGCGTATCCTACCCAAAGCAGAAGATGCCGATACCGCGCGCCGTTATCTCACCCTCCTTTCTGGTCGCCGGCACAAGGTCATTACCGCTGTTGTGTGCCACCCCACAGAGAGTTGGGCCGAGGGTCGCCGCTGCGAACGTGTGGTAGAAAGCTACGTCACCTTTAACCGCCTGACCGTTCGACAGATTGACTCTCTCATTGAGGGGGGAGACTGGCACGGCAAAGCAGGTGGCTACGGTTTGCAGGGGCAGGCAGCAGCCTTCATCCGGCAGGTAGGGGGCAGCCCCTCCGGCGTGATCGGCCTGCCACTGTTTGAGACTGCCCAGCTACTCCGGGGCCAGCCTCTACCCGCTGGACAGCACTGGCTGCTCTGACCCTTATGGAAATCCGCCTCGCCAGTGCGCCGGGAAATGTCCGCATCGCCCTGCTAAAGGATGACGAGCTGCTGGATGTCGCCCTATGGCGACCCGGTGCCCCGGATGGCTGGGGCGATGTGCATATCGTCCGCATCACGGCCCATGCCCCTCATCTTGGCGGTGCTTTCGTAGAATTAGCTGGCCCGACAGGCTCGGGCTTCATGAAAGGGCGCAAACTGCCGGCCGAAGGCAGCCTACTCTGCGCTCAAGTAACCCGGTCGGCCCAAAATGGGAAAGGACTACGTCTGCGTGCCCTTCCCTTACCGAATGATGTGGAGCTGGGGGACTCGCCACGCCTCATCACGCCCGGCCCCACCCCATTGGATGACATTCTCCAACAAGCCCCGGCTAATTGCCCCCTAATCGTTGATGATGCTGCACTAGCAGCCCGCCTGCCCACTGCCCTGCATCCCCGCCTAAAACGGGTAACCCGCAGTTTTGATGAAGTTCTGGAAGCAGACTGGGCAGCCCTGCTTGGCCCTGATTCCTCGGTTGGTCCGCTGATTGCCCGCATCACCCCTACCCCGGCCCTAACAGCCATTGATCTGGACGCCCATCAGAACCCGGACTTTGCCGCCAACCTGGCATGTTTTGGCCCGCTGCTGCGGGAGGTCAGGCTCCGCAATCTTTCCGGCACCCTGCTGATCGACCCGGCGGGCGTCCGCAGCAACAAGCGGCCCGCTCTTGTCCCCTTCCTCCGTAAGGCGGCTGATAAGGAGCAAGACCCGCTCCAGCCCCGCATTACCGGCATCACGCCCAGCGGGTTGCTGGAAATGACCCGCCCTCGCCATAGGGCACCACTCCATGAGCTATATAGCTCCCCTCATGGGCAAGGATTAGCGATCCTTCAGCGCATTGTCGGTGAAGGCCTGAAAGGTGACCAGCTCCATGCGCCACCAGCCATCATCCGGGCACTAGAGGCCGACACTGTGGCACTGAAAGACCTCTTTCATACCACGGGCCAAAGCCTTACCCTCCATAGCCATCCTGTTTCTCCATCACCTTGCTGGAGTCTTTCGTGAGTTGCCCCATCTGCCAAAAGCCGACCACCCCTGCCTTCCGGCCCTTCTGCTCCCAACATTGCGCTGATGTGGACCTCGGGCGTTGGTTCAAGGGGGATTATCGTGTCCCCTCTCTACGGCAAGACAATGACCCAGAAGAGCTTGAGACCCAGATCGCACAGCTAACAGAAGAGGCCTCCCCTCACACACCATAGGCTTGGTGCATTTTCTTCTGCAAAGAGGGTTGATCACCCCTCGTTCATAGGGTAAACCCCTCCTCATAGCCGGGTGGCCATGCCGCCAAGGCCCGGTGCCCAAGTAGCTCAGTTGGTAGAGCATGCGACTGAAAATCGCAGTGTCGGTGGTTCGATCCCGCCCTTGGGCACCATTTTTCTTACCCTGAAAAATTATTTTTTTACCGTTTCGATTACTGTTTCCTGCCGGTCTTCGACAGGCGGTAATAGAGCCTTTACGCAAAATAACTTTCCCTCCCTCGGGGGCAGGCTTACCATGCTGGTGTAGAGTCGAATTCGGTCTCTTATTCCAGAAGGAAGGGCCTCATCATGACCACAACCTCCCATCCCACTGTTACGCTCAGAAATGGCATCACGCTTCCAGCTCTTGGCATGGGAACATGGCGCATGGGCGATGATCCTGCACAACGAGCGCATGAGGTCCGTAGCCTTCAGATCGGGCTCGATGCTGGCCTCAAAATTATTGATACAGCAGAAATGTACGGTCATGGCCGCTCGGAAAACGTGGTTGGGGAAGCTTTACGAGGGCGGAGGAACCAAGCTTTTCTCATCAGCAAGGTTCTACCTCAGCATGCATCCTATAATGATATGCTCAAGGCCTGTGAACGCTCACTAAAGCATCTCGGTACGGACTATTTAGACCTCTACCTTCTACACTGGCGCAGCACTATCCCCTTTAATGAAACGCTCTATGCTTTCGAAACGCTCCGGGAGCGGGGCCTGATCCGGGATTGGGGTGTTTCCAATTTCGATACGAATGATATGAATGAGCTGGCCGACTTCGGCGCATACCCTCTCGTCAATCAGATTCTATATAGTCTGGAATATCGTGGCACAGAATATGACCTTCTGCCACGGGACGAAGAAGCGCACATCACCAACATGGCCTATTGCCCGATCGGTCAAGGGGGCGACCTGCTGCATCATCCCGTCCTGCGGGCTATTGCCCATGAGCATAAAACCAGCGTTGGCCATGCGACACCGGCACAAATTGCGCTGGCGTGGGTGCTACGCCGCAGCAACATGATTGCTATCCCCAAAGCAGCAACGCCTCATCATCAAGCTCTCAATATTGCCGCTCAAGAAATCCGGCTAACACAGGGCGACCTGAACGCCCTTGATGACGCCTTCCCACCGCCCAGCGTCAAAGAGGCGCTTGCGGTTATCTAATAAATAAACACCCATCCCAGCATTTCACTGGGATGGGTGTTAAGGGAAAACTTACCCCTGTTCCATACGGTCCATCGTCTTCCGAAGGGGATAGAGAGCCACTTTATGGATCACCGCTGCGGCGTTGGTGACCTGAAAACTCAGTGTCTCCAACGGGCTGGCTGGGTAGATCAGAGCCGTGCCGACAGACATGCCCTCATTAGCAAAAACCTCCAACGTGCAGGCATCCAGCACGATCCTCAACTTAAAGCGGCGGCTACCTGGAATCAGAGCAGAGGAGAATGTCCCCGTAAAGAAGGGATGAGTGAACCCGTGCAGATTGCTTCTATCCAACCACAGCTGGCAGGAGAAGCCATCAAAGCCGATACTCAGGCTTTCCCCCTGACGGTTGGAAAACGCCACCACAAAGCGGCCTGCTCGGCCCTGATCACCATCAGGCAAATTGCTCGCCCGATCCTCCAGCGACACATCAAGTAGTAGCTCCACAGCGTCCCCGGTTGGGAGGGATAGCTGACGGCTACTTTGTGGCTCCAGTCGGGACAGAGCAAACGGGATAGCAGGCTGCCGCAATGCTTCCAACCCATAAGGGTTCTGGGCGATCCGCAACCATCCCGCCGTATCCCGCCGCAGCACAACCTTGCGGGGGATGGTCATAATGCCACGCCAGCTTTTATTAGGCAGCTCCTCGCAATACTGCCAATTATCCAACCATGCGATATAGACCGTCTGATTACCCGGCATGTTCTCATAGGTCTGAAGAGCGTAACTGTCCTTGCCGAAATCCGTCAGGTCCACAATCGTATCATCAGGGGTGAAACGCTCACCATCAAACTGCCCAACAAAATACTGCGTGATGCTGCCCCCCTGTGGGCCGCCGGGGTTGATGGACACAAACAACACCCAGCGTTTTTCGCCGGGGGCTTCGCCTTCTACCTCCACCTCGGCCAGAGCCGGACATTCGTAATCCACCCCTGTAATGCCGGACGGGCCGAAATCACTCAAATGCATCCAGTGCTTCAGATCAAATGATCCATAGAAGGACACCTTATGCTCACGGGAGCGGACCACAACCATGACCCATTTTTCGGTTGGGGCATGCCAGATCACCTTAGGGTCACGGAAGGAATTATGCCCGATATCCAACACCGGGTTACCCTCATAATCCTTCAACGTCTGCCCCCCATCGGGGCTCCATGCAATATACTGTGTTTGCCGTTGCGGGGTTGCACGTGTGTAGATCGCCACAAGGCCACCGGCCATCGGCGGCAGTGCCGGAGCCATAGGAACAGGCGACATATCTCGTGATACGGGATTGTCACTCAGCTGTCTCAAAAGGTCCGTATTCGTCTTTGTTTTATCCAGTAGGTCTTGCGCCTGCTTGTTGACCGAACGCCGGTCCTGCTCATCTTCTGGCAATGATGGGAAAAGCTGGGCCGCTTTCTGGGCTGCTGTTTCTACTGACCCTGGCTGAGGTTTATCCTGTGTGCGGGGCGGGAACAGGCCAGAGCGGTTATCACGGTCTAGCACGGCACAGCCACTATAGGCCTCTCCGGCTTCCGTTTCCCGAATCGCAATCGGAAGGTCCTGCCATGTGTAGAGGTCTGTACTGACAGCATGTCCCCAATGGACATGGCCAGCATAAGGCCCAAATGGGTTGTACTGATAATAAAGATGGAAATAACGCCCATCAAAAATCAGTCCGTTTGGGTCGTTCATGAATCCTGTTGGCGGGGAGAAATGAATATTCGGTCGGTATTGCTTGTCTGCCAGTGTCTCATGCACAGGCTGGGGTGCGGGTGCGGCTGCGTTACCCGGCTCGGCATGGGCGTTGTTAGGCTGTGCAGGCGCCGCCTGTCCGCCGCCATTGCTTTCCGCTGCTTGAGCCCTACCACCCCACAGGGCACCTGCTGCCAGAAATGATCCCAGAACCATACGCCGATTGACGGTCATACTCTGACCCCCTCCCTAGGATTTGATGGAGATGACCCGCTCTCAGGTCCGCCGAAAAAATGCCCTTATCCGGTCCTGTTTTGCAAGTCATTTACCATTAAACATAAAAAATGTTTTATGATGCGCTGCGTTATTAACCATGCTGTTTCACTCATTGGCAGCGTGGAGCTTCTGTTTTACCGTTCCCGCTGCACTGGTCACTAGGATTGCAAGGTGGCCTTCCCGCTGCCACATCGCTCCAACCGCAGGGACCATCGCCCATGAAACGCCTCGACCCTTTCCTGATGTGCCTGATTGGTGCGGTTCTTCTGGCATCGTTTCTACCCTGTCCGACTATCTGGCAGCCGTGGCTCTCCCGCCTGACATCCCTGCTTATCATGCTGATGTTCTTCTTTCAGGGGGCCAAGCTGCACCGCAGGGCTTTGCTCGACAGCGTGAAGAACTGGCGATTACAGGGCATAACGCTGCTCATCACCTTTCTTGTTTTCCCCCTGTTAGGGATCGGGCTGTATGGCCTATCTCACCAGCTATCAGCTACTGGTTTTCTGGGGCCAGAACTCTGGGCGGGGATGCTCTTCCTCTGTTGCCTGCCTTCCACCATACAATCCTCCATCGCCCTGACCTCCATGGCCCGGGGCAACGTGCCGGCAGCTATCTGTGCAGCCACAGTATCGAACATTCTGGGCATTTTCATTACCCCCCTCCTTTGCGGCCTGTTCTTCGACCATAACAGCGGTGGCGGGTCCGGCCTTCAGACCATTCTTAATGTGGCAGAAGAACTGCTCCTCCCCTTCATTCTGGGGCAGTGCGTGCAACGCTGGATGGGCCCCATCGTCCACCGTCATAAGTTCCTCATTTCCTGTAGTGACCGTGGCTCTATTATCGTGCTGGTTTATTCCGCTTTCAGTACGGCAGTATTGCAGGGCCTCTGGCATCGTATCCCCGTCATCCTGCTTATCGGGGTGGGTGTCGCCGATGCCATAGTATTAGCCCTCGCACTAAGCATTACCTATCTGCTGGGCCGGATGATGCGCCAGAGCATTGAGGACGACATCACGTTGCAGTTTTGTGGTTCCAAAAAAGCCCTGACATCTGGCGTCACTATGGCCAGCGTCATTTTTCCCACCTCAGCTGGGATCATCGTCCTACCACTAATGATCTATCACCAGCTTCAGCTTTTCGTCTGCACCGTCATTGCCCGCCATTATGCACGACGCCCCCAGTTGGACCATGAAGCTGGCACGCCACAATAACGCTATCATGCCGCAGGATCATTGCCTGCCTGTTTCACAAATGTCGCAAGCAGGCTAGGCTTACCTCTCTTGCTCGCCCGCCATGGAGACAGACGTGCCACGTCATCCTACTGAATCACCCTCCATACGCCTCACCTATCTGGAGCGTCTACACGCCCACTTGGTACTAACAGGCACATTGCGAGAGAGCCTGCTGGAGCTGCTCAGCCGCCCTGCAGCCCCGCCACCGCTCCAACACTGGATCACCACCATTCTGGACCAGAACCAGAAGCAGGAACGGCAGATCGCCCACCTCCTCCGCACACACGGGGAAAAGCCCCGCAACGACTCAGACACCCTCTCCGGGCTGCTAGACACGGTGGTGACCTGTTTTCCCTCGGGGGATATTCCCGTCCACCTTCTGGGCGTGATGCTGGACATTGCGGGCTACATCGCCCGGCTACGCACCTCCCTTGCCCTGCTCCTGCTGCTGGCTGAAAAACTCTCCCTGACGGAGGATGCCACCATCCTCATGGAGCTGCGCCAGAACAGCCGGCATGCCTCCCGCAGCCTCAAGGAGGTCCTGCCCGCTCTGCTGACGAACGAGCAATAAGACACAAAGAAGGGGCTGCACACTCTCATGTGCAGCCCCTTCCTTTTCATCAGATGATCAGCCTGACCTTACTTCTCGACAGTCCCAGCAAGCAGGCCTGCGAGCGTGCGGGCAAAGCCGCTGGGGTCTGGCAGGGCTTCGCCTTCCTGAACACGGGCAAGGTCCAGAAGGATGCGGGCATGTTCTGCAACGCTCTCGCCCTTCTCCACACGTTCAGCCAGCGCGCGGATGAGCGGGTGACGGGGATTGATCTCCAACACCGGCGGCAGGGCTGGCATCTCCTGCCCGGAACGGCGCATGAGACGCTGCATAGCCAAGTCCGGCCCGCCCTCGCTCGTCATCACCACGGCACTGCCTGTCAGACGCACGGTGCTGCGGACATCCTTCACAGCATCACCCAGAGCGTCCTTCAGGGCTGGAGACAGCTTTGCCACATCGGCGGCTTCACCTTCTTCCTCGGTCTCCAGAGCGAACTTTTCAAGATCACCATGAGCCTGCGCTACAGAACGGAAGGTCTTGTCCTTGTAGGAATGGAGACGGTCCGGCCAGAAGCTATCCACAGCGTCGGAGAGCAGCAGGACTTCTAGCCCACGAGCACGGAAACCTTCCAGCTGGGCAGATGCCTTGAGGGCATTCAGATTGTCCCCGACCAGATAATAGATGGTCTCCTGCTCTGGCTTCATGCGGCTGATGTAGTCATCCAGCGTTGTCAGCTCATCATCACGAGTGGAATGGAAGCGGGAGAACTCGGCAATTTCCTGCCGGTGTTCGGAATCTTCCCAGAGGCCTTCCTTGATAACGAGGCCGAAGTTGTTCCAGAAACCGGTGAAAGCCTCACCACCTTCCTGCGCACGCTTCTTGATCTCGCTGATGACACGCTTGGTCACGGCTTTGCGGATGCGGGCCAGAACCGGCGTGGATTGGAGCATCTCACGGGAGACGTTCAACGGTAGGTCATCCGTATCGACTACACCCTGCACGAAACGCAGCCAGTTCGGCACCAGATTGGCTTCATCGGTGATGAACATGCGCTTTACATGCAGGTGCAAGCGGCTTTCACGGCTGCTCTGCTCCATAAAGTCGAACGGACGAGCACCGGGGAGGAACAGCAGGGAGGCAAATTCAACCGTGCCTTCAGCCTTCCAATGCAGTGTGGCGTAGGGTTCATCAAACGCACGAGCGACATGACGGTAGAACTCGGTATATTCCTCAGACGTGATCTCAGATTTCGGACGTAGCCAGAGGGCTTTGCCCTCATTGATGGTTTCTTCCTTTTCCTTGCCATCTTCGTCCGGCTCATGCAGCACGACCGGCCATGCAATATGGTCAGCCCATTTGCGAATGATGCTGCGCAGACGCCACGGATCAATGAATTCCTCGGCATCGTCCTTCATATGCAGGACGATGTCCGTACCCGGACGGTCACGCTCGGCGGGGCCGAGGCTGTAAGAGCCTTTCCCTTCGGAGACCCAGCGAGCAGCTACATCCTCACCAGCGCGGCGGGATACGACATCCACCTTATCCGCCACCATGAAAGCGGAATAGAAGCCCACACCAAACTGACCGATCAGGTTCGGGCGTTCTTCCGGCTTGGCATTGCTCAGCTTCTCACCGAAAGCCTTCGTACCGGACCGAGCGATTGTGCCGAGATTCTGGGTCAGCTCATCCGGGCTCATGCCTAGCCCATCATCGGAAAGCGTGATCGTCTTGGCATCTTTATCGGCTGAGATATGGATAGACGGCGTCTCTGGCAAGGAAAGGGCCGGGTTGGTCAATGCCTCGAAGCGGCGTTTGTCTATAGCATCGGCCGCATTGGCGACCAGCTCACGCAGAAAGATTTCCCGGTCGGAATAAAGAGAATGGACAACCAGATCGAGCAGCTGCCCAACCTCGGCACTGAAACTATGCTGCTTCATCTCTGCTGCGTTCTTGCCATCACTCATGATGCGTCGCTCTCCTCCAAAATGGCAGGCTCCATAGGCTTCATCTTCTGCGGCCATCCTGCCCCGCCGCCATAAGATGGTGCAGATATGGGAGAGGCCCTTCCCGCTTTCAAGCTATTAACAGAGCGGGAAGGAGTTGTTCATGGTCCTCATGAAACCACAAGAAGGACCTCAAACGAGGCCAAGAGATGTTCCTTCATCCACCACGATGGCCGACCCATGCAGGGCTACAGCCCCCGGGCCAGCAAGAAACTGCACCACAGCGGCAATATCTTCCGGCGTAGAGAAGCTCCGCTTACTGGGGTTGGCGTCTGCCACGGCCTTCAGGACATCAGCCTTCGTAGGGTCGTTGATCAACGCATCATGCATGGAGGTCTTTACCCGGCCCGGCTCCACGGCATTGATGTTAATACCCAACGGCCCGAGTTCGAGAGCAAGACTGCGGACTAATGCCGTAGCAGCCGCCTTACTGGCAGCATAACCCGCATACCCAGCAAAACCATAAAACCCACAGATGGAGGAAATGGCTACAATCTTCCCTCCCGGCACATCACCTTCTTTACGCCGGATGAACGGCAGGGCCGCCTGCACGACGTGCCACATGCCATTGACGTTGATGGTCATCATTTTATCGAACGCATCAGGCGTTTCATCCGTAATGGGCGTTCCAAAAAACACACCTGCGGAATGAACTAGAACATCCAGCGTCCCAGCTTTATCGCCAATGCTCTTCATCACCGTTTTTACGGCAGCAAAATCTGTAATGTTCACACCATAAGCACAAACATGCACATCATGTCCTGCTTCCCGGCCTGCTGCCTCTACAGTCTGAACAATTTTTGTATAATCACGCTCCGGGTTACTGCCCAGAAGGATAAGATTATCCCCTGCCCGTGCAAATGTCTCTGCAATCGCCAGCCCAATGCCGGAGGTACCACCCGTTACCAATACGGTTCTACCCTGTGTCATACCCACTATTTTCCTTCCACATCGTCATGCCACGACCTGAATGGCCATAGCTCAAGATATGGTCAGACGGGCACGACTTGTCCACCATGCCCGCCCCGGAACAAGTTGTCCGGTTTTTAGAACGTACTACCGCCCAGCCTTACGCCCTCTCCAGTAGTTGAGTCGACCTCGCAGAGATAAGGGCCAGCAGCCAGAAGCTCGATGGACAGGAAAAGCGGTTGAGCTGTTTTCTCCGCCCTATCAGACAGAACAAGACGAGCCTCGCCCTTGGTCCAACGGCAAGGAGATGCTTCTTGCACATCCCACCCATCCCGTTGGGGCGCGGAGAGAAAGCCCGTCACCTCTTCCCGCATACCATCTTCCCAAAAGAGTTGTACGCGACTAACCAACACACCTAGCCAGCGTCTATCATCCACAAAAGGACCAATCACATCACAGGGACGACTGATGCGGGAGATAAGCCTAACCTCATCGCATGTCTCTGTCAGACGGAACAGATACCGTTTCCCAGCCTTGCGAACCAAAGGCAAAGCATGACCTGATGGAGCCAATACAGTCAGATCAGGATCGGTGACTAAGTCTCTCGTTTCATTTATTCCTAATATGGAACGTTCCTGAATCTTACGATAAACAGGCTCCACAAAGGCCCGCTGAACACCTAGCGGTGCCGCTGCATCTTTCTCCCAGCACCGGCTAATACTTTCGGACCACTGGCCGGCCTGAAAAACAAAGCCATGACGATTGCCAGTTTCTAGGTAACTTTCCGTCAGCGCACCATCGACCTCGACAATGGCGTGAGGCTCGACCTCGAAATGCCAATAATCATATTCCGTAAGGCTTCGATCATAGAAAATAGAAGAGCCATTGACCAACATCCGTACCGGGATGAAATGGCCCTCCAGCAAAAGACAATGCTCTGCCGTAACGAACATATCCTTCTGCGGTACATTATCCGCCAGTGCATTCCGCCGGATGCATACAGGCCAGCCCGCCTCATCATCGGGTAATTCAGGCCGAACAGAAACATGCCCTTGCCCAACCCACGTAACCCGTCGAAGACCCTGTGACTGCCCCTCGGCCGTAAAGACCTGCACGGAATCCCCTACAGCTAACGTCTCCACGGCTACGGTTCCCGTGTCCGTGCGGACCATACTGCCGGGCAGATAACAGGTTATGACACCACCCCTTCCATCATCATGACCATTATTTCTGGTAAAATTATAGCCATAGCCCGTGATATTCCCCAGAAAATCCCGCTTGACCGTACCGTTAACTCGTAGATTAAACGGATCACCTTGCAGCGTTGTTGTCCGCCCGAGGCTCAAAAAACCCAGGGCATCAATCCCATCACCAATTTTTGTCCGGTCCGTGCTGGGGTCGTAAACAGCCCCGACAGACTGCGTATTCGGAAAGTCCATGACAAAATTTGAGGGAATTTGTGTTGTTGGTCTACCGAGACCGTCCACAAAATTAACTGGAACATCAAGCCGGACACCAAACCCCTGCACTTCTATCCGCAGCTCACCAGCATTAGGCCCCACCGTAATGGAGGACACTGCAGAAGCACTCAACAAACTGGAACGAATAACAAGGCGCCCCCCATCCAGCGTAAGCGAATTGCCTAGCCCTAGATTGACGAACCCCCCACCTACATAAGCTGTTGCGCCCCCCTGCACAGTGATGGAACAGTCACCACGCACCTGCCCTAAGAGAGAAGACAGGTCTACCTGAACAGGATCACCCGGTGAGGTATCCCGCGTGCGGGTCACAACGATGGATGAAAGCCCCCCAAAATCCAAAAGACTGGGGATTGATCCACTACCGTAGATAGTGGCTTTGCCAGCTTCCAACCTGATTAATGCCATGGCCATGTATTATATGCCCCGTTAGCCATTATGAAACGGGGAATGACTTAGGTCATTTTATTTAAAGTAAAATTAAAATACCCTTTTAAAAAAGCAATTTACGCGTTTAAAAAAGATAAACATGAAGTATAAACCAAAATTATGCCAATATTGTCTATATTTCTACACAATATACCAATTTTTGACATAGTTACACTCCTCATCATGCCCCACCTTTCAGGAAAATTATTTCACCCTACTCAGTGAAGCACATCAGCTAATGGAGTTAGAACCAGCTACGGATACCAAAGGTGAAACGGGCCTCACTTGCCGTCTCACCCCGTTTCCGCGCCATATGCCGCCCTTGCGTAAGGGGAGAATCATATGTCACGGCAACATAAGGAGCCATTTTACGCCAAACCTCATACCGCAGACGCAACCCGGTATCGATATCCGCCAACCCTGACCCAATCTGCCGCCTTGGGTCAGCACGACTATAAAGATTCAACTCCACTTGCGGTTGAAGAATCAGCCTGTTGGTCAACAGAATATCGTAAGAACCCTCAAACCGAGCCGCTACACCACGATCACTGAAATAACCGGTCGCCTGCACCTCGAACTGGTACAGGGCCAACCCCTCCACACCAAAAGCACCCCAGGCACGGGTCCGACGACTATCCAAATCCAACCGGACACCACCCTGAAGGTTAAAGTAAGTGGAGATCGCCCGGCTATAAAGCAGTTCCTGATCCCCATCATGAACTTTCCCTTTTGTCATGGTGCCTTCGCTCTTCAGCCAGAGACGGTTATAATCTCCACCATACCAAGCCTCACCATCCCAACGGAGTGATGACTTTCCACCAGCCTGATACCGCCCCTCAAACTCATCCAGCACACCATGAAACCAGCGGCCCATATCCATTGCATGCATATGGTGCCCAATATCCACTACGGGAGCGGGTGCATCTACGGCTTTATGAACGATGCGGGGCTTTTTCTCCGATAGCGGCTTTCCGATAGTCTGTGCCTTCAGTGTGGCAGGGTGGGAAGATGCCTTCATACCCGGCATGTCCATACCCTCCATATCGGACATATCCATATCGCCCATGTCCGACATATTCATTCCGGACATGTTATGATCGCTCTCCCCGACAGGCGACATGGTTCTCCCATTATCAGGCGCAGAATGGGTTATCATCATCCCATCCATTGCCTGCGCTGCCGTGGCCAGAAAACACCCTATTAGTATCAGGGGCAGTGATTTCCCTGTTTTCATGAGATTACCACCTCCCGGAACATACCAGTTTGCATATGGTACATAAGGTGGCAGTGATACGCCCATGTGCCCGGCGCATCTGCCGTTACCAGCACGCTCATGCGGGAACCGGGCTGCGAGATGACGGTATGTTTTAAAGGCCGATGCTGGTCATCCGCCCCATTTTCCAACTCACTCCAAAGACCATGAAGATGAAGAGGATGTTCCATCATCGTATCATTAATAATCGTAAAACGAACTCGCTCACCTCGGGCCAGGTGGATTGGTCCGGATTCGGAATATTTGCGGCCATTAAAGCCCCATATATACCGCTCCATATTCCCCGTAAGATGTAGGATGATCTCCCGTGAGGGGGGGCGTTGATCCGGTGGTGGCCGCAAGGCAACAAGATCGCTATAGGCCAGCACACGGCGACTTATGCCTTCCAGCCCATCCCCCGGACTGCTGACACGCTCAATCGGGCTGGCAGCCACATTCTGGTTTTCCACATTTAAGGGCGGAGGACCGGGATCATCAATCTCATCAGCCGGTGTCCGTTGTATGACGGGCGGCATGGCCATGCCCTTCATACTACCCTTCATGGGCATGGCCATACCCATATCCACCATGCCCCGCACGGGTCGGGGGTCCATCGGTGGCACGTCTCCCAGCAGGCCATATCGTGGCGTCAACGTGCCACGGGCATAGCCTGTTCGGTCCTCACTTTGGGCGAAGATCGTATAAGGCTGTGCCTTCTGTGGTTTCACCATTACGACATAAGTCTCGCCCGGACCGATACGAAACTCATCAACCGGCACGGGAACAACGGGATTCCCGTCTGCTTCCACCACCTGCATCTCCAGCCCCGGGATGCGAACATCAAACAGCGTCATAGCCGCTGCATTGATGATGTGCAGGCAGACCTGCTCACCAGGCTGAAACAGCCCGCTCCATCCAGCTGATGGGGCCTCACCATTCATGAGATATGTATATAAGACCCCACTGACATCAGAGATATCTGTGGCACTCATCCGCATGTGGGACCACTGCAAACGGCTCTTCAACGCCGCACCCAGGCCGCCCGCACGGCGGCTTTCCTCTGGCAAGGACGCAAGACTACGCTGCCGGAAATTGTAATAATCGTCCTGCATCTTGAGGTTATCGACAATCTGCTCTGCCGATACGTCCGACCAATCCGACAGCAGAATCATATGGTCCCGATCAGCCTTTGGCAGCAGGGATGGCCCCATAGGCTCGACCACCAAAGCCCCGTAAAGGCCCGCTGATTCCTGATGGCCCATATGGCTATGATACCAATATGTTCCACTCTGGAGGACCGGAAAGGAATAAGTGAACTTTCCACCAGCAGGAATCCCGGCAAAGCTCAGCCCCGGCACACCATCCTGATCACTTGATAGGCGGATGCCGTGCCAGTGCAGGGATGTTGGTTCATCCATGTGATTATGAACATGAATACGAACCTCCCGCCCTTCCTGCCAACGCAGAACAGGGCCGGGCATCTGACCATTAATGCAATATCCCTCGCCAGAATGCCCCGCAATACGGACCTTCCGACGGGTAATATGCAGGTCCATCTCCAGTGGTGGAAGCGGTTTGGTCATGGAGAGTTCGGCCCGGCCTGTCCCTGACAGAGCCACAAAAGAGCCCGCTGCCCCCAAACCAGCCAGAAACTGGCGGCGCAGCATGGAATGATGCGACATGATAAACTAACGACCTGAAAGACATGACACGAACAGCCAGCCCCTACAGGGCTGACAGAAAAGGCAAGTCAGACAGACAGTGCAGCAGGTGGACGCCAAGGAAGTGCACTAAGGGACCACAAAGGCCGTTGTACTTCATAAAACGGGAAGGTCGCTTTCGACATCCGTACGGGGTGCAGTATCTGCTTTTCTGGCAAAAGCCCAGCCTCGCAAACCGCATGATGGCTCTGACAGCATGGGGCCATGCCATCTTCCATAGCCATTCGGGATGAGGATGTATCGTCCATCATCATGTCCGGCATACCCATCGCAGATTGCAGATGGACCATGGAGGATGGCATGTCCATTCCACCAGCCATAGCCGTAGGCATGACAAATAGCGGCAACTGCATCATCAGACACAGCACTACCCCCATCACCATACGAAAGAGCCATCTAACTGGCATGATACGCCTTTTCTCCTCCTGCGATCCTCACCAGATTAAGGAGGTTCCTCCCTTTTGGGAAGGCAATTCCTAACATCCCCTTATCACAAGCGAGATTTTCATGAGCCACTCCCTAACCCTGCCTATCATCGGCCTGAAATGCGAGGGCTGCATCCGCTCTCTGACCCGTGCCCTTGAAGCCTCCCCAGCCATTGAGACAGCCACTGTCACGCTCGACCCGCCACAGGCGCACATCATTTTCGCTGGCCCCGCCCTCTCTAGGGAGGACTGTGCGCTCCTCATTCAGAAGGCCGGTTTCGAGACGGCCTAAAGAAAAGAACCACCGGGGTCCATGGCCCCCGGTGGTTCTTCAATATCCATATCACCGCCCTGAACAGGCAGTCGTGTCATGGTAGATTAGAAAAGTCCGCCACCCTTGGGCAGCAGGCTGCCTGTCAGGAAGGACTGCACCGCACCATCACGGTAGCCCTGTGTCCCAACATAACCACCGGACAGACCCAGCATTGCGCCCGTCAGGCCACCAAACGCCAGTCCCAGAATCACGCCGACGGCCTCAGCAATCACGCCAACACCGATGACACCGCCTGTACCGTTGGCACCACCGTTAGCACCACCTGTGAGGCCACCAACGGCCGCACCGACAACACCATCCACGATGCCGCCAACGAGGCTATCTGCCAAACCAAGCGAAGCACGCACAGGGAAAAGGCCAGTGCTGCTATTGCTGCTTCCTGAAGAACCCGTCCCGTCACGGTAGCCGAAGAGACCAGCACCAGATACCGCACCAAGCTCGTTAAAAGAAAGTTCACGCATTTCTAGAACCTTTCAATAAACTCACACTCAATTGCGAGTGGGAGCAGTATGCATTAAAAAATGGAAATATGTTTTCATTATGTCGCTGTTATTTTTGATTTTTTACCATATTTTTTATAATTTATTACCTACGCACTCCTATTTTGTACTTTTCCTTATTTTTAAATCTACCTTCTCTGTTTTTTAACATTAATTCCCTAGAGTCCCGCATCGGTGACAGTCATAGAGACTGCCCAACCCTCTGTAGTTTAAGGTACAAAACATGCGTGAACTTAGCGTTGTAGAACTGGATGCCGTTTCTGGTGCTGGTTTTCTGGGCGACCTATTGGGTCTTGGCGGTTCCTCCAACCGTGCTCAGGGTACCGGGACCGGGGTATCTAACGGCTTGGCAGACTCCATCCTCGGCGCTATCGCCGGTGCTTCCATCGGTGCAAACAGCGGTATGATTATCGGCGGCATACACGGCGGTGACGGCGGTGGCGTCCTCGGTATTGGGTCCATTGGTCAGGCTGTTGGTCTGATCGTGCCGACCATCATGGGTGCCATCAACGGTTGTATTCTGGGTGCTATCTACGGCTTTAGCAACGGCCAGACATGGATCAACCAGCTGATCCAGGGTACGGCTAACGGCACAATCGGTCAGGGACCGAATGCTGCTGCTATCCGTATCTAAAACCAGCTTTCACCCTAAATCTCTCTAAAAAATCCCCGCCTGTTTTTCGGACAGGCGGGGATTTTTTTCTAAAATAGACGTCCTTCCTATCAAGCGGGACTAGGGCTGGCAGCTCCAGCCACAGGTGAGGCCGAAACACCCCCTCCCTGCGACAGATTAGCCATCATCTCGGCTGGAACACCCATAACAAATATCCCATCCGCTCTTTCCGCCGTACCGGGACGATGGGTTACAACTACTCGGGTAATGGGCAGCTCATTCAACACCGCTTCCACAGCCTGTTCAGAGGCAGGATCAAGATTGCTCGTTGCTTCATCAAGGAACAGAATACGGGGAGCCTGATACAGCGCACGAGCAAGAATCAAGCGTTGCCTCTGCCCACCGGACAACGTACTCCCCATCTCACCGACAATCGTTTCCAAGCCCATCGGCATACGTTGGATATCTTCATGAATCTGTGCATTTCTTGCACATTCTGCCACCCATTCTAGGTCCATCTCATCATCAAAGCCTGAAATATTCTCAGCAATGCTGCCAGAAAAGAGAATATCATCCTGAAGAACACCAGCAATCCGGGCGCGATAAGCCTCCCTGTTAGAGGCTTTCAGTTCCATACCTTTCCAGAATATCTGGCCCTCTTCAGGCTGGATAAGCCCCATCAACAACCCCAACAGGGTGGATTTGCCACAGCCTGAAGGCCCAACAATCGCCAGACTTTTCCCCGGATAGACCTTTAGATTCAGGTGACGGAACACCCATGTGTCTTCCTTGCCGTAACGATAGCCAAGGTTACGACATTCCAGCATCGGAACATCTGGATTCTCCATTCCATCATCATCGGTAAGCCCAGCAGTATCGCTCACCGGGCTATCTGCCTCGCTCCCCTCTGCCTCGGCCAACGCAATATCCGACAGGCGGTCACACTGAACCTTCAAATTCTTGATCTTGAAAGCAACGCCTATCAAACTGCCAACACGACCACAGAACTGGTCACGATAGCTCATAAAAGCCATCAACATACCAATGGACATACCACCGGACATCACCATCCGTGCCCCCAGAACAAGCGTTGCCACTTTGTCCAGGGCGATCAGAATTTCCTGTGCTCGAGCGAAGATGAGATCATAACGCTGGATACGCAGCCCCGCATTAATGTTGTCGATCATCCGGTTAGTCCAGACGACTGTCCGACGCCGTTGAAGGCCCATCAACTTGATGCTGCGGATACCACGCAATGTCTCGATAAAATGCCCCTGCTGCGCGGCTGAATGAACCAGAGTTTCCTCACTCATCTCCTTATAAGGGCCGTACTGGATGAAGCGCACGACTAGGTCCACCAGCACAGTGATAGCCACAAGGGCCGCCATCCATTTGCCGTAGATGATGATCATGACCAACATACCGATGGCCATGATTCCATCCAGAACACTCTGCACCAGGTCTGTCGTAAAAGTATGCTGAATGGCCCCGAGGCTGCCAAAGCGGGATATGATGTCCCCCGCCCCACGCTTTGCAAAGAAATCCTGCGGAAGGCTAAGCAGATGGGTAAACAGGCTAACATTCCATTGTAGCGAGATACGGGTGGAGAAAATCATCACCAACCATGTACGGAAGGTGGAAATCACTCCCTGTATGACCACAAGAATGAGCATCCCAGCCGCAATGGTCCAAAGGAGGGACTTGTCGCCTGTTGTCAGCACCTCATCAATGACCACCTGCCCTAGCATGGGGTTGATGAGAGCCAGAGCCTCCAGCCCCAAAGACAGCCCGCCCAATGTCCACAGGACCGTTTTTAGCCCCACGATATGGCGGAACATGTCCCGCACCTTCAGCAGGGAGCGGTCATCTTTTTTCTCGAATTTAGTTTCCGGCGTCAGCTCCAATGCCACGCCAGTGAAATGACGAGACACCTCCTCCAGAGCAACTTTCCGTTCTCCTCGAGCCGGATCGTTGATGACAATGCCGGAATCCGTAACCTTCGTCAGCACAACAAAATGGTTAAAATCCCAGTGCAGGACGCAGGGGCGGGAGAGTTTGCTAAGGTCATCTAGCTCCAGCCGGACAGGGCGGCAATGCAAACCGTAGCGACTGGCAATCTTCATCAAAGCCCGCAAATTGAGCCCCGTGCCAGACACCGATGTCTCTCGCCTTATGGAAACAAGGTCCACCAGACGCCCATAATGGCACAGCACCATAGCCAAACAGGCTAGTCCGCACTCTGCAATTTCTGTCTGTAGGATAACGGGAACCTTACGCCGAAAACCAGTATGGATAGTATGAAGATTCACGGCGTCCCCTCTGTCTGGTGATCATGTCTGGAAGGAGCGGAAGATGGGGCGGTTTCTGGCCGGGATACCCTGTCCGCCAGAGAAGCAGCAGGTGCAGCACTGCCAGATATGGATCGGACGGTGTCCACCATGGAAACCACAGGATCGAGCAGCCACTGGTAAAGTTTGCGCTGGTCGATAGCGATTTCCGCATCCACAGCCATACCAGGGGTCAGCTTTTCATGCTGACCATAAGCAATGATGAAATCCTGATCCGGCCGAACACGGATACGATACACATCCGCACCGGGCTGCGGGGCAGACGCACTGCCCCCCTGCTGGGCCGTTTTAGCTGCGTAATTGCTCCGCTCTGGCAAAGGTGCCTTGGTGACCTCCACCACTTCCCCCTCATAAAGGCCGAAACGCTGGTAAGGATAAGCGGCATATTTCAGCAACACATGTTGCCCAGGGCGGACGAAGCCAATGGCCTGACTGTTCACATACAATTCTGCTTGCAGCTTGGCCTTGTCTGGCAGGATGCTCAGCAAAGACTGCCCGGGATTGACCCGCTGCCCTACAACTGTGCGGATGCCATCCACCATGCCACTAACACGAGCGTTGACAACCCCCATGCTCTGGCCATGTGCCTGAATGATCTGCCGCTGCACATCGGAAAGACGAACGGCAAGATCGTTCATGTCTTCAGCAACCTTATACTGGTGCCGATTGATCCTATACTGGAGGTCAGCCATATGGCTGTTCATTTCAACAAGTGTCCGCAAAGTCTGGGACTGCGTATCCATAAACTGGACATAGCTGAAAAGCTGACTCTGGAACTGGCTTTCCGTCACGAGATGGCGATCCATAGCCGTCCGCATCTCGTTCATGGCCCTTTCAATCAGGGGCAGAGACTTCTTGTCCCGCCCTGATTGCTCCTGCAACATACCATATTGCTGATGCAAAAAATTGAGCTCATCCTTAAGAGAGGACAGTTCTACCGGGGCATCGGAAGCCAGAAGTTTCTGCCGGCTTTCCAATAGGTTTTGCTCCCGCCGCAGCCCATCAATGAGCTGCCGCCCAGTCGCCCCGGATTCCGACCAGCTGGAAACATCCACGCTGAAGAGCCGCTCACCCGTTGTCACATGGTCGCCTTCATGGACATGGATTGTGGCAATAACACCGCCTTGATCCGCTTCCGCAACGACTAGCCCTTCGGGCGGCAACATGACCCCATTGGCATGAATACGCCGCGTATAAGACCCAAAAGCAACGTAAACCCCCAGACAGACGACAAGTGCCACAGTACAGAGCGCTGCGATCTTCCCCGAGAGGGGTTCGATCAACTGGACGGAGCCGATCCACGCCTCCTGCCGCCATTTTAGGGCCTCTCCCCTAAAAAGCGGGCTTGCTGAATCTTCAGCCATACACCACACAAACAGTTAAAAGAAAAAGTAAATGAATATTAACGGTTATCATGCATAATATTATATCCACACACAAAACAAGCAAGTCACTAAATGACTAACGCTTTCTTTACTTGGGGTTAATATTTTATGTATCTTTTCTTTTGCTTGCCAGAGAAAAGACACGCCACTCTCCTAATAGCGTTCATCAGCTTCTTCTCACCGCTGCCCACTCTGGCGGCAACGGACCCCGCCCCTGTCACGCATCTTTCCCTGCAAGAAGCCATGGCTATTGCCTATCGCTCCAACCCAGAAATACTCCGTGAACGGGCCATATTGAGGCAAACAGATGAATCCATGCCGGAGGCTCTGTCCGGCTGGCGGCCAACAGTGACGGGCAGTGCAACGGCCAACTATAATGAATCCAACTACGTCACGTTCCCGTATGGGGGGAGCTTCCGCTACAATCAGAAATTCCGGGCACCGGGCTATGCGGCGGGTGTAACCATCAGCGAGCCCCTCTTCCGTGGGGGCAAAACATGGGCTTCCATGCGCAAGGCTCGCAGCTCCATCCTTGGGGAGCGGGCTCACCTTGTGGATATCGAGCAGCAGCTCTTCATCAATGTTGTTTCGGCTTATGTGGCGGTCACACAAGCCCGTGCCCTGCTGGCCCTAACACTGGAAAATGAACATACCCTGAAGGGTCAGGTCGAACTGACAACCCGACAGCTTGCTCTGAATCAGGCTACCCGTACCGATGCCCTTCAGGCGGAATCACAATATGAGGCGGCACAGGCCTCCACACGTCAAGCGGAGGGGCAAGTCCGTGTTGCGGAGGCTACCTTCCAGCGGGTTATAGGAATTGTTACGCCAGAAAAACTTTCTCCAGCAGAACGGCTTCCTTCTCCTTTTGTTTCAGAGACGCAAATAAACCAGCTAACCATCAATGACCTACCACAGGTCATGCAAGCTCAATATCAGCTCGAATCAGCAAAGCATGACGTTAAACTAGCCATCGCCGAGCTGCTCCCAGAGGTTTCCGCTCAAGCCTCCTATCAACGGCAGGTGAATCAGGGGAATGGTAAATTCTCCGAAGATGCCACAGCCGTCATGCTTCAGGCCTCCCTACCGCTCTATCAAGGTGGTGGTGAATATGCCCGCATCCGGGCAGCCAAACAGGCGGTTGATGCGGCCCTCCATAATCTAGCCGAACAGCGTCGTGAAGCCCGGGAAACAGCCCTAAGTGCGTGGCAGAAACTTACTGCCGATAGTGACCAGCTTGCACGGAACCAAAAAGCCGTTGCTACTGGTGTGGAGGCCCTCCACGCCATTCAGCAACAGGAGCTTCTAGGCGTCCGTACCACTTTTGAAGTGCTCCAGCAGCAGGAGCTGCTCTTTGATCAACAGAAGACGCTCGTCCAGAACGCTGCCAACCTAATTCAGGATTCCTACCGGCTGGCCGCAGCAACCGGCCATCTAACAGCCAAAGAACTCAAACTGCATGTAGCTCTCTATGACCCGCACGCCCATTATCATCAGGTGAAATGGAAACTCATCGGGATGGAGTAAAACACCTCCCCCCTAAACATACCTGACACGCTACAGACCTCTCATTCTGCTCTGGTCCTGTTCCAGTAAACAGGGCAGAATGAAGCACCATGCAGCCTAAGTCCGACCCTACCCTCGCCTCGGTTTCCGCTCCTCTTACATCATCTGGTGTAAAGGATACGCCCTGCGCCCGGCAGAAGGCCCGACGGGCAAGGTTCGTCCAAGGTAACATCATGCGCCATGTTATCACCATGGCCGGGACGGGTGCCATCGGGCTGATGGCTGTCTTTTTCGTAGACCTACTCAATTTCTTCTACATCTCCCACCTGCATGACCCCACACTAACGGCAGCCATCGCCTTTGCGACCTCTCTGGGGTTCGTACAGGTGGCTGTGTCCCTCGGCATGTCCATCGGGCTTGGTGCCAATACGGGGCGCCTCATTGGTGCCTGCCGCCATTTCCGTGCACGACGCCATGCTTCGGCGTTTCTGGTCATCATGCTGGCTGTCACTACCACTCTTGGCCTCATCACGGCCTGTCTGGCGCACCCGCTTCTACAATTGCTCGGAGCACGAGGGGCAGCGTTGGACCATGCCACGCACTTCCTTTACATCACCTCACCCGCTCTGCCGCTGGTCTGCCTGGGCATGGCCCTGTCCTCACTCCTGCGTGCTGTGGGGGATGCGGGCCGTGCCATGAGGGTGACCCTGACAGGGGCCGCCTGCACGATCATCGTGGACCCTATACTGATCTTTGGCCTGCATCTGGGGCTGGAGGGAGCGGCCATCAGTACCGTACTTTCACGCTGTGTTATTTCCCTAAGCGGCTTTCTCAATCTCCGGGGGCATGACATGCTGGAGCGCCCCCGCCTAAAAATGATTCCCCATGCCAGCCGGTCCATCGGTGCCATTGCCTTACCTGCAATTGGCACCAACATGGCTACACCCATTGGTAATCTCATCGTCACTCATGCCATGTCCCGCTTCGGGCTTGAGGCCGTATCCGGGCAAGCCGTGATAGACCGCATGGTACCTGTCGCCTTTGCCTTTGTCTTTGCCCTAACAGGCTCCGTCGGCCCCATTATGGCGCAGAATCTGGGTGCCCGTCAGCCTGACCGCGTTAAGGAAACCTTCCTTTCCGCCCTTAAGCTAACAGCCCTCTGTGTTGGACTAGATTGGCTGATCTTCGCCCTATGCGAGCCGCTAATCCTCCATGTGTTCCATGTTCAGGGAGCGGGGATAGAGCTGGTGCGGCTCTTCTGCCACTGGGCCGTGGCCAGCTACATGTTTATTGGGCTGCTCTTTGTCTCTAATACAGCCTTCAACAATCTGGGCCACCCGCTCTATTCCACTGCCTTCAACTGGGGGCGGGCCACATTGGGCACGATCCCCTTCATCGCCGTTGGCGTCCATTATGGCCCCCAAGGGGTGATGATCGGTCAAGCTCTGGGCGTCACGCTCATCGGCTCTCTAGCCCTTATTGCCGCCCTCACCGTCATTCACCGCCTCGGCCAGACCCTCCCTCACCGGAAAGGCAGAATACACTAGCCATTCTTCCCACCGGCAAACACTGCCCGGTAGAAAGCCTGCTCCCGGGCAAGGGAATCCGCAATCACATCGGCATCCCGGAAGCCATGCCCCTCTCCCGGATAAACATGCAAGGACGACGCCAGAAGCTGCTTTTGTAAAGCCTGCCCCTGAGAAAGCGGCACGACACGATCGGCATCTCCATGCAGAAACAGCACGGGGGCCGTAATCTTCTCCGGCCATGAAAGCGGCGACCGGGCTAAATAAACCTCTTCCTCCTCCGGCCAAGGCGCCACAAGGCCATCCAAATAGCGAGCCTCGAAACGGTGCGTTTCCTCAGCGAGCCCCCGCAGGTCTGTAACGCCATAAAGGGATGTCCCCGCTACAAACAGGTCAGACTGCGCCAAGGCGGAAAGGACCGTCAGCCCTCCGGCACTGCTACCACGGATGACGCAGCGTTGCGGGTCCACCAGCCCTTGTTCAATCACGCCTTGAACGGCCCGGCAGCAGTCCTGCACATCCAATACACCCCAGTGTCCATCCAGTGCAGCACGATACGCCCGACCAAAGCCGGTAGAGCCACGATAATTGACATCCAATACGGCAAAGCCCCGTGATGTCCACCACTGGACCTTGAAGGACAGGTCTGTCCGGGCCTGCCCAGTCGGGCCGCCATGAACGATCACAACAAGCGGCGGCTTCCCCGCCACGGCCTCACAATGCGGCCCCTGTGCTGGGCGATAGAACTGAGCATAAAGCGGCCCTGGTCCGTCCTCCACGGGGAAAGATAGCGTTTCTGGCAAAGCAATATCCGCCGCCACAACATCAGATGGCAGCTCCCATGCCTGACGAACAGTCTCTCGCTCCTGCGCTGCACCATCCAGCGTACCGATCAGCAGGGCAGGGGGCGCATCGGGCGGGCTATTTAACCAAGCAAACCGCTCCCCATCACCCAAGGGGACAGGAACATCATCCGGTACAGCACCAGCCAACACATTCTGCCAGCCGGCTTCCGGCTCATAAAGCAGAGTCACCGGCACGCCATGCCGTACGGCACGGGCCAAAAGCCGCCCGCCTGGTAGAGCCGCACAACAACTCTGCCCGAACACCCAAGCCGGAAGCCCCACCTCAGCCGGGGCCGGGGGTAGAGAGCAGGCATGCCATGCCACGGTATCAGATTCCGCCAATTTTTCAGGCTCAAAAGCAACTGGCGTCCAATGTCGATCATAGCCGGAGGGAGCATCAACTGGAGCGGCATCAGACAGCGCATAAAGACGCGATCCGTCCCAGAAAGGCCCCATCACGCTACAATCCTGCCCCGTCCCGCCGGCAAGGCAAAGCGTCCCACCTGCGCCGGAAAGGTCCGTCACATAAAGGCCCGTTTCCGTCCACGGCATATGAGGATTCTGCCATGCAATGAAGGTTAGAAACCGGCCATCAGGCGAAAGACGGGGAGACATGTAAAAATCCGCTCCACTCTGGAGGGAGCAGATCATCCCCTCTGCATCAATTTCCACAAGGTCTGCCCATTCTTCACCTGTGGCTGTTTCTACTTCCCGGACGCAAACAAGCCGACCATCACGCAAGGAGAGGTCGGCGTAGCGATACGTCACACCCTCCGGCCCTGTGGCGGGACAAAGGGGGAGGGCGGTACGACCATTGAAACTGCGCCAAAGGCCCCCTTTTCTACTATCACTAAATACCACAACCATATCCGGCCCGTGACATTCAGCGGCCCATGCCCCGCCACCATAAACATGCATATCCGTGCCCACCTGAGCCTCTGATGGTGTGAGGTCATGCAGGGTGCCATCAGGTGCTCGCCCGACTACAACGCTCCGTCCCTGTTCATCAGGGCGTCGCTCCTGCCAGAGAACCCAGCCCTCCACGGCTCGTATTTCCGCAAAGCTGCGTGTCCGGCGTGTCATAAGGTCTGGCGTGACCCAGGGCAGGGAGGGAAGGGGTAGGGAAGGGGGTGACATCATGGTGTCTCTCCTGCAAAAACGCTCTTGCCTTATTTCGAACTGCCCCGGTATCCTGCAGACAAGAAAAACTGGCAGGGCAGTCCGCCATCTGGATCGATTCTTCCGGCTGGGCTGGCTAGTGCAACCGCATGCCCCCTTTACCTAGAGGAAGCCTCCCCCCTGATACAGCATCTCTCTGCTTTTCTCGAACATCTCCCCCCGCTTTATGCGTATTTAACACTGGGGGTCATTATCCTTCTGGAGAGCACAGGCATCCCCTTGCCTGCCGAGAGTCTGCTTATTTTCGCTTCCCTCTATGCCTCCCATACACACCACTTCACCCCGGAAGGGTTGATCATCTCGGCTATAAGCGGCGCTATCATCGGGGATAATATCGGCTATATCATTGGCTATCAGGTCGGGTATCGCCTGCTGGAAAAGCACGGGCACAAAGTCGGCCTACATAATGACCGCCTCATTCTTGGCCGCTACCTCTTTCGCCGCTTCGGCGGGGTTGGTGTACTGCTAGGCCGTTTTATTGCCTTCTTGCGTATCCTAATCGCCATTCTCGCCGGGGCCTCCCGGATGCCGTGGCCGACCTTCACACTCTATAACGCCCTCGGGGGAGTGCTCTGGGGAGCGTGCTACGTGCTCATTCCCTATGAGTTGGGCAGCCAGATTGACAGCTTCACCGGCCCTGTCGGCATCGGGCTGGCCACTGTTATGCTGACACTTCTGGTCGGCTCTTTCCTTTTTCTCCGCCACCACGAGCAGACACTCGTCAAAAAAGCATTAGCTGACGAGGAGCAGCGTGAAGCCAGAAAAAAGAAACACCGCCATCACTAATCAAAGGCTCGGACTTTACACCGCAACATGTGAGGGAGGGAAAATACCCTCCCTTATGGCCGTACCACGATCATAATGACGATGAGGACCATCAGAACAGTCGGCACCTCATTAGCGATCCGGTAGAAGCGTTCGCTATGCCGGTTCCGCCCGGCGGCAAAGTCGCGGCGCCATACAGCGCAGGCCCCGTGGAACATAAACAGGCCCAATAGACAAACAACCTTCACCCACCACCAGCCAGAAGACCAGCTCACCACACCGGGTAGGGAGGCCATCAAGGCCCCGGTAAAGAACGTCACAACCATGGCCGGAGCCATAATCTGCCGTTGCAGGCGGCGTTCCATCAGGCTGAAACGGGCACTCTCCTCGGAGCCTGCCTTGATCTGCGTGTGGTAAACAAACAGACGGGGCAAGTAGAACATCCCAGCCATCCATGACACGAACGCCATGATGTGTAACGACACAAACCAGCTAAGATGTTCCAGCAGAAACAATACCATAATCCAGTTATCTCCCGTACGTTCCGATCCAGCCGCCAGCCCCGGGCATAAACGCCTTCTATGGCCACCTTACGACTATCCCCGCTTGAAAACCGGTGCCAGAGCGGCCTCCAGCAGAGGCATAACCTCCCCCAGATGCTCCACCTGCACAAATCCTTCCACCGGCCAAAAAGCAGGCAGAGGGTGAGAAGCTGGCCGTAGCAAAATACAGGACATACCTGCCCGCCGGGCTGCATCGGCCCCGGTATCGCTATCCTCAATCACCACGGTTTCCTCTGGCCTGACACCCTCCGCCTCAGCACCATGCAGATAGACGGCCGGGTCTGGCTTGGGTGCCCCCATATCCGCTGCGGAATGGATGCGCTCTTCTGGCAGAAGACGATTCATCCCGGTGAAGCCAAATTTTGCATCCATCTCCGCCATAGATGAATTAGACCCAACACGGACGGGAACATGCCGTGCCGCCAGAGCCTCCAGCAGCGGGATGGCTCCCTCCACCGGCCCGACACCTTCCTGCATGAGCCTGACGAGATTATCCCGCATTTTCGTATTCGTGCCGGGGGGCAGGGGATGGCCCAACTCGACCTCAAGCTCCTTCACCACCTGGGGCAGAGCCTTGCCCGCAAAACGGGCCACCCCCTCCTCATCGGAGATATTCAAACCCAACGACCGGGCAAACCCTGCCGTTGCCCGGCAGGATGGCCCTTCGCTGTCGATCAGCACGCCATCACAGTCAAAGATGACCAGCTTCAGTCCCGGTCGCAATGCGTCTTTCATGATTATACATCCCTGATCGTCTCAACCAGCGTGGCCACATGTTCCGGCGGCGTAGTCTTGATAACACCATGCCCCAGATTGAACACATGTGGTCGCCCTTTAAGGCTGTCCCGGATGCGACGCACTTCTGCCTTCAAAGCCTCACCGCCATTCAACAGGATCATCGGGTCGAGGTTACCCTGAAGGGTCACCGTCTCGGGCACCATTTCAGCCACCTTGGCCATATCCGCCACCGTATCAAGCGCCAGAGCGTTAATGCCAGTCTTCTCAGCATATTCCGCTACCATGACACCGCCCAGACGTGGGAAGCCAATCAACGGCACATCTGGATGGCGGGCACGAATATAAGCAACAATCTGCCGGGTCGGCTCGATCACATAACGGCGGAAGGCCTCCGGCGGGAGGATGCCTCCCCATGAATCGAACAGCATGACGGCCTCAGCCCCAGCCTCAATCTGCCCACACAGCATTTCAGCCGTGTTGCGGGTCAGAATATCCATCAATTTATCAAACAGGGCCGGGTTATTCTGCATCATCGCCCGGATATGGGCGAAATCACGGGAGCTACCCCCCTCGACCATGTAGCACGCCACAGTAAAAGGGCTGCCAGCAAAGCCTAGCAAGGTTGTTTCTGCCGGCAGTTCTACCCGCAAGCGGCGCAGGGCCTCCCGCACGGGGGCCACGGCTTCCATCATCCGCCCTTCATTCAGCCGGGCAAGGTCTGCCTCGCTGCGAATGGGGGTCATCACAGGGCCGCGCCCTTCCTCAAAGCGCAAGTCCTGACCCATAGCCCATGGCAGAATGAGAATATCCGAGAACAAAATCGCCCCATCCATGCCATAGCGGCGGATAGGCTGTAAGGTCAGTTCCACAGCGATATCGGGGGTCATACAGCGTGTGATGAAATCCGCCTGCTCCCGCATGGCCCGGAACTCCGGCAGATAACGCCCCGCCTGCCGCATGAGCCAGACAGGCGGCGGCCAGACAGCCTCACCCTTCAAAGCCCGCAGAAGCAGCTTGTTCTGTGTTTCCCCTCCCATAGGGGCAGCTCTGTCCTGTTGTGTCATGCCTGTACCTTGTTCAATATCCCGGGAAAGGGGAGGGGGTGACGTGCCCCCGCCACGGCCATATCCATTGTATGGCATCCGTAGGATTATCCTTGCCCCGCAGGAGCGGCGGGCGTCAACTATGTTCAACTATGTAACGTAGGTGCTGTCGCAAGAGGAACTGATATGATAGCGGCTGTTCAATAGACCGTAAGGAGTACCCTTCATGCCCGTTCTTGCCAGCGGCTCTACCATCCGCCGTCAGCTTCTCAATGCGGCCGGTGTCACCGTAACTGTAAGCCCCGTGGATGTGGATGAAGACACCCTGCGCCAGCAGGCGGAGCAGAAAGGCCTATCCTTACAAGAGACAGCCCTTGCACTAGCCCACGCCAAGGCAGAAGCGGCTTCTCCCCAACACACTGGACGATTCATTATCGCCGCCGACCAAATTCTGGGACTAGACGGACAGGCCTTTGCCAAACCGGCTGACCTAACCGAAGCCCGTACCCATCTTCTAACCTTGCGGGGCCGAACACATACCCTCCACACCGCCGTAACACTTTGGCGAGACGGGCAGGCTCTCTGGTCCCACAGCAGCAGCCCAACACTGACCATGCGGTCCTTCTCGGATGATTTTCTAACCCAATATCTCCAGCAGGAAGGCACGGCTCTTCTCGCCTGCGTTGGGTGCTACCGGATCGAAGGTCTGGGCATGCAGCTTTTTGAATCTATCTCTGGCAGCAGTGATGCCATTGCGGGGCTGCCGCTTCTTCCTCTACTGGCGGCCCTGCGGCAACAAGGTGCCCTGACAGCATGAAGACAAACCGACAAGCTCCCTGAGAACAGGGGATAATATTTTGTGGAAAAAAGTGCCTTTACCCCCTTGCCTTTCTCTCCTGTGTGACGCTATACACTCCCCACACAGTGCATTACGGATGCACCGTAAAAAGTGGGGCCATAGCTCAGTTGGGAGAGCGCTTGAATGGCATTCAAGAGGTCGTCGGTTCGATCCCGATTGGCTCCACCATATTTCCTCTTACAATTTGTTTCATGTGAAGCATTGGCCGGATAGCCCGTCTGGTTCTATCGCCGGTACTGCCACATCATCTTCAGCCATGTTTCTTTCCTGATGCAGGCTCACCCCACACTTACGACCCGCCTGCGTCATGGTGCCAGAGTGGTTTTTCCTCCCGGCTGGTGGGGGTTTACCCTCCGCACTTGGGCGGCCCTCTTACTCTCCCTTCTTGTCGCCTTCTGGACACAAATTGAACCCCCTGCCAGTGCCGCTGTAACAGTCATGCTGCTGGCTCAACCTCTGCGAGGGCAGGCCCTTAGCAAAGCCTTTTACCGTGTCGTAGGAACCCTGATTGGGGGCGTAGTCGCACTCTGCCTCATCTCCATGTTTGGGCAGGAGCGTCAGATTCTGCTCGGCGGATGCGCCATCTGGATGGCCATATGCGCCTATGTCGGCACATTACGCCGGGGGTTCCGGGCCTATGGGGCGTTACTGTCTGGCTATGTCGTGGCCCTGATCGCCATTGCCCATATTGATGCCCCACAAAATGCTTTTCACGTCACAATCGCTCGTGTGTCCACTGTGATGATCGGGGTAGCCTCCATCGCTACGGTCGCCCTGCTTTCTGGCACGCCGCATGTCTGGCCCCGGCTTGTCCGTGGCCTTCAAAAAGTAGCTGCGGAGGCACGCCATGAAACCCACCTCGCCCTTGACGACACTATACCGACCCTTACCTCACTGGAGACCATTGCCCTCTCCAGTACCGTTTTCTCACTGGCTCACCAGGTGCATGACACCCGCACGGAACTAACCAAAGGCAGACTCCGGGCAAAAGGGGCACAGGTCTGTCTGATCGGTATGGTCACGGCCCTGTCCTGCTGCCGTAGCCTGCTCTTCCTCATGCGCCATGCCACTATAAGCCCCGCTGTCATGGCACTGACACGCTCGGACATACACGCCCCCTCTGGCACGGACCGGACGACCATCATGGCCGACCTGCTGGACCGCCTGCCAGCAGATACACCCCGCCTGACCCGCGCCGATGCGTGGCGTCTGGAGCGCACTGCCAGCCTGATCGCCAGCCGCCATAGCAGCCGCAAAGGACTCAACACGCTTCTAAAGGCGGCTCCTCTGGGCAAGGTAAAGGCCATGAGCCAATTTGCCTTCCATCCGGACAGGGTCGCAGCGTTCATCAATGCTATCAGAGTGCTATTCTGCTTCAGTGTAGCAGCGGCCCTCTTCATTGGCAGTGGGCAGCCCAATGCCTCCACGGCCCTTTCTCAATGTGCCATGCTGCTGTGTCTAGGTGTTACCCAGCCTAATAGTGCTACCTTTGGCCGGGGCATTCTGGTCGGTACGCCACTCGGCATCATTACAGCCGGGATTACATCCTTCTTCATCCTGCCGCACACCAGCACGGTACCCAGCATGGCCATTATCATGCTCCTTCAGGTCATCATCAGTTGCCTGCTCATCATGAATCCGGCCACAGCCGCCATGGGTTCACACTACGCGCCTTTTTTCTTCGTCTTTCTGGGGTTGAACAACCACCACGATTATAACTTCCTCAGTTTTGTGGACCGCAATACGTTCTATCTCTGTGCGGCAGGGATCACCGCCTTCTTTCTCATCAAGTTTATCCCACCACAGCCACGGCGGACACGATTCCGCATCACTCTGTCCATCGCCAACGAGCTGGAACGTCAGTTTTCCTCTCGTTCTCCCGCTTTCACCCCGGCCTTGCTCAGCCGTAAATATGACAGGCTCCACCAGCTTTATACGTTGAGCCGAACCATCAGCGAGGCCAGCAAAGGCAAAGCAGCATGGCGTATCTGTGAACGCTTCATCAGTCTAGCCGACCTCACCACGGCACTGGCCCGGCTGGAGCTAGACCTCAAAACAGCCCGCCAGTACCCAGAACTGGCCCAGCTCGCTGAAACCACACAAAAAGATATGAGCCATATGGAGCTCTTTTCTCTGGCAGAACATCTCTCCCTCATGGCAGAAAAGATGCTCTCTCAGGTGTCTTCCGCCTCCAAACCGGCTTATGTTGTGGCTGTTCTCTGTGCAGCAGGGCTGGAAGAAGTTCGCTTTCTCCTCCAGGAGAATAAATCTGCTCTCCGCCACTACGGAATAGGACGCAGGCGATGGTAATGCGCCATCTAGTCATCAATCTGGACGGGCTTTTTGTCTCTTCCTTCATCATCGATCTGGCCCTTGCCCTGCTGGGGACCTTCTTGCTCCGCCTCATCCTCCAGTGGTTGCGGCTCTGGCGTTTCTTTGCCAATCCGCCTTTGGCACAATTCGCCATTATGATCTGCCTGCTCGGCCTGTTCACCATCCTGCTATAAGGCTGCCAGTGTTTACCCGTGCCTATCGCCTCATCCGTTTTTCTGTCACGGCCTCCATCCTTTGCGTGGCTGGGTTTGTAGCTGTTGTCCTCTGGGATTATTACACCGCCGCCCCCTGGACCCGTAACGGGCAGGTCCGTGTTCAGGTAGCCAATATTGCCCCCCGTGTTTCCGGGCAGATACTCACCGTGCCAGTGCATGACAACCAGCAAGTCCATGCCGGGGATGTGCTTTATGTCATCGACCCATTCGACTATCAGGTCGCCCTTGAAAAGGCCGATGCGGATGTAAACAAGGCCAAGGCAGACCTCGACTTCCGCCTGAATCAGGCCCGGTGGCGCCATGCCATTCCCGGCACGGCTGTCTCGCAGGAAGAAAAGACGCAATATGAGGCATTAGCCCAGCAAGCTAGAGCCATTTACAATACGGCACTGGCCCAGCGCAAACAGGCTCAAATCAATCTGGACCGCACAACTGTTCGCAGCTCCATAGATGGCATCATCACTAACCTGACTATGAGACCGGGTGACTTCGCCTCTGCGGGGCAGGTGAACATTCATGTCATCGACACAAATTCATTCTGGGTAGATGGGTATTTTGAGGAAGTGAAAGTCCATGACCTTAGTATCGGCGACCCAGTCCGCATGGACCTAATGGGCTATCACACACCACTATATGGGCATGTAAGCAGCATCACCCGTGGTATCGCCAGTAAAAATGCCCTGACCAACACCCTTGGCCTCCCCATGGTGGACCCTGTCTATACATGGGTGCGGCTGGCCCAGCGTATCCCTGTCCGCATCAGCCTGGATACCATTCCGCCGGACCTCAACCTTGCCGCTGGCATGACTGCAACGGTCACGGTCATCTCCGAAAAAGGCAACAGACGGCGGCGCAGCAACGAGGATGCCTTCCAGCATCTCAGTGACGATCTCCGCCATCTCTTCGGCTATAAATAAGGCAGGAGAGGCCACCACTAACGGAAGCGCCTCTCCACCCCTATCAGGCATGCTGAGCGGCCCTCTCCTGAAGCACTTCCTTATGGGGAACACCACCAGAGCGCAGCAGATGGCGTAGTTTTTTAACGATGGGGAAAACCTCAATATTTTGATCCCCACCCTGCATGTTCCATGCCTTCTGCTCCATCTCCACGATGTCCTTATCCTCATGGAAGATGCGGTTAGTGAACACCCCCAGCACCGGCCAGATGAGGTCCAGCACAAACGGCACCTTTGGTCGTAAGACAGACAACAGCCCGAAAGTCTGGCAGCTCTGCCCATCACCACTATCGGGCACATAGACAGCAAAAAGCTGCATGATCAGGTCGCCATCCTTATCGTGGATATGCAGGCTCTGATATGGATATGACGTACGGATGGTCACGACCTCTTCCACAGGCTGGGGCTTGTTGGGGTCATATTTATGTTTGCCAAAAATCAGCCGTTCCGCCAGTGGCTGGCCCTCGCTGCCCACACGGGCGAAGCTATAGCGGGCTTCTACATAACCTTCCCCCTGATCACCCCCCAGATAGCGGGCTCTAATCTTGCCCATCTGCCGCCGGTGCAGGAACTGATGATTCATGTCCATCAGGTTCTCGTGCATGAAGGTGTAATGGCACTTCACAGATGGATCGAAACGCCGGGTTTTGAAGGCCCTGTTCCCCACCTGTGCCAGCTCTGGCAACGGGGTTGTTCGTGCTTTCTCTGGGTCGCCGGGAAAAATGAAAATCATCCCACCTGCTTCGATACAAGGGTAGGGTCGTACACAGTTCGGGATACGCTTCTGGTTTTCATCCTTGCCCAGATAGGGAATATCCTCGCAATCCCCTGTCCGACTATAAGCCCAGCCGTGATAGCCGCATTTAATAGTCCCACCTTCTACAACGCCCTCACTAAGGGGCACCTGTCGATGGGCGCATTTATCTTCCAACGCATAGACCGGCCCTCTCTTTGGGCGGACGAGTACGACAGGCTGCCCACTAAAATTGCGGCCTATAGCCCGCCCAGCTTTGAGGTCCTCCGACCAGGCAACGGGGTACCAATAATCCGGTGAGATATCGATCCTACGAAGATCATGAGGTTGTTCTGACAATAATTCAGTCATAGCACCAACACCGTATGCTTATTGAGGAGCAACACCTAACATACGCCAGCACACCACTGACGGCCATAGCATCCGATAAAAGGTTCCTACCCTTGGGGTAGAACGGGCGTTCCTTTGCAGGTGATGGGGATGTTATTATATAACATTACCTCTGCTTACGGCTTGAAAGTCTCTCATGTCCCTGTTGCGCCCCTTCGCCTACCTGTCCTTCCTTCTGCTGCTGATAGCAGGTCTGCTACCCCGCCCAGTCCTTGCCGAAACCGGAGCAGGGCAGGAGCAGGCTCCTCCGCTGCTGACCTGCGTGGAACCTGTATGGTGCGACGTTGCCCAGCAGATCGGTGGCCCGGCGTTACGGACACACGCCCTCATCACCAGTGAAGGGTTAGACCCCCACCATCTTCAGCCGTCCCCGCTGATGGCCCGGCAGCTAGCTGTAAGTGATGCGGTGCTGCTCAATGGAGCAAACTATGATGACTGGGCAGCAAAACTTCTACCGCCTTCTGTAACGCTCTTCATGGCTGCGGACCACACGGGCTGGCTGGCAGGGGATGACCCACATCTCTTTTTCGACCTCCCCACCGTGCGGAAAACAGCCCAGCAGATCGCCACATGGCTTATAGCGAGGACACCACAAAACCATCAGGACATCAGCAACCGCCTCGCTCTATTCGAAAAACAAATCGACCTGATCTCCGAACGTCTCCAGACCATCAGTCTATCACATCACGGTACGCCTTTCGCCATGACTGAACCCGCTGGTGCACGTCTCCTTCTAGCCGCAGGGCTGGAAATGACAGACCAGAGCTGGGCACGGGCCTTGATGAATGAATCCGGCCTCGCTCCGTATGATACCGCCCAGCTAGAAACCGCCATCCAACGGAAAACCATCCGCTTTATGGTCTACAACCCGGCCATCAGCGCCCCTCAGGCTAGCAGAGTGGAAGACATGGCCCGGCAGGCGGGTATTCCTCTCATCGCCATTGGGGAGAGCCTCCCCGCTAAGCAGCACTGGCAGGACTGGCTGAACACCATTCTCACATCACTTGAAGAGGCCCTGAAACAGACAGCCCCCCAAGCTGCCCCCACCCAATCCCAGCCATGAAAGGAGCCTATCTTTCCTGCCGGGGCGTCAGCCTTCAGGTTGGCAGGCACTCCATCCTACACCACGCTACGCTAGACCTTCCTCTGGAAGGGCTGACCATATTGCGTGGCCATAACGGGGCTGGGAAAACCTGCTTCCTCCGGGCTCTCATGGGGCTGCTTCCTCTACGAAGCGGGCAACTTCTCATCAATGGGCGGCCCCCCGTTAAAGCCCGTCAGCATTGTGGCTACATGCCCCAGAAAGCCGATGATACAGCCCCCATGTTACCCGTTATCAGTCATGTTATGGCCTGCCTGAAGGGGACACATTGGGGGATTCCTCTCCCCAACAGAACCCGCCAGAAAGCGAAGGCCCTTCTTGAGGAGACCGGGGCTCTTTCTCTCGCCGGCAAGCCACTTGGCGTTCTTTCCGGCGGGGAGCGGCAGCGGGTGGCACTAGCACAGACTCTCGCCAACGCCCCAGACCTACTCATCCTTGATGAACCTTTCGCTGCGCTGGACCCTAAAAGCCACGAAGCCCTGCTTCAGCTCTTTGCCCGACTGCACCAGCGAAACGGGACAAACCTGCTCATCACGGCTCATGGCCCCCTGAAGACAAAAAACCTCCCACTGCCCATACGGGAGATCACCCTGAAGGAAGGCACGCTGCATGTCTGAACCCGGCCTCTTTACCTTCCCTTTCATGCAACATGCTTTTCTAGGGTGTTTTCTGGTCTCTCTACTGGGCGGTAGTTTAGGATGGCTCATGCTACTACGGCGGCAGGCCTTTGCTGCCCACGCTCTACCTCATATTGGCTTCAGCGGGGCGGCAGCGGCTGTGTGGCTGCACTTTCCTCCACTAGTGGGCATGGTAGCGGCCAGCATGGCGGGCGGCTTCTTTATGGGACGGGAGCAGCAGGGCAGGGGACATCCCGCCCAACGAGATACGATGACTGGGCTCATTCTGGCCGCCAGTCTGGGTATTGGCATCTGGTGTCTGCACGAGGCCAATGAAGCATCGTCCCAGACAACGACACTGCTTTTTGGTGATGTTCTGGGGCTGGATGGCCCAACACTGGGCCTGCTTGCAGGGCTAGTGGCAGCCTGCCTCGCTGGGGTGGCCCTTCTTTGGCGGCCTCTGCTTTTCATCAGCCTCTGTCCTAGCCTCGCAGAGGCGCAGGGCCTCTCATCAACCCGACTAGGGCAGCTCTTTCTTCTCCTCGCCGCCCTTGCTGCCGCTGCCTGTGCGGAAATCGCCGGGGCGTTGCTCTGTTTCAGCCTGATGATCGGCCCTGCCTCTGCCGCCCTAAAGTTAGAACTCTCTCCCTTCCGAGGGATAGTCTGCTCCGTACTGGGTGCGCTCCTGCTCTCATGGGGTGGGCTGATCCTTTCATGGTATAGTAACATTCCGCTGCCATTCTGGATCAGTCTGGGCGGGGTCGGTCTTTACCTGTTGGCCTGTGCCCTTATGAAGGGAAAACTACCCCCATCAAAAATCCGTAAGATTCATCAAAATTAAATGAAAGATAACGAGGATAGCCACAACAACGACATGAAATAGGATCACCCATTTGCCATCCAGTACGAACACCTCATTATCGCTCTTCGGCCAGACAGTCCGAAACAGCTTGTACCAGAAAGACGGTGCCGTGACCGGTCCTGCTGAAATTTTCATCTCTGTCTGTCTCCCTCATGACCATCAGATATCCGGCCTGACTTTAGAACGGAATGAACACTCCCAAAAGGATGACAGTTACCACAAATTATAAAACTTCTCCTTGAGAGCGGTTCCTTTCCCCGCTATGCGCCCTTATCATGAAATTATGATCGGTCCATCATTCCTGTCCCGGCAGGCTGATAATGGCCTTTTGACCTGTTTGAGAGATTTTTCCGTGACGCACCCCGCCATGCCAGACCCTCAGGAACATTTTCTGGATGGACCAAGCCTCCCCACCGGGGTGACACGCTTTTGGTTGGTGCGTCATGCTATTGTGGAAAAGACGGCACGACAGACCATGTATGGCACGCTAGATGTGCCCCTTTGCCCCCGGCATCTCAGCAACCAGCAGCCTGCTTATAAAGCACTGGCCCGCCGTCTGCCTCGCCAGGCACTCTGGTTTTCCTCCCCCCTCCAGCGGGCTCGCAAAACCGGGCTGACCATCCAAAAAGCTGGGAATTTCTCTGCCCCTATGGAAATAGACCCCGCTTTTATTGAGCAATCCATAGGAGAGTGGAACGGCACCCCTCATGACACGTTCCCTGCCTTGCTCAAAAAGCCAGCCCCCCCTTTCTGGTCCATCGCTGCGGATGAACGCCCCCCAGGGGGAGAGAGTATGATGGATGTCCGCCAGCGTATCGGTCAGGCACTGGATAGTTACGCCCAACAAAATACGGGACAGGACATGATCGTCCTCAGCCATGGCGGGGCAATCCGTATGGCACTGTCCCATTGCCTCGACATCCCTGTGGACACCGCACTGCGCCTCTGCATCCAGAATCTTTCCCTGAGCATCATCGAGCATATTGCTGGATATTGGAGGGTAGTCGCCATCAACGAACTTCCTGACTTCCAAGAGTTCGCAGAATGAAGGAATGGTTTAAGGATGATCTGTTCCGCGTTGTTCTAAAAAATGCGGGGAAGCTGGGTTCAACCAAACTGATCGGGGCCATGGTAGGCCTTGCTGCCCTGGTCATGACCGGGCGGGCACTACACCCCCATGACTTCGGTGTCCTAACCCTGATCGCCTCCTATATCGAAACCGTAGCAGCTGTCGGCCAGTTCCAAAGCTGGCAGATCGTCCTGCATTATGCTGCCGTCCCCTGGCAGAAAGGCGAACGGCAAACTGTCCAGACCAGTATCAGCCTGGCCATAGGTTTGGATATCTGTGCCGGGCTTGTCTCCATGATCTTTGGTATGGCGGCCTTTCTCTGCCTGGGCAAGACGCTGGGCATCCATGATAAACCTACCCTGCTGGTGCTGCTCTACTGCACATTGATCCCCGGTATGGGCAGTACGGCGGCCTATGGGATCCTCCGGCTTTTCGACCGCATAGACCTCGTCTCACGCCAGCAGCTCATCACGCCGACAGTCCGTGCTATTGGCTGTCTGTTCGCCTTGTTGAGCGGTACCAAGTTAACCGGGTTTGTCATCGCTTGGTATCTAGCCCTCCTTGCCGGGCAACTCTATCTCTGGGGCACGGCCCTGCTCGAGCTGAAACGCCATGATCTACTAAAAGGGCTCCGCCCCAGCATCATGAAGGCAGCCCGACAAATGCCCGAAGGCATGTGGAGCTTCGTCTGGACAGCCAGCATCACTACCATTCTGGAAACAGTCTGGGAGCCGATCAGTAAACTGCTCGTTGGTAAGATTGTCAGCACATCGGCTGCGGGTCTCTATTCTCTATCAATGGAATTTCTGGATGCTGTCCAGCGGCCTGCCAAGCTTCTAGAAAAAAGCTATTATCCAGAAGTTGTTCTCATGAACCCACGGACCTCCGCTCCCTGGAAGCTAGCCCTGCGGACAAGTGTTCTTTCCGGTGCGTTAGGGCTGCTGGCTATGTTGGTGGTCTATGTGGGCGGGAAGCCTGTCATCAGCATGTTCGGCCACCGCTTTGGTGATGCAGCCACCCTGATGATGTGGATGTCGCCATCGCTAGTCTTCTTCACCGCTGGTCTGCCTATGGAGGGCGTCCTCTACACAGCCGGACGCTCCCATTACATCATGCTGGCACAGCTTGTTTCCGTCATTCTGTATGTCCCGCTGCTCATCTATATGGGCCATCATTATGGCCTGAACGGCGCAGGGCTTGCCTATGCTCTTGGCATATTCTTTGCTACCATGACCACATTCGTCATGATGGGTATGACCTATCTGCGCCGGAATAAAATTATCCTCCCGCACGAAAGAGAAACCCGCCAAAATAGCAACCTGCCTACTGCATCAGGCAGCTAAACCTCATCAGGAGACGAGCCAAACCCATGCCCATCTTCCCCTTCCGCCCTTCTGCCAGCCGCCGCAGTACACCGGCTTTCCCACAGAAGATGCTGGATACCGTCTTTGAGCATGTCCTTCTTGATGATGTTCCTCATCCTGACACGCCACTGCCGGACGATGTTCTACCGACCTGTGACATGGCCGAGATCAAAGATGGCTATAATCTCTGCTGGCAGCTTCTGGAGCATGGTGTGGACCGCAAGGCCTTCCGCCGCCTTATCCTGAAGATTGCCCTTTCGGGCAAGGCCAGTGAAGACGAACAACTGGCCTTCAAATATGCACGAGCCAAGTTCAAACATATGCGCTTTGCCTGTGCTAACTTTACCCGACATCACCGCTATCCGATCCTGCTGCATCTCATTACCATCGTCATGGGCAATATGCAGGATGCCTTTAAAAACCATCAGAGGCGGGCAACCCTGACTAACGGCCTCATCCTCTGGGTGGCTCTATCACCGGCTTATTACTGGCTCATCGCAGCACCGATCGCCCTATGGAAAGAGGACAATACAGCCGGAATCATTGCTTATCAGAAAAAAGAAAATGCCAAACTGGCAAAGCTGATCCGCACGCTGGATGCCACAACAGGCCATGAATTCCATGTCATGCGTAAAATCATCAGCCGCCGTGTGGCCTTCAATGATACATTACGCACAATCCGCCCCTCACAAAAGCTAGACCAGCTTTCTGAATATCTAGCTACGATCAACGGCCTGATGGGCGATTTCCATGATGGGTTGATTGAGAAAAAACTGGAGGGAACGCAAGATTACCGGCGGGACCGCTTCCAATCACCAGAGGAGATCCCCCAAAGGCTTCAGGCTTTCTTGAAACGCTGCCCTCGTTAAACAATAAAAAAACCGGGCTGGCAACTTTGGCCAGCCCGGTGCAACAGATAAAACCCGCCCTTCAGACAAGCCCGTATTTTTCCAGCAGATAGAGTACTTCCTGCTGCACAGCCTCGTAGGACTGCCGAGCGTCGACCTCAACCAACGGTGCATGATTAAAATTCAACTGCGGCATAAGCTCCGCTTTGATCCGCAGAGCCTCCAGATCATGATCCGGTTTACGGCTATGTGCCGTCTCCGCATCCACATTCAACCGAATGACCAGATCGGGCTTAAAGGCCGCAATTTTGCGGTAAATGCCACGCTCCAACCATGCCAGAAAACGGATCAGCGGATTATGGCTATATGCCGCTGAAAGACCAGGGCCATCACACTGGCCGGGGACTTCCATCTGCGGATAACGATCCGTCACGACAAGAAAGCCCTTCTCCACAGCTCGCTTAACCCGCCAAAAACGCTTCAACCGCACCAAAGAAAAAGAAAACAGAACAAGTCCTGTCAGAAAGCCCGGCATTTTTTCGCCTTTGGTCCGGGCCTTCTTGGCCTTTTTGTTCAGCTTCTTTTCCAATGCAGCACCGATGAAGGGCAGGGTGCCGATCCGCCGCCCGAGATCACCAGAGCCAAGGCCAAGATACCCATAGACAGCCGGTCGTGTTTCGGAAAAATGCTGAACCAGATATTGGCTGATGCTGGATTTCCCGGATCCATCACAGCCAACAAGCGACACTAACCTACCCGCACGACCAGCCTGTCCGCCACTATGAGGGCTTCCAGCCTGATCGGCTTGGGGATAAAGCGCCAGTACCTTGCGGACCGCCTCCTCAGCCTGAGCCAATACTTGCTCCAGAGGGTCGGTCGCATCAATATCAACAATGGGAGCCCCTGCAAAATCTAGCCTTGAAAGGTCATCAATCTTACGGGCCAACTTAAAGGCCACATGATCAGGCTTACGCCGTAAGGCTGTTTCCAGATCAACATTAAGCCGTATGACGACATCCGGCCTGAACCGAGCCATCCGTGCATATAGCGTCCGTTCCACCCCGCTAAAGAGCCGGAACAAAACACCATCGCGGTTCAAATTCGCCAAAGTAGGGCCGTCCATAGGTCCGGGAACGCTATTCTGCGGGTAGCGGTCTGTCAGTATCGTCATGCCCTGCTCATGCTTATACCGCATCAGCCCGTAACGCAGCACCCGCCGCATGGACAGCACAAACCCCGACACAGCTGCCAACACACCGGCCTTTTTGCCGGACTGTATCTTGCTGTTCTCTTTCTTAGCCTTACCTGTCACATACGGGCCGATAAGGGGGAGGGGGGCTAGCGTCCGCTCCAAATTACCTGCCTGCTTGCCCAGATGGCAGAACGCTGTTGGCCGCTCGGCCTGCAACAACGCCAGCAGGGCCGTCCCCACGGTGGATTTCCCACTTCCATCGCACCCGACCAAGGCTATCACCGGCTGATGCCGCCCTGCGACCGACCGAGGCTTGAACTCGCTTACACGCATAGCACTCTCATCTTTCCTGACGCTGCCATCCTATCCTGTCCTGCCTGTCCATAACAGACTTATGGTAAGGCCGCCCGCATAAAGTGCCCTGTATCTTCCTCCCTGACCTTCATCAGCCAACACAAAGCACTTCACAGCAATATGGCAGAAGCAGATAGCACCCGAGTTCGCCCTAACAAATTACAAAAGGCCTATAAGTTTAACATGTTGGAACACGTCATCATCCCGAAACACTTACGACCATAAAAAATGGCTGGCACCTGTAAAGCTACCAGCCATCCAGCAACACTTATTAAAGACCTATCTCTCAGGCTCTATCATCACCCGGCTGCGGGCCAAACCTGTTGTCCCCCGGCGTCCCCGGCAAACAGAGAAAGATGATATTCACGATAGGCAATAAAAGCCACCAGCCGGAACGGTCTGTATCATGTAACCGCCGTACCCCAGCAGCTATACTAGGAAGAAAACTAAAAAGGACATATAGCCCCCTCAGGACATCAGTCCCATTGATACGGCTAACAAATAGAAGGCCGATAGAAACAAAGAAATTAAATAGCGCAAAATACCAATATTCATCCATTTATTTCAATTGAAAACATATTATTCATTATGCCCTGGTTAAGGACTTACAATGCCACTCCATACCGACGAGCACACCAGACCACGACAAGATAAAGCAGAATAGTCAGCACACAACCAGCCGCCAGACTACCCCAAAAGGGCCAGCCGCGCCGCAATAAAAACGGAATTAATAAAAACATAGGCAAGGATGGCAAAACGTACCAGAAAGTCGCCTCACTATGAGTAGCCATCAGCTCACGGTCTGGTTTCTCGGCCCAGAGGAAGATCATCCCCAGAACAGACACGAGTGGCAGGGACGCAATAAGGGCTCCCAGAGCCGGCAAACGACGGGCCACCGTAGCGATAGAGGCCACAAGTACGGCAGACAGAACAGTTTTTAAGAGAAAGGGGATCATTTTCTTTCCGACAAAGAGCACACAGCGGGTGTTCTGCCGCTTGCATCCGAAAAGTTATTCATATTTTTTCAGGGGAAATCGGCCGATTGTGGTGGGCACACTAGGGCTCGAACCTAGGACCCGCTGATTAAGAGTCAGCTGCTCTACCAACTGAGCTATGTGCCCACAATCGGTAACCGATGGATGGTTATCTATCAGCCCTTATCAAACCTGACAAGAGGATTTTAAACATTTCATCAAAAAAATTAGCCTTACCCGGTCAGACGGGCCATCAGAGCCTCAAACTGCTCCAAAGATGAATAATTGATCTTCAATGAGCCACTTTTTCCGTTAAACCGGATCTGCGTTTTCAGGCCAAAACGGGCAGAAAGGTCTTCCTCCAACCGGGTGATCTCCGGGGCAGGGGCCGCAGCGACCTTATCCTCACTGGCAGCCTTGTTCAGACGGGCCACAAGGTCTTCTGTCTGACGGACATTCAACCCCTTTGCCAGCACCTCCGCCATACCAGCTACCGGGTCGGGGTGGCCAAGCAAAGCACGGGCATGACCAGCACTCAGCCCACCATCCCGCAACTGGACCAAAACCGCCTCCGGCAAGTTCAAAAGGCGCATGGTATTGGTGATGTGCGAACGGGACTTGCCAATCGCCCCGGCAAGTTCCTCCTGCGTCAGACTATAATCCTGTAACAGCCTTTGCAGGCCCATTGCCTCTTCAACGGGGTTCAGGTCCGACCGCTGGAGGTTCTCAACCATAGCGGCCGCCATCGCATCCGTATCATCAAGCTGACGGATATAAACCGGCACTTCATGCAGGCCCGCTTTCTGGGAAGCCCGCCAGCGGCGTTCACCAGCGATGATCTGATACCGCCCCTTCTGCTCGGGGTCCGGCCGGACAAGAATAGGCTGAATCACCCCACGGGAGCGGATGGAATCCGCAAGTTCCGCAAGGCGATCCTCATTCATATCGCGGCGAGGCTGGAAAGGGCTGGGGGCCAGTAAGTCCACCCCCAAACTCCCCGGCTGGGATGGAGCATGGACCTCCCCCTGTGGGGCACCAACACGGGCCAGATTGGGGGCCTGATCCCCCAGAAGAGCCGCCAGACCCCGGCCAAGTTTGCGAGAGGAGGGGGATGCCTTCTTTGCCATGTCGCTCAGCCTTTCTTCTTCAGCCGTTTCAGCAGCTCAGCTCCCAGAGCCTCATAGGCCAATGCCCCAGTAGAACTACGGGCATAATCCATGACAGGGCGGCCATGACTCTGCGCCTCGGAAATACGGATATTACGAGGAATCATCGTCTTAAAAACCTGATCCCCAAAGAAGCCACGTGCATCTTCTGCCACCAGAGCAGACAAATTGTTACGGGTATCGAACATCGTCAGCACGATCCCTTCCAGATGTAGGTCTGCATTAAAGGCCAGACGCACCCGCTCGATAGAACGAACCAACTGGCTGATCCCTTCCAGAGCGAAAAACTCACATTGCAGCGGCACTAACACACTCTGCGCCACAACAAGCGCATTAAGCGTCAATAGCCCAAGGCTAGGCGGGCAATCGATCAGGATAATATCATACCGGTTTAGCAATGGTTGCAATGCATCCCGCAGCCGGTATTCCCGCCGGTCCTGATCAATCATCTCCAGCTCGGCCCCGGCCAGGTCGCCATTAGCGGGCATGACATCCAGCTTTGGCACAACGCTAGAGCGCAGGAGTGTCTCGGAAGGGGCGTCCTCCAGCAGGGCGCCATAGATCCCACGGCCACGCTCATCATATTCCAGCCCGAGGCCGGTGGACGCATTCCCTTGCGGGTCGAGGTCCACCAGCAAGACACGCTTATGTCGTGCCAGAGCCGCCGCCAGATTCAGGCTGGTGGTCGTTTTACCGACACCCCCCTTCTGGTTGGCAATAGCGATGATATGCGGAGTGTGTGAGGCAGCTTTAGACACGTCTGAAATCACTGATCCTGAGAAGGGCCCCGTCAGGGTCTGTTCGACTGGGAAGGGTTTCATATGTCATGTGCCAGTCAGAGCGGGCACTGGTCAACTCATCTGATGCTTTTCTTCCCTTCAGGAAAAGACAATAACCGTCTTCCTTCAACAAGGGGCGTGCCCAGTCGAGCAGCTGGGGGAGGGGAGCTAGCGCACGGGCAGTTACAATGTCTGCTGGTTCAAGAGCCACCTGTTCAATCCGTTTTGCCAACACGGCGACCCGGGCACCACATTCCCGAGCGGCCTCTCGCAGAAAAGCACATTTACGCTGGTCAGATTCAATCAGAGTGACCGGGTTCCCTGTGGCAATCGCCACGATTAAGCCAGGGAACCCACCGCCAGAGCCAAGGTCTGTTATCCGAGCACCAGCGGCAATATGTGGGACAAGCTGGAGGCTGTCCTCAATATGACGCTGGCGAAGATGAGCAATATCTTTCGGGCTCACGAGATTGATCTTCTCATTCCAACGGGTCAGCAAGCTAGCAAAGTGAGCGAGCTTCTTTTCTGTTTCATGTGAAACATGCGTCATCATGTACGGCTCCTGACATAAGCAAGCAGAGCAACAAGAGCCGCCGGGGTCACGCCCCGGACACGCCCCGCAGCGGCAAAATCAGCAGGGCGGGCGGCACTCAACCGCTCCTGCATTTCCTGGCTCAGCCCCCCGATTGCCCCATAATCCAGATCATCCGGCAGGCGCAGTGCAGCTTCACTTTTCAGCTGCTGAATTTCCCGTTCCTGCCTGCGCAGATACCCACCATAGCGGGCCTCTGTCTGCACATGCCGCCCGATACGGACCGGCAAAGAGGCAAACCACGGGGCAAGGCTGGCGATCTGAGCCTCATCAGCCTGCGTTGCCAGTACATCCAGCAGGCTGCGCCGCCGGCCATCCTGTGAGACCTCAATGCCATGCTCCCGCAGATGCTGGGGTAGGAAGGCCGGTTTCCGGGCTTCTTCCATCGCCTCCTCAATCTGGCGCACCGTTTCACGGAATGCTGCTTCACGTTCTGGCCCGACACAACCCGCCTCAATCGCCTTGGGGGTAAGGCGTAGATCAGCATTATCGGCCCGCAATAGCAGACGATATTCTGCACGGGACGTGAACATGCGATAAGGCTCACTGATGCCATGTAGGGTCAGGTCATCAATCAACACACCGAGGTAGGATTCCTCCCGCCCCAGCGTCAGCGGCTCCTTACCTCCTACAGCACGGGCTGCATTCAGCCCGGCTAAAAGCCCCTGTGCACCTGCTTCCTCATAGCCCGTCGTCCCATTGATCTGCCCAGCAAGATACAGACCGGGCAAGGCCCGCAACTCCAGAGACGGGCGCAGCTCCCGTGGGTCAACATAATCATATTCCACAGCATAACCGGGAGTGACGATACGGGCCGTCTCCAACCCCGGCATAAAAGCGATCATCTGCACCTGTACCTCCGCTGGTAGGGAGGTGCTGATGCCGTTGGGATAGACCAGCTCCCCACCCGGATTGCCCGGTAGGGCCTCTGGTTCCAGAAACACCTGATGACTATCCCGCCCTGCAAAACGGACGATCTTATCCTCAATAGACGGGCAGTAACGGGGTCCCCGCCCGGTGATCTCACCGCCATACATTGCCGAAAGATGCAGATTTTCTTCAATGATCTTATGAGTCTGCGGGGTTGTCTGCGTGATGCGGCAAACGATCTGCTTATTGGGTAGGGAAGTTGTCAGCGTGCTAAAGGCTTCTGGCTCCGCATCGCCCTCATCGGCAGGCAGGGCTTCCCAGTCGATGCTATCACGGGCTAGGCGAGGCGGGGTACCGGTTTTTAGGCGGCCCATTTTTAGCCCCAGAGCTTCCAGACGTTCCCCTAGCTGCGTGGCAGGAGCATCGCCAATACGTCCGGCAGGCTGACTAACCCGCCCCGTATGAATCACACCCCGCAGGAAGGTGCCACTCGTCAATACGACAGCCCCAGCAGAGAAACGCCGGCCATCCTCACAAACCACACCCCGGACATGCCCTTGCTCAACAATCAGATCACCCACAGCCCCAGCCAGCATGGTCAGGTTGGGCGTGGCAGCTAGAAGCTCCTGAATAGCCGCCCGGTACAGCGAGCGATCCGCCTGCGCTCGGGGCCCATGCACTGCTGGCCCTTTGGAGCGATTCAGCAACTTGAAATGAATCCCCGCCCGGTCGGCCGCCTTGCCCATAAGGCCATCAAACGCATCAATCTCCCGCACGAGATGGCCCTTACCAATGCCACCAATAGCCGGATTGCAGGACATACTCCCCACAGTGTCCAGCTTGTGCGTCAACAACAAGGTTCGGGATCCGAAACGAGCGGCGGCGGCGGCGGCTTCCGTCCCGGCATGACCTCCCCCCACCACGATGACATCATAAATATGCGTAGGTGATGTACTCATTGAGGTAACGTCACTTTCCTATACAGAACTGGCCGAAAATCGTATCGAGCAAGGCTTCGACATCCACATGTCCCGTCAACCGTCCGAGAGCCTGCATAGCTAGCCGCAGCTCCTCCCCACGAACCTCCGGCCATGGGGCTTCCAGCGCACGAGTTAGATGCTCTTGCGCTTCTTTCAATCCGGCCCGATGACGGGCACGGGTCAAAGGTGGCGTGCCACGCTGAGCCATAAGACGAGCCAGATGAGCCTTTAGCCACTCCCGCAAAGGGGCCAGCCCTGCTTCATCCTTTGTATGAATGCCGAGTTCACCCACCCTTGCCGGGGAGAGGTCCGTCTTTGTTCGCAGCTTTATGGCATGATCTGCCAGCAAGGGCGTATCATCATCCGGCCCCACAAGATGAAAGAGCAAGTCTGCATCCTTAACATGCCGCATGGTGCGGCGGATGCCTTCTGCCTCAATCTCATCATCCGTTTCCCGCACACCAGCCGTATCAATAAGCCGGACACGGATACCTTCAATCACCCAATCGACAGCAATGGCATCCCGTGTCGTGCCCGCCTTTTGCGTGACGATCGCTGCATCCTGCCCACTTAGCGCATTCAGCAGGCTGGATTTACCAACGTTCGGTGCCCCGGCCAGAACGATCTTCAAACCATCACGGACGATCTCGCCTCGTTCATCAGCAAGATGAGCCTGCATCTCTTCTCCCAAAGCGCGGCAATCCCCCAGAAGGGCCTCTTCTACCTCCGGGGGGAGTTCCTCATCCGGGAAGTCGATCAAGGCCTCCTGCTGGGCCAAAATCTGCCGCAACCGAGACGCCCAGCCTGTATAAAGCTGGCTCAATGCCCCATCAACCTGACGTAGAGCCTGGTGACGCTGGGCCTGCGTATCGGCCTCTATCAGGTCCGCTATGGCCTCGGCCTGTAACAGGTCCATCCGGCCCGCCTGCACGGCCCGCCGGGTAAACTCCCCCGGTTCAGCAGGGCGGGCACCAAGAGTAACAAGAGCGTGTGCTACAGCTTCTACAATGGCCGGACCTGCATGAAGATGCAGCTCGAAACTATCTTCCCCCGTATAGGAGCGTGGCCCCGGCAGCCAGAGAACAAGGGCATGATCCAGCACGTCACCTTCATGCTTCAGAGCCCGCAGGCTGGCATGTCGGGCCGCAGGCACTATCCCGCATAGGGCTTCCAGCAGGGCGGCACTTTCCGGCCCACTAACCCGCATGACGGCAATAGCCCCCTGCACCGGGCCAGTTGCCACGGCAAAAATAGTATGAGTGGATGTACTGGATGGTGTCATGCGCCTTTCATACAGCACTCAGACGGGAAAAGCAGCGGTCTGAAGAAAGAATTGACGCCCCCCTGTAAAACGGGCAGCCTTATTTTCATGCCACAGCTTTCTTTCCATTCTCCCCTCGGTGCCTTGACCCTTAGTGAAGAAGAGGGGCAGATCGTCTCCCTTGATGAAGGCTGGGGCCGAGACCAGAGCGAAACACCCCTCCTGCTAAAGGTGCGGGACATGATGCAGGATTATTTTGACGGTGAGGCGGTGGACTTCCAGTCTATTCCGCTGATGCTGGATGGCACCGCCTATCAAGAACGTGTCTGGGCGGCCCTCCGTGCTATTCCCCACGGCCAGACCCGCACTTATGCCGAACTGGCCAAAACTATTGGCGGGAGCCCGCAATCTATCGGTCAGGCCGTGGCCCGCAACCCGCTGCTCATTCTCATTCCGTGTCATCGTGTCCTGCCCTCACATGGCAGGGGCTATGGTGATTATAGCGGATTTGAAGGCGCAGAGAGCAAGGCCTTCCTGCTGGGGTTAGAACAAGAAGCATCCAGTTCCTGAAACAGGGGATCATCCAGCCTTACCTTATTGCCAAAACTGACCATCACATGATCTTATAAAAATGTGATGGCAAATTTTCATCGCCTGCATCGGCTTGCCTCGCAAAAAATAACGGGGATTTTTTTATTTAAAAAATATTTATAAGAAGAAAAATAAAATCAATTATTGAAAACTCGCCAAAATCAATAATGAAAAAATGTCAATTTCCTCCCATTCCAACGAAAAGGAATGATTATATATGGTTAATGACCATGATTTACCTCTTACAATCGCACGAATACAATTCGCCTTTACCGTTGGCGTACATATAATATTCCCAGCATTTTCGATCGGTCTATCTGTATTCCTCACCTTTCTTGAAGGCATGTGGTTAAAAACGAACGATAACCGTTATTTGAATCTCTTTAAATACTGGTTGAAAGTCTTCTCCATCGTCTTCGGCATGGGGGTCGTCTCTGGCATCGTGATGGCCTACGAGTTCGGTACCAACTGGGCAGGCTTCTCTGCCAAGGCAGGGCCCATCACAGGCGTGCTTCTCTCTTACGAAGTCATGACGGCCTTCTTTATGGAGGCTGGTTTCCTTGGTGTCATGCTGTTCGGACTGAACCGTGTCGGCCGCAGAATGCATTTCTTTGCAACCTGTGCCGTCACTACAGGAACGCTGATCTCCATGACATGGATCCTTGCATCCAACTCATGGATGCAAACCCCACAAGGCTATGTCATTGACCAAAAGACAGGCCGTTTCCTGCCCCATGACTGGCTGGCCATCATCTTCAATCCATCCTTTCCCTACCGGATCACCCATATGGGGCTGGCTGCCATGCTTTCAGTGGCCTTCACGGTAGCTGCCGCGGGTGCATGGCATCTGCTCAAGGCCAAAAAGAGCGGTACACAGGCAGACAGTACGATCCGCCTCATGTTCTCCCTGTCCCTCTGGATGATTGTCATCACAGCCCCTCTCCAGATCATAGCGGGCGACATGCATGGGCTGAACACCCTGAAATATCAGCCTGCCAAAATTGCCGCCGTGGAAGGCGACTGGACAAGCGAAACACGAGCCCCTGAACTGTTGTTCGGCATCCCGAACATGAAGACAGAACGTACGGATTACGCCATAGGGATTCCGCTACTGGGCTCCTTCATCCTGACCCATGACATCAACGGCAAGGTGCCCGGCCTGAAAGATTATCCGGCAGACCAGCGGGCCCCGGCACCAATCGTGTTCTTTTCTTTCCGCATCATGATTGCCCTGGGGGGGCTTATGCTGCTCTGCGGCCTCTGGTCACTCTGGCTGCGGCGCCGGCAGCATTTGTTCGACCATCCTCTTTTTCTGCGGGTGATACTCACCATGGCACCGGCTGGGTTTCTGGCTCTGCTCTGTGGCTGGGTTACGACAGAAGTCGGGCGGCAACCATGGACGGTCTACGGCCTACTTCGCACGAAAGACAGCGCCTCACCGCTGGCACTCTCCAGCCTGTCTTTCTCCATGCTGTTTTTTGTTGCGGTCTATCTCTTTGTTTTCGGCTCAGGCCTCCTGATGCTCATCCGCCTGCTACGGGCCACCCCAGAGGCTGCTGACAACACCAGCGATGACATCATGATCCTAGGTAGCCATCATCATACGATCTCTCAGAACAAGGATGCGTCATAACATGTCCGGCCTTGCATTCTATCTTCCCTTCATCTGGGCGTTCATCGTCATTCTGGCCATTTCGGTCTACGTCATCCTTGATGGCTTTGATCTGGGAATTGGCATACTCTTTGCTTTCGAGAAAAAGCCGGAGCATCGTGACATCATGATCAACACGATTGCCCCCGTCTGGGATGGTAATGAAACATGGATGGTTCTGGGTGGAGCAACCCTGTTCGGTGTTTTCCCCGGTGCTTACAGCACGCTGCTGCCTGCCTTCTATATCCCCATCATCATCATGCTGGGGGCTTTGATCTTCCGTGGTGTTGCATTCGAGTTCCGCATCATGGCGCACTCACCCAATCATCGGGCCTTCTGGAATACGGGCTTCATGGCAGGGTCCACACTTGCCGCTTTCTGTCAGGGCTGCATTCTTGGCGGGTACGTTCAGGGAGTGCATACAAGCCACGGTGCCTTTGCCGGGGGAGCCATGGACTGGCTGACACCGTTCAGCGTTCTTTGTGGCCTGTCCGTTGTCACAGGTTATGCGCTTCTTGGTACGACCTGGCTCGTTTGGCGCACATCCGATGAGCTGGAAGCACGGTGCCGCCACTGGTCCAAGAAATTATCCATTCTGATGATTCTCTGTATCATTGCTGTTAGCTGCTGGACGCCGTTTCTTCATGCGCCCTATCTCCATCACTGGATTGCCTTTCCGAACATTCTGTTCGGCCTGCCTGTTCCTCTACTGGTGGCACTGGCCGGTTTCCTGATGTGGCGGACCCTGGACAAGGAACACGCCATCACGCCTTTCCTGTGCGTCATTGGATGGTTCCTGCTCAGCCTGGTTGGCCTGGCCATTACCATCTGGCCCTACGCTGTACCACCAACCCTGACCCTGTGGGATGTAGCATCTCCAGTTCCCAGCCAGCTTTTCCAGCTCGTCGGAACCGTCATCCTGCTCCCCATCATCACGGGATATTCGATCTATTCCTACTATCTTTTCCGTGGAAAGGTCACAAAAACCGATGGATATCACTAAGTTCACCACATACGATGAGAAGAAAGTGCCAGCCTCCTTCTCCAAACGTCTAGCGTGGTTCTTGGCCCTCTGGGGAATGGGCACTCTTGCCATCATCTTGGTGGCAAGCTTCCTTCACCTTCTGATCCCCCATGGCTGATGGTCTGACATGGACCTCACCTACAGAAAAGGCAGGGCCATATGCATGGCCCTGCCTTTTCTTTCATGGCCAACAGACCAGCCTATTAATCAGTTGTTCATCGCATCGAAGAAATCCTGATTGGTTTTGCTGTAACGCAGCTTATCCAGCAGGAAGTCCATAGCATCCATCGTGCCCATCGGGGCAAGGATGCGGCGCAGGACCCACATCTTGGAGAGGGACGCCCGATCCACCAACAGCTCTTCCTTACGGGTGCCGGACTTGGTGATGTCGATAGCCGGGAAGGTCCGCTTATCTGCCAGTTTACGGTCGAGCATGAGTTCGGAGTTACCCGTCCCCTTGAACTCTTCGAAGATGACTTCATCCATACGGGAGCCTGTATCAATCAGGGCCGTGGCGATGATCGTCAGGGAGCCACCTTCCTCAATATTACGAGCCGCACCGAAGAAACGCTTCGGCCGCTGAAGGGCATTAGCATCCACACCGCCGGTCAACACCTTGCCGGATGAGGGCACGACCGTATTGTAGGCACGAGCCAGACGGGTGATGGAATCCAGCAGGATGACCACGTCTCGCTTGTGCTCAACAAGGCGTTTTGCCTTTTCCAACACCATCTCTGTTACCTGCACATGGCGATGTGCTGGTTCATCGAAGGTGGAGGACACAACTTCACCACGGACAGACCGGGCCATGTCCGTTACTTCCTCTGGCCGCTCATCAATCAACAACACGATGAGAAATACATCTGGATGATTAGCAGAAATGGAAGCCGCAATGCTCTGGAGCATCACCGTCTTACCCGTTCTCGGCGGTGCAACGATCAAAGCGCGCTGGCCCATGCCGATGGGAGAGACCAGATCAATCACCCGAGAGGTGTAATCCTTCTGGTCCTTCCGATCACGGCCCTTACCCTTGGCAGGAGCCGGAGCAGCACCGCTTTCCCCTGTTGGCTCGGTTTCCATACGGAGGCGACGCTCGGGGAAGAGGGGGGTCAGGTTATCAAAATTGATGCGGGCACGAACCTGTTCTGGTGCCTCAAAATTGATCGTATTGACCTTCTGCAGGGCAAAATAACGTTCTCCATCCCGAGGGGCACGGATCTCACCTTCCACCGTATCGCCGGGGCGCAGGGCAAAACGCCGCACCTGAGCCGGAGAAACATAGATATCATCCGGGCCAGGCAGATAATTGGCTTCTGGGCTACGGAGAAAGCCGAAGCCATCCGGTAGAATCTCGAGCGTCCCTTCGCCGTAAATGGCCTGTTCACGCTCGGCAAGAGTCTTGAGGATGGCAAACATCATATCCTGTTTACGCAGGGATGATGCATTTTCGACCTCCAGCTCTTCAGCAAAAGCCAGCAGATCAGCAGGGGATTTCTTCTTCAGTTCGGCGAGATGCATGAAATGATGCGCCTTGATATGCCCCGGTGGGGTAATAATCGGGAGAAACAAAAACCAGATATAGGCCGGATACCCGCACGGTCCTGCATGGCGGACCATGCGCCACGGAGCATGCCAGACCTTAGGGGCAGACAGAACTGCCTTCCGGTGCGAAGGAGACGACCCGGAAGGCAAAGCAGGACGCCGCCACCATCAGGTCGGCTTTCTTCCTAGGTGAAAGAGGGCCGCACTGTCAAGCGGCCCCCAATAAAGCAAAGCCGGCCTCTCAGACCACCTTCAGCATGGCATCCGCCGTACGTAGGGCAAGGGCCATGATTGTCAGTGCTGGATTGGCCGCACCAGAACTTGGGAAGGTAGAATGATCGCTGATCCACAGATTATCGATATCAAAGCTACGCCCATAAGGATTTACCACCGCCTCCCCGGCGTCTGTTCCCATCCGGCACGTCCCGATCATATGGGCCGCACGACTGATAACACGGATATCCTTCGCCCCAATGGACTCCCACATCTTCACCATCAAGCGGGAGGCATGACGGTGCATGGCTTCCTCATTGGGGCCATATGTATGGTCGATCCGTGGTTTAGGCAGGCCAAAGGCATCTTTCTCATCAGAGAGGGTCACACGGTTCTCATCCCGTGGCAGGCTCTCGCCATGCATCCCAATCCCTGCGCTGTAATTATAGGCGGCCAAGGTCTGGCTCAGTGCGTCACCACGGCGTCCATCCGCCCGCACGAGATTAGCGGCCCACGTTAAAGGCATCATCCCCAGAGACTGCAACAAATACCCCCCGGCAAAGTCAGCATCCTTTGGCCGCAACATATCCTCAGAGATGGTCAGGGACGGATATCCCTTATTGGGACGTGTTTCTTCATCAAACACACCCCAAACCTGTGTAGAGACGTGTGTCATGTAATTACGGCCTACCTGCCCGGAACTGTTTGCGAGGCCGTTATTCAGAAGCAGACGTGCCGTTTCCACAGCCCCAGCGGACAGCACAACAGCCTTACATTTCTGCCGTTCTTCCCGCCCATTGCGAATGTAAATGACCGCCGTAATCCGCCCTTGGCTGTCCCGCTCAAACCCGGTCGCCATGCACCCGGCCCGCAGCTCTGCCCCATGGGCACAGGCCAACGGCAGATAAGTATTATCCGCACCGGATTTTGCCCCATTCCGGCACCCCTGATGGCACGCACCACAATTCACGCAGCCTTCACGACGGCCAAAATAGGGCTGATCACGATCTTTTGTTACTACGGCCAGAGGGCCATCTGCATGACGTAGGCCAATATTATCACAAGCCTGACGCATCTTTAGCGCCGCCCGATTAGGTGCAGCCGGAGGATAGGCATAATGGCGGCTTTCATCCCAAGGATAATGGGCTGGGCCACTCACACCGATGAAGCGTTCCACTTCTTCCACATAAGATTGAAGCTCCTCCGCACCGAAAGGCCAGTCCACACCTTTTCCGCTCTCGCTATATAGCTTGTAGTCCCGAGGGTCCATACGAGGCAGAAATGCTCCATAATGAAGGAGGGACCCACCAATCCCTGTTCCGCTATTATTGCCACCAAAGGCCTGAGGTGTACCACCGCCAGAAAGACGCTCATGCAGCCAGTACAGTTCCTGTGCGGTTGGCTCATCGGGCGTATGAGACCGGGCATTAAAAGATGGTCCGGCTTCTAGCGCCACAACTTTACGCCCAGCCATGGCAAGCCGGGCAATAAGTGGTGCACCACCCGCACCAGTACCGATAACCACAACATCGGCGGTTTCCTGTGAAAAATCGTTATGTGTTTCCTGCGTCATGCAACGGTTTCCATCAGCTTATGGATTAAAGATGTTTGTACTGGGGTACATGGGGACAGTACTGCCTAAGGCGAAAGAGGTACCGAGTACCGGGGACGGTACTGTACCCCCTTATAAAACGGGGATTGTACACAGCCTCGTTGTGGAAAAAGAAGGATAACATTCTGGAGCCCTTGCTCTGCCTGCCTTCCGAAGGTTGTACACAGTGTTAGTAAACTGGGGTACATTTTTCGAAAGCCGGGTACCCCGGTTTCCACAAGGTTCTTCAACAACATCTAACTCTTAGATTTATAATCTTATCTGTTGTGTTGATCGGATGTTCCATTCCTCAACCTAGCTTCAGTCTGATCTGTAGCATTGAAAAATGAGACTGTATCAAACCCCTACGACAGTCTTTTTCTGCCCTCGTACAAAGGCAGAAAAGCCCTAAAAGACCCCGTTATGACAGTTCCAAAAAATGGCGCTCATTTTTTGGCTCAAACGCTTCTCTCTTGGTGAGTGATCCAGTAGAAAACCCTTGAATTTCCTCATCTCCTCCGGTCAAATTGGATGATATACCAAGTTGTTCCTGTGCAATGGGATGCGCCAGAAAAGCAGCAACGATCTGGTTGCGAAGATCACCACTCCAAAGGGCCATTTGCGCTGTAGAAAAAGGGGCTGAAGGGGTATCAGGTAATGAACCATCAAAGGCCTTGTCCAGAATTGTACCACGCTGCTCTGGGTTAAGAGTGGAGTAATTCTGCTGAAACAGAGCCTGTGTATAGAGGTTCAGAGAGGTGAGACCATCTTCCCATGCGGTAAGGTCTGTCGGTAGATCAGCAAAACGCCATCCATCTCCCGGCCCGGCGAGCGTATGGTCAATCATGACGGCCAGATTGAGATGTACATCGCCCAGAAGTGGGGCTTGTGGGAGAATGTCATCGCAGACTAGCTCAAGCAGCTGAAATGCTTCTGGAGAAAGATGCTCTCGTTGGCCTTGTTCCTGCTCTATTCTTTGAAGCAGGGCAGTGCGTGTTCGAGAAGATAGATGATCTGATTGAAGGAAAGTAGGCAGGGGGCGTGTCATGAATGGTTTCCTGCTGGATAGAGTGAAAAGATAAAGAGAAGGCTTTACCCTATAGCCTCATAGGGAGATATAAGGCTAATGAGAGGCCGGGTCTCTTCCGGGAGGTGGGAGATTGGGTCCATTTTTCAAGTTCTGGAATGGCAGGAGTCACGATGACGGTTGAAATTAAAGTCCCTGTGCTTGGTGAAAGCCTGAAACAGGCAACCGTAATGCGTTGGCTTAGGCAGTCTGGTGAGTATGTGCAAGCTGGTGAAGCTGTCATGGAACTGGAGACGGACAAGGTCACATTAGATGTAACATCCCCCGTAGCAGGGGCATTGAGCCATGATCTGCCAGAAGGCACTGATGTTGAGGTGGGGCAGGTCATTGCCTTAGTGGATGATCAGGCTACACCCCCTGTAGTGGAGCAGACTACACCACAAGCTCCTCAGGATGTGGATGAAGAGCAGAATGTGACCGATCATGGGGCGGCGACATCTGGTGAAGCAGATCAACCCGTGGTGACTGGTGGTTCTGTCACCCATCCGGCACCTGCACGAGCGGACACGCCTGCACCTCTCCCGACCGAAGACGGAACAGGAGAACGGCGTGTGCCTATGAGCCGCCTGCGCCAGACCATTGCGCGCAATCTCAAGGCGGCGCAGAATAGTGCGGCTATTCTAACGACGTTTAATGAAGTTGATATGAGTGCCGTTAAGGCACTGCGTAGCCAGTATCGGGATCTATTCGAGAAGAAGCATGATGGCGCCCGACTGGGTTTTATGTCCTTCTTTGCTCGGGCTGTTGTGGGAGCTCTGAAGGATTTTCCGGTGCTGAATGCCCGGATTGAAGGCAATGAGATCGTTTATCAGGATCATGTCAATCTTGGTATTGCCGTAGGAACGGAACGTGGGCTGGTTGTTCCAGTTTTGCGAAAAGCGGAGACCTTAGGTTTTGCTGAGTTGGAACGCCGTATTGCCGATTACGGCAAGCGAGCCCGAAAGGGCGGGCTTGCGCTGAAAGAGCTGGAAGGCGGTAGCTTTACCATCACCAATGGCGGGATTTTCGGTTCATTGCTATCAACCCCTATTCTGAATGCGCCACAATCCGGCGTGCTGGGGATGCATGCCATTCAGGATCGGCCCGTGGCACGAGATGGGCAGGTCGTCATCCGGCCTATGATGTATGTAGCGCTATCCTATGATCATCGCCTTGTAGATGGGCGGGAGGCTGTCAGCTTCCTTGTGCGGCTTAAGGAACTGATTGAAGACCCTCGTCGCCTGTTGTTGGATATCTGATTTCCAGCCACGATAAAGAAAACCCCCTCCATCCGATCGGGATGGAGGGGGTTTTTCATCCGTTCAGTGCAGGGATACTGAGCAGAAAGTGGGATCAGTGGCCCCAACCAGCAGGAATCTTGCCACCATTATTGGCCAGCTCGGTGTAGACCTGCTTGATCAGCCAGACATTCATCGTGGCTGTATCGTTTTTGTCCCCGGTATAATGCAGGTCATCAGCCAGAGCCTGACGAGCCTGCAGGGAGCTGTCGAGGCCTAGAAGCTTGAGCAGATCGACAATGGATTCCTTGTAGTTCAGCGGCTGGCCTGCTTTGGCAGCCAGTTCCTTCAGAACGGCATCAACATCTACCTGTGAGATGGAGGGAGCCGCTGAGGCAGCGGCTGGCTGTGCCGTATCGGCCGCCTGGGCAGAAGAGCCGAACAGGCTTGTCGCAAAGTGAGAAACTTTAGAAACGATATCGTTAAAAAGACCCATGATATATTCCTTCCCTGAAACAGGAATGACTGGTCGGTATGACCCTGCCACCGAGAGCGGTAGCAGGGAGCATGACAGAAAGGATCAGTAACGGTACAGGTCGTGCTTGAACGGCCCGTTAGGGGAAACCCCGATATAATCCGCCTGAGCCTGTGTCATTTTGGAGAGCGTTGCGCCCACTTTAGCAAGATGGAGAGCCGCAACCTTTTCATCAAGGATTTTCGGCAGGGTATAGACTTTTCCTGCCTCATACTGGCCTGCTTTTGCGTTCCAGAGTTCGATCTGGGCCAGTGTCTGGTTGGTGAAGGAAGCGGACATCACGAAGGACGGATGACCGGTAGCATTGCCCAGATTGACCAGACGGCCCTCGGAAAGAAGGATGAGGCGGCGGTTCGGGGCCAGCTCGATCTCATCAACCTGCGGCTTGATGTTGGTCCATTTGTGGTTGCGCAGGGCAGAAACCTGAATCTCACTATCGAAATGCCCGATATTGCAGACAATGGCCCGGTCCTTCATCTCACGCATATGCTCGATGGTGATGATGTCCTCGTTGCCGGTGCAGGTCACGAAGATGTCACCACGAGGGGCGGCGTTCTCCATTGTGACGACCTCATAGCCTTCCATAGCGGCCTGAAGGGCGCAGATTGGGTCAACCTCTGTTACCAGCACGCGGCAACCTGCACTGCGGAGAGAGGCGGCGGACCCCTTACCCACATCACCATAACCAGCCACAACGGCAACCTTGCCAGCCATCATGACATCAGTGCCACGGCGGATAGCATCCACAAGGCTTTCACGGCAGCCATAGAGGTTGTCGAACTTGGACTTGGTCACACTGTCATTAACATTGATGGCCGGAACCTTGAGCGTGCCTTTACGCTCCATGTCCCAGAGACGATGCACACCCGTTGTGGTCTCTTCAGAGATGCCACGAACTTCCTTGAGGAGTTCAGGGTATTTCTCATGCATGAGAGTGGTCAGGTCGCCGCCATCATCGAGGATCATGTTCGGTGTCCAGCCATCCGGCCCTTTGATGGTCTGCTCGATACACCAGATGAATTCTTCCTCGTTCATGCCCTTCCAGGCAAAAACGGGAATGTTGGCCGCAGCAATGGCAGCAGCAGCCTGATCCTGCGTGGAAAATACGTTACAAGAAGACCAGCGGACCGTAGCACCGAGGGCGATCAGCGTTTCGATCAGCACAGCGGTCTGGATGGTCATGTGCAGGCATCCGGCAATCCGGGCACCCCTTAGCGGCTGGCTTGTGCCATATTCCTTACGGAGGGCCATCAGGCCCGGCATTTCACCCTCGGCGATGGAGATTTCCTTACGGCCCCAGTCGGCCAGGGACATGTCACGAACCTTGTAGTCCTGCGTAGCCATATATGTTTCCTTAGTTTCAGGCGGTTGGTTATCATGGACGGAACCGCAGGCAGGCAAGGCCTTTGTGCGGTTCCTGCACTGGGAAACTATAGAGCCTTGCCGTGAGGCTGGAAAGAAGAACGGAGCAACAGTTTTCCGTTACAAAATAGTGTCATCCATATTGCGTCCTATCGGGCAACGTGCCAGAGAACGGGCGGTATTCATATGTCTGGAACCTTGGCTTTTCCCGATGAAAGGGATGTCCGGCCACCTTCAGTCCGGGCAGGAAAACTGTAATGGGGGGTGGCTGTGCCCGACAATACTGCTCCAATTTTTCCGTTTACAGTGCTGGACCCTTCCTTGAAGGAAGCTCACCCTATGGCCCGGATTAAAGGGCTTGTCTGGGCGGTTCGTGCCGTGCCAGGGCAGGGCATTACACCGCTGGAAGCCGAAGAGGTGCAGCGTATTCTCCAGTCTCCCAGCGAGGAAGGCTATGAGGTCGCATCTGGGGAAAATGGCTGGTGTTGGTTGCATTTCGATACGGTACATAGTTCTGCCCGTACCTATGTAGGCCGTCTGCCGGGTATGCCAGAGGATGTAGGTACTATGCTGGCAGAGACGGATTACGGCATTGCCCTTGAGGCCGCCGATGATACGGTCTGGGGGGCTCTTCCAGCTTTTGATGATGCTCTGGCAGAAGAAGATCGGGAGATTTGCGCTTGGCGTTTTGCTATGCGGCAGAATATTTTGATCACGACACGGCGGACCCCCATCCCTGTATTAGGATCGGCCTACCGTTCTCTCCAGACACAGGGCGTGCCACGCAATCCGGCTGGGGTAATCGACCGTGTTTTGCGGGATTTTACTGGCACGGTGCGGCGGCAGCTAGCGCAGCTTGATGATGAGTTAGACCGAGCAGAAGATGTGCTGTTGGCCATTGTCCACGGCTCAGACCTCGGTCATTTGGGTGGTATTGTTGGTAAGGTTCGGCGTCGTTCAACTGAATTGCGGCGCGTGGTCATGCCGATTGACCGTGTTCTGCGAGATGAAGACCTGGAACTGCCAGAATGGGCCGAAGATGACCTACGGGACCGTGCTGAACGGCAAATACATGCTGCGCTGGATGATTTGATCGCTCTTCAGGACCGGGCACGGTCCTTGCAGGATGAGCTAGCCTCCAGTCAGGCAGAAGAAACCAACCGCCGGCTCTGCATCGTGTCGATCGTGACGACCCTTATGCTTCCGGCCACTCTGGTTACAGGGTTCTTCGGCATGAATACGGGAGGCATGTTTCTGGCATCTGGCGGGTTGGGAACCATCTTTGCCGGTGGCCTGTGTATCGCCGCCATGGCCGTGACATTCATTTTTATGAAGATGGCCCGCCTGTTCTAACAGAATGAGCCATAATAGCCGGAATGAAGATAGGACATGACCGGTCTTGATAATAACTGAAATAAACGCAGATGCTTTATTGCGTCTCATTCTCATCAATTAAGCTGATGTCTCTGTTCAATGACATTAATCAAATAAAATATCATTTTTTTAAAAGTGAAGGGGATGGACACTGTCTGAAAAGCTGCTTACCCTCCCGAAGTGAAGGTTAATATCGGACTGGATTAGGACTGTTTATTAGAGAAACAGGATCAATCATTTTCCCTTTTCGTTTGGTATTACCTAACGTCCATAGTCAGATTAAAGGTAGGAGTCCTTACATGTCTGATAAGAACATCATCCGCACGACCGCAGGTGCGCCGTGGGTCAGCAACCAGGACAGCAAGTCTGCCGGTCCTCGTGGTCCGCTGCTGCTGGAAAACTATCAGCTGATTGAGAAGCTCGCTCATCAGAATCGTGAGCGTATTCCGGAACGTACCGTGCACGCCAAGGGCGTTGGTGCTCACGGAACGCTGACCATCACCAAGGACATCACGAAGTACAGCTGTGCATCTATCTTCTCCAAGGTTGGCAAGAAGACGGACATGTTTCTGCGTGCTTCTACCGTGGCTGGTGAGCGTGGCGCTGCCGATGCCGAGCGTGACGTACGCGGTTGGGCACTGAAGTTCTACACCGAGGACGGTAACTGGGACCTGGTGGGTAACAATACCCCGGTCTTCTTCGTCCGTGATCCTATCAAGTTCCCGGACTTCATCCACACGCAGAAGCGTCATCCCCGCACGAACCTGCGTTCTGCAACGGCCATGTGGGATTTTTGGTCCCTCAGCCCGGAGAGCCTGCATCAGGTGACCATCCTGATGTCTGACCGTGGTATCCCCAAGGGTATCCGCAACATGAACGGGTATGGCAGCCATACCTATTCCCTGTGGAATGCCAAGGGTGAACGCTTCTGGGTGAAGTTCCACTTCAAGACCCAGCAGGGCCATGAGTTCTATACGACCGAGGAAGCTGCTGAGGTCGTGGCCAAGACCCGTGAATCCACTCAGGAAGACCTGTACGAGAACATCGAGAAGGGGAACTTCCCCAAATGGACGTTCTGCATTCAGGTGATGGATGAGGAAGAGGCCGAGCGCGTCAACTTCAACCCGTTTGATGTGACCAAGGTTTGGTCTCACAAGGACTATCCGCTGATCGAAGTTGGTGAGCTGGAACTGAACCGGAACCCGGATGATTATTTCTCCGAGGTTGAGCAGGCTTCCTTCTCTCCTTCCAATATCGTGCCGGGTATTGGTTTCTCACCGGATAAGATGCTTCAGGGTCGTATCTTCGCCTATGCGGATGCTCACCGCTATCGTGTCGGTACGCATTATGAATCCCTGCCGATCAACCGCCCGAAGATCGCCGTGAAGAACTATCACCTTGATGGTGCCATGCGCTTTGATGCGCCGAAGCGTGGTGATGGTGATTATTATGAGCCGAACTCCTTCGGTGGCCCGGTGGAAGACAAGGCTGCGATGGAACCGCCGCTGCGTGTAAGCGGGGACGCCACATATTACGATCACCGTAGCGATGGCGATGATTTTGCACAGCCTCGTGCTCTGTTCCATCTGTTCGATGATGCGCAGAAGCAGCGTCTGTTCAACAACATTGCCGGTGCTATGGCCGGTGTGCCGCAGAACATCATCGACCGTCAGCTGGGTCTCTTCGAGAAGATCGACCCTGCCTATGCTGAAGGTGTCCGCAAGGCACTGAAGGGCTGATAGGCTTTTTGATCCACCTTCTGGCTCTTCCGGAAGAGGGATTAAAAAAGGTCCTCTGGGTAACCATTCCCGGAGGACCTTTTTTTTATGGGTTATGCTCGGATCAGCCTATCCGGCGAGCCGTGAAATCGTGCATTTGACCAAAAGAGAGGGAGAGTTCCTGCCCTGGTAAAAGTTGGCCAAGCTGGGTGAGTGTATCCAGATGCTCAGCCAGATGGAACGTAACATCCCCTAATGTCAGCTGGTGGGGTCTATTGGGCAGGAAAAAGGCTGGGCCAATGGCGGTTCCGTCATGAGTTTGAATAGTGGCTAGTTCCCGATCAAACATCATGGCTAGCCCGAACAGAGCTTCGGCTGTTAGGGGTAGGAAAACATCATTTTCTGTTATGAGAGAGGCATCGAAATGGACTTCATGCATTTCCGGCCCGATGCCAACCCAGTGCTGCATAGCTTCCGAACAGCGTAAGGCAATGATGTTCGGCATGATGGGAACGACATCCACGTCCGGCAGGGGAAAGGGGAGAGAAACCTGTTTCCGGAAATGCGCCCTAACGGAAGGATTGTCCTGATTCTTCTGCGGTAGGGGGGCTTCGAGATGGAGGCTCAACCCCGGCATTATTCTGGTGTCGAATAGTTGACGGATAACCCTGTCATTAAGGGTATCATGACCCAGCATCTGCCCCGTTGTATCCAATAGCCATAGGGGAGGGGGAGGAGATGCAGGCGGTTCGTGATCAGTCTGATGGATGTTCATGAAAAAGGCAGCTCCCTGACAAGATCGCCTACAGGCTTATATGTTCCACGGGAAACATTCCAGAGGTCTGGCCGTTTTTTCAAGCAGGGAGCTTGCTTGATCAGGGAGCTGTATCAACTAGAACAATTTCTGTGTCGTCCAATGCCTCAAGCGTGATGGTTTCTTCCTCGCTGATGGCAACACCGCTGCGTGTGGTAACGTGCTGTCCGTTTAACAGCAGATTGCCGGATGCGAGAACGAGATACAGCATTCGACCTTTGGCAGGTGTGTAGTGGGATCGCTGCCCTTTTTGGAGAGTCAGTCCCAGAACACGGGCTTCGGTATGGATGGGCAATGCCCCTTCATCATCCGCATAGCCGGAGGCTAAAATAGTGAATTGGCCTGTTGTCTCCTGTTTTGGGAAACGTCTTGTCGCCCATGAAGGTTCATGACCTTTTTCTGTCGGAGTGATCCATATCTGAAATATCTGCGTGGGGATGGGCTCCAGGTTGTATTCACTGTGGAAGATACCTGTCCCTGCGGACATGACTTGTACATCCCCGGCTTCAGTCCGGCCTGTATTGCCGAGGCTGTCTCTGTGCGTAATGGCCCCACGGCGAACATAGGTGATGATCTCCATATCCTTGTGGGGGTGAGTGTCAAACCCTGTGTTAGGGGCGATGGTGTCATCATTCCAGACACGCAAACGGCCCCAGCCCATACGGTTTGGGTCAAAATAATGAGCAAAAGAGAAATGATGACGTGCATCCAGCCAACCATGATCAGCATGACCGAGTTGGGCGAAAGGGCGGATATCAATCATGGTATGAAACCTGCTGTTGTTGAAGATGGCCAAGCATGTAGGAATGGCCCTACTATTTCATAGGGAAATGAAAGAAAGGCACTGTTGCCAGATTTTATAGTATGATGAGGGGCTGGGTTATCTCAGCCCGCCTCAAGCACATGCGAAGGAATTAGAGAATGAAGCTGCCGGATTTCGAGGCTTGGGCAATTTTTGCCAAGGTGGCAGAGCGTGGCTCTTTTTCTCAGGCTGCTAAAGAGCTTCAACTCTCACCACCGACTGTTTCCAAAGCGGTGAGTCGTCTGGAGGAATCCCTCGGCGTTGCGCTGTTCAGCCGTAATTCTCGGCATATGTCCATTACGCAGGTAGGTCAGCGTGCGCTAGAGCGGGCTAATCGCATGTTTCTGGAAGCAGAACTGGCCGAAAATGAGGTCAGGGGTGGGGGCATCCAGCCTTCCGGACTTATCCGCATGACTGTGCCTACTACCTTTGGTCTGAGGTATGTAGCGGCTGTTCTGCCCTCTTTTCTGGAAGCTTACCCGGAGATTGATGTGTTCGTCAGTTTTACGGACACGCTGGCCGACCTTGTGTTGGAGGGGTACGACGTGGCGATACGGATCGCCACGCTTTCTGACTCGGCCCTTAAGGCGCGCAGAATATGTACAGTACGGCGTATTCTTGTGGCCTCGCCAGAGTATCTGAATCGTCTGGGCCGTCCGTCCCACCCTCAGGAATTGGAAGGCAGGAAAAGCTTTGTCTATGTCAACGGGGACACGTGCGGGGTCATCAGGCTGACCGAACGACAGACAGGGGAAAGTTATACGCTCTCTCAGTCGGCACGGTTTCAGTCTGATAATGGCGAGGGTTTTCTTCCCGCACTGGAGGCCGGTTTGGGCTTTGGGTTGCTGCCGGATTTCATGGTGAGTGATGCCATCAAGGAGGGGCGGCTGGAAGAAATGATGCCAGCATGGGGGGCAGAGGATATTGGGCTCTATCTTGTCACCACAGGTAATAAACTGCGCCCCCAAAGGGTAAGCCTGTTGATGGATTATCTTGTCAGACAATTCGAAACGCCGTCATGGCGGTTACCCGTTTAAGGGTTAAAATCAGAAGGGTGCCGGTATAGTTCCTTCAAAAACCGAAAGGCTTTCTTTCCTATTCTGGCATATTCAAACCCCAGAGGGCACGATATCCCTAGAGTCAGTTAATGCCCCTGCTCAGAGGGGGCTGACCGGAAGGGACGACTATTATGTCTAAGATTCTCGTGCTTTATTATTCGTCTTATGGCCATGTAGAGACCATGGCTCGTAGCGTTGCTGAAGGTGTACGTGCTGCGGGCGTGGAAGCCGTTGTAAAACGTGTGCCGGAGCTGGTTCCAGAAGAGGCCGCCAAGGCAAATCATTTCAAACTGGAGCAGGAAGCCCCGATCGCCACCCCGGCTGAACTTGCCGAGTATGATGGCATTATTGTAGGCGCCCCAACCCGCTTTGGGCGTCTACCGGCACAGATGGCCAATTTCTGGGATCAGACCGGTGGTCTTTGGGCCAATGGCAAGCTGATCGGCAAGGTCGGTGCGGTGTTTACCTCCTCGGCTACCCAGCATGGCGGTCAGGAAACAACGCTTTACTCTCTGATGTCTAACCTGCTGCACCACGGTATGGTCATTAGCGGTCTGCCCTACAGCTTCCAGGGACAGATGCGGAATGATGAGATTGTCGGCGGTGCACCGTATGGTGCTACGACCATTGCTAATGGCGATGGCTCCCGCCAGCCAAGCGAGACAGAACGGGCAGGCGCACATTTCCTTGGGGAACATGTGGCTGGTCTGGTTAAAAAGCTAGCCTGATTTCTCAGTTACCTTTGTTCACGCATAAGACCTTGATGGGGGCCGGTTTCCGGCCTCCATTTTTTTGTGGTCACTGTTTCATGTGAAACAATCAGCCCGTTACGGGTTTATGGTGCTGCCCGACCAGCAGGCATTTTTTCATCACGCTGGAGAGAATGGCCTTTTTAAGTGGACGAAACCGGCCATGTGCCGGATCAATCGGGTAGTTGCTCCTCTCAGGGAGTGTGCAGCCATAGACACGGACTAACAACGTAAAATGGCTGAAGATGTGTTTGACCTCTCCGCAATCCTCCCATTGTGCCTGTATGGGCGCGCACTGGGTAAAGGCCGTTTCTGCTAGTTGAGCCGGAGATGGTGTAGAGCGTTCTTCAGACCACGGCGTGCCGGGGAGTTCATCCGTTCCCCCCAGTAACCCCTCTGGCGGACGTGAGTGGAGCAGGACGTTTCCTTCTGAATCAACGATACGGAAGAGAATGGCGTACCGTATAGGGCGGGGCTTTTTCTTCTGTCGTGCAGGCAGGGCCTCAGCCATGTTGCGGGCCTTGGCAAGGCAGCACTCTCGCCATGGGCAGGTCAGGCAGGAAGGAGACCGGGGCGAGCAGAGGCTCGCTCCGAGGTCGAACAGAGCCTGCGCAAAATCAGAGGGGCGGGCTTGCGCTGCCGGGTCATCATTCAGATGGCTAGCTAGTCGGGCCAGCAGAGGGCGGGATGTAGGTAGAGGGTCTTCCACGGCATTAAGCCGTGCTGTGATGCGCTCTACATTACCATCGACCGGGACGGTGGGACTATTGAAGGCAATGGCTGCAATAGCTCGGGAGGTATAGGCCCCGATGCCGGGGAGTTTCTGTAGGTCTTCAACTGTACGAGGAAAGGCTCCCAACCGATGGACAGCCTGGGCACAGGCATGGAGGTTCCGTGCGCGGGCATAATAACCTAGGCCGGCCCAAAGCTGGAGAACCTCATCCTGCGGGGCTTCTGCCAGAGCATCGACTGTCGGGAAGCGATTTAGAAAACGCTCGTAATAAGGAATGACCGTCTGCACGACAGTCTGCTGAAGCATGATCTCACTGAGCCATACATGATATGGATCAGCCTGCTGGCCGGGTGCTGCACGCCAAGGTAGGGTGCGGCGATGGCGGTCATACCAGTGGAGAAGAAGGGAAGCGTCAGGTGTCACGCCGGTGTCTATGACGAAGAAAAGAGGTCAGGGCAAGGGGAAGGTGCTGAACTGTTTCCGTCCATCCCGGGGATGATGGTATGAAGGCTGTATATGCAGCATGATGGAATGGGACCTATGGCAGACGAGACTAGCAGAAAAAGCCCCGCCCGTTCATCGGCTTCCGGGCAAGGGTGGAAAACGGACGACAAGGGGTGGACTGAACGACGCCGGGGCACAGCCCGTATGATCGGGGCATTTCTACCCTCGCTGACAAAACCCATTTTTCGGAAAAAATCGCCGCTTTATGTCCGGTTGCTTATGGAGTGGGATACGCTGGTTGGCCCTACGCTAGCGGAAGTGAGTGAGCCATGCCGCCTAAGGCCGGGTGTATTGACCATACGCTGTTGCGGCCCGGCGGCGGTGGAAATGCAATATGCAGCTCCCCGAATTTTAGCCAATATTAATACGGCCTACGGCCTCTATGGGGATGAAGCCTTGCATTATATAAAGCTGGTGCAGGATCGGCCCGTCCAACGTAAGCCGTCTCGGCCTCCTCAGAAAAAATGGAAGAATGCTCCCCCAGTTCCCGTAAGCGGCATTGAGGATGACGAGCTGAAAGAAACGCTGGAGCGTCTGGGCGGCCATATTCGTGCGAAAAAGCAGGGGACAAAAAAAGCCCGCCACTTTTAAGAGTGGCAGGCTGGAGGCCCGTGTCCCTCGGCCCAAGGCGGAAGACACGGTAAAATGGGACGGTCTATCAGTCGCTTACGATGTCGGAAGCCTTATAGCCTTGTGCGAAGAGGTGTGTCCGCATCCCGGTAAAGTTGACCTGTTGCTCAATCACCTGCCGCACATTCGGCTTGGCATGGTAAGCAATACCAAGGCCAGCCGCCTTGAGCATGGGGATGTCGTTTGCACCATCACCCGTTGTCAGGCTGGCAGAGAGCTTGACGCCTCGCTCGGCACAGATGGTTTCCAGATGTTCTTTCTTGGCATCCGGGCCGAGAATGTCACCAATCAGCTGACCGGTGATGATGCCATCCTTGATCTCAAGCTGATTGCCGTAGTGCTCATCAAAGCCGAGTGTCTTGGCGGCCCGTTCGGTGAACCAGTCAAACCCACCAGAGATGAGGGCCGTGCGAGCACCATTAGCCTTCATGGTATGCACTAGTTCCTTGATGCCGTCTGTGAAGGGGAGGTGCGCAAGAACGTCCTTCAGCAGGGATTCAGGGTGGCCCTTCAGCCCGATGGTGCGCTTGCGGAGGGATTCATCAAATTCCATCTCGCCATTCATGGCACGTTTGGTGATTTCGGCTACATAGTCACCCGTGCCCGTTGCCTTGGCCAGATCGTCCAGTGTTTCACCATCAAAGATGGTGCTATCCATGTCGGACACAAGCACGGCTTTGCGGCGGCCACGGGTCTTGGTGAGAATGGCATCAACTTTGTAAGGAGCCAGGGCAGCACGGATTGTTGCAGGCGTGGCATCACCGGGGCCGGGAGGCGGGCAGAAAATGTCAACGGCCTCACCTTCGGACAGAACGACCGGCGGTTCACCTTTGACAAGAGTGCGGGCAATGTCGATCGCCTCTTTGGGAAGAGTCCCATGGCGGCGATTGGCAACAAGAGTCAGAACACAGGGAAGGGACATGACATCTCTCGCTAAAAGATCAGAAGATATGGCAGAATAAGTGTATGAACTCTTCTGAAAACGCCCTCATTGTGGCGGGGCCGACCTGTTCGGGCAAGTCGGCTTTGGCCTTTCATTTGGCAGACCTGTATTGTGGTACGGTCATTAATGCGGATTCCATGCAGGTTTATAGGGAGCTGCGCATCCTCACAGCCCGCCCTAGTGAGGAAGAGGAAGCAGCTATTCCTCATCGTCTGTATGGCGTTTTACCCGCCGCTACGCCTGGTAGCGTAGCGTGGTGGCGGGAGCAGGTTTTGGCAGAAATGGCCGCTTGTCGTAAGGCTGGGCGGCTGCCGATCCTCTGCGGGGGGACAGGCATGTACCTTCGGGCATTGACAGATGGCCTTGTGGAAGTGCCCGACCCCGGAGAGGAGGCCCGACAACAGGCCCGCACTTTGCTGGAAGAGATAGGCCCAGAGGCCCTACACGAAAAGTTGATGAAGGCAGACCCGCAGACAGCGTCTCAGCTTCATAAGCAGGATTCCCAGAGAATAAGTCGTGCGTGGGAGGTTTTCGTAGGGACAGGCCGGGGGTTGGCCTCGTGGCGGGAAGATAACACCTTGCCAGCTGCACCGTACCGTTTCATTTCGCTTCAGCTGGACCCTCCCCGGGATGAATTGCGGGCTGCCATTACGCAGCGTTTTGACGCTATGGTGGATGCAGGAGCGTTAGACGAAGTAGCGGCTTTGCGTGAGCAGAATTTGTCGCCCAGTCTTCCGGCTATGCGGGCCCATGGCGTGCCGGAATTGGGGCAAGTACTGGCAGGGCAAAGTAGCATGGAAGAAGCCAGACTGGCCGCAACCCGTGCTATTGGCCGTTATACCCGCCGGCAGGCTACATGGTTTCGCCACCATAGGTTGAGTCGGGAAGGTGATGGCGAAATAATATTTCAAAGAACCAGCATAAAAGAGTTCTTTTTGGGTAAAAAAATGCAGGAAATTGAATATTTCATATCATCGAGAATTGACGGACCCGTTTCAGAGCGATAGAGCAGAAGCGTTGCGTTAATCGGCAAAAGGACAGATGCCATGCCTGCCAGCGAGACAGCCCCCATGATGGCAACAGGTGCCGAGGTTATTCTGCGCGTTCTCGAGGAAGAAGGTGTGGATGTCATTTTTGGCTATCCGGGTGGGGCCGTCATTCCTATCTATGACGAACTCTTCAAGCAGAAGAATATCCGTCATATTCTGGTGCGGCACGAGCAGGCGGCAACTCATGCAGCTGAGGCCTATGCCCGTTCCACCGGTAAGGTTGGCGTGGTGCTGGTGACCTCTGGCCCCGGTGCAACCAATGCCGTGACGGGCCTGATGGATGCGAAGATGGATTCCATCCCGCTGGTCTGTCTGGCCGGGCAGGTCCCCGTGTCGGTGATCGGTACAGATGCTTTCCAGGAAGCAGACATGGTGAACATTACCAAGCCTGCTACTAAGGCCAGTGTTCAGGTGCGTGAGGCGGCGGCTTTAGCCCCGACCCTGCGGGATGCCTTCGCTCTGGCCCGGTCTGGTCGTCCCGGTCCGGTTTTTGTGGATCTTCCAAAGAACATTACAGCGTCTAAAGCACCTTTGCCTTCCCGCTCTGTAACGGTGAAGGAAGAGACGGCCGCAGTGACGCCAGATGCACAGTCCATCAGCTGTGCTGTTGAGGCTATGAAGAAGGCGCGCAAGCCTCTGCTCTATGTAGGTGGTGGTGTTGTTAATTCAGGGCCGGAAGCAGCAAAGCTGCTGCGTCAGCTGGCAGAGAAGACGGGTTTCCCCGTGACATCTACCTTGATGGGGCTAGGTGCTTATCCATCTTCCAGCGATCATTTTCTGGGTATGCTGGGAATGCACGGCTCTGTGGAAGCCAATATGGCCGCCCATGACTGTGATGTGTTGATCGCTCTGGGTGCCCGGTTCGATGACCGGGTGACAGGCCGTGTTGATGGCTTCTCACCTCATTCTTTCAAGATCCAGGCAGATATTGACCCGCGCGAGTTCGGTAAGATCGTGAAGGTCGATGCCATGTTGCAGGGGGATCTGAAAGACACGCTGAAAGCCTTGTTGGCAGGCTGGGGGGATGCCGCAGCACCGGATCTGTCTGGCTGGTGGAAGGAAATCGACCAGTGGCGGGCGGTTAATGGCTTTGGGTTCGAGCAGGATGAGGCCGCTACGGCTAGCATCAAGCCGCAATATGCTATTCGCCGCTTGTATGAGAAAGTCAGAGCTGGTGGGCGGGACTGTTTTGTCTCTACCGAAGTTGGCCAGCATCAGATGTGGGCTGCCCAGCATTTTGGTTTTGATGAACCCAATCACTGGCTGACGTCAGGCGGGCTGGGAACTATGGGATATGGGTTGCCGGCTGCTGTGGGTGCACAGATTGCCCATCCTGATGCATTGGTGATTGATATTGCCGGTGAAGCTTCTACCTTGATGAATATTCAGGAGTTGGGGACGATTGCCCAGTATCGCCTCCCGGTGAAGATTTTCATCTTGAACAACCAGTATATGGGCATGGTGCGGCAGTGGCAGGAGCTGGTTTATGAGTCCCGCTACTCCCATTCCTACAGCGCAGCCTTACCGGATTTCGTGAAATTGGCGGAATCGTTTGGCATCCGTGGCCTGCGGGTCGATGCGAAAGGTGGGCTGGATGAGGCGATTGATACTATGCTGAATCATGAAGGGCCGGTCCTGCTGGATGTGCATGTGGAGCAGGAGGAAGGATGCTTCCCGATGATCCCATCCGGTTCCTCTCATGATCAGATGCTTCTTGGGCCGGGGCGTGTTTTCGGTGGGGCTCGGTTGACAGAAGAAGGTAGACATCTCGTCTAAACTGAGAGTTTTTCCGGCTCCTCGGTGCCCTTATGGGTGTGAGGAGTGGGGTTGAGTGTTTTGTGTTGGGGAGTGATCTCCCGTCGGTGCAGGGCAATTTAAGGGTCTGTGCCTGTTGAGTGAGGAAGAGTAAGAGCCATGCGTGTTTATTATGATCGTGATGCAGACATTAATCTGATCTGTGAGAAGAAGGTTGCCATCATTGGTTACGGCAGTCAGGGTCATGCCCACGCCAATAACCTGCGCGACAGTGGTGTGAAGGATATCGTTGTTGCTCTGCGTCCGGAGTCCAAAGCTAAGGCCAAGGCAGAGGCTGCTGGTTTCCGTGTTGTGACGCCTGCTGAAGCAGCCGCTTGGGCCGATGTTGTGATGATCCTGACACCGGATGAAGGTCAGGCCGCTCTGTATAAGGAACAGCTGGCCCCGAACCTGAAGCCCGGTACGGCTCTGGTGTTCGCTCATGGTCTGGCCATTCATTTCCGTCTGATCGAGCCGACTGCAGATATGGATGTGTTCCTGATCGCTCCGAAGGGCCCAGGTCATACGGTGCGTTCTGAGTACCAGCGTGGTGGCGGTGTGCCCTGCCTGGTGGCTGTGCATCAGGATGCTTCCGGCCATGCTAAGGATGTGGCTCTGGCCTATGCCTCCGCTGTTGGCGGTGGGCGTGCTGGCGTGATTGAGACGAGCTTCCGTGAGGAAGTGGAAACCGATCTGTTCGGTGAGCAGGCTGTTCTGTGCGGTGGTACGATCGAGCTGATCAAGGCTGGTTTCGAGACGCTGGTAGAAGCAGGCTATGCACCGGAAATGGCCTACTTTGAGTGTCTGCATGAGATGAAGCTGATCGTGGACCTGCTGTATGAAGGCGGCATCTCCAACGTCAACTACTCCATCTCCAACACGGCCGAGTATGGCGAGTATGTCAGCGGCCCGCGCGTTGTGACCCCGGCTGCCAAGGATGCCATGCGTGAGGTGCTGAAGGATATTCAGAACGGCACTTTCGTGCGTAACTTCATTCTGGAGAACCAGTCTGGCAATGTTGGCTTCAAGGCCTCCCGTGCCCGTGATGAACAGCACCAGATTGAAAAAGTTGGTGCTAAGCTGCGTGAGATGATGCCGTGGATTGCTAAGAATAAGCTGGTTGATAAGACCCGCAACTAAGGTCTTTATTTACAGCCAGTTGCGAATGGGGAGGAGTTTCCTCCCCATTTTTATTATGGCGACATTTGGGCATTTACTGTCGAAAGGTACAGAATAGAGTTGCGTTAAACGTTATATTCCCTTAGAGGTCACGCTTCCGCTCCTTCATTGGGAAAGGCTGCGGCAATCTGCTGGTTCAGGAGTACGTTATGGACGCACTTGCTCGACTGGGGATGGAATCGGACCTTCCGAGAGATATCCAGAACACTGAGGCAATCGATACGGTCTTTGAGGACTGTAAGGACTTTTTCATTAAGCGTGATGGTATTACCTACGCAGGGAACCATCTTCTCATCGATTTCTGGAACGCTAGAAATCTTGATGACCCCGATCAGATCGACGCTACTTTAAGGCGTGCTGCCGAGGCAGCCGGGGCGACCATTCTTCATGGTCATTTCCATCATTTCACACCTAATGGCGGTGTGTCTGGTGTGCTAGTGCTGGCCGAGAGCCATATTTCCATCCATACATGGCCTGAACGTCATTTCGCTGCTGTTGATATCTTCATGTGCGGTGTGTGCGATCCCAACATGTCCATTCCTGTTATGCAGGAGCTGTTTCAGGCAGGACGTGTGGAGATTGACGCTTTCAGACGTGGGCGTGTCAGCGAGACACGGCATACAGGGCGGTAAGCTGGATTAGGAAAGACCGGGTTTTTCCCCTGTTTTCCCATAGATTATAGTATTGTTCCCGTTCGCTGGTCGGGTCTTTTGGGCTGGGCGTAAAGAACGGGACCGGGGGCTGTGTGCTTTGCTGCCTGTCTCGTAAGGGGAACAGGCGGTGAGGCGTAGCCCTGTAATGAAGAAAGGATGCCGCCATGACATCTGGCACATCTTCTGGAACCTGGTTCAACGAGGCACTTTACCCCGATTGGGGCCAGCGTTTCAAAGTGGTGAAAGAGCTGGTTCATAAAAAATCGCCATTTCAGGATATCCGCATTTTCGAAAGCAGTAGCCACGGCCGTGTGCTGGTACTGGATGGCATCGTGCAGATCACCGAACGGGATGAGTTTATCTATCAGGAGATGCTGGCCCATGTGCCGCTCTTTATGCATCCCAACCCTAGGCGTGTTCTCATCATTGGGGCCGGTGATGGCGGTGTGCTGCGCCGTGTCCTCCAGCATGAAACGGTCGAGAAAGCCGTTATGGTGGAGATTGATGGTGATGTGATCGAACTTTCCAAACAGCATCTGCCGATGTTCGGTCAGGATGCGTGGAAAGACCCACGGGCTGAGGTCATCGTTGGGGATGGTATTGATTACGTCAAGAAAGCTGGTGATGCTTCCTTTGATGTCATCATCGTGGATAGTACAGACCCGATCGGTGTGGGGGATGTGCTGTTTACGGATGATTTCTACAAGAACTGCGCTCGCATCCTTTCGGATGAAGGGATCATCGTCAATCAGTGTGGTGTCCCCTTCCAGCAGGCTGATGAGCTGCGGGAGACAACGGCTCGCCGTGCGAAATTCTTCCCCCATGTTACGGCTTATCTTGCGGCTGTGCCGACTTATGTCGGTGGGTTTATGACGCTGGGTATGGCCAAGAAGGGCACACCGCCCCATAAGCTGGATGTGGCCGAGTTGGCCCGTCGTGCGAAGGGCATCGAGGCAAGCTGTCAGTACTGGACACCAGATGTGCATGTTGCCTCTTTCAGCCTGCCTCCTTATATCGCCCAGAACCTCCCCCGCCCGTAAGGGCCATAGAGAAGGAACCCCACCATGCGCCGGACAACAATCGCAGACTTCCAGAAAATGAAGGATGAGGGTCGGCGGATCGCCATGCTCACAGCCTATGATTATGCCTCGGCCCTTATTGCCGAGCAGGCGGGCGTGCCGGTCATTCTGGTGGGGGATTCTCTTGGAATGGTCATGCAGGGGCAGGACACGACCCTGCCTGTGTGTGTGGATGATATGATCTACCACGCCCGCATGGTTATGCGGGGTAGCCATAAAGCTCTTGTCGTGGTGGACCTGCCCTTTTTGTCTTACGCAACGGAACAGGATGCGGTGGATGCCGCCCGGCGTGTAATGCAGGAAGGTGGCGGGCAGGCCCTGAAGCTGGAAGGCGGGCGGGAGATTGCCCCGATTGTTCGCCGGCTGACGGAAATGGGGGTGCCTGTTATGGGGCATCTGGGGCTGACACCACAGGCCCAGCATCAGATCGGCTTGCGGGCGCAGGCTAAACAGGTAGAGGCAGCCCGCAAGCTGTTGGATGATGCCCGTGCTTTGGAAGAAGCTGGAGCCTTTGGCATCGTGCTGGAAGTCATCCCGGCTGAACTGGGCGAGCTGGTGTCTCGGTTACTGACCATTCCAACCATTGGGATCGGCGCTGGAGCAGGCTGTGACGGACAGGTGCAGGTCTGGCATGATGTACTAGGTCTTTTTGAGGGGAAATCACCCCGTCATGCTCATCGTTTTGCCGAAGTCGGTGAGCAGATGGTGGGGGCACTGTCCCATTATGTCCGACAGGTTGAGGAAGGGTCTTTCCCGACACAGGCACAGAGCATCAGCATGAAGCCAGATGTTCTGGAAGCTTTGAAGATGAAGGGTTGATTTCTTCGCTCATGCAGTATGGCGGAGGGTGCGCTCACCCGGATTGTCAGACGGGGATGAAGCTGGCAGAGTGGTTCACTTCCCCCTGTATTTACAGGACGAAAACAGAATGACGGATGAAACATTGAAGCCCAGCCCCCTTCACGCCCTGCATGAAGAGCTGAATGCCACGATGGGAAGCTATGCAGGCTATGCCCTGCCGGAGCATTACCCTTCCGGCATGGAAGTGGAGCATCTCCATACCCGTAAACAGGCGGGGCTGTTTGACATTTCCTTTCTGGGGCAGGTCCGTGTCCGTGCCAAAGAGGATAATGCCGCCATTGCGGCTGAGGCTCTCGAAGCCTTGATGCCGCTGAATATCAAGAGCCTTGAGAAGAACCGGGTCTGTTACGGCCTGTTGACGACCGACCAGGGGGGCATCCGGGATGATCTGGCCATTTCTCGGCAGGAAAATGATTTCCTGCTGATGCTGAACGGCCCGAACCGGGAAGATAATGCCGACTATCTCGAAAATGCCATAGGCGATGATTGCAAACTGATCCGGGAGTTCGACCGGGCTATGTTGTCATTACAGGGGCCGCAGTCGGCGGAAGTTCTTTCCCGTGTTTTGGGGCAGCAGGTCATTGCGGGTATGCGGTATCGAGATAGTGCCGAAGTGCCGTGGGAAGGGGGCAGCATCATTGTAGCCCGCTTCGGTTATACGGGGATGGAAGGGTTTGATATCTCCATAGCGGCAGAGCAGGCGGAAGCTTTTGCCCGCCGCTTATTGGCAGACCCGGATGTAGCACCAGCTGGGTTGGCCACTCGCAATAGCCTGCGTATGGAGGCAGGGTTGTGCCTGTATGGGGCTGACATCGACAAAACCACATCCCCCGTGGAGGCCGCTTTGGTCGGCAGCATTGCTGCTTGCCGCCGGGCCGGTGGTGAGCGGGCTGGTGGTTATCCCGGTGCCCAGACGATCGAGGGGCAGATGGAGCATGGTATCTATCGCCAGCGTGTCGGCCTGCGGCCGCAGGAGGAGGTTCTGTTAGGGGGTGGTGTAGAGCTGTTCTCTGATGAGGAAAGAACCGACCGTGTCGGGCGTGTTACTTCCGGTTGTTTCAGCCCGACTCTGCGGGCCATGATTGCCATGGGGTATGTCACCCCCGCCCATGCGGCAGAAGGGACAACGTTGTACGCTACGGATGCGGAAGGGCAGCCTCATAAAGTCGTTGTAACGGTTCTGCCTTTCATCCCGCAGACAGGACATTGAACACCAGCAGAAAACAGATGGTGAAGTTTATGAACAGGGCTTTACATGGCCCTGTTTTTTGTTGAGGCTCACTTCATGCAGGGCCCAAGGTATGGCACGGTTCGCAGCTCCTTATTGATGAGGGAGCGGCTGACGGGAATGTGTTTTGCCAGTGGCTGCTTTTGTGCTCAGTGTAATGTTATCAACAGCTGGGCATGGCAACTCAAGGAGAGTCGAGATGAGTGAGACCATCCATATTCTGGCGCTTATTTCCATTTCGGAAGATAAAGCTGCTCAGCTGGAGAAGGCCGTGCAGGTCTGTGCTGGCCATTCGTTGAAGGAAAAGGCCTGTCAGCGTTACGAAATTTCCCGTGACGCTGAGAAAAAGGGCCGCTTCACGGTCTGTGAGATCTGGGCCAGTAAGGAAGGGTTTGAAGCCCATCTTGCTAGTGAGCATTTTGGCCATCTTGCCGGTTTTGCCAAAGAACATGGTGCCGAGCTGGAGGTCATCCGTCAGCAGCCGCTGCATCCCGCATCGTAAGCTGGATTTAGGGAGAATCACCACATGGCTGATTATCGTCTTGGAATTGATTTTGGCGGCACGAAGATCGAAATTCTTGCGCTGGACCGTGGCGGCAAAGAGGTGCTGCGTGAGCGCATCCCCAACCCCGGGGTCTATGACAAGGCCATTCAGGCTATCCGGGACCTCGTGCTAAAGGCGGAGGAACAGGTCGGCTGCGTTCCAGCTCATCGCATCACGGGGACACAGCTTACGTCCACGCTGGGCATTGGCATTCCCGGGTCTCTGTCCCCGGAGACAGGCCTCGTCCGTAACTCCAACGCAACATGGTTGAACAATAATGCGTTCAAGCGTGATGTGGAGGAAATCCTCAACCGCCCTGTGCGGGTGGAGAATGATGCCAACTGCTTTGCCCTGTCCGAGGCTGCTGATGGAGCTGGGGAAGGCTATTCAACCGTTCTGGGTGTGATTATCGGGACAGGTATGGGTAGTGGCATTGTGGCGAATGCCCGTATTCTGTCCGGTCATCATCACATTGCTGGTGAGTGGGGGCATATTCCTCTGCCGTGGGTTAAGCCGGAAGATATGCCCATGCGGAAGTGTTTCTGTGGTAACGAGGGGTGTCAGGAGCGTTATCTCTGTGGCCCGGCTCTTGCTGCAGAGTGGAAGGGCGAAGGGAACCGCTCTCCTAATGGGATTGAGGAAGCCGCTCGGAATGGGGATGAGGCTGCCATTCGTGCGCTGGACCTCTACATGGACCGTTTCGCCCGCGCTTGTGCACAGGCTGTCAATTTCCTTGATCCTGATGTGATCGTGCTTGGCGGTGGCGTGTCCAACCTCTCCAGCATTTATGAGCGTGTGCCCAAACTGCTGCCTCGCCATGTGATTACGTCCCCCTGCACAACGCCGATCGTGCAGAACCGTCATGGTGATAGTTCTGGTGTGCGTGGTGCTGCATGGCTGTGGGATGTGACAGAAAGCGGCCTGCCACGTAATTAAATCTAGCAGAATGCCTTACCCTCTTTATGGGGGTGAAGAGCTAGGGGATCGGGGCCTTTCCTGTAATAGGAGAGGCCCCGATTTTATGTGGGCTATCTTAATCTGGCAGAAAGTCCAGACATGAAAAAACCGCCTACCTTTTTAGGCAAGGTAGGCGGCTTCCATAGGGTCTAAACCCCGCTTCCCACTCCCAGAGGAGCAGGAAGGCAGAAAGAAGGATTAGACGGAGTAATACATTTCGAACTCGACCGGGTGCGGTGTATGTTCGAAGCGGTACACTTCCTGCATCTTGAGAGTAATGTAGCTTTCGATCTGATCCTTCGTGAAGACATCCCCTTCCAGCAGGAAGGCGTGGTCGGTCTTCAGGGCTTCCAGAGCTTCACGCAGGGAGCCGCAGACGGTCGGGATCATGTTCAGCTCTTCCGGTGGCAGCTCGTACAGGTCCTTGTCCATGGCTTCGCCCGGATGGATCTTATTGCGGATACCGTCCAGACCAGCCATCAGCATAGCACTGAAGGCAAGGTAAGGGTTAGCTGTCGGGTCGGGGAAGCGGACCTCGACACGCTTTGCTTTCGGGCTGGTAGCATACGGAATACGACAGGAAGCGGAGCGGTTGGCGGAAGAGTAAGCCAGCAGCACCGGTGCTTCAAAGCCCGGGATCAGACGCTTGTAGGAGTTGGTGGAAGGGTTGGTGAAGGCGTTCAGAGCCTTGGCGTGTTTGATGATACCGCCAATGTAGTACAGGGCTTCATCAGAGAGGTCAGCGTAACGCTTGCCAGCAAAGAGCGGCTTGCCGTCTTTCCAGACAGACTGATGCACATGCATGCCTGTGCCGTTATCGCCATAGATCGGCTTGGGCATGAAGGTGGCCGTCTTGCCGTAGGAATGGGCGACGTTATGCACGCAGTATTTATAGATCTGCATGAAGTCAGCAGACTTCACCAATGTGGCGAATGCCGTGCCTAGCTCGTGCTGGCTGCGGGCCACTTCATGGTGATGCTTTTCGATTGGCAGGCCCATCTCGCCCATGGTGGCAAGCATTTCGGCACGCAGGTCGTTTTCGCTATCCACCGGCGGCACCGGGAAGTAACCACCCTTGCGGGCCGGACGATGGCCCATGTTGCCTTCCGGATATTCCTTCATGGAAGCATCCGGCCCTTCAATGCTGTCGAGGTGGTAGGTGCCGTAATTTTCACCTGTGCCAAAGCGGACGCTGTCGAAGATGAAGAATTCAGCTTCCGGGCCGAAGAAGGCCGTGTCACCCAGACCGCTCTTTTTCAGATAGGCTTCAGCCTGTTTGGCGGTTGCACGGGGGTCGCGGTTGTAATAGCCGCCTGTTTTGGGGTCGATGATGTCGCAGATCAGGATGAGCTGCGGGCGTGCAGCGAAGGGGTCGACAACAGCTGTTTCCGGGTCCGGCAGGAGGACCATGTCGGACTCATTGATGGCCTTCCAACCCTGAATGGAAGACCCGTCAAACATGAAGCCTTCTGTGAAGGTATCTTCCTCAATGGTACGAACAGTTTGTGTCGTGTGCTGCCATTTACCTTTTGTATCGGTGAAGCGGAGGTCAACAAACTCGATACCATGCTCTTCGATCAGCTCAAAAACGCGTTGTACGGCGGCTTTCTGAGGGGAAGGGCGTTGGGCGGAAGAAGAGGAAACTGCTTTTTTTGCCATGGCTGCATGCCTCGCATTTTTTGAACTGATACCAAAACGATTAAGGGACAATTGTTCTTCTGTCGAGGGCTTGCTCGTAAACTTCATTTTATGAGACAGGATATTCTTAGTTTTTTATACTTCCCGGCTCCCGAGCTGATTGGAAAAACCATCTGGTGGTCATGTCTGAGCCTTCCCTGACAACACTCTCTGATTCCTTGTTTTTTCACGATGCCCTGCCGTGGACACCTGATGATGTAAATCGTCAGCTTTCCCGCAGCCTCTCCGGCATGGATGATGGGGAACTGTTTCTGGAATATCGGGAAGAGGAAACGCTGGGGCTAGAAAACGGCTTGCTGCGGAATGTGGGTTTCAACCGGTCTTCCGGTTTTGGCCTGCGGGGTGTGACGGGTAGTCAGACCATCTTTGCTTATTCCGACCTGCTGGGCATGGAGGCCCTTCAAAGGGCCGCTGAAGGGTTGGGAACTGTGGATCGCACAGCCCTTCGTTTGGGCCAGCAGGCCCCTGCCAGTCCGATGAGTGGTGAGGCGGTGAGCCGTTCTGCTCTTTATGGGGAGACCCACCCGTTAGAGGGGGGAGAGTTCTCGCAGCGTGCGGCTCTGCTGGGTGAGATTGATGCTTATGGCCGTGGGCTGGACCGCCGTGTCGTGCAGGTCAATGCTACGCTGAACACGCAGTGGCAGGTTGTGCGGATCATGCGCCCTGCTTGCCTTCAGAGAGAGCAGGCCAGCCCGCTGGTGGATGTCCGCCCCTTGGTCCGGCTCGATATTTCCATTGTGGTAGAGCAGGACGGGCGGCGGGAGAGTGGCCGGTCTGGGCAGGGGGGGCGCTATGCTCTGTCCCGTTTGATGGCCCCTGCATGCTGGCAGGCTATGGCGCAGGAGGCTCTGCGTCAGGCTCTGGTGAATCTGGAGGCTGTAGCCGCACCGGCAGGTGAAATGCCCGTTGTGTTAGGTGCTGGATGGCCGGGGATTCTGCTACATGAGGCAGTGGGGCACGGTCTGGAAGGTGACTTTAACCGGAAGGGCACATCTGTTTTTTCTGGGTGTGTGGGTCAGCGTATTGCTGCCCCGGGCGTGACGGTTTTGGATGATGGAACCCTGCCGGAGCGGCGTGGTTCCTTGAATATGGATGACGAGGGAACACCGACCAGCCGGACGGTGCTGATTGAGGACGGCATCCTGCAGGGGTATATGCAGGATAGGCTAAATGCCCGTCTGACAGGCGTTGCCCCTACGGGGAATGGTCGCCGTCAGTCATATGCTCATGCACCAATGCCCCGCATGACTAACACCATCATGGCGGGAGGCAATGCTTCGGAAGAGGAAATGATCCGTTCCACCAAGAAAGGGATTTATGCCCGTAACTTTGGTGGGGGGCAGGTTGATATTACATCCGGTAAGTTCGTGTTTGCTGCCTCGGAGGCCTATCTGATCGAGGATGGCAAGATCACATCGCCTGTGCGTGGGGCTACGCTCATTGGTAGTGGGGCGGAGGTGATGGAGCAGATCAGCATGATCGGCCCTTCTATGGAATTGGACCCCGGCATAGGAACATGTGGCAAGGCCGGGCAGGGTGTTCCTGTTGGTGTAGGGCAGCCGATGCTGAAAGTCAGTGGACTGACGGTTGGGGGGACAGCCTCATAAAAACATTCAGGAAAAACAGAATGTTATATTGTTTTTCCTGAATATGTCTCAGACAGATAAAACAAGTTGAATATGTTTCAGATATAAATAAATTTTCATTTCTCTATTGCAAAATATCTTTTTGCTGTCGTAATATTTTTTCATCGCAGCAATGAAAGATGGTTCACCGTGATGAAGAAGTCCGTGCGTTACGCAGCCCTTCTGTCCAGTCTCTTTGCAGGTACTTATAGTGTCTCTGCGAACCTGTATGCCGCGGATGCCACCACTGTTGCTGCCAACGCCGGCTCCCAGACGGACGATAAATCTGCCAAAAAAGCAGGTAAGACAGCGCAGCCTGTCAAAGTCTCTGCAACGGGCGGGACGGCATCTCAAGGTGCAGTAACCCAGCAGCCGGTTGTCTCCATTGCAGAAAAACCAGGCCCGAAACCATTGCCAGAACAGTGGTATACAGGGTCTCTTTATTCGCCATCACCTGCGCTGCCTGTGCCGGGCATGATTGCTGTGGAGCCTTATGTGGCTGCTGGTTTGCCAGCTGGAGCGTTTGATTCCAACGGGCATCTCAATACGAGAAAAGGGGCAGGTGGACAGCATTCTATCACTCAGTTCTCCTTGGCAAAGTACGGTATTACGAAGAACCTTTCCATCTATCTGCTGCCAACATACAGCTATAGCTGGGGGAACCATAGCAAACCTTCTGGTTTGAAGTTCAATGACTTGCCGGTGGAGTTCCAGTACCGGTTGACGCCGCATTATACGCCATCCATCACGCTGTATTTTGGTGTGAACACACCAACCGGTGACTATAAAAATCTTGCCAATGCTTCAGAAGGCGTTGGTCAGGGTGTTTGGGCACTTCGGTATGGTGTCCATAGTCAGTTTGCTTTGCCGTTCTTTAAGCATGCCATGCGTGTGCGTCTCTGGGCGCAGGTCCGTCACCCGGTGGCGAGTACGAAGCTGCACAATATTACCAGCTACGGAACAGAGAAGGGTTTCACCGGGCGTGGCCATGCTGGCCCTTATGGGAATGAAGGGGGCTCGGTCGAGCTGGGTATTACCAAGAAATGGGTTTTTGCGCTGGATCTGTACCACACATGGGCTACCTCCAGCTCGGTTAATGGATATAACGTTTATTCCAAGAAATATATCAATTCGCGGACGGGTTGGTCTGGTGCCTTCAATGTTGGTCCCGGTATTGAATATAACTGGACATCAAGTATTGGCGGAATTGTCGGCGTGATTCTGCCGGTGGCTGGGCATAATACATCTCGTTCCATCTCCCCGCAGGCCGCCGTGTTCGCTGTGTTCTGATTCGCCCTGTTTAGAGTATAAAGAAAAACCCCCGTCTGTTTTCAGGCGGGGGTTTTTTCGTATCAGCCCTGAGGTAGGAAAAAGGCCCTGAAAATACTCTTTAGGATGAAGGGAATACCGTACTGAATGGTCAGCAGCAGGATGAGGGGGGAGAAATCCATCATGCCTGTTGGTGGTAGGATATTGCGGATAGGCTGGAGGACAGGTTCCACAAGCTTGGCCAGAATCTCAACAACGCTCATCATGAAGCGGTTGGAATGGGGGTTTATGATGCCAAAGCTGATGGCCATGGTAGCGAGACAGTAGGCAAGGATGATCCATGTATAGACATCCAGTACCACCATGAGCAGGTTGATGATCTGGAGATAGATGATGGCAGCATGCACAGGCAAGAACCCCTCTCGGCGGCGTGAGATGAATGCGGATTATTACATGTAACAGTCTTCTTCCCGGCTGGCGAGATCAGGTGCTGTTTGCTTACATCTTGACAGTTCCAGCCGTGCATGATGTCCTAGATCGTACATCGTGGGGCTATAGCTCAGTTGGGAGAGCGCCTCGTTCGCAATGAGGAGGCCAGGGGTTCGACTCCCCTTAGCTCCACCATGATTTCCTAATATATGATGCCCGTTTGAGCGTCCCCATTGGTGGGGAGTACCCTGCATGTGTTCCATAAAGGGAAAGAACATGCAGGATGATACTGAAGACTTACGGCGTTGGTGTCGGGATGGATTGGGAAATATGCTCTGCTAGCTGTACGACAAGTTTGCGCATGAGAGCAGCCGTATCAGCGTCTGTTCCGACAGGGCCAGAGGCAGAAAGATGGGCAATATTGCGGATGAGTGGTTTGTGGCGGTCACGCGGGACGATGGCCCAGTGTGCATTCAGGATAGCTTGCCCGCTGACATCCACATCAAACTCCGAAATGGCAATCATAATCTGCATGTCGGCAGCCTGCGCGAGGGGCTGGTCCGTCACCAGAATATTATGTTGTATTGCAGCCACCTCGTTCGTGATCAGGTCCGTGACACTGAGAGAGAGACGTGATGCCCAACGGGAGTTGGGGCTGCGGTGGATCTCCTCACCCTGCCGTGTGATGATGTCCTGGCAGTCCAGATAGTCTGGCATAACAACCCTGCTTAGCTGCACGACTGTTGTCTGCGGGGCAACCCTTAGGGATTTGTCGGAGTGGACAGGGATACCGAGCGTGTAGATATGCAGCTGCGGAGAGGTACAGCCTGCAAGCAGGCTGCAGCTTCCCAGAAGGGCAAGGGCGGTACGGCGGAAAGGAAACATCATGGGCGGCGTCCCATAAGCAGGAGTTGCGGGTTGCGTTCCACATCGCTGGCGAAACCACGGAGAGAGGAGGCTGTTGCGGCAATATCCCGTAATGCAGCATCCAGATTGGCCCGGTCCACAGAGCGGGCTGAAAGAATGTCCTGAAGTGCCTCCAGCGTGGCCGTGGCAGAGGCAAGCGTCTTGTGGATATCCTTACCGCGCATCTCCAGCTGGGAGTTGCCTGTATCAAGCAGCTTGTTCATTTTTTCCAAAGTCACATCCAGATGGGTCCGCAGGTCTCTGATGGTCTCTGTGGCAGTCTGTATGGTTTCTTGCGACTGGTCAGAGGTCTTTTTCATGCTGGCAATGAGGCTGGGTAGGTCCTGATGGAGGTTGTCACTCAGTGCCGTGATGGAAAGCAGAGCAGTATCAGCGTGCTGGCTGATATCTTTGATGGGAATCTGCTCCAGCGTGTTTTTCAGCTTTTCCATGGCGGAAAGCCGGACGGGGATTTCCGGTAGGGAGGTGATGCGGGGGTGCAGCGTGGCCGGGACGGATTTGTCAAAATCTAGCTCGATATTCGACTGGCCCGTCACAAGGCTTTGGAGGTTCAGCCCGGCCCGTAGGCCGTCATCAACCATGCCCTGAAGATTGATCTGCTTCCCCTTGTCGTGGTCCTCGACAACATGCACCTGCTCAGTTTCCAGAGTGATGATAACGGGGATGTAGGCTTTACGGTCTTGCGGGTCGACATGCAGGGTAATGCTCTTGACCGACCCTACCTTCACGCCACGGAAGTTGACCGGGGCACCGACAGAGAGGCCAGAAATGGAGTTCTGAAACACCAAGGCCACGTCCCGTGTCTTGGAGAAGAGACGAAGGTGACCAAAAGCCATAATGATGAACAGTAGCAGTACGCCCCCAAGGACAACAAAGAGGCCGATCTGGGTTTTCCTGTTGGTGTTTTCAGACATGCTATTCGGCTTTCTGTTCTGTCTGGGAGGGGATGGAAGCAGAGCGGTGCATGAAGGCTGTTACCTCCGGTAGGGTGCAGCTGTCATGCAATGCACGGGGAGAGCCATGAGCAATAGGCTTATGCGTGATAGCATCTAGAAAGATGCCATCATCAGCAATGGTGAAGAGACTGGGTAGCTCGTGGCTGACGATGACAATTGTGGCGCCTAGCCCATCACGAAGGGTGAGGATCAGATCATCCAGTCGAGCGGAGGTGATCGGGTCCAACCCGGCGGAAGGTTCGTCAAAAAAGAGAATGTCGGGCTCTAGCGCAATAGCCCGTGCGAGGCCGGCACGCTTGCGCATTCCTCCGGAAATCTCGAAAGGGAAAAGGTCGATGGCATGTTCCATCCCAACAAGCCCGAGCTTGAGGCGGACCATATCTTCAATGACATCGGGCTTGAGGTCCGTGAACATTTCCAGGGGCAGGGCGACATTTTCCCCGACTGTCATGGAGCTCCACAACGCACCACTTTGGAAGAGAATGCCGTAGCGGCGGTTAATGGCCGCACGGTGAGCGTCATCTTGCTCCCAGTAATCTTTGCCATCGACCATGATATGCCCTGCCGTAGGGCGAAGGAGGCCGATCATGCTCCTCAGCAGGGTGCTTTTACCGCAGCCCGATCCGCCCATTACGGCGAAAATAGAGCCTTTCTTCAGGTCGAAGGAAACATTCTGCTGGATGATCTTGGGACCAAAAGAAAGCTGAAGATCACGGACGGAAATGAGCGTTTCTTTATCAGGCATCATCATATCCCGACTGCGTTGGCGAGAACGGCAAAGATAGCGTCCAGAGCGATCACCCCGACAATGCCGATCACGACAGCCCGTGTCGCAGCAATACCGACATCAGCAGCACTTCGGCCCGCTTTCAGGCCGATCCGACAGGCAGCCAGAGCGATGAACCCGGCAAAGAAGAGTGCCTTAATGAAGCCGAACGCAAACTGACTGAGCTCCACACCATTGAAAGTGGATAACCAATAGCCGGTGGGCGAAAGGTCCATCATGGTCATGGAGACGACGAAACCGCCAAAAATGGCGACTAGCGTGCCATAGAGATACAGCAGCGGCATCATAAGGATGAGCGACAGGATGGAGGGTAGCAGGATATAGCCTGCTACGGAGATTCCCGTTACCTGAAGGGCGTCAATCTCCTCATTCCCCTGCATGGTGGAGATGCGAGCAGCATAGGCACCACCCGTTCGCCCTGCCATGATAATGGCCGTCATGATGGCGGAAATCTCGCGTGCGGAAGCAATGCCCACCAAATTGGTCACATAGATCTGGGCTGCAAATTTACGCAATTCTAGCAGCCCGACAAAAGCCAGAATGGCCCCGATCAGAAAATTGACAATGCTGACAATAAGCAGGGCAGAGGGGCCAGCGTTCCAAACATCCACGAGCAGATCTTTAAGGCGCATGGAACTCTTGCCCCGCAGGGCTCTGAAGGCACCTCGCAGTACATCCAGCAAAAGGGAGCTGGATGTGCTTATTTCTTGGAGGATGTCCAGTGTCGTTCCGCCAATGCGGGCTAAAATTCCTTCTCGGGCGTCTTGATGGGGCGAGGGGTGACCCGCTTTGCCCGGTAGAAGAGCTAGAAGCCGTTGTGCTGAAGATGGGAGGGAGCGATCGTCAAACACTAGGGAGGCCTGAAAGGCCGCTTGTTTAACGTTCCACAGGAACATGATGAAACCGGAATCCCACCCCTTCAGACCGGTAGGATCAATCAATAAGCTCTGTCCCGCTTTGGGGGAGGCAGCAGTGAGTGCGGCTTCCGGAAATTGCATTAACTCATCAGACAGGGCTTTCCATTCCCCGTTGAGCGTCAGCGAAAGGCCGGTGCTCGTATTATCGACAGACCAAGAGGGGGAGGATGCCGCTTGCGCAGGGGAGGAGGAAGACGCCTGCTGGGTCATGGGGACAGAGGGACGGTGCACCATGCCATCGGCACGGAGGGGGTGGAGATTTGTAGCATGGTTTTGCTCACAAAATGTCTTGTCCGATTATTCTATGTCAGTTTTTTAATGAAAGCGAGAGCTTCCATTCAGAACTGTTATCGGCCCGTGGAATGAATTTTTCCGCTAGGGGGCAGCTTGTCCGTGACTAGCATAGAGGCGCAGATGCAGTGTGTGCCCGTTGGAATAATTCAGCCCTTCGAACTGGTCATACAGAATACTCTCTGCCCCGAGTCGTCTAAGCTCTTGTTGAAAAGCTGGTTCATCTTTTTGGTCTACAAGGGCCAGAGTGCAGCGGGCATGGTCATGAAGTGTGTCTGCCGCTTGTAGAGGGGACAGCAAGCGCACTCTTCCCCCCGTGAGGAAGACAAGGCTTGGCTCCCTATATGAAGGGGAAAGCAGGATGCTTTCAGGGCAAGGGCGTAGCTCTCTGAAACTTTCTGCAATGCGAGGGGAAAGCTGGATGCTGGTCAGATGGGGCACGACGCAAAGGAAAATACCGACCTCGGTAAGCAGGGCAGTTCCTATGGAACAGATGGCCCCACCCCGCCAGTCCTGCTTCCAGAAAAGTCGGATGCCTGCCAGAAGAAGCGGCAGACTGCCGATGGCAGGGATAAGTGCAGCTGCAACGAGATGCCCTTCCATCTTGTAGAGGAGAAAAGGCCCGGCAGCGCAAAAGAGACACCCCGCCACTCCCCAAAGCAGGGCATAGAGAGTAACGCCCAGTTTCGCCCAGAAAGACCGTAATGGGCTAAGAGGCCACGCTATGAGGCTAGCGGCGGTCAGAATGGCAAGGGCTGGATAGGTTGGCAGGACATAATGAGGAAGCTTAGTGGCAAGACATTCAAAGATGAACCAGTGCGGGATGATCCAGCAGAGAAGGAATAGAACTTCAGGTTTGGTATGCCGCTGCCAGAGAGCAGGAAGAGCACGAACAGTAGCCAGAGCTCCCGGCCAGAAGGCCAATAGGAATAAGATGAGATAATAGCCAGGTGGGAAACCGTGCGTCTCCTGCGGGTGTGCAATCTTACCAAGCAGATTATGACCCACGGCACGACGGAAGAACTCACCATGACTGACGACGGCAATGCCGATACACCAAGGTAGGGTGATAAGCAGGCTGATCACCCAGCCCCACCCCGCCCGTAATTGCCGCATGAGTGCCATACTACGCAGGCAGATGGAGAGTGAGAACAGGGTACCGAGTGCAGGAATAAGGACGATCGGGCCTTTCAGCATTAGGCCGATCCCGAGAGCGCACCAGTAGAGCAGGCTGAACCGGTATGGTGTTGAGCGCTCCGCTTGCATATCGTCAAAATGGCGGAGTAGCAGTGCCTGAAGGCAGAGGATGTCGAGGAGAAGGACGCTGTCGATAGTCGCCATTCGACTTTCTGCAGCGAAGAGAGGGGCGACCAGCAGAAGGGCCGCCGCAAACAGTCCAGTAATTCCGCCGAATAGGCGGGAGCCGATCCATGCTGTCAGGAGGATACTGAAGAGGGATGCTAGCAGGCTTGGGATGCGGTATGGCCAGCTTTCATGACGCAGGTTGCTGTTTTGTGTGATGGTTTCGGTGGCTTTTACTGCTCCTGCTTCGAGCCAATAAATACCTGCAGGTTGAAGATACCGGGGCTGATCTTGAAAGCGTATGTCCAGAAAATTGCCTGAAGACAGCATCTGGGCTGTAGCCTGCATGTAGCGGGGTTCGTCCCGGTCCAGCGGTGGGAGGCTGAGGCGCCCCGGCAGAGCGACCAGAAAGGCCACAACAGCAAGCAGGGCATAATGGCGGAAGGATAGGGTCATGAATACTCCGCTGCACACCGGATGAGCCGAGATGATATCTGGCTCTTAAGGGAAATATCAGCCCGCTGGGCTGGTTGCGGTTGTTCCAGCTTTATCGTTCGGCCAGCGGTGGCGGGCGGCGGGTCCGGTTCTGGAGCCAGAGCACACCCAGCATATCCCGCACACCAACGAGAGCCCGATGCAGATTCGTATATTTGGAGTGCCCATGCAACCGAGGCCTGTGCTGTGTCTCAATACAGATGAGCGGGGCACCGTAGCTTTTCATCAGGGCGGGGATGAAGCGGTGTAGCCCTTCAAATTGCGGGAGGGAGAGAAACAACTCACGCCGGAACAGCTTAAGTGGTCCGCCCGTATCGGGGCAGTCATCTTTTAGCAGGCGTTGGCGAAGCCCATTGGCAAAACGGGTTGCTAACCTGCGGGAAAGCCTGTCCTGCCGTTTGCGGCGGATGCCGACCACAAGAGGGCTGACAGGTTCTTCATCATGAGCCAATGCAGCTTTAAGCATTGTCTGAATAAAAGTGGGATCATCCTGCCCGTCGCCGTCCATTGTGGCTATCCACGGGGCATGAGCAGCCCGAATGGCTGTACGCAGGGCTGTTGATTTACCCAGGCATGAGGGGTGAACAAGAATACGCAGCCCAGGGAGTATGGTGCTGCGGGCTTCCTGTAGTTTTTGGAGGGTGTCGTCCGTGCTGCCATCATCTACGAAGATGACTTCCGTCGGCGGAAGGGCTTCAAGGGCTGTATGGATTTCCCGACAGACGGGAAGAATATTCTCGCCCTCATTTAGGACGGTAACCACGACAGCCAGTAAGGGACTGGTCATCTCACTGGCTGTCATGATGTTTTACGCAGCTTTGTCACCAAAGGCATGCGGCAGTGCCTCTAGCCCATTATTGATGAGCTTGTTAGCAAGGTCGGGGTCTTCTGCCAGCTTTTTGCTGAGAACATCCTTCGCAGCGGCCAGAGCCAGAGCGGCAGCCTCACGACGGATATCACGCAGGGCCATTTTTTCAGCCGCTTCGATGCGCTCACGAGCCATCTTCTCGTGGCGAGCAACGAGCTCTGCTGCATCACTCTCGGCCTGAGCACGGAGCTTCTCCGCCTCTTCGTTGGACTTAGCGATCAGTGCCTGCGCCTCTTCCTGTGCCAAGCTATGGTCACGGCGGGAGTCTTCAAGCATCTGTTCAGCTTCACGGCGGAGACGTGTGGCTTCGTCCAGATTTTTACGGACTTCATCAGCACGGCCATCAAGCTTGGATGCGATAACACCCCAGATCTTACGGCCAAAGATGACGAAGAAAAGGACAAAGGCAAGCGCTGTCCAGAAACGGGGTTCATGAAACATGCTTAGCTCCTCGTGGCGTGGGCGTGTTCAACAGCAGCGGCAATAGCCTGCTGGTCAGCTGTGCCAATGAGGCGCTCGGTGAGAGCCACGGCAGTGCTGGAGGCGATCTCATTGATCTGGGCCAGCGCATTGTTGCGGGAGAGGGCAATCTGCGCTTCGGCTTTTTTGATCTCAGCTTCCAGACGGGCTGCTGTCCCTTCTGTCTGAGACCGGATGTTCTCTCTGGCAGCATCACGGATACTCTGGATGGTGGCGGCTGCCTCCTCAGCGGCTTTTTCGCGCGCTTCGCAGAGTTCTTTCTGTGCCTGATCAGCATCTTTTCGGGCACGGCGGGCTAAGTCCAGATCATTCCGGACACGAACCTCACGTGCCTTGATGACGTCCGCCACCTTGGGGAGGGCGGAGCGGCTCAGAAGCAGGTAGAAGACAATGAAAATAAGGGCACCCCAGACCACCTGCCCTTGTAGCAAGGGGTCTTTAAAGTGGAGCTGGGGCATGCCTTCCGCCACGGCCCGGCCCGGTAAGGCCGCAAGGGGGGCGGCGGCAGACAGGAGGAAACGAGGCGTAAGGCGCATGGGTCCTGCCCTCAGACGAAGAGAATAAGGAAGGCGATCAGCAGGGCGAAGAGGGCGATGGCCTCTGTCAGGGCGAAGCCGAGCATGCCCAGACCGAACACATGCGGGCGGGAAGCCGGGTTACGGGCAATGGAGTTCACCAGAGCAGCAAAGATGTTACCGATACCAGCACCGACACCGGCGAGAGCAATCACGGCAAGACCAGCACCAATCTCACGGGCGGGATGAAGAAGATCCATGGTTCAGGTTTCCTTTAAGACAGGGCGAAGGGAGACACGTGGAGGTGGTCAGTCACTTAGTGAGCGACAGCCTCACGCAGGTAAATGCAGGTAAGGATGGCAAAGACATAAGCCTGTAACAGCCCTACCAGCAGCTCAAGTGCCGTCAGTGCGATATTCAGCACAAGCGGAGCAACAGCCAGCGCATCGCCGACAACTCCAAGACCGGCAAGCATGATCGTGAAACTTGCAAAAACCTCCAGCAGCACATGCCCGGCCACCATATTGGCGAAAAGACGGATGGACAGGCTGATGGGGCGGGAGATGTAGGAAAGAATCTCGATAGGAACCAGAATGGGGGACAGAGCGATTGGTGCCCCCTCCGGCATAAAATGCTTCAGAAAGGCCACGCCCTGAAAGCGCAGGGACGTCAGGATACAAAGGATGAACACCGTTATCGCCAGAGCGAACGTTACGGCGATGTGGCTAGTGAATGTGTAGGAGAATGGCAGCAGGCCGATATAGTTACCAGCCAGGATAAAGAAGAACAGAGCAAAGATGAACGGGAAGAAGGCTGTACCTTTCTCACCGATGGTATCAACGGCAAGCCCATGTACAAATTCGTAGCTGACTTCCGCCGCAGCCTGCAGGCGGCCGGGTACAACGGCCTTTGGCTTCATACCGACATAAAGGAATGCCAGCACAACAGCCACGCTGATGACCATGTAGAGTGGGGCCTGAGAGAAACACAGGGCCTCACCAAAAGAACCAAAAATCGGATGCAGCTCAAACTGTCCGAGCGCGTCAATCGTCGATCCGCTGGCCACGCTGGCTTCTCCCGTCTTTCTGTGTCCCGTTATCGGGGACATCCATCACATTCACAACACGCCAGACATTCCGCAGGCCGGCTGCCATACCAAGCATGGCGAACACAATTATAAACACAGGCCTGTATCCTGTCCATCGGTCAAGCTCATAGCCAATGCCTAAGCCTACGGCAATACCGGCGATCATGTCGCTGGCGATACGGAAGGCCATACCAAGAGAGGACTGCTCAGAAAGGGTGGATGATTTTGCCTTCCTTGCACGAGGGGCAACCTTTTGCTCCAGCTGGGCAAGCCGGTCGTCAAACTGGTCGCGTTTCATTGCCTCGTGATCGGTCATCCGCGATCTCCCCTGTGCCCCCGCCGGGTGGCGGTGCAACGCTCTATCCCCGTTACGCCCGTAGTAGTGTAGCGGGGAGGACATCCGTACAGGACAGGAACTAGCTAGACAGGCCACTTAGGGCCTGTCAATGTTTTCCCGTTCTGCACTCACGGTATGATGCCTCAACCAACGAGGCGGAGTTTACGGTTTTTAGGCCGTGAAGACGGGCCGTCTTGCTCCGGCCCGAAAGGCAGCATGGGGGCTTCCTGCTGTTTTTCGCCGCTTTCTGTGGGGGCATCGGGCATACGCTGGCCTAGATAGGCTTCCGAGAGGGCCCGAAAGGCGTAGTCCAGCATGGAGGTCGCATAGCTGGCCATGTCATCACCTTCCACCGTGCCGCAGGCACCAAAGCGGGAGTAGGCGAACTGTTCGACAAACACATCCAGCGGTACGCCGAACTGGAGGCCGATGCTGACAGCCTGACTGAAACATTCCATCAGCCCACGCGCCATAGGGCTCTCACGGGGCGGGGTGAGAGTAAGAGAGGCAAGGGTGCCATCCTCAAATTCACCCGTCCGCATGAAGAGGCGATGGCCGCCGATGGAAGTGCGCTGACTAAAGCCACCTTGCCGCATGGGTAGGGGACGACGGACGCCACGCCCCAGCTTTTCCTTGAGGTCATCCATTTCTGGCTCTGGCAGTGCCGGGAGATGGTCGCAGAAAGGCTGGATAGCATCATACATCAAGGCATGGGCTTGGGCTCCAGCGGGTTGGAGAGGGGGCTGACCATCTAAGGCAAGGGCCAGAGCAGCTTCTGGTGAGAGGCCCTTATGGGCCAGACGGTTGAGTGTGGAGGGGCGCAACCCTCCCTGATTGGTGACCAGAGAGAAAATCGGGCCCGGCCCGCAGGCTTCTACATCTAACAGCGCATCGACAGGCCCCGGAGAGGAAAAGCCAGTCTCAATAAGGGCAAGCCCGGTCACAGAGTGCATGGTGGAGCTGATGGCAATGCTGGCCTGTTCGATGTCCGGGGCTTGCGGGCAGGTAAAGGCACTGTCCGGTGTTGCTGTGCCCGAGCGAGCAACTAGCCGTGTAAAGCGGGCTATGGCTGAGGCTATGGCTCGCCCTTCGTTGCTGTCATAATCCAGCCCAAGGGCAGCCAGGCAGGCATCAAGGTCCGTTAGCAGGATGAGGCCGGCGGGGCCGTTACTGTCATCATGAGGTGCTGGATCATCAAAAAGAGGTAGATCGCCGCTGCGATAAGGGCGGCGGGCAGCTTCCAGCCTGCGCAGGCCATCGCATGCCAGCTTTAGGCAGGCTGCAAAATGTTCCGTAGCAAATATGCCATCTTGCACGAAGCCGGAAAGCCGGATGATGAAGCCGGGTTGTCCATCCGGCTCGTTGCGCCAGATGGCGGCGTTGGGAGCCATTTGCTGCATCAGCAGCAGGCAGGATAGGCTACGCCCGATAGGTGGAGCATCCTGCGGGCTATGAGGCAGCGGGGGGGTGGAATCAATCATCTCCACCCAGCGGGCGGCTTCACTGGCAAGACGGACCGGCCCACCTTCCGCAGTGGTTAGCTGGATGAGTGCCTGAGCGGCATCGTCACTCCAGACAGAAGGGAGGGTTACCGATCGCAGAACTGCGCTGTCGGGGTCTGTGTTCGTCTGAAGCGTTCTCATGTGAACGCCACTCCAGTGAAGATGCGCTTTCATAATTAGTGAGTCTAGTACTGAAGGAAGAATGAGGGAACCGTAATCCAAGGGGGATAGCGGGCATAAGCAGGCGAAAAAGTGGGGATATGGGGGATAACTATCCCTTGTAAGGGGGAGAAGAAAAAATGGCGTCCATCATGCAGGGTGTTGGACGTGAGGGGCGGAGTCCGCTAGAGCGGTATGCGTGACTGCATGGTGGGTCAACAATACTAGGTGAGGATGCTTCATGGCTTCGGATAATGCCGGGTATATCGCAGCAAGACGGGCCGGCCGGGACCGGATGGAACTGCTGGTTGGGCTGGTGACGGCAGTCGTGCTGGCAGTGTTGATCGTGTTAGCCCTTGTTGGGCGGCAGCATCCGCAGGATAGCGGCTATCCTCTTCATGCGTCATTCAGTCATATCGATGGGTTGAGTGTAGGGTCGGATGTCCGGCTGGCTGGTGTTACGGTTGGTCATGTGCGCAGCATGCAGGTGGACCCCCATACATTTCAGGCCAATATTGTTTTTTCTGTTTCACCGAGCATTCAACTTCCTGTGGATAGCGGGGCCATCATCACATCGGATTCCCTATTGGGTGGGAAATATGTGGCCCTCACTCCCGGCGGTGATACAAATATGTTGAAGCCTAACGGGACGATCAGCGAGACGCAGGGGGCTATCAGCCTTGAGCAGTTGCTGAGTAAGTTCATCTTTTCGGTTACGGACTCCCTTCAGAAAAAGGCAGCACCGGCTGGGCAGCCGGGTGAAGCTCTTCCTTCTGCGCCGCCTGCAGGTGTTGGGGCGGAGCCGGGTGTGGGGCAGTCAGCACAGTGAAGCACCACCCCGATGAACCGGTCTGGCTGGACCGGGATGGTCAGCCCATAAGCTGCACGGGTAAGCTGCGTGTCCTGCGGGAGAATGAAGAGGAATTGCGGCAAGTGCTGCGTGATGCTTGTGCAGATGCCCTGCTTATGGAGGTAGGGCCTGTATTTCTGCGGCATCACATGGAGCAGATTTTGGCAGATGTGATGGCCGAAAGTGGGGTCGGAGAGGCAGCAGGAAAGGAAGGTGCGGAGTGAGGATCAGAAAGAGTGTTCTAGCCCTGCCCTGTCTGGCGGGTTTGCTGGCTGTAGTACCGGGTGCCCTTCATGCGGAAGGTGCCAGAGGTGTGGCGGCTCCGGCTGTCTATCCGGCCACGACATGGCAGGGGCGTAGTGGGGCGGTGCTGCGGATCATGCGGCGTCTAGATTCTCATGTGGAGCTGGTACCACTGCGTGTGGGGGCGGATACCACTTATGGGCCTCTGTCGCTCCGGTTGGAGCGTTGCGTGCAGAAGCCGGATGGTCTCCCAGCGCAGACGGCTGTTTTGCTGAAGATTGAAGAGAGTCAGGACTCCGGTAGCTCTCCTTTTGAAGGGTGGATGTTCACGGATGACCCCGCTCTGAGAGCCTATGCTGGGGCTTTGTATGATGTGCAGGTCGTGTCCTGTGATGGCGATAAGGTAGAGCCGATGGTTGGCCCTCTGCCAGAACCTGTACCGCCGCAACTTCCTATGGCTATGGCACCGCATGTCGAAGCGGATGAAGGGCAAGGGCCGACAGTGCTAGCTCCTCCTTCCGGCGGGAGTGGCGGGCAAGGGGGTGGGTCTTCTGGCCCGACCTCCTTACTGCCGCCAGCCACATCATTGCCAGCGCCGCAGCCGGCACCGGGTACGGTTACTCAGCCCTGAAATCTGAACGGGATACAATAGAAGGAGAGGGGAATGCTGTTTACCGACAAGCGGCAGATAAGGGCCGTCTGGCGAATTGGTGGGCTGTATATTCTGGCCGCTCTACTTGTTTTCCTGATCGTTTTTGTAGCTGAGACGTTCCTGCATATGGTGCCTTGTGAGCTGTGCTTGTGGGAGCGTGGGCCGTGGCGGGTGCTGTTGGGGATTGGTGTGCTGGCTTTGGTGTTGTCTCCACGCTATGCCCGCTGGGCGGCTGTGGCTGGGCTTGTCTGCTTGCTGGTCAGTGTTGGGCTTGGGGTTCTTCATGTTGGGGTAGAACAGGGGTGGTGGCCGAGTCCTGCTGCGGAGTGCCACGTTGCCCTCGTGGAAGGTCACAATTTTTCGGACTGGATGGCCCATCTCCCTGCACGGCCTACTAAGCCCTGTGATCTGCCAGATTATCCCTTCGGTTTGCCTGTCTCAATGACAACGCTTTCGGCTCTTTATGCTGTGCTGGTTTTCTGTTTGGCAGTTTGGGAGACGCTGCGTCTGTTTCGTTTTGTGCGGAATAATCGGTTGGGTGTGTAAGTCGGATTTGCTGTAAGGATGTGTCCAACGGAAGGAAGCTGCCATGTCTCTGGCTGATTTTCTGTGTCTGTACCGGCAGGGCTTTGCCCGTGTGGCAGCTTGTACCACGCCCATCACATTGGGTGAGCCTCTCCATAATGCGATGGTCGTGCGGGAATGGCTGGAGCGTTGCCATAGCCAGGGTGTTGCTGTTGCCGTTTTCCCGGAGCTGGGGCTAACGGGTTATACGTTGGAGGACATCTTCTTCCAGCAAGTCGTGTTGGAGGGGGCGCAGCAAGCCCTGCTGACGCTGGTCGAAGCAACGGCTGACTTCATGACTGTTGGCATTGTCGGCCTTCCCCTGCGGTGGGGGGATGCCCTGTATAATTGTGCAGCGGTTTTCCACCGGGGGCGGATTCTGGGTATTGTTCCCAAGACGATGCTGCCCCGGTATCGGGAATTCTATGAACCCCGGCATTTCACCAGCGGGCAAGGTTGTTCGGGTACCATCATGCTGGGTGGACAGGCTGTACCGTTCGGGACGGATATCCTGTTTAAGGCAGAGGATATTCCGGGCCTGACGCTGGGTGTGGAAATCTGTGAAGATCTTTGGGTGCCCCAGCCGCCTAGTGGAGCGTTGGCACTCGCTGGGGCTACGGTTCTGGCCAATCTTTCAGCATCCCCCGTGACAGTCGGGCGGGCGGAGCAGCGTGCTTTGCTTTGTAAGGCGCAGTCCATGAGGACAGCCAGCGCCTATCTTTATGCGGCTGCTAGTGAAGGCGAATCCACGACTGATCTGGCCTGGGATGGTCAGCTCCTGATTCATGAAGCGGGGGATTGCCTTGCCTCTTCGGAGCGTTTTGTCCGGCAGGGGGAGATGGTCGTAGCGGATATCGACCTCGACCGACTGAGGCAGGAGCGGCTCCAGAATGGCTATTTCGGCCTTGCTGGTGACGGTGGTTTTCGTCACGTTGCTTTTGCTTTGGCTCCGGAGGTGAAAGATTGGGGGCTGCGGCGTGATGTTCCTCGGTTCCCCTTTGTTCCAGCCCGTCCAGAACTCTGCGAGCAGGATTGCCGAGAGGCGTGGGGTATTCAGGTCCAGGCCCTGTGCCAGAGGTTGAGGGCAGCTCATGCTAGCACCATGGTTATTGGCGTGTCGGGAGGGCTGGATAGTGCCCTTGCGCTTCTGGTTGCGGTGAAGGCAGCGGACTGCCTGGGGTGGGAGCGGAGCCGTGTTCTGGCCAGAACGATGCCGGGTTTTGCGACAGGTAGTGAGTCCCTCGCTATGGCGCATGGCTTGATGGCAAGCCTTGGTGTTAGTGCTGGGGAGTTGGATATCCGCCCCACGGCGTTGGCTATGTTGAAGGCTATTGACCATCCATATGGGCGTGGTGAGCCAGCCCATGATGTGACGTTTGAGAATGTGCAGGCTGGATTACGGACGGACTTTCTTTTCCGGCTGGCCAACCACCATCAGGGGCTGGTGATTGGCACGGGGGATATGTCCGAGTTGGCCTTGGGCTGGTGTACCTATGGCGTTGGGGACCAGATGGCCCATTACAATGTGAATGCGGGCCTGCCTAAGACGCTTATTCAGCACGTCATCCGCTGGGCTGTAGGGCATGATGATAGTTTCTCTGTTACTGCCCGTACGATTCTGGAGAAAATTGTATCAGCGGAGATTTCACCTGAGTTGGTACCAGACCAAGGGCAGGGGGTGCAGAGTACTCAACAGGTAATCGGTCCTTATCCACTGCAAGACTTCACTCTTTACTATGTGCTGCGGCATGGATTCGCACCTGAGAAGATTGCTTTTCTTCAGTTCCATGCGTGGCGGGATGCTGAAAAGGGCAGTTGGCCGCTCAATTATCCGGAGCGGGATCGGATCGGGTATGATTTGCCGACTATCATCCATTGGATGCACCTGTTCATGAAGCGGTTTTTTGCGACTAGTCAGTTCAAACGTTCGGCCATGCCTAATGGGCCGAAGGTCGTGGCGGGGGGGAGTTTGTCCCCCCGTGGGGACTGGCGGGCACCGTCCGATGGTACGGCGAATCTTTGGATTGCGGCGTTGGAGCGTCTGGCATCCCGCATACAGTAATGAGCTGAGTCTAATCGATCTAATTTCATTTTATGTAGTTTTATCAACGCCTTGCATGCAGTGGTGTATGCGAGGCGTTGTGCATTTTTCTATTTAGAATCGTGATTTTTAACTAAACAGCTACGAATGGGTTGTCGTTGCGCAATGCAAGGGTTACTATTAGGAAATTAATAAGGAAGGGTTTTGTAATCCTTGTACGGTCCCGCCCGGAAAGGTGGGGTTCTAAATAGGCTGTCACACATATTCCTCAATTTGGACCAGAAGAGGCCATGAAAAATGGCGATTTCTACAGCCAAGAGGGGAAGTGGAATGGTCTATGGCCCCGGTCGAGGAGACTGGCCTTCCTGTTGGCCCTGTTGAGTGTGATCAACGCTGCATTGAGGTGAATTTTCTTGGCTATCGTAACCGTTCCCGGAGGGCAGCAGCATCAGTTCCCCGTAAACGTTCCCATTAGAATGGCGGATCTGGATAAGCTGTTTTCAACCTCCTTCGCATCTCTGGTGTCTGCCTCGGGGTCTGGGGATGGCACTGGTACTCAATTGTCTCCTTCCGAAGTTGTGGAGGGTGGCCCGCTTACATCTCTTGATACAGATTTCCTCCGTATGGGGGATGATACGGAGAGTCAGGCAGCTACCGTGCTGGGAGGCCAGGACACTGTCTCCGCCGCTGGGGATGGGACGCAGCTTTCTCTCGGCGGTACGCTGAGCTTCCTTGGTGGTGTAGGGTCTGGCACACGTTCTGTCGGCGATAACGCAACCATCTTCGGGACAGCCAATAGCGTCTATCATTACGCACGTCAGGGTAGTGCTGGGCAAAGCGTCTTTGAGACGGATCATCAGAGCAATGCTCTGAACCCGGACAATATCCTGTTTGATGCATCAGCATCTCATCAGTCTCTGCAGGCTTTTGCTGGGATTGGGGATACAATCAACGGTGGTACAGCGTCCGATACAATCACCGTTAACAACACGGTGACTGGCGGTGTTGATGCCGGTGCGACACTGAGCGGCGGCAGTGGGTCTGCCAACCTGTTCCAGTTCCTTAACAACAAGGGCGGCCATTACACGATCTCCGACTTCGGTAAGGCTGCGGGGAATAAGGTTGGTCTTAAAGCAACTGACGAGCAAATCGGCCAGATGCTTGAGAATCAGACCGTCAAGGGTGGGAATACCACCATCGACCTGCCGAATGATCAGGGGCAGATCACCTTCCTTGATCAGGGTCAGCTCCAGCCGAAAGACTTCCAGAAGTTCTGATCTCTTCTGCTCCGGCCCCGTAAAGGGGTCGGAGTTTTTTTATGCAGCAGACATGGCAAGAACGCCGTTTCCACAATGGAGGCGGCGTTTTTTTATGCTTCAATTTTGGGAGGGGGGATATTTTTGGCTGGGGCGGGAGGATTCGAACCTCCGCATGGCGGAATCAAAATCCGCTGCCTTACCGCTTGGCTACGCCCCAACGCTGCGCCCTTAATATCGTGAACCTTAAAGGGGGTAAAGAGAGATGGAGTATTTTTTGTTGATGTGTGGTCAGGTTGGCTCCTCATGGGCCGTATGATTCACGACAGTTTGCTCATCAGGTGCAATATGGTCGGGTAGTCCACCCTCTGGTGTGGCTGAGAGACTGGAAGTCGTGGCTTCCTTCAGTAGTCCCATCCGTTCGGCACGGGCTAGGGCACCATCCAGTGTCTGCATCGTTGTGGCGAGGTCTGGCGAGTCGTCTTTTTCCCAGCTGATGAGTGCTCTGGACCACAGGGCTAACAGGGCATTCAGGCGAACCATGCCGGTGAGGCCTTGCCGATTTAGCATAGCGGCATCGGCAATCCAGCGTAGGCTCTCCATAGTCGTACCTGCGAGAAAAGCTGCCAGTGCAGGGTCACGGGGGAGGGTCCGCATAATGGCACAGATGCCAGAGCGGTAATCCTGCATGGCATCAAAGCGTCGCATGAGGAGGTCAAATAGCCGCTCACGAACAGTCGTGCCGTAACTTTCCCCGCAAAGGGCCGCATCATCAATTTGCTGGTTTAGCCGCAGCAGAATCATGGCTTTGAACGGAAAACGCTGCCGGACCCGTTGGAGGGGTAGTTCTGCTTCACGTGAAGCATCAACAAGGGAGACACGCTGCCAGCCTACGTCCTGGGCAAGTTGGAGCGTAGTCTCAATCATGGTCCTATCAAAGAGCGGGTCGTGATGGTCAGCGTTCATGATGGTTTTCCCTGTCCGTGCGGCAGCGGTGATGGGGCAGATAGGGATGCCCTTGTGAAGGCTCCCTACCTGCGGCCGGTTTTAGTCATCAAGCTCGCGGGAGCGTTTGATGGCGGCCTCAGCGGCCAATGGGACTAGGCGGGGCCAGTTCTCTTCAGCCATAAAGACATTCAGCGCAGCGGCGGTCGTGCCATTGGGGCTGGTGACGTTCTTTCGCAGGGTTTCGGCTTCATCCGGCAGCTCATGCAGCATTTTGCCAACGCCATAGATCATGCTGCGGACCAACGTGCATGCGGCCTTTTTCTCCAGCCCCAGTTCCTGGCCTGTTTTCTCCAGCAGTTCAGCCAGAAGAAACACATAGGCCGGGGCAGAGCCTGCAATGGCGATGACGGAGCGCAGGTCTTCTTCATGCGGGACTGGGACAACAGCCCCCACCTGTTCCATCAGGCGGATGGCCAACTCTTTTTGTGCCTTGCTGACATGTGGGGAGGCATAAAGCCCCGTACTGCCAGCACCCACGCTGGAGGGCGTGTTGGGCATGGTGCGGATGATGGGCATATCAGCTCGACCACACCATTCAGCCAGTTTTTCACAGCTTTTGCCTGCCATGACGGAGAGTAGAGCGGCTTTATCCATCCGTGAACCCAGCACGTTGCGGAGGGCCTTCAGCATAGGCTCTGCGCCAGCGGGTTTGACAGCCAGCACGATGATATCCGGCTGGACATCATCTGTGATCTCTTCAGGCGTGCGGAAGACAGTGCTGCCAGCAGGAGCATCCTGAATCTTCCGGTCCAGGATGAAGAGGCGTGGCGGGTTCGGGCTGCTGACCCAACCCCGCATAAGGGCACCGCCCATTTTGCCGCAGCCGACTAGAAGGAGGGTAGGTGTTGTCATGGAGGATCTCCGTATCTGTGTGGGGATGAATAGAGGGTCAGCGTTGCGAGGATGGGGCTGTCAGGGCCTGTTCCAGTTCGTCCAGTCGGGCTTCCAGAGCCTGAAGGCGCTGTGTGGTCTGCTCCTGCTCGGCCCGGGCCCGGGCTGCCATTTCCTGCACGGCATCAAATTCATCCCGGCGTACGAGATTAAGAGAGAACAGGATCTCGTTGATCTGGCTACGGATGAGCGTATGGACCTCCTCCCGCAGGCCAGATGCGGCAGAGAATGCCGTTCCGGCAAGGCCGGTCAGGTCATCAAGGAAACGGGGGCGAGAGACCATAATGTGTACTCCTGGACATTCAGCATTGAAAACGGACCTGTCTTTCCGTCATGACTCTTTCAGAACCGGATACTGGTCTGTCAACCAGTCATCCCTGTTTCTGCGTTCTCCCTGTTGGAAGCCGCTTTCTGCCAGACTATACAGGAAGAATGATTATCGTCACCGGCGGAGCCGGATTTATTGGGTCATGCGTACAGAATGCCCTGTTCCAGCGTGGGCAGCGGACTGTCGTTGTGGATTATCTGCACGATCAGGGAAAGTGGCGTAATCTTGCCAGCCATCCGCCCCATCTTCTGGTCTCTCCTAGTGAGCTGACAGCCTTTCTGGCAGAGGCGAATGGGGTGGAGGCTGTCATCCATATGGGGGCCATCAGCGAGACGACTGCTCGCGATGGCGATTTGGTATGGCAGAGCAATGTCACTCTGTCTCAGCAGCTTTGGCGGTGGTGTGCGGAGCAAAAGGTTCCGTTCCTCTATGCCTCTTCTGCGGCCACCTATGGGGCAGCGGACAGGCCGGACCTGTTTGTTGATGGGTTGAGACGTGTTGAAGGGCTACAGCCGCTCAATCTTTATGGATGGTCCAAACAAGCATTCGACCTCTGGGTAAAGCGGACAGTGGAAGCCGGAGAGCCAACCCCGCCGCAATGGGCCGGTCTGAAGTTCTTCAATGTCTATGGCCCTAATGAATATCACAAAGGGCGGATGATCTCGGTCATCAAGGTGAAATATGATGAGTTGATGGCTGGTGGCCCCGTGCGCTTGTTCCAGTCAGACCGGCCCGATATCGTTGATGGGCAGCAGAAGCGTGATTTCATCTGGGTTGGTGATGTGGTGAATGTTCTGCTCTGGCTACTGGAGCACCCTTCTGTCAGTGGGCTGTTCAATTGTGGAACAGGACAGGCACGGACCTATGAAGCTCTGGCACGGGCTGTCTGCGCTGCGGCGGGTCGGCCAGCAGAGATTGATTATGTCCCAATGCCAGAGAGCTTAAAGGGGCAGTATCAGTCCTTCACACAGGCGGATATGAGTGCCCTGTATGAGGCAGGCTATACGGCGTCCTTTACCTCTCTGGAGGAAGGGATTAGCCGCTACATTGGCGAGTATCTGGCTTCAGGAAGGTCCTATCTGTGACATATCCGCTTGTTTTCCCGGGGTTGGACCCGGTCGCTTTCCAGGTCGGGCCGGTGGTGGTGCGCTGGTATGCTCTTGCCTATATTCTGGCTTTCATCATTGCGCTGCCCCTAGCTCGTAGGCTGGTTCAGCTTGGCCCGAAGGTGGCCTCAAAACTGGCTGTGGATGATTTCCTCGCCTATGCGGTGCTGGGTGTACTGCTGGGGGGGCGGCTGGGTTATGTCCTGTTTTACCGGCCTCTTTTCTTTCTTTCCCATCCTTTGGAAATTTTCGCTACCTGGAAGGGGGGTATGTCCTTTCATGGTGGAGCGGCAGGCGTCATTATTGCATTGGCCCTGTTTACGTGGCGGCGGAAACTGAATTTCTTGGCCTTTTCGGATCGGATCGTGGTTGTGGTGCCGATCGGGCTGGCCTTAGGGCGGTGTGCCAATTTCATTAATGGGGAACTCTGGGGGCGGCCTGTGGCGAGTGCCGTGCCGTGGGCTATGATCTTCCCAGCTGTAGGGCCGGAACCCCGGCACCCTTCCGAACTTTACGAAGCTCTGACAGAAGGCGTCCTGCTTCTGATTGTGATGTTTCTGGCCGTGAGCCGCCGCCCCTTGCGGGCACGGGCTGGGTTTCTCTCCGGTCTGTTCCTGTTTGGTTATGCCTGTGCCCGGGCTTTTTGTGAGCTATTCCGTCAGCCGGATGATAATATCGGCTTTCTGGCAGGGGGTATCACAATGGGGCAGATTCTATGCCTGCCTATGGCATTGGCCGGGATTGGTCTCATGGTCTATGCCTTCCGTCACCCAGCACGGGAAACAGACTGGATAACAGAATGACGTGTCCTCCGTTGATACAAGCCTCTCTATTGCCGGTTCAGCATGGATTCTTTACCCGGCAAGGCGGGGTATCGGCAGCTCCTTACGAGACACTCAATGGTGGGCTAGGGACGCAGGATCGGCTGGAAGACGTGCAGGAAAATAGGCGGCGGATGGCTGCTGCTATGGGGGTAGAGCTGGAGCAGCTGGTGGCACTCCGGCAGGTTCACGGGGCGGATGTGCATGTGTTGCGGCGGGCAGAAGATGTCTGGTCGCACATGAAGGGCCATGAGGCCCTCCCAGCAGGGGATGCGCTAGTGACGGATAGTCCGGATATCGCATTGGGTGTGGCAACGGCGGATTGTGCCCCTGTGCTTTTGGCTTCAGAGGATGGCCGGATTGTCGGTGCGGCCCATGCGGGTTGGCGTGGTGCCGTAGGGGGTGTGCTGGAGCAGACCGTGGAACAGATGCGCTTGTTGGGGGCGAGGGGGCTCCGTGCTGTGGTTGGTCCTTGTATCGGTCCAGCCTCTTATGAGGTGGGCGAGGATATGCGTCGGGCTGTTTTGGAGCAGCACCCGGAAGGGGGGCGTTTCTTTGCTCTAGCGGTACGGGATGGTCACTATCAGTTTGATCTACCTGCTTTCTGTCTCTCTCTTCTGGAAAAGCAGGGCGTACGAAGCGAATGGACAGGCCATGATACGTTGGCAGATGGGCAGTTCTTTAGCCATCGCCGGGCAACCCTGAAAGGGGATGCAAGAACAGGGCGTCAGGTCTCTGTCATTCGTGCGGGACGGGTAGGCTGACGGATAAAAAAATTGTCTTTTTCGCTTTTTTCCGCTAGGGCGGGGCAACCATCCGGCACCCCTGGAGGCCGGTTGGGTGTGATAATTCAAGAACGCAGGAGCGTATAACGTGGCGAAAGTAACGACACTGGAGATCTCCCAGCGCGCCAAAGCAGGTAAGGGGGCAGCGCGCGCAACACGTCGTGAGGGCATGGTCCCGGGCGTGGTTTATGGTGGTAAAAAGGAGCCGACTCTGGTCTCCATCGACCCCCGCATCATCATGAAGGAGCTGCACCGTGGTGCTTGGCAGTCTCGCCTGTACCAGTTCAGCATTGGTGGTGAGCAGGTCCATGCCCTGATCCGTGACATCCAGTTCCATCCGGTGTCCGATGCGCCGATCCACATTGACTTCCTGCGTCTGGTCCCTGGCCAGAGCGTGCATGTTCAGGTTGGCATCACCTTTACGGGTGAAGATGAGGCTCCTGGCATCAAGCGTGGTGGTGTGTTGAACATTGCTCGTCACTCCGTTGACGTTGCAGTGCCGGTCGAGAACATCCCTGAGCATTTCACGGTTGATCTCAGCAAGCTGGACATCAACGACAACGTGCGCTGGGACGACCTTCAGGGTACGGAACATTCCACACCGACTCTGCATATCCCCAACTTCGTGATCGCCTCCATCGCACCGCCGACGGTCGATGAAGAGACAGAAGAGGCTTCTGAGGAAGCTGCTGAAGCCAAGTAAGGGGTATTACGGTTGTGAAGCTCTGGGTCGGACTCGGTAATCCGGGCACATCAATGAGTCGCAACCGGCATAATATCGGCTTCATGGCAGTCGATGCGATTGCCTCGCGCCACGGGTTTAGCCCGTGGCGCAAGCGTTTCCGTGGGGAAACGGCAGAAGGGATGGTCGGGCGGCAGAAAGTGATTCTGCTTAAGCCGCTGACCTACATGAATCTGTCTGGTGACAGCGTGCAGCAGGCAGCACATTTCTACAAAATCCCACAAGATGAGATTACCGTCTTTCATGATGAGCTGGATCTGGCTTTCGGGAAGATGAGGGTCAAGCGGGGTGGTGGAGCCGCCGGGCACAACGGCCTGCGCTCTATGGACAAAGCCCTTCCCGGCCCTGATTATTGGCGTGTCCGTCTGGGTATTGGCCATCCGGGTAGCCGTGAGAAAGTGCATGGCCATGTGCTGGGGGATTTCTCCAGTACGGAACGGCCAGAGCTAGAGCTATGGCTAGACGATATGGCGGATGCTACGCCACTTTTGGCGCAGGGTGAGCATGAGGCCTTCATGACGAAGACAGCTCTGCGGCGGAACTGAACATAGAGAATCTAACAGGCCTGCGGCTGCACGAGATGAGACAGACCGACAAGGCATAAAAAGGGGAGAGAGCGAATGGGGTTCAATTGCGGGATCGTCGGCCTCCCCAATGTCGGCAAATCCACCCTCTTCAATGCGTTGACGCAGACAGCTTCGGCTCAGTCTGCCAATTATCCGTTCTGCACTATCGAGCCGAACACCGGGCGGGTGGCTGTGCCAGATGAGCGGCTGGAGGTTCTGGCCAAAGCGGGTAATTCCCAGCGCATTGTGCCGACGAGCCTTGAGTTCGTGGATATTGCTGGGCTGGTGCGTGGTGCCTCTAAGGGGGAAGGGCTGGGTAACCAGTTCCTCGCTAATATCCGTGAGGTGGATGCCATCATCCATGTTCTGCGTTGCTTTGATGATGACGATATTACCCATGTTGAAGGTGGTGTGGACCCCGTGCGGGATGCAGACATCATCGAAACGGAACTGATGCTCGCCGATCTGGACAGTCTGGAACGCCGCAAGGTTGGGCTGGAAAAGCGTGCCCGTGGTAATGACCGTGAGGCTAAGGAGCAGCTGGAGCTTATGGAGCCGCTTCTGGCCGCTCTGCGTGAGGGTAAACCAGCTCGTACGGCTGTTCCGGAGGGGAAGGAAGCCGAAGCAGCCCGCCTCCAGCTGATGACGACAAAGCCTGTTCTATACGTCTGCAATGTTGAAGAGGCTTCGGCCTCAACGGGCAATGTGTACTCCGAGCAGGTTCGCAAGCGGGCCGAAGCAGAAGGGGCCGGGGCGGTCATTGTGTCTGCAGCTATTGAGGCAGAGGTCAGCCAGCTTGAGGCCGAAGAGCGGGCCGAGTTTCTGGATGGTCTCGGCCTGAAGGATAGTGGGTTGGACCGTGTGATTGCTGCTGGTTATCGCCTGCTGGGTCTTCAAACCTATTTTACAGTTGGCCCGAAGGAAACCCGCGCCTGGACAATCACGGCGGGTACGAAAGCACCTCAGGCTGCCGCTGTTATTCATAATGACTTCGAGCGTGGCTTCATTGCGTGCGAAACCATCGCATATGATGATTATGTGGCCTACAAGGGTGAGGCTGGCGCTCGTGAAGCAGGCAAACTGCGTGTCGAGGGTAAGAATTATGTCGTGCAGGATGGCGATGTCCTGTTGTTCCGCTTCAACGTGTAATTCTTGCCCATGAAGGGACATTCTTCCCTTCGTAAGCCCTCGGCGACTCCGCTGGGGGCTGCGGCCTCTCGCTTTGGAGATGGCCGCCGGATGCGCATTGGCCTGCTGGGTGGTTCGTTCAATCCGGCGCATGAGGGCCATATACAGCTTGCCCGCAAAGCATTGGCGCGCTTGAAGCTGGATCAAGTTTGGTTGATGGTCTCACCGGGGAATCCGCTCAAAGCTCGTAAAGGCATGGCTCCTTTTTCCCAGCGGTTGGAAACGGCGCAAGCGTTGGCGGATGGGCGGCGCATCATCGCTATGGATATAGAGCAGAAGTTAGGGCAGCGTTATACAGTCAGAACTGTGGCGATGCTCCAGCAGCGTTTCCCTCACTGTCGTTTCATCTGGCTTATGGGGGCGGATGGGTTGGCTCAGTTTTCCCGTTGGCGGTCATGGCGGCGGTTAGCGCAGCTGGTGCCGATTGCTGTTTTGCCCCGGCCGGGAAGTATCATACCGGCCCTTAGGGGGCGGGCCAGCTCTGTGCTGCGGCGGCATCGTCATGATGGAAGGTCAGCGTCTCTTCTGCTAGAGAAAAGAAGTGGGCCGGGATGGACGTTCCTTTCTGCGCCTCAGAATGACATATCGTCGACTGTTTTGCGTCAAAAAGGGCTGTTTCGCCCGTCTGTCGATCAGGAGTGAGTATCATCATCAACGAGACCGAAACCCCCGCTTCCGCCCCTCTCTCTGAGGAAGGGCTGGCCCGTCTTCTGTCCGTCATCACAGAAAGTCTGGATGAGGATAAGGCTGAGAATATTGTTGTACTGGACCTGACAGGCCGTGCTGGTTTCGCCGAGCGCATGGTTATTGCCTCTGGTCTTTCCGAGCGTCAGATTTCCGCTATGGCCCAGCATCTTGAGCGTCGCCTGAAGGAAGAAAATCTGGCCCGCCCGCAGATCGAAGGCGACCAGGGAAGTGACTGGGTCCTGATGGATGCTGGTGATGTGGTTGTCCATCTCTTCATGCCGGAAAGCCGTGAGCTTTATGCGCTTGAACGTATGTGGGGTGGTGATTTCGAGGCTGCTGCGGAAGAAATCACTGTTGAGTAAGATGATGTACGGCGCAAGTGTGCTCTGATGAAGCTCATTGCCGTAGGGAAGCTAAAAGCGGGACCAGAACGGGAGCTACTGGACCGCTATTGCTCCCGGTTACGCCCGAAACTGGAAATCGTAGAAGTGGCTCAGGGTCGTGGTGCCCCGGCCGAGTTGAAACGGCGGGAAGCTGACGCCCTTCTGGCAGCCTGCCCTGATAATGCGTTTCTTGTTGCGATGGATGAGGGCGGTAAGCTCGTAGATAGTCGGGCTTTTTCATCCCAGTTGCAGGGGTGGCAGGAGAGTGGTCGCCCTGTCTGTTTCATGATTGGTGGCGCAGAAGGATTTGATGCCGCCATTATTCAGCGGGCTGATGCTGTGTTTTCACTTGGCAAGCTGACATGGCCTCATATGTTGGTCCGGGTCATGCTGGCGGAGCAGCTCTTCCGGGCACAGGCTATTCAGATGGGCCACCCATATCATAAAGCCGGACGCCCATAAAAAACGGGCAGCCCGGCTTTGGTAAAACTCAAATTATGTTCCCGCCCCTGTTACTGGAGGGAGCGGCTCGGTGCTTCATCCCCGAAGAAGTTGGTATCAGCCGGAACGGACGCTGTTTCCATATCGCTGGCTCTCCCTCTAGCGAGGACATTGCGATAGCGAGGAGAATCCGGCGCAGAGCCATCGGGGCGGTTATAGATGAAGCCATGTGTCGGGTAGATGCTGCCCAGGCGACCGCTATTGCCGGCTAGAGCCACACGGACAGCCGTCCAGTCATTTTCAGGGGAAACATCCACTACTTTGATGTTGTGGCTGATGCCATTAGATGCCCAGTGAGCCTGATCAATCAGGATGGTCCGGCTATCGACCTGCTCCCGGACAACGGCAACATGCCCAAGCGGCATACGGCGTGTGGGGCGGAAGCTCAGCACAGCGCCTGATTCGGGCTGCTGGCCACGGGCATAAAGACCCTCGGCATTACGCCACCAATCCCGTGCATTACCACGGATATGGAAATCTGTACTCTGATGCACATAGGCCACACACTGGATGACATGAGCGTGGCCGTAATGACGATAATGTTTGTGAAGGAAATGACCGCTTCTGACCATACGGCTAGAATGGCGGACGTGATGCCTCGCTTCGGCCTTGGGAGCGCAGAATGCTGCCGCAGAAAACATCAGACATGATAGAAATAACCGTTTTCCGGCACGGCGCATGGTACTTCTTCCCGTTCTGTTTGACCGAATGGACCTCACTCTTTCAATAGTCCCGAGAAACTATCAGAAGGCTGGTATGAGTGACAAGACAAATATTGACCTTAAAGAGCTATAGGGACCTGAATAAGATTTAATATTAGGAAATATATATCAATCATAAATATCTTTCATGGCGATTATACTCACTTGGCAAGGCGAAGCACCTGCCAGGAGGGGCGGCTTGATAAGGAAAAAAGAAAGAGGCTATTAAATCTGTATTCATGTAGAAGAAATATTTCTGTTTATTTTGCTATTCTTTTTTCTATATTTTCCATTTTGGCGGGGCAGATGTGGTGGAAGACCGGTTTCTTGTCGGGTGGGTTATGAAGTTGTAAGTCATTTCTTGATCGATGCCGTCGAAAGTGGAAGCCCACCATGAAATTAACCTTGCGAAAAGTGACTGTGACACCGATTCGACAGAATTGTACGATTCTGTCTGATGAATTAGGGCGGGCTATTATTGTCGATCCTGGGGGAGAAAGTGCACGCCTCGCCCAAGAGGTGGAAGGGCTGCATGTCGAGGCTATTTTGCTGACACATGGCCATCTTGATCATGCTGGGGGTGCGGCAGACCTCAAGGCGTTGCTGACAGCACGGCAGGGTCGTGAAGTGCCCGTTATTGGGCCGTTACGGGAGGATCTGTTTCTGCTGGAAAGGATCGAGCAGCAGGCAGCGGCCTTCGGGCTGAATGGGATGAAAAGCGTCACCCCGGATCGTTTTTCCAAGGATGGGGACGTGTTGTCCTTTCTAGGGCACGAGATTGAGGTGGCGCATGTCCCAGGGCATACGCCCGGCCATGTTGTGTTTATCTTGCGGCAGGCGGGAGTAGTGATTACGGGGGATACGCTGTTTCGTGGCACGGTAGGGCGGACAGACTTTCCATATGGCAATGAGCGGCAACTCTTGGAAAGAATCCGTAGTAAGTTATTCACCCTCCCCGATGATATGATCGTACTGCCGGGACATGGCCTACCGACCACGATTGGGGAAGAACGACAGAATAATCCAGCATTCCAGCATTAAGTGTCCGTTCCGTGGCGGGGCAGGGAAGGAGAGGAAAGAGATGAGAGGATTTTATCGGTGGAGTCTTCTGGTGGGAGGGCTCTTTCTAGCGAGTACAACAGCCATTATGGGTATCGCTCGTGCAGAAGAGACGATTACGGAAGCTCAGCCGCCTCTGCCTGAAGTTGCTTTGACTATTACGGATCAAGCGGGGCGAGGTCATGATTTCAAAGTGGAAGTAGCCAGCACACCGCATCAGCAGGAGGTTGGTGAGATGTTCCGGAAGCAGATACTGCCGGACCATGGCATGTTGTTTGTCTGGCCGACACCGCAAAGCTCCGCCATGTGGATGCGCAATACATTCGTTTCGTTGGATATGGTCTTTATTGATGACCAGAACCGCATCCACGCCATTGAGGAACATACTACGCCTTTGAGTGAAGGAATCATCAGTAGTCATGGTCCTGTCCGGGCTGTGCTGGAGCTGCCAGCAGGAACGGCGGAAAAGCTAGGGTTGCTCGTTGGCGACCGGGTTGCGTCCGAGGCTTTGGCTGGCGGGGTGCACTGATGTGTCCCGCACGGTTTTTATAACGGGCGTTGCGGGGTTCATTGGGTCTCATATGGCCCGGGCCCTTCTGGCACAGGGGTGGACGGTTGTAGGGATCGACAATGAGCAGTCCACGCCGGAGATGGTGCCCCTCCGTCTTGCTTCACTCTGTGGGCTGCTCAGATTTCATTATACGAGGGCTAATCTGTGTAATCGGGACGTGCTGGCCGATCTGTTTGCTGCTCATCCTGATATTGATGTTGTTCTACATCTCGCTGCCCGGGCTGGGGTGCGGCAGTCCCGCCTTAATCCTTATGCTTATATAGAAGATAATATTAAGGGGCAGGTTAGTCTCTTGGAGGCCTGCCGATCCTTACCGCAGCTGCGGCATATTCTTTATGCGTCTTCATCGGCTGTTTATGGGCCATCTGCCACACTGCCCTTTTCGGAGGAGGCGGTGATCGGTGCGCAGGCTTCTTTTTATGCGACAACAAAAAGGATGAATGAACTCACGGCGCAGACCTATAGTCATCTTTATGGGTTTGCGCAGACAGGGATGCGCTTTTTTACCGTGTACGGTCCAGAGGGCCGCCCGGATATGGCCTGTTATGGTTTCGCTAAGGCGATCCATGATGGAACCCCCCTTACACTTTGGGACGCTGAGGGGCTGGCAAGAGACTTCACCTATATTGATGATGTTGTGGCGGCAATTTTACACCTGATGGAGACCCCGCCAGCGGTGGGGGAAAGTCGTCTCTTCAACATAGGTTATGGTGAGCCCCGCTCAGTGGGTGATTTAATCCGCTGCCTAGAAACAGTGCTGAAGAAGAAGGCCATTGTTCAAAAAGCACCCAAGCCTGCTGAGGACATGTTGAGGACGTGGGCAGACACAACAGCCTTGAAGAAAACGATTCCATGGGCACCACAGATTCCTTTGGAGGAAGGGATCAGGCGGTTTGGTCAGTGGTTTTCTGCGACTTTTTAGGTTTTTTTAACGTTTTTTGAAGTTTTTTTGATTTTTCTTCTTTTTTGGGGTTGTGCGGGTAGGGGGTTCTGCGTATAAGCCCATTCACCGGCGGCGCTGGAGCGGAAGTTTCGGGGCTGACGGGGTGGTCATTGAAAAGAGAATATGGGTTATAAAGTAAAGACTGGAAGGGATATGTTGGCGGCGTTTTCGTTAGCGAAGGCTGAT
>NZ_NWUS01000004.1 GCF_014048475.1 Bombella favorum
CCCTCGCTCACCCTCTCTCTATATATACCACCCACTACCGCGGGGTGGAGCAGCCCGGTAGCTCGTCAGGCTCATAACCTGAAGGTCGTAGGTTCAAATCCTACCCCCGCATCCAAATATACACCCCAAAAAAAACACATCAATCCAAATCGCTTGGATTAATATCGCCTGGATGTTCTGCTGTGTAGAGAAAAAGGGCTCCATATCAGGAGCCCTTCTTTATGTCTCAGACCAAAGTAACAGTCGTTTTGATGTTACCCTTTGTAGCGTTGGCGTAAGGGCAGACAAACTCTGTCTTCTTTACCAGTTCAACAGCTTTGGCTCGGTCCATACCCGGAAGAGAAACTTCAATGGCCACCTCAAGGCCAAAGCCACCATCAGAACGGGGACCAATGCCAACCGTCGCCTGAACATGCGTATCAGCAGGAATGTCGATCTTCTCTTCGCCAGCAACAAACTTCATGGCACCAAGGAAACAGGCTGAATAACCAGCAGCAAAAAGCTGCTCTGGATTATTCCCCTTGCCGTCACCACCCATTTCTTTGGGCACACCGAGATCCACACGGAAGCTACCGTCAGTGGTTTCGGCAAAGCCGTCCCGACCACCGGTTGCACGTGCTGTAGTTTTGTAAACAACGTTGATGGACATAAACCTACTCCCATCCCGTATAGGGCCTGTTATGGTTACAGGAGCCCCCCCGGCCTTCGTAAGATTACCAGTCAGGGCTTCTGTTCTAGAGATGGGCGTTATGTCAGGCCAGACAATGGGGCTGCCTCATAAAAATATTGGAGCAGCCCCGCAAGCGGAGAAGAGTGGCTGTTAATGACTAGCCGGCTCATCCGTTAGATTGGGAGAGGTAACAGGTAGGTCCGCTAGAATAGCAATGTCACTGCCGCAGCTTAGGATAGCTGCCTTTTCGGCGAGTGTTAGTTGCGCTAATGCGTCTTCCAGTGTTGCGCTTTCTTGAAGTTTCAGAGACCCCGTCAGCAGCGGCACAGAAATAGGCTCTCCAACTTTTCGGGGAGCGGGGAGCGTCCGTAGATGTGCATGTCTCAGTTCCGTATTGCTGCGGAGCGCATGAAAGGCCTCCGTAATCACGGGGTGCGGATGATTCCGCTCTTCAAGGGCCCGTTGGATGATGGCTGGCGGTGTCGTTTCTTCCGGAATGAGAAGAAGTCCCGCCTTACGCATAGCTTGCCCGATGTGGCTGCTGCTAGTGAAACCAACTAGCGGAATGGCAAGCAACAGCCCGATCAAAACCGGCAGCATCCATAAAAACAGGGAGAGAGAGACCGACCATGCGGCTGCACTTAGAATGATACCGAACAGGCTATAGAACCAGTATTTGCGGATGGTATCTGCCCAGGGGAGACTGCCATCATCACGGTTCTGTGCTTTCCAACCGGAATCGCGTCCTAGCAGAATGGACAGAATGGCGGATGTCTGGATCAGCATAGCAATTGGCGCAAGCAACGCACCAATCAGCGTTTCCAACAGAATGGACCACCCAAGCCGCACTACACCCCCAGCCTCTTTACGCCCCGTCGGGTTAAGACAGATGGCGAGGAAGGCCAGAGCTTTAGGTGCGAGAAGCACAATCATGGTCTGAATGAAGACCAACCGGGCCAGAATGGGGTCTACATGCGGCCAGTGCGGATAGAGGCTGCGCTGCGTGCTGAAATATTCAGGGTGATAGAAATGTGCCTGTAGGGCAATGAGAATACCAAACAGTAGGAACAGCAGCCAGAGAGGCGACATGATGTAGGAGCCAATACCTACCAACATGTGGGACCGGCTGACCCAATGCATCCCTTTGGTAAAGAGAATACGAGCATGCTGGAGATTCCCCTGGCACCAGCGGCGGTCTCGCACGGCAATGTCTGTTAGGGAGGGAGGGCTTTCCTCATAGGAGCCACTCAGACCGGGAACCATGTGGATGGCCCAGCCACCACGGCGCATCAAGGCGGCTTCGATGAAATCGTGGCTCAGAATATGCCCGCCAAAAGGTGGCTTCCCAGGCAGGTGCGGCAGCCCGGCTTGCTCGGCAAAGGCCTGCGTGCGGATAATGGCATTATGACCCCAATAATTGCCCTCAGAGCCATGCCACCAAGCGATACCCTGTGCAATCAAGGGGCCATAGACACGCCCAGCAAATTGTTGCATCCGGGCAAAAAGCGTTTGCCCTCCCACAATGACAGGCAAACTCTGGATGAGTCCAACCTGCTCATGCTGTTCCATGGCGGCTGCTAGGCGGACAATCAGCCCACCATCCATCAGACTATCCGCATCAAGGGTGAGCATAGCCGGATAGGCTCCGCCAAAACGGGTCACCCAGTCTCCGATATTCCCTGCTTTGCGGTCCGTGTTTTTGAAGCGGCGGCGATAGAAGAGATGCTTGCGAGCATAATCCTGTTTGTAGAGGTCTAGAACGGCTTGCTCTTCCTGCACCCAGATATCCGGATCAGTCGTATCGGAGAGGATGAAGATGTCAAAATGGTCGCCCCGCCCTGTCTCCTGAAGGCTCTTGAGCATGGCCCGGAGATTGATCATCACCCGCTGGGGTGGCTCATTATAGGTCGGGAGGAGAATGGCGGTTTTACCGGAAAGCTCTGGCAGGGGGCCAGTGCGGCGGATGCCGAGGCCCAGCCCGCCATGCCGTAACATGGCCCAGAACCCGCCCAGCGCGGATGCACAGGAAAGGGAGATCCAAAAGCTGAGGATGGTGAACAGCCCCAGCATGATGATGCCGAGCGTACTTGTTCCTAGCGAGTTGAAGACGGCATTAATCTTCACCACGCTGTAGCCAGTCAGTAGGAAGGCGACTCCAAAAACGGCCAGCCGCCGCAGCCAAAGCAGGGATGGCGTGGTTGGAAGCCGCCAAAAGGACCGACCATGGCGGTCTGGTGCTTTGTGCAGGTCCTGCACAGGCATGGCCAGTGGAGATTCAGGGGGAAGAAAGACGTTATGTTGTGGCGTGGTCATCGCTCTTACGGGGTCCAACGGTATAGCCATGTTTCGGAAACAGGCCCTTGCGCATTAGCAAGCTGAACCTGAAGCTCGCAGAGTTTTGCCCCGCCCGGGTCGAGCTGGAAGAAGGCACGCATGCCGTTGATCTCCGGATTGGGCATAATCGTGACACCCCCGATACTGCCAGCTGATGTCTGGGCGGTCAGATGATAGGCGGCGGGGTCAGACACGGTGTGGAATGGTTCGCCGTCAAAATCCAGAACGAATTGCACTTTGTCGGGATGGTCCGTTACGGCCCCGGCCCGGGTATCATGGATGCGGGCCTGATGGGTCGGCCATGGCGTATCCCACCCCCAATACATGCGATAGGTAAAATTATAGGTTTGTCCGGCTTTCATAGGGGATTGAGGACGCCAGAATGAGACAATGTTGTCGTTGACCTCACTGGGTGTGGGGATTTCCACTAGATTGACACTGCCTTTTCCCCAGTTGCCGACAGGCTCCACCCACAGGGAGGGGCGTCTCTCGTAATGCAGAGCGAGGTCTTCATAGTCATGGAAAGACCGTTTGCGCTGCATTAGCCCATAACCATACGGCCCTGCATCGCTGAAAGAAGAGAGCTGAAGGTCAGTCGGGTTTGTGAGCGGGCGGTAAATGTTCTGGCCGGCACCTGTCCATATCTGGAGGGCTTCACTGTCATGAGCGGCAGGCCGCCAGTCATTTACGTGCACCCGGTCATTAGCATCGAAATAATACATACCCGTTAGCGGGGCGATGCCACCTGCTGAGATGTCCACACGGGGGAAGAAGGAGGATTGTACATCAAACAGGGTTGTTTCACCCGGCCGGATGGTAAAGCGGAAGGCCCCTGTTAAGGAAGGGCTGTCCATCAGGGCGTGTAGCACGAGGGATTGGCTGCCTGCGGCTGGTTTTTCCAACCAGAAGGCACGGAAGACGGGGAACTCCTCCCCAGTCGGAGTGCCTGTATCCTTGGCAAAACCACGGGCGGACAGACCATAAGCCTGCCCCTTGGCAACAGCTCGGAAATAGGAAGCCCCGAGGAAGACCGCACATTCTTCCATAACGCCGGGTTGATTGAGAGCATAGCGGATACGCAGGCCAGAAAAGCCCGCCTCGGTGCTGATATTTAACGAGGCATCCCGGCTGCTAAACGTGTCAGGCGTACAAGTGACGGGGTGGGCCGAACCGTTTATGACCTCAAAAACATCGACATTCTGTTTATAGAGATAGCCACGGGGAAAGAATTGGACATCAAACGCTAGATGATCCTGCCCCCAGAGGGTCTTTTCATTATTGAACTGGACGGATGAAAACTGGTCAAACGTCATGTGTGCCAGAGAGTCGGGCAGGTCCTTCTGTGGGGCACGGTAGCTTTTACTGGCCAGATTCTGGGCCAGAGAGCGGACGGTGCCGTCATCAAAACGTGTCGGAGCTACGTCTACGGTCTGCGCTTTCAGGGAGTGTCTTCCTGCAAAGGTTAGTCCAGCTCCAAAACCCAGACCCGCTTTTACAATGTCACGACGATGCAGTTTCATAATAAGATTTAAAAACCCTGTCAGTCTGTAATGTGGACTCTGTCTACCCCGTCAGCGAAGGGCGGGGGAAATGGTATTTTCATGGCAGACTACGCTAGAGAGTGTAGTGTCTTCACCATTGAAAGACTCAACATTCTACCACAGGCTTTTCCATGAAGGAATCTGTACAGCCATCTGGCTGACATCATACGGCCCTGGTGTCCCGGGCAAGGCGGGGATGTGATGGAGCGCGCGGCACTGGCCTAGTTTTTCCAATGTTTGGCTATTTTCCGGGCATTCTGGCCCATTGGTGATGAACCCTAGGACGGGAATTCCCCGCTGATACAGTGCTTCGAGGCTGAGCAGCGTATGGTTGAGTGTCCCCAGCCCGCTGCGTGTGACCAGAATAACAGGTAGCCCCAAACGAGCGATGAGGTCGATCATCAACATGTTATCTGTCAGGGGCACCATGAGCCCACCCGCCCCTTCTACGATCAGGGGAGAATGTGTTGTTGGGGGTAGGGTAAGATGTTCAGGCTCTAGCGTTATACCTTCCAGAGCACTGGCAGCAGCGGGAGAAAGAGGGGCCTGTAAAGCGTAAGTCGGGGGTAGGATGTGATCTGCGGATAAGCCTGTCAGGTGCTGAATGGTGGGCGTGTCCCCGGCCTCTTCCGCAAGGCCGGTCTGAAAGGGCTTCCAGTATATTCCCTGCCATGCTTTCGTCAGTATGGCACTGGTGAGGGTCTTGCCAATGCCGGTGTCTGTCCCAGTGATGAAAACGCCCTTAGGAGTGGTCCGAGGTAGAGTTGGTGGAGCTTGAAGCAGCATGGGGGTCAGTATCCTTTCAGGAAGATACCAAAGGCGGTTTGATAGGTTACATGGCTAAAATGGTTGTCAAAATGATGCATGGCTCTGCGAAGCCCGTGGGCGGGCTGGTGCCCGTCCCGTGGCAAGGAAGCACCAATCATGCGGAGGCCTTTTAAGAAGTGCCGTGCCGAAGGGGTTGGATCATGAAGCGCGCAGACATCCCATTCCCCATGCCCCCCAGTAGGCCAGTCCTCTTGGAGTTGGGCAAGGCTGGGGTAATCGGGCACACCGCAGGCTATGGCAGCGTTTTTGCAGCTTTCTTGCCATTCATGCAGGCTACCTGTCAGGAGGGTGCTGACTATCATGTGCCCGCCGGGGCGTAATAGAGCGGCAAGGTCACGGAACGCTGCGGCCCGGTCCTCAAACCACTGCAGGCAAAGGCTGGAAGTGATGAGGTCGAATCCCTCTGCTGCCCCCTGTGGCTGTGGATTTTCCCCATCCATGACATAAAGCTGCACGGTCGCTGGAAGGGGAGCCAGATGCTGGCTGGTACGTTCCAGCATGGTAGGGGAAATGTCTGTGAGGTGAAACTCTGCCTTTGGGAAGGCAGAGACTAGTTCTCGGCTTAATAGGCCTGTGCCGCAGCCAAATTCCAGAATCCGGCGGGGCGGTTGTGCAGCCCGATGCTGGCGGATGCGCTCGGCCAGTATCCGGGCGCATCGCTTCTGGATGAAAGCGGCTCGTTCATAGTCTTGGGCGGCATCAAAGCGGGCGGCGATGATGGTCTTGCGGCTGTCTGTCATACAGAAGAAGCATTCTTGATGATGCGTGTCAGAAGGGTGGCGCAGTCTTGTGGGTGTGTGTGTGGTAGTAGGTGCCCGCCGGGCAGGGTACTGCTGGGGATGTCTGCCCCCAGCCCATTTCTGGCCGGAGAGAGTGGGTCATCTGGGCTGTGTAGGCTGTGGAGTCGCCCTTCCCAGCGGGGTAAGAGAGGGCGGTGGTCCATCTCTGCCAGTGTGGTGAGACCAGCTTTCAGGGCGTCACGATCCAGAGTGCTGGGAAGAATGGGGGCAGTCTCTCCGCACATCTGGCGGAACTGGTGAAGGACAGGGGCTGGTTGACGGTCTAATTGTCGGATCATGCGATGCAGGATGCGTTCTGGCACGCCTTCCGGAAAATCCTCGGCTTTGGTGAAGCGGGCAAAGCCATTGATGCTGATGATGCCAAGGCAGTGCGGCGCCTCCAGAGCCAGCAGAGAACAGGCCCCGGCAGAGTGTCCTATCGCCCAGAAGGGGGATTGAGGCAGGTTAGATCGTGCCTCCGCCCCAAGATAGCCTGCATCAGCACAAACATGCTGGAACTCCGGTAGGTGGTTCTGCAGTGGCATCCAGAAGCCGGCATCATAGCCCCAACCATGTTGAAAATAGAGAGTCGTCATTGGGGTGGTACACTCCGTAGGCTGCCCAGCAGGGCATCACCGAGCTGATCTATGATCGTGGCAGAAAGACGACTTTCTAGGGCAATTCGTAAACGGGCTGTGCCAGGGGGGACAGTCGGTGGGCGGATAGCGATGCTGAGGAAGCCTTTCTCCTCCAGAGAGCGGGCAACATGCAGGGCTGTTTCACTGTCTCCAATCATGATTGGAATAATCTGCGTGCTGGAAGGCCCGGTCTTCCAGCCTGCGTTATTCAATCGCTGGCGCAGGCGGTCCGCCTGATGCTGGAGATGCTGGCGTTCAGCCTCCAGTGAGGGGACAATCTCAAGGGCAGCATCCAGTGCCCCGAGGCAGGCAGGGGGCAGGGCCGTGCTGTAGATGAAACCGGAAGCCTGATTGACCAGATAATCGCAGAGAGCCTGGCTGCCTGTTACGAACGCTCCCATGCCGCCAAGGGCTTTGCTGGCTGTGCTCATGGTGATGTCCGCCAGCCCGTTGGAAAGGCCGCTCCCTCCCGGCCCTAGAACAGCAGTGGCGTGGGCTTCATCAACATAGAGGAAGGCACCGTAACGGTCTGCCAGCGCCCGCAGGGCGGGGATGTCGGCCCGGTCCCCATCCATGGAGAAGACGCTCTCGGTGATGATGAATTTCAGGCCCTTCTGGTCGGCATGGCGCTCCAGCAGGGTTTCTAGATGAGCAAGGTCATTATGGTGGAAGCGTACCTGTCGCAGCCCGGCTGCCAGACAGCCATGATGCAGGCTGGCATGGTTCAGGCGGTCCATGAAGAGGATGGCCGGGTAGCCCACCTGCTGGCGGGACAGGTGGTTGAGGGCGGGCAGCAGGGACGCATTGGCCTGCCACCCGCTGGCGAACAGTAGGGCTGCCTCGCTTTTTTTAAAGCGGGCCAGCTTTTCCTCCAGCTGCGTATGTAGGGGTAGGGTGCCACTAACGAGGCGGGAGGCCCGTGCACCCGTGCCGTAGCGTTCTGCCCAGTCTGCCGCTCTCTGGCGTAGCAAGGGATGGTCCGCAAGGCCGAGATAGTCGTTGGAGGTGACGTCAACCAGTTTGCGATCCTGACGGAGCAGAGAGCCGCCCTGCCGCTCCACAGGGACAAGATGGCGGCGGGTATGCTGGCGGTCCCGCTCATGTAGGGCTGCCTGAAGGGCCGATTGGAGGGCGTTCATCCCAGATGGTCCTTTAGGACATGATGGATGCTGCTGGTGAGTGTGCTTAATTCGTCGGGTGTGATGGTAAAGGCAGGTGTGAGATAGACGATGCGGCGGAAGGGCCGCACCCAGACGCCTTTTTCGATAAAGGCCCGCTTAAGGGCTTCTGGGTCATCCAGCGTGTCCAGCTCTACAACGCCAATGGCCCCCAGAACACGGACATCCCTGACGCCGGGCAGGGAGCGGCAGGGTTCCAGCTCCGCAGCCATCTGGGTACTGATGGCCCGGACCTGCTCCAGCCGTGGTTCCGTATCGAACAGGTCCAGCGAGGCATTGGCCACGGCACAGGCTAGCGGATTGGCCATGAAGGTCGGGCCATGCATGAGGGCATGGAGCGGATCATCCGACAAGAAGGCCTCGAACACATGTTTCCGGGCAATGGTGGCAGCAAGGGGCAGGGTGCCGCCTGTTAGAGCCTTGGAGAGGGCCACGATGTCCGGCGTGATCCCTGCCTGTTCGCAGGCAAAGAATGTCCCTGTCCGCCCAAAGCCGGTGAAGATTTCATCAATGATGAGGAGGATGCCATGTTCATCACAGAGGCGGCGGAGATGGCAGAGGGTTTCTGACTCATGGAAGAGCATGCCACCTGCTCCCTGCACGAGGGGTTCCGTGATGATGGCGGCAATCTCGTGCCCCCGTTTGGAGAGTAGGGCCTCCAGTGCTGCCAATGTCTCGGGCGTGGAGGGGAGGTCGGCGATGATTTGTTGCGTTAAGGCATCCCCAAAGAGGCGATGCATCCCTTCTTCTGGGTCGCAAACGGCCATCATGGCCAGCGTGTCGCCATGATACCCACCTCGGAAGGAAAGCAACTTGTGCCGTCCTTCCCGCCCCTGATTGAGCTGGTATTGGATGGCCATCTTGGCCGCCACTTCCATCGCCACCGACCCTGAATCGGTGAAGAAGACCCGTTCCAGATCGCCCGGTAGCCGGTCCGACAGACGCCGGGCCAGTGTCATGGCGGGCTGATGAACCATGCCTCCGAACATGACATGAGGCATGGTCTCAGCCTGTTGGATGAGTGCCTGCCGGATATAGGGGTGATTATAGCCGTGGCAGGCTGTCCACCACGAGGCGATGCCATCAATAAGGGTGCGTCCATCCGCAAGGGTAATGGTGCTGCCAGAGGTGGCGGCAGCCTCTACGGGCATGGGAGCGGTCTGCATCTGGCTGTAGGGTAGCCAGAGATGGGGAAGGATACTGGCAGTGGTCATGTCTTGAATGTCAGCCTGACAGTCATGGAGGGAGAACCCTCTCACTATCGAACAGGGAGTGTTCCGTAAAGTTGAGGGTGGGGCAAGGAGGGAAAGCCGCCTTGAGGTGACTTGTAAAAATCTAACTTGACGATGTGGTGCCTGTTTCTGGAAAAGAGACAGGTTATGAAGCCTGCGGGAAGTCATGACCTACGGGCCTAGAAAAAGGCTTTTTCGTGTGGTGCCGTGTGTGCCTGTTGCGGACTATTCTGGAGATATGGAGAAACCATGCTGAAAACTCGTGGCCTGATGGCTGTCATGATCGTGCCTTTTCTGACACTTGGTGCCTGCACGACGCCCGGGCAGGAATCACGGCCTGATGTTTATGACCAGTCTCAGGTCAATACCGTGCAGAGAGGCCGTGCAGTGCAGATTATTTCCGTATCTGCTGCCCGGGTGAATGTGGATAATTCCAAAAATCGCGACACTGCAAGGGTTGTTGGTGGTCTTCTGGGGGCTGCTCTTGGCACGGGTCTGGCTGTGGGTGCCGGTCATGCAGGCTGGGGCGGTGGTCTGGCGGCAGGTGCTGGCGGTGCCTTGGGTGGTACCCTCGTCGGGGGACAGATTGCAGGTAGCCATACACTCGTTAGCGGCGTGACGATTGCTTATCAGGACCGTGCCGGCGGGGATGTTCTGCTTTCTACACAGGTAGGCAAAACATGCGAATACAAGCCTGGTACAGCACTGCTAGTATCAACTGGTGGCAATGGAACTCGTGTCCAGCCTAATGCGGCCTGCCCGCGGCGTTAAGAGGCAGGCCTTCCGGAGGAGGATGGAATGATACGTCCAGATAAATGGCATGTTGGGCTATTGTGTTTGACTCTGGGAGGCATCGGCCTGTGTAGGGCGGTGCCCGTTGTCTATGCACAGGCAATGGATCCTGCCCAGCTCGAGGCACTGGCGCATATTCAGGATGGTCAGGACCAGCGCCGTGTGGCGCTGGAGGCCGCCCAGCAACAGGCTGCCCAGCAGGCACAGCAGCAGGAGAGAAGGCTGCGAGCACAGGCCTCAGCCAATGCGGCCCGTATTGCTGCGGCCCGTAATGCTCAGAATGAAGCAGATTGGCAAGATGACCGGCGTTACAAAGAGGCCAGCCGTGAGCTGGAGCTGAAAGAGCAGCAGCTCAAGCTGAAAATGTTGGAAGCCCGTGCCAGCCGAGAGGATGATCTCATCAAGGCTGAGCTTGCTCACAAGCAGGCGGAAACGGACAGTTTACTTCAGAGTTCGCAAGGTGATGCAAAGCTGAAAGCGGATGTGGGCGAGGCAACCAAAATGAGCCAGCGGCACTGGTGGGAGGGTAACTGAACAGGCTGGTGACCAGTAGGTTCCAATGGTCTATAAGGCTGCACGGCAAGAAATAGTGCAGGGGCAGGAAAGAGCATGGCAAAAGGCATGAGGATAGTGCAGCTGTTGGGGGGGCTCTGGGGTGTTGTGCTCCTGTTGGGAGGATCCGCCCATGCAGCAGCTAGCCTACCGAATGGGGCGAGCATCCTGCGGGAACGCTATCAGGACTGGGAGGTTATCTGTCAGGCCCCGGCTGAAGGGGCGGCCAATGGTGGTACTGTGCAGTGCGCCACGCAGCAGCAGGCGTTGGAGCCCCGTTCACGCAGGCGGGTCATGACCATCCATTTTGAACCTGATGGTACGCAGGTGCATGGCGTGGTGACGGTGCCTTTCGGGCTGGACATTGTCCGGGGTTTAACACTGACTAACGCTTCCCAACCTGTAGGGGATGTCTATTCCTTCTCAACGTGCCTCCCGGCTGGCTGCCTGGTTCCCCTGACATTTGATGATCAGCAATGGGCTACTTTGCTGAAAGAGCCAAAGGCTACCTTCACGGCCATGACATTTTCCGGCAAGCCGATGAGGCTCATTTTTTCAACTAAAGGGCTGAGTCAGGCCCTTCAGCGTATCCAAAGCCTGACGCACTAATGGTGCCTCTGCCCCTTCTGTGTTGATGGGGCAGAGAGGCGATTGGTCTTATGTGCCACAAAATGTATGGTGGATTTCCTCTTCTCGCTTAGGTGCAGCTGCAAGTCCGTCATCGGCTTCTGCAAAAGGGGTTTTCAGAGCGTCATGCAGGGTATGGAACAGCCGGTAATCACCTTCGATCGCTTGTGATAGAGCCGCTTCGACCTGATGATTTCTGGGGATGATGCGGGGATTGGTTGCCTGCATGGCTTGCTGGCGCATTTCAGCGGGTCGTTTTTCGAGCGTCAGGCGATGAAGTATTTCTGTCCGGCAGAGGTCGAAATGGCCCTTATTACCGGGGAACAGTTCCCGCAGGGCTGAATAATCGTCCCGGATGGCGACGTCTGGCGAACTCATCATACGGAAGGCATTAGTAAAGTCTGCTTGGCCGGTGTGCATGGTTTCCAGAATATGCTCTAACAGGCGGATATCGTGCTCGTCCTGCTCCTCTAGCCCCAGCTTGCGCCGGAACCCTGCCAGCCAAGCGTGATGGAATAGCTGGTCGTAGCCCTGTAGAGCGTCCTGTGCTTTTTCAATGGCTTTATCTTCATCGTCATCAAAAAGCGGGAATAGACATTCCGCTAAGCGGCTGAGATTCCACAGGGCTAATGCAGGCTGGCGGCCATAGGCATAGCGGCCGTCCTTGTCGATGAAGCTGAAGCGTTTCATCGGGTCGAACCGGTCCATGAAGGCGCAGGGGCCATAATCCAATGTTTCACCGGAGAGAGCGCAGTTATCGGTATTCATGACCCCATGAATGAACCCGACTTCCATCCAGCGGGCTACCAGCTGTGCTTGTTGCTGGATGGCGGTTTTTAGTAAGGCCAGATAACATTCCGGCCCTTCGTTGGTGAGGGCGGGGAAGAGGCGTTGGATGGTGAAGTCTGCTAACTGGCGGACATGGTTTAGGCCGCCATGTGCCGCTGCATATTGGAAACTGCCAACCCGAACATGGCTGCGGGCTACCCGGACGATCTGAGCCCCAGGAAAGGGTCCATTATCTCGCTCTACCATGTCCCCGGTGGTCAGTACGGCTAGTGCTCTTGTGGTGGGGATGCCAAGGGCGTGCATGGCCTCACTGATAAGATACTCCCGTAGGGCTGGCCCTAGTGTGTTTCGGCCATCGCCGTGGCGGGAGAAGGGTGTGGGGCCTGTTCCTTTTATCTGTAATTCCAGCCGATGATCGTCTTTAGTCTGGCAGTCAGCAATGAGGGCCGCTCGACCATCTCCCAGAGATGGTACAAACTGGCCGAATTGATGCCCGGCATAGGCCGTAGCAACAGGCCCTGATGAGGCCTCATCCCGGTGGGGCAGTATTCCGCAGGAGAGAAAGGCCAGACCTTCGGCAGAGTGTAGCCAATCCACATCCAACTCTAATTGTTGGGCCAGCTCCGTATTTAAGGCAACGATGCGGGGTGCAGGCGTAGGAGGCAGTGTAATGTTGCGGTGGAAAAAACTCGGCAGGGATGAGGCATAATGCGAGGGGGTGAGCATGAAGAGGCCTTCTGCTGTTGGATATTCAAGGGAGGCTGTGGCGGGCCTTGTCTGGTTTTTTCCAGATGGGAAGCTGATAGATGGAATGGAAGAGGATGAGGTAGAAAGTGTACTGCATTTGTCCTAAAAGCTGAAAGACCTTGCTTCAAGGGGGGGTGTTCCCCGTGTGGCGAGCAAAAAGTAAAGGGGAAATTATATTTGTGCCCTTGCTGTGCCTTGTAACTGCTTATAGATTCCCGGAAGGCATAGTGTGAGCGGGGTATCAGGCAGCAGGATGCCTGATGCAGATGACGAGACAAAGTAAGGATATTCTGTGGAGAACCAGCCTCCAACTGGCGAACAGTCTTCCGGGCAGGGTGCTGGAGGTCGTAAGTCCGACGCCCCCGGGGTAGATCATAACAGCACTGGGCAGAAGCCGCAGGGTGTCAGTCCGATCTATATCCGTTTGAGGGCTGTCATGGCCGCAGCACGGTATCACGGGATCGAACTGGACATACGCGATTTTGCAGCGGAGCCCGGTGAAGCATCACCATCGCCTGCAACCCTTGTCCGCTGGCTGAGGGATTACGGTGCCGTTGCTAAGGGCATGCGCCTGCGGTGGCGGTATCTCGTCAAGCTGGGGTATACGCCGCCTGTTGTGTTGCTGTTCCGGGATGGCTCTGCCGGCCTGCTGGTCCGCACGAACCCCGAGAAGGGTATCGTCTGGCTGCGTGACCCTCTGAAGGGTGAGGGTGAGCCACCTGTTCCCATTGATGAACTAAGGCTGATGCAGCTCTGGACGGGTGATGTCGTCCTGATCAAGCGGCGCAGTGATGAGTCGGAAGCAGATGCTAATTTCGACTTTTACTGGTTCGTTAAGATGGTTCTGCGGGAAAAGAAGGGCCTGCGGGATATCGTCTTCTCCTCTATGGTGCTGAGTATCCTGGGGCTATTCCCTGCCATGATCGTCATGCAGGTGGTGGACCGGGTCATTAACTATCACTCCATGGCGACCCTTGTTTCCCTTACGGGCTTTGTCGTCATTCTAAGCCTCTATGAAGTTTTGCTGACGTATGCCCGGCAGGAGCTGACACTGGTTGTTAGTACCCGGCTGGATGCTCGTATTTCCCTCCATGCCTTTAACCGCCTTCTTGCGTTGCCGTTGGAGTTTTATGAACGCCAGCAGGCTGGTGAAGTACTCGGGCGGTTTAACTCCATCTTCAAAGTGCGTGACTTCCTAACCGGACAAGTGCTGAACACCCTTCTGGACGTGTTTATGCTGCTGGTTGTCATGCCCGTGCTGTTCTATATGAGCCCCTCTTTGGCATGGCTGACTCTTGTCGCTGCTGGAGCGATTGGTTTGATTGTGGTCATCATGCTGCCAGTGGTGAGTCGTGTGGCTGGTAAGATGGTCAGGGCGGAGATGCAACGTGGGGCCGCGCTTTACGAAACCGTAGCCGGTATCCGGACAGTCAAGACATTGGCACTGGAGAATACCCGGCGTGCCACATGGGACAACCGCACGGCTGTTGTCATTCATTGGCGTTTGGCATCTCAGCGTTTGGCCAACTGGGTCAGCACGATGGTGCAGCCGCTTAATATGTTTATTAACCGGGGCATTATTCTTGTTGGTGCCTATCTGGTGCTGACAGATGCTAACACCATGCAGGGTGGTGCGCTCATGGCCTTCATGATGCTGGGTGGCCGTGTTGCGTCCCCGCTGGTTAGTCTGGCCAAGATCATGGAATCCCTCAACGAGGTAACCGTGTCTCTGGGTGAGGCCGGTGAGGTGCTCAACCAGCCGACAGAAACTTACGCTCTGACTCATGGTATGCGCCCGCCTATTAAGGGGGCACTGAGCTTCAACAACATCAACTTTACTTACCCCGGGGCTGCGAATAGGGCCCTGACGGATGTAACCTTTGATGTGCCTGCAGGGACCATGCTTGGGCTTGTGGGGCGTTCTGGGTCTGGTAAATCGACCATCACACGTCTTCTTCAGGGTGTTAGCCGAGAGTATCAGGGGTATCTGCGCCTTGATGGTGTCGATTTGCGGGAAATTAACCTGCACTATTTGCGGCGGTCCTTTGGTGTTGTGCTGCAGGATAACTTCCTCTTCCGTGGGACTATCCATGACAATATTACCGCTGGGCGACCGGGGCTGACGCTGGATGATGTCATCCGGGCGGCTCGTCTGGCTGGGGCAGAAGAGTTTATCGAACGTATGCCAGCTGGCTATGAGACGTGGATTGAAGAAGGCTCGACCAATATTTCTGGTGGGCAAAGGCAGCGTTTGGCTATTGCCCGTGCCGTGATTTCTGATCCTAAACTCATGATTCTGGATGAAGCGACATCCGCATTGGACCCAGAATCTGAAGCCCTTGTTAATGCGAACCTCAAAAATCTGGCAAAGGGCCGGACGATGGTGATTGTCTCGCACCGTCTGTCATCACTGGTGGATTGTGACCAGATCGCTGTGATGGATCAGGGGCGTGCCATTGATATCGCACCACATGAAGTCCTGTTGGAACGCTGTGATGTGTATCGGACGTTGTGGCTCCAGCAGAACCGTCATCTTGCGCCGGAAACGCAGGCGGGCGGTAATCCGTCGGCAGGAGGACAGGAATGATGAGCGAGAGCAAGCCCACCGGGTCCGGCCCTGCACAGGAGAAGGAGCAGCGGCAGGCTGCCCCTGAAGCCGCCCCCAACATGGACGAGGACAATCATAAGGGCCCTCGTAAGGCGGACGATCCGTTCGCCCCGGAGGATATGCCCCTAGCTTTGTTGGAGTTCCATTCTCCCACGCTGGGTATGGTCAACCTGCCCATGACAGCCTCAGCCCGCTATATTACGTGGCTTGTGGGGTCGCTGGTGTTGGCTAGCGTGGCGGCTATGGCGCTGTTTCCGCTCAACAAGGTTGTGACTGTTACGGGACGAATCATCTCCACTGCACCGATTGTTGTGGTGCAGCCTGTCGCTGCTGGGCGTGTCCGGTCGCTTAATGTCAAAGTTGGTGAATATGTCCGCAAGGGACAGGTTCTGGCCCGACTGGACCCGACATTGAGCGATGTGGATATGGATAATCTGTCCGCTCAGATGCAGTCCCTACAGGAGGAAGTGAGCCGACTGAAGGCGCAGGCATCGGGTACGGAATATCGCACGGATATAAGTGTGCCAGCTTCCATCCAGCAGGAGCAGGTGTTCCTCCAGATGAAGGTGGATTACCAGTCCCACATCGAGGATTTCGACCGCCGCATTGCCGGGATGCAGAACGACCTTCAGCAGGCTAGAGCTAACGCAGCCATGTATGCCAGTAAGTTGAAGGTCACACAGGCCGTGCTGGATATGAGAGAGCGTGAGCAGAAGGAGGCTGTGGGGTCTCGTCTTTCCACTCTCGGGGCGCAGGATGCCGTGATGGATACAGAGCGGGCGTTGATTTCCGCTCAGCAGGTGGCTGGTGCTACGCAGAACCGTCTAGATGCCCTCAAGGCTCTGCGGGAAAGCTTTATCCAGTCATGGAAGACAAAGATTTATGAAACGCTTGTCACTGGTGAGCGACGGCTGGACCAGCTGAAGAGCGACTACCGCAAAGGGCGTGTGCGGCAAAAGGAGATTGACCTCCGGGCCCAGCAGGATGGTGTTGTGTTGACCATTGCTCCCATTTCCGTTGGGGCGATGGTCGGGCCTACCATGCGGGTGATGACGCTGGAGCCAACCGACAGCGGGCTGGAGGTGGAAGCCCTCATGAGCCCGCAGGATAGTGCCTATGTGCGGCAGGGGCACCATGCCATCATCAAGTTTGCTAGCTTCCCTTATGTCCAGTACGGGGGTGCGAAGGGTACGGTCAGCCTCATCAGTGCTGATACGTTCTTGCCGCCTGAAATGGTCGAAGGGAACATCAGGGCCGGGATTGATCCATCCGCTATGGTAAAACAGGGTAATTCTGTCATTTTCTACCGTGTCCGGTTGAAGATTGATAAGTACACCCTGCATGGGCAGCCGTCTTTCTTCCATCCTAGTGCTGGTATGCCAGTGACGGCGGATATTGATGTGGGTAAGCGGACTCTCCTGAAATATCTGTTCAGCCATGTTGTGCCCGCAGCAACAGAAGGCATGAGAGAGCCCTCTTAAGGCGGAGGCTGGTCATGGTGGGTAGGTTTACCTTTTTTTCCTCCAAGTCCCGTAGTCTCACCCGTGCGCAACGGTTGCTGGAGGAAGGGAAGGTACCGCAGGCTTTTTCCCTCTTTGCAAAACTTGCAAAAGCGGGCGTGCCAGAGGCGGCTTATAGGGTAGGGCAGTGTTATCTGTCCGGGCAGGGGACACCTTCTTCGCTGGAGGAAGGTGCCCGTTGGACACGTATCGCCGCAGAAGCTGGAATCAAGGAGGCCAGCTTCACACTGGCCACCCTCTTTGCCATGGGGGTGCCAGAGGGGTTCGACCCCAGCCCATCTGCTTCGGCAGGTAAGAGCCTTTACGACCGGGCTCAGGCTGATGAAGTAGAATCCTATAAACCGGATTTCGCTCAGGCCCGTATTTGGGCAGAGAAGGGTGCTGCTGAAGGATCGGTCGAGGCGCAAGCCCTTTTGGGGCATATCTTCAATCATGGCCCAGAAGGGATTCAGGACAGGCAGGCAGCCCGCCATTGGTACGGGGAGGCCGTGCAGGGTGGCTCTCTACAGGGGGCGTTAGGCCTTGGCCTCATTCTGCTGGATGAAGCAGAAGATGACAGCCAGCAGGCGCAGGCCATGGAGCTGCTCCAGCGTGCGGCAGAGGGCGGCCTTGGTCTGGCTAATGCCGCCATGGGTTGGATCTATGAGCATGGGGCCAATGGACAGCCTCGGGATGCTGAGATTTCTGCCCGTTATTACCAGAAGGCCGCTGAACAGAATATTCCTTCTGCACAGGCTCGTTATGGGTTGATGCTCCTGAAGGGCGTTGGGGTAGAGGCCAACGTCATTCAGGGTGAAAGCTGGTTGCGGCGTGCTGCCTATGGTGGTGATGCCGAGGCTGCGGCCCTTCTGGGAGACCTGTATATTCGGGGAGAGGAACTCTTCCGTCGCCCTATGGAGGCCGCCCGCTGGTACCAGTTTGCTGCCGAGCAGGATCATACACCGGCTGCCCGTGTACTGGCTGTGCTGTATTTGACGGGTACCGGCGTCCCACGGGATGAGCGGAAAGCCGCATATTGGTTCAATCATGCAGCCATGTTGGGGGACCATATGGCTGATGCAGACCTCGGTAATTTGGTTCTCGCCGGTGTAACACGGCCAGATGAGGAGCAGCACAGCCTCCAGCAGCGTCTCAGGCAGCAGGCAGAGGGTGGGAATCCTCTCGGTGCTTTCAATCTGGGCGTTTGTCTGGCGCAAGGTGTTGGCGGTACGGCTGATGAGACAGAGGCCTTTTACTGGCTCGGTCTGGCACGGGAAGGTGTCGTGAATGCCCAGTACTGGTATGGCCGTTTGCTGTTCGAGGGGCGTGGCGTAGCGCAGAACAAGCAGGATGGCCTTTCATGGATGGATAAGGCCGCGCGGCAGGGTATGCCAGAGGCCTGTGTGAGTGTGGCGCAGATGCTCGTCACGGGGCAGGTGGATGGCGTCCGAAACCATGCCCGTGCGTTGGAGCTTTATCAGCAGGCCGCCGATGCGGGGCTGCCAGAGGCGTATTTCTCTCTTGGGGCCATGTATGGTGGGGGGCACGATGTGCCTGCCGATCTTCCACGGGCTCGTGAGTGTTTTGAGGAAGCCGCACAGCGTGGGCACGGCCTTGGGCAGATGATGTTAGGGCGCTATCTGCTTAGGGGGCTTGGGGGACCAGAGGATAATGAGCAGGCCCGGTATTGGTTGGAGCAAGCGGCTGGCCAGGGGCTGGGGCAGGCACAAAAAATGCTGGATAGTTTAACAGCGACCTTGCAGCGGGAGCCCGCTTTGGTGGAGGCAGGACCTGGTCTGTGAAGATGCAGGCCAGTTTTATTCCGGGGTATGGCCGTGTTCTTCGGGCGGCGGATGAAGCCCGCTGGACGTCTCGGCGTATGGAGGCGATTCAGACAGCTTTTGACAAGGGTAGAGACTGTCTAAAACAGGGGCAGCAAGCGGATGGCCTCTTCTGGTTAAAACGGGCTGAAGCATTATCGGGGCGTGACGATAATATCAGTTTCACCTGCGCTATGGCTCTGTTGGATAATGGAGCTATTCCGCAAGCTTTGCCCCGGCTGGAACGTCTATGGGCTCGTTATGGCCTGCGAGAAGCTGGATTGGCCCTGGCAGGGGGGTATCTACGGTGTGGGGCTGTTGGCCCTGCGGTTCGCATCATGGGGCAGGTCTTGTCCCGAAACAGCTTGATACATGAACATTATGCGCTAGCAGACAGCCTTTCCTTTCCTGTCGGGTTGCCGGGCTGGGGTGTGCTGTCCAACACGGGAGATTTACGCCTGCGTGTGGTTGGGCCAGTGGAGTTGGTGCTGGATGGCAGGCCGCTCGGCACTGTGCCGGCAGGTGTGCATGACCTGGCCCAGTTGGTGCCGGATGAGGCAGGGTGCTGGTGGCAGGGGCAGCAGCTTGTCATGCTGTGTGATGGCCGCCCGCTGCTGGGTAGCCCGATCGACATACAGGGCTTGATACGCTTCCAGTCGCTCGTCATGGCGGAGGCCGAAGGCGTGCGGGGCTGGTTATGGTACCCCGGCGAGCCGGATTTTCTGCCCTCCTTGAAGGTAGAGGGGTATGGTGAGCCCTTGCTGGTGGATGATTCCGTGGAGGGCTTTAGCAGTACCGTCTTTCTGCAACGGCCTAGAGAGTTTTATCTGCCTTATGTGGATTGGCCCCGCCCATTGCATAGCTCAACTGCTTTTTACGATCAGTATGGACGTCTGCTCAAAGGTGCCCCGCTTGACCCGGCCTTGGTAGGTCTGATGCGTCAGCCTGAGGCCAGCGGGAGCAGCCGTAAGGGCTGGACGAAGCAGGGGTGCCGTATGCCCCGGAAGAGCGGCGGAACCTCTGATGAGCGATGGGTGGTGGCCGTGGGGTGTGCTGTCATTATACCGGTCTATCGGGGGGAGAGTGAGGTACGGGCCTGTTTGGCGTCCGTGCTGGCGAGTATCCCGGAGACCTGCCGCCTGATTGTCGTGGATGATGCCTCACCCGAAGCCGGAATCCGGGCCTATCTGGATGAGTTATCCGAAGCGGGGCGCATTGTCTTGCATCGTCATGCTACCAATCAGGGGTTTGTTGGTAGTATCAATGCTGGATTGGGCCTTGTGCCAGAAGGGTGGGACGTCATCCTACTCAATAGTGATACGCTCGTTTCGGGAGATTGGACTGAACGGCTATGTCGCTGGTTGCGTCTTGAAAAAGCCGGGACTGTCACGCCATTCTCCAATACGGGGGGGCTGACGTCTTACCCTGATCATGAGCATGACAATCCGGCCTTGCCTCCCGTGGATGTGGCGATGATGGACCGGCTCTTCCAGCATCAGGCAGAGAGCTTCAGGCCGGTGGTGGAGCTACCAACGGCTAATGGTTTCTGCATGGGCATCGCGGCGGCTTGCCTGGCAGAGGTAGGTTCTTTGAGAGGGGCCTATTTTGCCCAAGGCTATGCCGAGGAAAATGACTTCTGCCTTCGGGCGAGTGAGGCAGGTTTTCGTCATCTGGCCGCTGTGGATGTTTATGTTCTGCATCATGGGCATGGTTCTTTTGGGCAGGAGGCAGCCCCCCTTTTGCGCCGCAATTTGGAGATTCTGAATCGTCTTTATCCCGGCTACGACGCTGCTATCCAGCGTTGGAAGAAAATTGATCCGCTAAGGGATTATCGGAGGATGCTGGACTGGCGAAGGGTCCGGCAGTACCGGGAGGGGTTTACTGGAGCGGTGGTGTTGTTCCAGCATCGTGGGGGTGGAGGAGTCGCCCGTGCTGTGAGGGAGCAGGCGGCCCTTTTGAGGCAGGGCGGGCTCTTGCCCGTCATTGTAGAGCCAACGGAAACAGGGTGCCGGGTCGTTAGTCCGATAGTGGGATTAGAGGCTCCTAATCTGGTCTTTACTCTACCGGAAGAGCAGCCGGAATTTCTATCATATATGCGACAGTTAGGGGTACGCCTCGTCATCTGGCATCATATGTTGGGGCATGAGCCGGGATTGCGGGAGTTGCATCAGCAGTTGGGCGTTCCTTATGACGTGCATGTGCATGATCATATCTGGTTTTGCCCCCGTGTTGCCCTGCTGGACAAGCATGGCCGCTATTGTGGGGAACCCTCCATAGAGGGATGCATGGCCTGTTTGGAGCGGGGCCATGTGCTGGCAGACGATGGTCTAACACTGTCTGCTTTTTTGGCACGTTCAAAGAAAGAGTTGCACCAAGCACGCCGGGTTGTGGCCCCTTCTGTGGATGCTGCTCATCGGCTGGCGAAGCATATACCTTGCCCTGCTCCTATCAGTATCGAACCTCTAGAAGATGATCGGAAGATCAGGGCCAAAGCCCCCCCTCTGCTGGATGATAGCGGCCCGACACGGGAGCGGCCTTTGAAGATACTGGTTCTGGGGGGCATCAGTCGCTGGAAAGGTCATGATGTACTTCTGGCGTTAGGGCGGTACATTCAGAAGAATGAACTACCGTTACAGCTTGTTGTTGTAGGAAGTACGTATGATGATGCTGCCTGTCTGGAAGCAGGTATCAGGGTGACGGGGGCTTATGAGGATAGCAATGTCCTGGCCTTGATAGAGGAAGTGCAGGCGGATGTTGGCTTTGTAACATCCATTGCTCCAGAAACATGGTGTTATGCGTTGGGCTGGTTGTGGAAGGCCCGTCTTCCCGTGGTGGGGTTTGATATTGGTGCCTCCGCAGAGCGTATCCGAAAGGCTGGCCCCGCATGGGGGCAGCTCATCCCGTTGGGCCTTCCAGTGGATCAGCTGGCAGATGTGTTTATGGCCATTCAGCATCTCCGTAGATGATGAGATGGATAAAAATGTGCGTAGGTTTTGCAGAAAATTTTGAAATCGACTATAATTACAGAGATCTTTTAGATTTTTTTGTGCAGTGCATGCACCTCATCCTCAGGCAGGAAAATGGTAACCGGAGTTAAGATGCCAGAAACGGACGCAGGACAGCCCCGTCATCGTGTAGTGGATCTGAAGGCAGGAGCTCACGTGATGACGTTGGACGCCGGCGTCTTTTGCGTGTTCCATGCGCCGGGCCAGATAGAAGCCGGACCAAGTGGATTGCCGGGTGTACGGATTTCGCGGGCGCCGGGTGTACCAGAGGATGCCGTTGAGGTCGTCACATTTACAGCGGATGGCTGGATGGGTGCAGCTAATAGTGCTGCGCTGGTACGTGTGCGGCGTGGTCCGGCTGGTGTGATGGTAACCACGTATCAGGACGGCCAGGTCGGTAGTGAAGCACCTCGCCTTCAGGTGATTCGCCTTATAGGTGGGGTTCCAGCAGACCCAGCGTCTGCGGAGAAGGCGGCAGAGACAGGCCAGGCTAGCGGTAATAAGGCTTCTGTCACCGGTGCTGTTGATGGTGCTGCGCAGGAGGTTGTTGCCCATATTCAGCGTCGTGGTGACGTTGGTAGTGCCATTGGCGAGTGGGTCGGACAGGAAGGCAGTAAACGCTGGATAGAGGGTTTCTTTATTCGTCCTGCGGGTAAAGTCCGGGCTGAGGATATTGAATATCAGGCCGTGTTGGGGCGTGGCTGGCTTTCCCCGTGGGTTGAAGGGGGCCAGTTCTGTGGGTCGCGGGGTATGTCCCTGCCGATCTTGGGGCTGCGGGTCCGCTTGAAGGAGGAGGCTGCCCGTAAATGGACAGTCCGTTTAACGGCCAGCTTCACAGACGGTACGAAAGTGGGCCCCTCCGAAGGGGGAGAAGAGGCACTTCAGGCGGAGAATCTTGCCCCGCTTGAAGGCTTCCAGTTGGAGATTGTTCCCGTAAAAAAGCGGGGAAAAGAGGCAACTGCTAAGCGCGGGTAAGGCTGTAGAGGGGAGTTACGGGCAGGGGCTCTGATAGAGAGCCGGGGCGATAGGCAAGCCGGGGGAAGTGGTGCGTTTTCTTTTTGTTCATCAGAGCTTCCCTGCGCAATATGCTCATATGGTGGCCCATCTAGCCCGTAAGCCCGAACACGATGTCGTGTTTATCACGGCGGGCAAGGGGCCCGATATTCCGGGTGTTCGCCGTGTGTTGTATCGCCCGCCAGAGGTAAACCGGGAGGGGCCTCATCCATTTGTCCGAGAGCTGGACCATGCCATTAACCGGGCTGAAGCTATTGCGGTGGTGGCCCGGTCCCTCAAGAGTCTCGGTTTTCAGCCAGATATCATCATTGGGCATCATGGCTGGGGAGAGTTGCTGAATATTGATTCAGTTTTCCCCGGTGTGCCTGTTCTGGGATACTTTGAGTTCTATTACGGGCTGGAAGGCCGGGATGTGGGGTTTGACCCAGAGTTCCCCATGCCGAAGGAAGCCGGACTTCTGATCCGCTGTAAAAATGCTGTCAATCTTCAGGCTCTGGCTGGGCCTGGCGTGGGACAGACGCCGACACGGTTTCAGCGAGGGACGTATCCTTCCTGGGCGCAGGAAAAAATTACCCTCTTGGATGAAGGGGTGGACCTACAAAAATATCGGCCCGACCCTTCAGTACGTCAGAAGCCATTTCAGTTGGGTAAAATCACCATTGCTCCTTATGAAAAATTGGTGACGTACGCCGCTCGTAATCTGGAGCCATACCGGGGGTTTCATAGCATGATGCGGGCCTTGCCTGCTTTGATGAAGGCTCGGCCGGATTGTCAGGTTATTTTGATGGGACGAGAGAATGTCAGCTATGGCCTCCCTCCAGCAGGTGGCGGTACATGGCGGCAAACCATGCTGAAGGAGCTGGAAGGGAAGCTGGACCTATCTCGCATCCATTTTGTTGGCTGGTTGGAAAGGGATGAGATGATCCGGGTCCTGCAACGCTCGGATGCTCATGTTTATTTGACTTACCCCTTTGTTTTGTCATGGTCTTTGAGAGAAGCTATGGCAGTGGGGTGCCCGCTTGTGGGGAGTGATACAGCACCGGTGAGCGAATATCTGACCCATGAGGAAACAGCCCTTATGGCTCCGTTCCTTCAGCCGGAAGCCATAGGCGATGCTATTCTGCGCCTGCTGGAGAGCAGGACACTTGCAGAGACACTGGGGCATAATGTGCGGCAGCGGGCGGAGAAGCTGCTGGATATGCAACAGTATCTTGCCCAGTATGAGGCTCTGATAAGCAGAGTGACAGGTCGTGAGGTGATATGAATATGGCAGAGATGGATAAGGCTGCGCTCCAGGCGTTGGTGGCCGGTTGGATTGTCAAGAAATCGCCTTCCTCTGCCCCGCAGAGGCTGACAGCAGAGGATCGTGCCCAGCTGGAGGATGCTGCATGGCGGAGCTGGTGGGCCACGCAGGCCGGCCCCGAGGGTGACCCCGCCGAGAAGGCCATGTTGCAGACCGTGACAGAGGGCTGGATTGTTCAGCGTGAGCGGGGTGGAATGCCCGGGCATCTGTTGGAAGATGATTTCAAGGCGATCACGAATAGCCTGAAGCCGGAGAGGGTTCCCCCCGCCGTGCCGGAGCCTGTTGTGGAGAGTGTGCCAGAAGCTCCGTCCGAGCCAGAGCAGCCCATCACTCCGGTTTTACCGGCTGATGCCAAAGTTGAGGATTGGCGTGCCGACTATATGCCCGATGATCTGGGAGCAGGGAATAATGTGTTACCGGATGGGCGTGCCGTGAAGGATGTGCTGAAGGAAGACCCTTTCTATTTCGCACGGCTCCATCTGGCTTTGTCTCTTTGATAGCGATAGGCCATCATACGGGAGGGAGGCGGTTATTCCTGCCTCCCTTTTTTATGGCTGGAGCATGGGAGTGGGGCATAGCGTAAAAGAAAAGGCATACCCCCGTAGAGGGAGCATGCCTTTTTCCATTTAGCTGAAGGTCCGAAGACCCTCTGCAAGACCGCTCTTAGCGCGGGCCAGCTTCAGCCTGGAGGTGGGCCTCAAGGAACCAGAGGTTCTTGTCCAGCCCGCGGGAGATTTCGGTGAAGATGTCGGATGTGTCTTCATCACCGGCTTCGGCTGTCACCTTGATGGCTTCACGGACCTTGTTAGCCACAACGCCATAACGCTCTGCCAGAGCCTTCACATGGTCGTGAACTGTGTAGATGTCCGTGGGGTACGGAGCACAGTTTGTGTGCTTCTGCACGGTCTGAACAGTGCCGAGAGCCACACCACCCAGCTGAACAGCACGCTCAGCAGCGGTATCAACAAAACCATCAAGCCCGGTACGGAAGCCGTCTAGCATCTCGTGAACACCGATGAAGTTGACACCCTTGAGGTTCCAGTGTGCCTGCTTGGTCACCAGAGCCAGGTCGATAAGGTCAGCCAGACGGGCATTCAGGGTTTCGATGGAAACAGCCTTTGTGTTGTCTGGGGTGTTGTTGCTTGTGTGATACTGATTGATCTTGCTCATCATGATACTCCTTCGTCTTCTCCCCTCCTTTATGGAAGGGAGAAAAACCTTTTAGAAACCGGGAGGGACTCCTCCAAACTTCCTACCCTCAGGACCATAAATCTTCTGGGGCGTGGAGGTCAAAGAAGGTCCGCAGATCCTGTCGGAAATAATGTGGGTATGCCGGATCTTTTTTAAAGAGCGGATTGTCCTTCCATCGCTCCAGCATGACCTGTTTTTCATTGAAAAAGCGGGCTTCATGCTCTGGGCGGTCGTCACTTCCTCGGGAGTAGCTTTCATGGTGGACAGCCTCTGCCTCCGCACAGAAGATGATGCGGTGCCCGCTATCCCGGATTTTTAGGCAGAGATCGACATCATTATAGGCTACGGCCAAGTTGGCTTCATCAAAGCCGCCGACTTCATCAAAGAGTGGATGGGACACTAGCAGAGCAGCCCCAGTGACAGCCGTTACTTCATGGTTGAGGCGCAGCCGACCGATATAGCCGAAGTCCTTGGATGACTGGAGGCGATGAACATGCACCCCGATGACATCCGGCCCGACAGCCACGCCAGCATGCTGGATAGTCCCGTTAGGATAGAGCAGCCGTGCCCCTACGGCACCGACATTCGGTGTGGCCAATGTTTCCAGCACCATTTTTTTGATGAAGTCGGGCTGGGTAATGATGACGTCATTGTTGAGGAAGAGCAGCAGGTCGCTCTGGCTCTGTTTGGCGGCCAGATTGTTGAGCCGGGCATAATTGAAAGGCTCTTCTACATGGAGAACGCTGACCTGCTGGTGTGCGCTGATCTCCTCCAGCCATGCCAGCGTGTCCTTCTGAACGGAGAAATTATCCACAAGGATGATGTCAAACTGGCTGTAGGTCTGTGTTTTTAGAAGAGACTCGACACAGTTCCGCGTCATGTCCAGCTGATCCCGGAACGGGATGATAATGCTGACAGACGGCCGTTCGGCAAAAGGCCAGTCCACGGCATAGAGGCTCAGACGCTCCACAGAGGAAACAGCCGCTTCAATCCCTTTGCGCTTCAGGTGGTCTGCAACGCAGCTTATGCCAGCTTGGACGGCATAGCCTTTATTGCCGATATTGCTGGCGGTGGAATTGGGTGTTTTGCGCCAGTGATACAGAATCTCCGGTACGTGATGGATGGCCTCACGTGGGATGATCTCTACGGTACGGAGGAGGAAGTCATGATCCTGCGCCCCGTTATAACGGCTCTCCAACAAGCCTACCTGACGGACCGTCTCTGCCTCCATAAAAGTGAGATGGCAGATATAGTTGCAGCCCAAAAGATAGCGGTAGTCATAAGCCGGCTTCAGGTTCGGCTCGAGGAAGTGGCCACCGGCATCTACCTTGTCTTCATCGCAGTAGAGTAGCTTGGCCCCTGTTTCCAGCGCAGCGCGCACCATGCGTTCTAGAGCGACATCAACCAGCAGGTCATCATGATCGAAGAAGGCGATGTAGTCACCTTTGGCATGGCTAATGGCCTTGTTGGTGGCCCCGGCAATGCCCCGGTTCACCTTTAGTGAGAAGGTGCGGATTCGTGCATCTTTTTTGCGATATTCTTTAAGCAGGTCTCTGGTCTGCTCACACTGGCTACCGTCATCGACAAGGATGAGTTCCCAGTTTTCATAGGTCTGATTCAGGACAGATTCGATAGCCGCCCGGAAGTCGGCCTCATCCGGCCGCCATGTAGGGCAGAGGACGGAGACGAGCGGTGCTTTCTTCAGCGGGTGAGCTTTTCGCAGTAGGGCTGTTTGCTCCCGCAGGAGGGGGTAATAGCTTTTCGCCCATCTGTCATAATGCTGGAGATTAAGCGGCTTGCGGGGGATCAGCGAGCGTGTGGTGTTCCGCAGGGCTGTCAGCTGCTGGTGCAGAACGGCAATGCTGTTCTCGATCTGCACGAGCTTGGTAGTCAGCTGGTCATCGGCCAGAGATGTGAGCAGTGGGCTACCAGATAGCGGGATGTCATCCGGCATGCTGGTAACGGTGATCTCGTGGGAGAGGCCATCATGATACCGCTGAGGGATGGGCAGCTCGAAACCACAGTTAGGCGGCCCTTGCAGAGCCTCGGCAACATCGCCCCGGTAGCAGTTGGCCCGGACGGTCCCAATGGGCACACCATCAATTCGGACAGATACGACAACACCGTCTGACCAGGCAGCGTTCGGATGATTGCGGGAGATGACCCAGCCTCGCAGGAGACCTTCGGAGATGCCATCTACGCAGCTTTGATACTCAGTATGTGGCGTGAAGGAGAAGGGAAAGGATTCGTGGCCTTCTTCAGGCTTGTCCTCATTGGGCAAAAGGAGAGCAGTGCGGTCAGCAAAGCGGATGGAGATGTCATGAGACTCGCCATCAAAAGCTTCTTGAGGAAGTTTGAACCGGAAGCCCAGCTTATTGCTGGCAGTCCGCAGTACCTGGCGGACATCATCCCGAGGTAGGTCACAGAGAACCTGCATAACTTCCTGACCATCCATCAGGATATGAAGGAGGGCAACACGCGCCGGGTTGTGCAGATTGACAGCCCAGCCACTTATGATGCCGCTTTGGCTGTCTATAGTATCAACAAAACCGCGGAACTGGTCTGTAGGCAATGTCTTCTTCTCCTCCTCAACAAGGCCCGACGAAAGAGAGGCGTTTCATAATTATGCAATATTTCTATGCCAGGCACATGGCGTTCGATGTTCCAGAATGGGGAATATAGAAAAAAGCGGGCAGTTCCACCCCTTAAAGTGGGATAATCGCTTTTTCTGACGGTTGTTCTTTGCGAAGAGGGGCGGTAATGCACGAAGGCGGAGGCATCCTGCATCAGTAAGGAATGTCGCTGCAGTTGAAACGGTCAAGGCTTCGGACACATGCGCATGACGCCCGTATCGCGTTCATCACACCGCAGAGCGGGGTTTGATACCGTTTTTCATGGGTTGCTTCTGCTCTGCTCGCTCCTGGTGCTAGCCATGCTGGGCGGGCTGATCCTGCTGATGGCGACAGGAGGCTGGCAGGCTTTTACCAAGTTTGGCCTCTCCTTTTTCACCACGGCATCGTGGAATCCCGTAAAGGATGTATATGGGGTTCTGGCCCCTCTGCTGGGAACCCTCGTCAGCACGCTCATTGCCATGTTGATCGCCGTCCCCATGGCCTTCGGGACAGCTTTTTGGCTGACCTACATTGCTTCAGGGCGGTTTTCCTCCATTGTGGGAACCACCATCCAGCTTCTGGCCGCTGTGCCATCCATCATATTCGGTATGTGGGGATTCCAGACGATCGTCCCTTTCATTGCCCGTGATGTGCAGCCGTTTCTCAATCACCATTTCCGCCACACGCCCATCGTGGGGTCGCTTTTGTCCGGCCCGCCTGTGGGAACAGGGCTTGTAACATCCGGCATCATATTGGCCGTGATGATCGCTCCTTTCATTACGGCTGTCATGGTGGATGTGTTTAGTGCTGTTCCCCCCATGTTGCGGGAAAGTGCCTATGGGCTGGGAGCAACGCGCTGGGAGATGATGCGCAAGATTGTCGTGCCGTGGTCCCGCAATGGTATGATCGGGGCCATTGTGCTGGGCATGGGGCGTGCGCTGGGCGAGACCATGGCGGTGACCTTTATCATCGGTAATGTGACAACGGTTGGTTGGTCCCTGTTTGCGCCACGCAGTACCGTAGCTTCCTTGATCGCCCTTCAGTTTCCGGAAAGCCCGGAAGGCTCTTTGCGTCTTTCCTCCCTTATGGCGTTGGGCTTCATTCTCATGCTTCTTTCCTGTGTCAGCCTGATTCTGGCACGCTGTCTCAGAGGGAAACGTCAATGACGGCACCTGTAATCTCTTCGGCCTCTGCTGGTAAGGAAGGCAGTACCGGCTCCGAACCGGGACAATGGCGTCCAAGCCGCAAGGCCATGCGGCGGCAGTTGCTGGATTATGTGGCAACGGGTGTCAGCATTGCAGCGGGGAGCATCCTGCTGCTGGTTCTGGCCTCCATCCTGTGGACATTGCTTAGCCGTGGGTTGGTAGGTCTTTCATGGGCGACGCTGACGCATAAAATGGGGCCGCCCGGCTCTGGCGGTGGGCTGGCTAATGCCATTGTGGGCAGTGTGTTGCAGACGGGCCTTGCCCTGCTGATGGCCGCCCCGGTCGGGTTGATGTGCGGCATCTATCTTTCCGAATATGGGCGCAAAGGGAATCACTTTGCCAGTGCCGTGCGGTTTGTTGCCGACATGCTGATGTCCGCCCCATCTATCTTGATCGGCCTGTTTATCTATCAGCTCTTTGTTGTGCCGTTTGGTCATTTCTCAGGTTTTGCTGGAGCGGTGGCCTTGGCTGTTCTGGCCTTGCCTCTCATCGTGCGGACAACGGAGGATATGCTCCGTCTGGTTCCGACAGCCATGCGGGAGGCCGGGGCAGCTCTGGGCGCAGCCCGCTGGCGTGTCATCCTGTTTCTCTGTTTGCGGTCTGCCCGTAAGGGGGTGACAACGGGCATCTTGTTGGCGTTGGCCCGTATGGGAGGGGAGACAGCCCCGTTGCTTTTCACCTCATTGGGCAACCAGACCATGTCCACAGATATGACCCGCCCTATGGCGAGTCTGCCTATTGCCATCTACCAGTATGCTGGTGCCTCTTATGAGGACTGGGTGCAGCTGGCCTGGACAGGCGCCCTGCTGGTGACCTTTGGCGTGTTGATCATCAACATCACCGTACGGCTTTCATCCCGTCACTGAAATCAAGGGAAGAGATTTTCATGACTCCTGCTTCGATGTCGTCTACCGAGCCGTCAGGTAAGGCACCTGCTCAGGATGTGGCCCTTGCAGTGCGGGACCTGAACTTCCATTACGGCAGCCACCATGCCTTACATGGCATTTCGTTGGATTTCCCTGCCCGTTGTGTAACGGCCATGATCGGCCCCAGCGGGTGCGGTAAGTCCACTCTGCTGCGTGTCTTCAACAAGATATATGCTCTTTATCCCGGCCAGCGGGCCACGGGTGAAGTGATGTTTGATGGCCGTAATATCCTTGATGATTCCATCAATCTAGACATGCTGCGCTCCCGTATCGGGATGGTGTTTCAGAAGCCTACACCGTTTCCTATGTCCATTTATGACAATATCGCTTTTGGCGTGCGCCTGCATGAAAAGCTAGATCGGACGGAAATGGATGAGCGTGTGCAGGACGTGCTGACCCGTGTGGCCCTCTGGAATGAGGTGCGGGACCGGCTAAATGCCCCGGCGACGGGTCTTTCCGGCGGGCAGCAGCAGCGTCTCTGCATTGCCCGTAGCATTGCAACCCGGCCGGAGGTCCTTCTGCTGGATGAGCCGACCTCTGCACTGGACCCGATCTCCACAGCCCGGATTGAAGAACTTCTTGATGAGCTGAAAGAAGAGTTCACCATTGCGATCGTAACGCATAACATGCAGCAGGCCGCACGTTGTGCCGATCGTGTCGCTTTCTTTTACCTCGGTAGGCTGGTGGAGGTGGATACGGCGGACCGTATCTTCACCAACCCCCGTGAAAAGCAGACGCAGGACTATATTACCGGCCGGTTTGGATAAGCGAAGGGAGAGAGCCTATGCCTCACGAGCGTTCTCACATTGTCTCAAGCTTTGAGCAGGAGCTGGAACAGCTCAGGGCGATGATGGTGAAGATTGGCCGTATTGTGGAGGAGCAGGTGGAACTTGCCCTTCGTGCCATTTCTGACCATGACGAATCCGCAGCCGAGGAAGCCACACGCCTCGACCCGGAAGTGGATGAGTTAGAGCGGGAGGTGGAAGGGCTGGTTATCCGTCTTCTGGCATTGCGTAGCCCGATGGGGGCAGACCTGCGGGAGATTGTCGCTGCTCTAAAGATCACAGGTGACCTGGAACGCATTGGCGATTATGCTGCTTCCATTGCACGTAAGGCCATTAAGGCGGCTTCAGGTGATGGGCAGATTTCTTTGTCCGGCCTGCGGAGTATGGGGCGCCTGGTGCGGGATAATCTGGGCCGGACGGTAGATGCCGTCATTGAGCATGATGCCTATCAGGCCATGGAGGTCTGGCACGCTGACCGAGGCGTGGATGAGCATTACGTGACTGTGTTCCGTGAGCTGGTAACGTATATGATCGAAGATGCCCGGAACATCCGTGCCTGTACGGAGCTTCTCTTTATTGCCAAGAATCTGGAGCGTATTGGCGACCATGCTACCAACGTGGCTGAGCGTGTCTATTACGCTGTGACTGGTGAGAATCTGCCAACAACTCGCCCTCGTGGGGGCAGCCCGACACGAAGCAGTGGGTTGGGTGAAGACACAGACTGATTCGCCATCAGAGTGGATCAAGACGTAGGGTTATCATGTCCTTGTTTATATGAAAAAACCCCCGGCAGGCATCAAAGCCTGTCGGGGGTTTTCTTTAGGAGTCTTTGCGTATGGTCAGTCCTCGGAGTCGCTCTCTTTATCGTTGCGCTTGAGGATCATCCACCCGCCATAGAAGACCAGTGCCAGAATGGGGATGGACCCAACTGTGATGGTGCCGGACGGATAATCAAATGCCATCATGACTAGTACGAGCAGCAGGAAGGCTAGAGTCAGCCAGCCGGTATAGGGTGCTCCCGGCATGGCAAACCCTGTTCTGGCGATGCGGCCCTGCCGGATGGCTTTGTGTAGGCGTAGCTGGCAGAGCAGGATAGTGGCCCACGTTCCCAAAATCCCCAGAGAGGATATGCTCAGCACGATCTCAAATATCTGCGTGGGGTACAGATAATTCATCAGAACGCCGATGAGGTAGATGAAGAGTGTCGCACCAATCCCCACATAGGGGACGGCGTTACGGTTCAGCTTACTCATAGCCTGTGGAGCGGAGCCCCCAAGGGCCAGAGCCCGCAGAATACGCCCAGTGGAGTACAAGCCAGAATTGAGGCTGGAGAGGGCTGCCGTCAGCACCACAAAGTTCATGATGCTGTCTGCTGCGGGCAGGCCCAATTTGTGGAAGAAGGTCACAAACGGGCTTTCACCAGCATGATAGGCCGACCACGGCATAAGGCAGACCAGCAGGGCAACCGAGCCGACATAGAAGACAACAATACGCCAGATCACGCTGTTGACAGCATTGGGGACGACTTTGCGTGGGTTTTCACATTCCCCGGCAGCAATGCCGATGAGCTCCGTTGCGGCATAGGCAAAGACGACACCCTGAATCAGCATCAGAGATGCCACGACCCCATGGGGGAATATGCCGCCAAATTCGGTAATGAGATGGGCACCCGGTGCATAGGGGCCAACATGCGTGCCGCTTAGCAGGACATAGCCGCCTACACCGAGGAAGATGAGCAGCGTGAGGACTTTTACCAGCGAGAACCAGAATTCAATCTCGCCGAAATAGCGCACACCAGTAAGATTAACGGCCCCGACCACAAGCAATGCGCCCAGTGCAATCAGCCATTGAGGGATATCGCCAAAGATCGGCCAGTAATGGATGTAGAGCGCAATGGCCGTAATATCGACAATGCCAGTCATGGCCCAGTTGAGGAAGAAGAACCACCCTGCCGCATAGGCGGCTCCCTCACCAAGGAACTCACGCGCATAGGTGACAAAGCTGCCACTGCTGGGGCGGTACATCACCAGCTCTCCCATGGCCCGAAGGATCATGAAGGCACATAGGCCACAGATCGCATAAGTGATGGCAAGGGAGGGACCGGCAATCTGGAGACGGGATCCCGCTCCCAGAAACAGCCCGGTACCGATGGCGCCACCAATGGCGATCATCTGCACATGCCGGCGGCTCAGGTCTTTTTGATAGCCTTCATCTGCCGCATTGGCCTGTTTGGGGAGGTTCTGGTCGGGGGGAGAAGTAGTCATGCGATGATCCTGCAATGGTCGGTCTGGAGGGCCATAGCCCGGCAGGTGGTACCTTTTCGCTTCTGTCTGGTCTGCCATGTGTTTTACGAATAGATTCTATAACCAACGCTCAAGGCTTTGCCAATGCGCAGTGCTACGAAAGCAGTTCTTAACAGGTTATTATTGTATTGTTGCTGGTCTGCCCTGTTTTTTTATGGGGGAGTTGTGCGGCAGCCATGCAGAAAAATGCGTAAGCCCTCTTCGAGATAGTGATGCAGGTTGTCCTTATCTCGTGCGAGGTTGCAATGGGCGAGTCGGCTGAGCATAGGTGCCCCGATGGTTAGGCCGAAGAGATGGTCGGCCGCATCAGCCGCATTGTCGAAGTGCAGCCGCCCGGCTTTTTTCTGCTCATCTAGCCAGTTTCGCATGCTCGTTTTGCTATCAGCCGTATGAAATAGTTCAGTCATGAGCTGCTGAATGGAGGGGGAGCGGTTCGTCTCACCAATAATAGTCCGCAGCAGGCCAAGGCGTTTCTCACAAAGGAGGATGTCCGCCATTTTGAAGATCATGCCCCGGAGCTGTTCTTCCATCCCGATGTCTGGAGTGAGCGAGGGGGTTAGCGGTACAAAAAGCTCGGAAAGCAGAAGCTGCTCTACTAAAACTCGTTTGGAAGGGAAAAAAAGGTAGAGTGTCTTTTTGGACATGCCCGCATGGTGGGCGATGTGATCCATCGTGGTGCGGTGGTAACCCTGTTGCTGCAACAGGGTGCAGGCCACCCGGAGAATGGTTTCACGGCGGTCCGTGCCATCATGAGGCTGCATAATACCACACTCCCTGTGAGATGGAAAAGAAAGCCAACTTCTTGCCCGATCTTTGCATAGGGCTGTCAAGCTTTAATCAGAAAAGATGTCTCCAGCATGAGATTTTTGGCCTAGTTGGGAGGGGGAGGGATTGACCGGTAGATAGGAAACTAATTAGTTTCCGTCTCCACTTGTTTTTTATGATGATACATGGTGCAGGTTGGCTTAGTTGCTTCTAGCCCCATTGTCCCATGTTTATTTTTTAGAGAGCCTGCCTGTCTATGCCCATGATCCGCCCAAAATTGGCTGTCTGCCTGTCCCAAACGGTATTTTATGGCGGCGTGTCTTTGCTGGGCATGAGTGTTCTGGCGGGATGCCAGAAAAAAGCTCCGCCCGCCCCGCCGCCGCAGTCCGTAGCGGTTGTGACCCTCCATGCGCAGAGTGTCCCGCTGGAAACATCCCTCCCGGGGCGGACGGATGCTTACGAGCAAGCACAGATACGCCCGCAGGTCAGCGGGGTTCTGGTCGCTCGTATGTTTGAGGAAGGCAAGGACGTCCAGGCCGGGCAGCCTCTTTATCAGATCTATATTGCACCATTTCAGGCTGCTTATGATCAGGCCCGTGGTCGGCTGATGGAAGCGCAGGCTAGTGCTATTCGTGCTCATGCCCAGCTAAAGCGGTATAAGGCATTGGTCGGGCCGAGGGCGATCAGCCGCCAGGATTATGATAATGCTCTGGCCACATCCCGGCAGGCGGATGCTGAGGTAGTGCAGGCGCAGGCCGCTGTAGAAACGGCTGCGGTCAATCTCAATTATACTCATGTTCAGTCGCCGATTGATGGGCGTATCGGTAGAACGCTTTACACGGCGGGGACGCTGGTGACGGCCAACCAGAGCACGCCTATTGCTGTGGTCACACGGCTGGACCCAATCTATGTGGATGTTAATCTGGCTGCTGAAGATATGATCCGCCTGCGGCGTGAACTGGCATCCGGCCAGTTGGAACGTAAAGGCAACGAAGCAGCTGTGACGCTGGAGCTGCCTGATGGGTCCAGTTACGGACAGACGGGCCAACTGAAACTTTCCGAAGTTACGGTCGACCCCGGTACGGGGACGCTGGTGATGCGTGCTGTTATGCCCAACCCGGATAAATTGCTTCTGCCGGGTATGTTCGTTCATGCACATATTAAGGAAGGAAGTGACCCGAATGCGCTGTTGCTCCCTCAAATTGGAGTGCAGCGGACCCCAAAGGGTGAGCCTTACGTTATGGTGGTTGATGAGCAGAACCATGTCCATATGCGGCTGGTGTCGCTGGGGCAGACGGTTGGCTCTAACTGGATGGCCACCAAAGGGGTGAAAGCCGGGGAGAGGGTGATTGTAGAAGGGTTGCAGAAGGTCAGGCCGGAAGCGTTGGTCAAGCCCTATGAGGCCAATCTGGCCGAGATGGGGTTGGAGTAATAGCGGATGTCACTTTCACGTTTCTTTATTGACCGCCCCATTTTTGCTTGGGTGGTCGGGTTGATCATCATGCTTGTGGGGGGTGTGTCCATCACCCGCATGCCTATTGCCCAATATCCGACCATCGCCCCGCCGCAGATCGCCGTTGCCGTGGATGACCCCGGTGCTTCGGCAGATACGGTCAATAATACGGTAGTACGGCCTATCCTTCAGCAGATGTCTGGGTTGGATCATCTGGAATATCTGTCTGCCCAGTCTTACGGCAGCGGTCATATGGAAATTGACCTGACCTTCGAGCAGGGGACAAATCCCGACATTGCTCAGGTGCAGGTGCAAAACAAGTTGCAGCTTGCCCAGCCGCGTTTGCCGCCAGAGGTAGTAAGCCAAGGGCTGAGCGTCACCAAGGCCGCCAAGAACTTCATGCTTGTTATTGGCTTCATCTCCACAGATGGCAGCATGAACGGGAAGGATATTTCCGATTATGTGGCGTCCAACGTGATGGACCCGCTCTCCCGTATTTCTGGTGTGGGGGATCATACGCTCTTCGGGTCTGAGTATGCCATGCGTATTTGGATGGACCCGGACAAGCTGTACAAATATGGCCTGACCGTAGGAGATGTGCAGAGTGCCATCCAGAGCCAGAACATTCAGGTAGCGTCTGGTGAGTTGGGCGGTCTGCCGGCTCGTAAGGGGGTTGGTTTCGATGCAAACATTATCGGGCCAGTCCGCCTGACAGAGCCAGAACAGTTCAATAGCATGCTGTTGAAGGTCCAGCAGGATGGCAGCCAGGTCCGCATGAAGGATATCGGGCATGTAGAGTTGGGCGCACAGAGCTACAATTTTACATCCCGCTATAACAACGAGCCTGCTACGGCTATGGCGTTGAAGCTGGCCCCCGGTGCTAACCAGATGGTGACGGAAGCGGCTGTTCGGGCCAAGATCGCCCAGCTGTCCCAGTTCTTCCCCAAAGGGCTGAAGGTTGTTTATCCGCTGGATACGGAACCTTTCATCACCCATTCCATTGAGGAAGTGATTGAGACATTGCTGGAAGCCATTGCCTTGGTCTTCATCGTAATGCTTGTGTTCCTTCAGAACTTCCGGGCTACGTTGATTCCGACCATTGCCGTGCCGGTGGTGCTGTTGGGGACATTCGGTATCCTGTCCGTGTTGGGTTACAGCATCAATACGTTGACCATGTTGGCCATGGTGTTGGCCGTGGGGCTGCTGGTGGATGATGCCATCGTGGTGGTGGAAAATGTCGAGCGTGTGATGAGCGAGAAAAAGCTTTCACCACGGGCGGCAGCACGGGAATCTATGGATGAGATTTCCGGTGCGTTGGTGGGTATCGTGCTGGTTCTTAGTGCGGTCTTCCTGCCGATGGCGGCTTTTAGCGGGTCCACCGGGGTGATCTATCGCCAGTTTTCTATCACGGTGGTGGCGGCCATGTGGTTGTCCGTTTTGGTCGCTATGGTCATGACACCGGCCCTCTGTGCCACCATGCTCAAGCCGACCCAGCATGAGGTCCATTTCCGTCCGGCTGTCTGGTTCAACCGTCAGTTTGAATGGCTGACGAACCGCTATATCGGTGGGGTACGGCACATACTGCGTTTGCGTGTTCTGGCGATGGTCATTTTTGCTGGCCTAACAGTTCTGGTTGGTTTCCTGTTCATGAAGGTACCAACAGGCTTCCTGCCGGATGAGGATCAGGCTCTCATTTTCGGGCAGATCAGTATGCCCGCTGGGGCTACAGATGCGCAGACAGGGGCTGTTAACCGCCGGGTTACGGACTATGTGCTGAAGACGTATGGCAGGGATGTTGAATCCGTCTTTACCATGAACGGCTTTAGTTTTGCCGGTCAGGGGCAGAATGCCGGTGCGTTCTTCATCCGTCTCAAGCCGTGGGATGAGCGGCCGGGGTACGAACATTCCAGCATGGCCATTGCCAACAAGATCATGAAGCATTTCTGGGGGGACCCTGCGGCGCAGATTTACGCACTGAACCCTCCCGCTGTGATGGAGCTTGGCAATGCCACGGGGTTTGATCTGGAGCTAGAAGATAACGGCCATATCGGTCATCAGGCCTTCCTTGCTGCCCGTAATAAGCTTCTTGCTGCGGCATCCAAAAATCCGCTTCTTTCTGCTGTGCGCCCGATGGGGCTGGAGGATGCTCCGCAATTCGTGTTGGACCTCAATCGTGAGAAAGCCAATGCGCAGGGCATTAGCAATGCGGATCTCAATACGACCATTCAGGGGGCATTGGGGTCGATTTATGTTAACCAGTTCACCCGGAATGACCGTGTGAAACAGGTTTACATTCAGGGTGAGCCTTTCTCCCGTATGACACCAGAGGACCTAAACCGTTGGTATGTCCGCAATAATGTGGGGGACATGGTGCCCTTTACAGCCTTTGCCTCAGGGCATTGGGTTGTCGGCCCGCAGAAGGTGGAAAACTATAACGGTCTGAACTCTTATGAGATTCAGGGTGTGCCTGCCGTGGGTGTTAGCTCTGGCCGAGCAGTGGAGGAGATTGAGAAGATCATCAAGACTCTTCCGCCGGGTGTCGGGCATGAATGGACAGGCCTGACCTTCGAGCAGCTAGCTTCTGGCAATGCTACGGGGCCGCTCTATGCGCTGGCTGTTATCGTGATCCTGCTTTGCTTGGCGGCCCTTTATGAGAGCTGGGCTATTCCGTTCGCTGTGCTGCTTGTGCTGCCGTTGGGCGTGTTGGGGGCCATTGGCTCGACCCTGTGGCGTGGGCTGAGCAACGACGTGTATTTTCAGGTCGGGTTGCTGACAACGGTCGGCTTGGCTGTGAAGAATGCCATCCTGATCGTGGAATTTGCCAAATTCTTCTATGATCAGGGCGACACGTTAGAGGATGCCGTGCTGAAAGCTGGGCGGGAGCGTCTACGTCCTATCCTGATGACCTCCATTGCCTTTGTCTGCGGTGTGTTCCCACTGGCGATTGCAACAGGTGCGGGGGCGGCCTCCCGTGTGGCTATCGGTACCTGCGTAGTGGGTGGGATGGTTACTGCTACCGTGCTGGCCGTCTATTTTGTGCCGCTGTTCTTTGTGGTTGTGCTGCGTCTCTTCAAGGTCAAGCGACTTTCGGAACGGCACGAGGCAGAGCAGGAAGGAGACCACGCATGAGCATGAAGCAGCAGAGCAGGAACAGGGCTGTCCTTGCGGGGGTGATGGGGCTTGGCAGCCTGCTTCTGTCCTCCTGTAATTTAGCACCTAAATATCATCGGCCAGATCCGGCCGTCTCAAAGGCGTATCCGGCTGATGCCGAGATCAAACCGGGTCAGCCAGTTCATCAGCAGGTGTCCGATCTTGGTTGGGAGGATTTCTTTACCGACCCACGGCTGAAGGCTCTCATCGGCCTATCTCTTGCCAATAACCGGGACCTTGCTGCCCAGATGGCCGCTGTGGCTGCTGAACGTGGGCAGTATCAGGTGCAGAATGCAGCTCTGTTCCCGACTATCTCGGCTGGAGGAGGGGCCCAATATGCTGGGCCTTCCGATACTGCGGGGTTCTCCTTTGCGCCGGGGGCGGGTGAATCCGTCTCTACGCTGCGTTTCTATCAGACCTCTATCGGGTTTTCGTCTTACGAGATCGACCTCTGGGGTCGCATTCGCAACATGAGCCAGGCCCAGAAGCAACAAACACTGGGCACGGCGGAGAATCTGCGGAATCTGTGGATTACGACTGTGTCGCAGGTGGCCAGTACCTACATTCAGTGGTTGGCAGATCGGCGTTTGCTGGACCTCGCCCACCATACGGCCCGCACGAGGGCGGATACGTGGCGTCTCAACAAGCTGGAATATGATCATGACGAGCTGGATGCTCTGACGTTGGCACAGAGTGCGGCAGAACTTGAGCAGGCTCGGTCGGATGAGGAAAAGGAAACACGGGCTGTAGCGGATGACGAGCATGCGTTGCAGCTGCTTGTTGGCGTTCCACTGCCTGCGGATTTGCCACCCCCCTTACCTATGGGGCGGCAGACGATGATTTCCGATCTGCCGGCTGGTTTACCGTCTGATCTATTGCAACAGCGGCCTGACATCATGGCGGCTGAACATAGCTTGCTCGGCGCTCATGCCTCTGTAGGGGCGGCACGGGCGGCGTTTTATCCCCGTGTGACGCTGACAGCGAGTGAAGGGACCAGCTCCCTGCAGTTCCGTCGCTTGTTCAGTCGTTTGGCCGAGACATGGGGTGTGTCCCCCAATATCAGCGTTCCGTTGCTGACATGGGGTGTGAATGAAGGGAACCTGCGGACCGCCAAGGCGAAGCTGCGTCAGAGCGTTGCGGAATATCAGAAGGCTATTCAGTCGGCTTTCCGGGAGGTTTCTGATGCTTTGACCGCTCGGGAAACCTATCGCAGGCAAGATAGTCATATGATCGTGTTGGAGACACAGGCTCAGCGGGCTTACGATCTCGCCCGTATGCGCTATCATGCTGGAATTGATAGTTATCTGACCACATTGGTGCAGGAACGTCAGCTTTATCAGGCCCAGCAGACTCGTATCATGGTCGAGGCGGCACGGTTCCAGAACATGGTGACCCTGTATCGTGCACTCGGTGGTGGCTGGAGCCGGAAAAGCCGGGGTGTAGCCGACACGCCCCCTGGCCATTTATAAGCGGTCGTGTCGAAGGGAGAGGGCGTATGCGTTTTGTGAAACAGGCCGGTTTGCTGGCGGGAGCTGGCATGCTGCTGGTGGGCGTGGTCGGACTAGCCCCGGCGCAGGCTGATGACGTTAATACCATCGTCAGAAAGCCCATGCCTCGCTCCAGCCTGCCCCGTGTTCATGCTGATTATAGCATGTTTCATTTTGTGCCACGGGGTGATGAGGTGACTGTGCAGCCCGAGCGTGACCGCCTTCTTTTCCGTAAGAAAAGCGGTCAGCCAGATGGCTATGCGGAACGTCGTGGGGCTGCCATTGTCTATTACGATGCCAGCGGTAAGCCTATTCGCATCCAGCATCTTACCCCGGAAGAGCTGGACCGGATGAATCAGTAAGAGGATAGCGGTCCCTTGGCAGGGATTTAGCGTTTCCACTTCCAGTAGCCGTACAGGCCGAGGCCGGTATAGCCTGCATAAAGCAGGGCCGTAATGGTGAGTGAGCGGTTGAGGAACAGGCCTGTATAGATCACATCAATGGCGGACCAGAGCAGCCAGCTTTCCCGGTGGCGGCGGGCAGTCCAGAGCTGGGCGAGCAGGCTGGCCCCGCTTAGCCCGCCATCTAGCAGAGGGGTGGGGTCATCACTCCAGTGTTTCAGGGCTAAAATCCAGAGAATGGAGAGAAGCAGGAAGAAACCTGTTTCCAGTACGGCCCGACTGAGGGGAAGAGGCCGGGCCGGAAGTGTGTCTGCTGGAATGGTGGGGAGGTGCTCTACCCCGCTAATGCGTCTTTTTTGTTCCCTAGCCCATAAGGCCCAGCCATAGAGGATGGCGATGCTGAATACTCCTTGCAGCACCGTATCCGCATAGAGATGGGCCTGAAAGAATACTGTGCCATAAAACAGCGTTGCCAGTAGGGAAATGGGCCAGCCGATCATGCGGCGTTGTGCTGTTAGCCAGACGCCAGAAGCACTGAGAAAAGCGGCGATTAGTTCCATGAGGTCAGCTTCCTTTCAGCAGGGTGAGCAGAGCCTGTCCTCTGGCTGTATGGAACCATTGGGCATGACCAATGAGATAGTCCCGCCGGGAAACCTCAGCGGCGTTTTTATTGCCAAGGATATCGCTGTAATAGGCGATTTCCGAGAGGGCGAAGGTAACATGGCAGAGTGGTAGCCAGCAGGCGGTGAGGTGTTTTTCAGCGGGGCTACGGGGCCGCTGGGTATCATAAGCACGCAGGAAGGCCAGAAGCTGCTCCTCCTGCACGGCTGGGGTGCCGTTTGGGTCCAGCCAACTGATGAAGCTGCGTTCTATGGCGACAGCAAGGTCAAAGGCGGCACTGGTCTGGTCACACATGCCAAAATCGAACGCACGGGCAGCCGTGATGTCCTGCCCTTCTATGCGCCAGAGTAGGTTGGCCCCGTGCCAGTCTCCATGCCCCCAGAGTGGATGATCATCCGGAAGTAGAGGATGTAGGGCCGCATGAAAGGGAGCCAGCAGAGGCAGGACATCCCGTTGTAGTGAGGCAGGCGGGTAGAAGGCTGCTAGTCCGCTCTGTTCTGCAGCCCACGGGATCAGACTGTCGGCCAGTCTGCTACCCAGAAGGGGGTGACGTGCCGAGATGAGTGGAGGGTTGTGGCGCGGTGGTGCTTGATAGGTCTCACTAGCCTGATGCAACTGCGCCAGAAGTGTGCCGCTGGATGCTGCTTGGGCTGTGCTGTGATAAGGCCGCCAAGAATCCAGCCCGCGATAGGCGTCTTGCTCCGTAAAGAGGGGGAAGGCTTCGTAAGTATAATCAGGCGTGGCGAGAGCTGTCTGTCCATCCAACATAGGTAGAGGGGCGGAGACGGGCAGGCCCTGCCTAGCTAGATGGCGAGCAAAACGGTGTTCTTCTGTCAGTGTGTCTGCAGAGCGCAGGGCTCGCCCGTGTCGTTTGAGGAACATCCGCCTGCCATCGTCCAGTGCTACGATGGCCGAGGAGGAGAAGGGGCGGCGGCTGTGCCAGAGGAGGGGATTATGGTCCGGCTGGACGCCCCAGCGTGGTAGAAGTGTGGTTATGTCGTTGTCTGTCAAATAGGGCCAGACGCAGCCATTATAACCACTCTCCAGACCAAGGGGGCGTGCCGACATGCTCAGAATCCGGCTGTCAGGCTAGCAAGGGCGGCGAAGGGGGCACCGATATAATAACCCGGTGCCGAGCCGCTAATCCGTGTGCCATGTAGCCCGGTAGTGTCATGTGCGTTCAGCGCGGTGGAGTTGACGCCAGAGAGGTAACGTTGATTGCTGATGTTGCTCAGGTTCAGTCGTAATGTGGGTTGATGAAGGAAGCCCACATTGTTGAAGCGGTAACCAAGGCTTAGATCAGCCGTCATAATGGAAGGGATACGCTCGTCATTCATGAAGGTAGAATATTGGTGGCTCATGTAATGCATGGTGATCATGCTGAAGAAGTGTCCATCATCATAGCGTAATCCGGCGCCCACCTGAAAATGGGGGCTGCGGATCGCCGTCTTGCCTGCTGTTGGTAAGATGTCCCCTCCGGTGGCGATATTATTATCAATACTCGTATGGAGATACTCGAAGGACGCATAGGGGCTAATATGATGCCAGGGCCGTGTACCAAGCTCCACATCCACGCCACGGGAGGTCTGTTTCCCAGCGTTGATGGTCGTGATGATGTTGGGGTTGTTCGCTTCGCCTGTTTGTATCTGCCGGTTGCGGAAATTATAGTTGAAGAAGGTCAGGCTTGCTGTCAGCCAATCCCCCGTGCGGCGGTATCCGAATTCCTCGGCGACTGAATATTCATTCTTCAGGTGGTTGGTCCCGGCCTGACTGATGGAGCCATTGGCTGCTCCATTCGCATCTACGCCAGCATAGCTGTTATAATAGGCAGAGACAGCCGGTGCCCGGAAATTGGTGTTCACATTGAGGAAGATTTGATCCTGCTTCGTGATGTTCCAGCGTAAGCCGAAGCGGGGAAGGGGTTCCTGCCTGTTGCTGGTAACGTTGCGCTGCGAGCCGGGCACATCGTTCGTCCCCCAGCGGTGCAGCATGACCTCCTTAAAGCCAATATCCATAGCCAAGCTGTCATCCATTAAGGAGATATGGTCGCCAATGTAGAGGGCATTGGTCTGCGACATGGTGTGAAAAGCCCCGGCCAGATAGGGGTTGCCATCTGACATGAGGATGCGGTTGCGCCTTTTGTCAGCCCAGATGTTGGCAGCGGAGCCATCATCACCCACGCTCGTGAAGGGCTGACGCTCATTATCATCGGAGTAGTCGTACCAGTAGCCCATGACGAAATCATTCCATTTGTAATGGGCATGGAAGGCCATGTTCACACCGGCCCGATAACTGCGCTGGGTGTAATCAGCCCGGACGGTCTGGCCGTCTCTAACAGGTAGGGAGGACACGGGCTGAGAGCCGTAATAATTCCCCGTGCTGGAGAGCGTGGAACCATAGGGAAAGTTGCCGTAGGCACTCTGGGCATAAGGGGTGATGTCGAAGGAAAAACGCTGGTTGAAGCGCAGATGCACCGGTGCGCCGACATAGAGCGTTTCTTCCGGGTCGCGGGCAAGACGCCAGTAGTTGGTGCTGTTTTCACCGGGCTGGAAATGCTGGGTTAGCTTGCCGCTATGGGTGCCGTAGGTTTTCCAGTCCGCAAGGGAGGTAAAGGGGTAATAGCTGGTATCGGCTTTGTTCCATGACCCCAGAAGGCTGGCATGGCTTCCTTGTCCCCATTCTTTGAGAAGCCTGAAGTCGATATGCTGGCGGGTGTCATACCCTCCGCTGCGCCAGTTGTCCGCATGAGTGTTGGAATAGGAGACAAATCCCCTTACACCGCTATGGCCTATCTCACCTGTTTCCAGCCGGATGAAGCCACGCCTTGTGTTGAAGGACCCATAAGAGAAGGAGGCAAAGCCGCCGGGCTTTAGGGCGGGGTCAAGAAAGGAGAGTTTCATCAGCCCGCCTGCGGCGTTGAGGATAGGGCTGTCCAGATCGGCTGATCCCTGTTGGAGGCCAATCTTGCTGTAATTTTCTGTATCGGCAAACTGGTTGGGGTAGCCATTGTAGGCGGCAATGTCGTTAAGGGGCATTCCCTCCAGCACATAGCCCAGCGCATCGCCATTTAGGCCACGCACGCTGATGTTGGTGTTAGGCGAAATTCCGAACGGGTCGGATGTCATGACATTAGCACCCGGCAGGATGGAGACGAGCTGAAAGGCCGAGGCCATAGGGGCCTGAATGTCCATGTAGCTGCGGCCCACCTCACTGATGGACTGCGTACCATGCTGAGGGCGGATCAGTCCGCCGCCACGTTGGACGACCTCCGGGGTGGCACGGGTGGTGATGTACTCCACCTTTTTGGCCTGCATGGCGTGGGGTGCCTGATGCTTGGCGGGATGGTGGGGCGTGGCGGATTTATGAGCCTGCTTCTGGGAGGCTGCTAGTGCCCAGCCGGGGCTACAGAGAAGTAGAAAGAACGGAGCTGTTTTTCTACCGGAGAAAAATGAACGCATGGAATCTTCGCCTTCGGTATACGACGGTGAAGGTTCGCAGTAGGGGCGTCAGTTCAGGGGGAGTAACGGGGGATAAACCCGCTCTATGCTGTTTCCTGTCCCTTCGCCGGTACGAACCGGATCAGGTTCAAAGGGTTAGATGGGCTAATAGCCATCTTCTCAGCCTTACATCGCAAAGGCACCCCTCGGAACATATCCCTTCGTTAGCAGAGAGGGCGGCCTGTGTCTATTTGCTTTCCCCTTCGCCAGGGTGGTTCCCATAGCCTGTGGGATTCCCTTGTAAAAAAGCCGTATTCTGCCAATATCGCATGCAAATATGCACTGTCGGTTCTTTATATGGAGGTTACATGCCCATCATTGCACCAAGTCTGCTTGCTGCTGATTTTTCCAATCTGCGTCACGAGATGGGCGCTGTTGCGGAAGCACCGTGGCTGCATCTTGATGTCATGGATGGACATTTTGTACCGAATATTTCCTTTGGTATGCCCGTCATCAAGGCGTTGCGCCCCCATAGTAAGGCCCGTTTTGATGCCCATTTGATGATTGAACCGGCCGACCCTTATCTGGCCGCCATGGCGGAAGCCGGTGTGGACCATATCACCGTGCATGTAGAGGGAAATGCTCATCTTCATCGCACATTGCAGACCATCAAAGCACTGGGGTGTAAGGCTGGCGTGGCCATCTGCCCCGCTACACCGCCAGAGGCTTTGTCAGAAGTGATGGACATGGTCGATATCATTTTGGTCATGACGGTCAATCCCGGTTTTGGGGGGCAAAAATTCCTGCATGGTCAGCTGGCTAAGATACGGACCCTTGCTGAGATGATTCGTAAGAGCGGGCGTGACATCGTGCTGGGGGTTGATGGTGGTATTGATGAGACCACTACCCCGCTGGTGACAGAAGCTGGGGCAACCATGCTGGTGGCGGGCTCTGCTATTTTTGGTAAGGATGATCGCAAGGCAGCGATTGAGGGTATGCGTGCCGCTGCCCGGCCAGCCCAGCTTTCAGCCTCGGCAGGGGAATGATGGTTGTTTAGGGCTTGCTGGCGGTATTTCAGGCTGATGTTAGTCTCCATGCCCCGGCGACGGCGGCATGAGGGAGTAAGTCCTGTCTGTCTTTATCAGGACAGGGAGGAAGGCGATGTGGATCAGGGTGCCCTGCTAACGGGGGGCGTGTTTCGCTTCGGCCAGAAGACCTACAGCCTGCCCTTGCGGGGTGTCTGGCAGACCAATAGCTGGCCGGATGATGTTCGCCGCTGGTTCTATGGCTTCGATTGGCTGCGGGATTTGCGGACGCTCGGGACGAATGGGGCCCGGCTTTTGGCCCGGTCCATGGTGGCCTCATGGGCGGACCGCCCGCCAACTGATTCAGTCGCACGGGAAAGCGGCGTGATGGGGCGGCGGCTGGCTAATTGGTTGGGGCATTATGAATTTTGCCTCTCCACCGCTACGGAGGGGACACAGCAGCTGGTTTTGGATGCCGCCGTGCGGGAGGCTCGTCGCCTTTCAGCTATGTTGCCTCTGCCGCCCACGGGGTGGGAAGGGCTGGTCGCCTTGCGGGGGCTGCTGGCTGTTTATATGGCTGTGCCGTATTATGATGGTTTCTTCAAACGGTTTGAGCAGCAACTTCCGCTGGAATTAAAGCGTCTTATGGGTGAAGACGGCATTACCGCCGAGCGCAGCCCGGAGGCACAGTATCGGTGCGTGCAGGAGCTGACAGCCATTCAGGGTATGTTCAGCACCTTGCAATGGATGCCGCCGGATTGTGTGCCGGTGATGTTAGGCCGTGCCTGTGCTGTATTGCGGGCGTTTTGTCATGGTGATGGCGGGTTAGCCCTGTTCAATGGCTCGCAGGAGCGTGGCGCAAAAGCTGTGCAAGACCTGCTGGAACAGGCAGAACGCTATAGGGTTGTTGCGTCTAGCATCAGCAAAGGTGGGTTTGCTCGTCTGACAGCAGGGCGGGCATTGTTGCTGGTGGATGCCGCCGCTCCGCCCTCTGCTGGGATGGATCGTCTGGCTCATGCCGGGACATTGTCTTTTGAATTTTCCCACTATCGGCAGCGGTTGTTTGTCAATTGCGGTGCAGCAGAGGGGGGAGCTTGGCAACGGGCCCTCCGGGGCTCTGCTGCTCATACAATTCTGGTTGTGGATGGGGAGTCCTCGTCTGATTTTGGGGAGGATGGCCATGTGACCCGCCGCCCCTCACAGGTGCGCTACGAAGAGAAACGACAGGGCCGCACGCAGGAACTGCACTTATCGCATAATGGATATTATCCATCTTATGGGGTCGTCTGGTTCCGTTCCCTGTTTCTGGCACCGTCTGGTGAGGAGCTCAGAGGGCAAGAGGTGGTGGAAGGCGAGCGGGATGTGCCCTTTACGTTAAGGTTCCATATTCATCCCGATGTCCGTGTGGAGCGGGAGGATGATGAGATTCTACTCCATGCCCCGTCAGAGATATGGCGTTTTCATCAGGTGGGTGGTGTGTTGTCCTTGGAGGAAGACCTGTATATGGGCCGTGGTGCGCCAGAGCAGACATCCCAGATCACTGTTCAGTCTCTTCCGGGCCGGACTGTGCCCGTGGTGGGGGATGCGGCCGATGCTGGTAGCAGGGCCACAAAGCCCCCCAAACGCCAGCAGAGAGTGGAATGGGTGCTGGAGTATGTGCCTCTTTAGGGGGGATTACTGGGGTGTGTTCTTGCGGATGATGGTCTTCTGGTGGGGGTCATACTCGTAAAGGTGGAGTGTGCCCTCCTGTATGAGGTGGGCTGCCTGACCAATCAGGGCAGCGGGTAGTAGGAACCATTCCTTGGGGTAGATCAGCTTCCCCATACGGTCATGGACGTGCAGTATCGCCCGTGAGGGAGAGAAAAAGCGATGAAGGCAGTCTTCCACCTTGCGATAGGAGAGATTGACCAGCGTATAGGTGGCTACAATCTCCACGGGTGCCATGAGGAAGGTAGGGTCATTGCGGGCATCGGCAACCCGGCGGCGAACATCACCGCTTGTGACACCAATCTTATAAAGTTCTCCACGTAGTTTACGGATGGCCGGAACATCGGAGAGAGAGCGGGCAACATAAATGGTACCGGTGGCGTTGGTGATAGTTTCGCTACCGGCGAGTGGCCCAAGGCCGATGCGGGATATGAAGCGGGCTGTCTTATCTTCTGTTAAGGACTTGCGGAAGGACGACATAAGCGGGTCACTTTCCGTCCCATTGGAGAAGATAATGCGCAGGCGATGTTCTCGGTCGCCGTGGCGATAGGTCTTTTCATATTTCTCGGCGACATAGGCAATGAGACCATTACGGATGAAGAAGTCGCCTTCCGCAGGTTCAAGAATCTGGTTCTTCTTTATACGCTTTGCTTTGCGGGTGCCGTTGGCTATTTCCTGCTGCACAGCCTCGAACAGGGCCTCATAATCTTGAAAATTGTCGCAGGGCGTGATGAAAGCTTGATGCTCTGGCACGGCCCGTTCCGCAGCAGGGCTGGAGTGCCGGAGGGTGAAGAGGCTTTCATCTATGTCCAGGCTATCATCATTGAGGATATCATCCAGTGATTGGGGGATATCCGTAAAGGCCTGTTCATCCCGCCAGTCGGGTAGGGTTGGGGAGGGGGTGGTGGACTCGGCAAGTAACCCCAGCTTGTCAGCCTCCTTCATGGCTGGGGATGGGGTTTGCGCCATACGAGTCCATGCCGCTGCAAGGCACATTTCGTCGTGATCTTCAGCCTTGTTATCTGGGAACCTGCCGTGCTCTTCGTAAAAACGGCTCACCTGTTCCAGAAGATCCAACTCTGTTTTGCGGGTACCTCGCCCCTGTGGAGATGGTGAGGCATCGTCCATAAGTAGGCCGAGTTCGTCATCCTCAGCGAAAATATCTTCCAGTGTGAGGCGTTTCATAGGGTTAGTCCTGCCGCTGGCGTGCTTTGGCTTTGGCTTTGCTAAGATAAAGCCGTACGATAGCAAGGCGTTGTTCCAGCTCGTCGGGTGAATGGGGGTCGGGGTGGCGACCTTCTTGTAGGCAGAAGGCCCGGAAACGGGGCCAGAGGGCTCGAGCCTCGTCATCTGTCATGGGGTAATTCTGGGCGGTGAAAGCGGTCTTGATCTGCGCTAGCAGGGGGGCGTCCATATCACGGGAGATGATTTCAAACCGTTCCTGAAAACAGTTGACGCTGTCGATCAGCTCCATGTCGATATCTTTTACATTGATGAGCCGCCTGACGAGGCTGAGCAACGTGTTAGGCGCACTGGCTGTCTTTTCGTCCTCTGTGGTGGGGCTTGGGCCAATGTCGGGTGAAGGCCTGTTCTCATCGGGGGTGGGTGGAGTGATGTCTTCCTCCGGGAGGGTTTGCCGGGCCAATGTGGAAAGATTGATGCGAGCGGAAAGCTGTTGCCGGACAGATTGCGTCTCATCTTGTGTTAGGTCGGGGTAGCGTTTCTCGATGATGCCAGTCAGCATGGGCTGGTTGAGGACTTCCGGGGCTGTGCTGGGGTTTAGGGCACGGCTGGACATGTGTTGATGGGTGGTGGCGACGAGGTCGTTCATGTCCCGTTCGCAGATGTCACGGGCCCGCTGGGTTGGGGGTTCATCAAGATTGTGGATGCCAATGGTGACATGCCCCTGTGCATCCGTGCTGATAGGCGCACGGATATCACCATCCTCCCGCCTGTAGAACTTGAAGTTGGGTGCCAGAACCTGCTCCATGAGTAGAGAGCCTGAAATGGCCTTGAGCATGTCATTTACGGCATCCTGCACGGCCTGTGTTTCCACTCCCGGCTCGGCGACCAGATTGGTGAAGACAGCCCGTGTTTTGGCGGGTGCGTCCCGTGTGGCTCGGCCGATAATCTGGACGATCTCCGTCAGGGAGGAGCGGTAGCCTATGGTCAGGGCATGTTCGCACCAGACCCAGTCAAACCCTTCCTTAGCCATGCCGAGGGCAATGATGATGTCCACCTTGGCCCGGTCGGCTTCGTCATCCCGTTTGCCATCTGGCCCGGTGATGGTTTTGGCAAGGCTGGCCTTGATGAGGTCCCGGTTGGGGCCATCATCCACAAGGTCAGCCACTTTGAGCAGCTGGCCATCAGGCCGGCGGACCAGATCAAACCCGGTTTCTGGGTCCCGTCTCTCAATCGTGCCGATGAGGTCGATGATCTGCCCGACCTCATTATATTTATCGTCAAAGGCCTCGGATGACCCACGGTGCGGAATATGGATGATGGTCTTGCGTGTGGGGTCCAGAACATCCTTTAGCCCGTTGATGTAGGTCCCTTTATAGAACTCGTAGGAGATGCCCAGTTTCTTGAGGAACTCATACCCCTCTAGCTGTTCGTAATAGCTGTAGGTAATGGGGGTGAAGCGGCTTTCATCTTCCGGGCGGAGAACGGGGATGGAATCCCCTCGGAAGTAGCTGCCCGTCATCGCCATGAGGTGGCAGCGGTCCCGGCTCAGCAATTCCCGCAGGATGAAGCCGAGGCGGTTATTATCCCCCGCTGAGACATGATGAAACTCATCCACAGCGATGAAGCAGGAATCGAAACGCTCCACACCATCTTGTGCGATGACGGCATCATACCCAAAGCGGAAGGTAGCATGGGTGCAGACGAGCACCTGCGCCTTGTCATCCTGTAGAAAATCCTGAAAAGCCCGCACCTTGCGGGGGGAGCTTTCGTCACTGTCGAGGCAGAGATTCCAGCGGTCTTCCACCACCCAGTCACATTCAAAACCGGGGAGGGATGTACTGCGGAAGGAGCCGCCGATGGAGGTCTCCGGCACGCAGATGATGGTTTTTTCCACGTGCTGGTGGCGCATCTTGTCCAGCGCGACGAACATGAGGGCACGGCTTTTCCCGGCGGCGGGCGGGGCCTTGAGGAGAATATGCTGGGCCTGCCGAACATTGTAGACACGCTCCTGCATGGGGCGCATCCCCTGTGCGTTGGTGCCTGCCTTGCTGTGGCCATAGGTCATGGTGAGCATGTTTGCCATTGGGTCAGCCCTCCTGCTTTTTTGTTGTGGAGCGTTTTTTGCGGGTAGTCTGTTTCTTCCGGCTTTGTGCCACATGGGCAGCATAGCGGCGGAAGAGATGCTCAAGCCGCTGTGTATCGTTAGTGAAGGGCTGGCCCTTGTTATACAGCCCCTCCAGCAGGGCATCATTGGCCTGATGTGCCTCCCAGAGATCGGCAGGCATTTTGTCCGGGTCGTACAGTTCGGCCAGAGACTTGTCGAAATAGGACGCCCGTACCCGCATGATCGCCCGCCCGGACTGCTTCAGGGCCTCTTTGTCTGCCTCCGTGAGGGTAGGCACGGGGAAGGTGTGCCAGCCGAGCGTGTTGGAATATTGGAAATCTGTTTTTAGGCGTCCACATACCGTGCCGCTCCATACCCAATGCATGCGTGAAACCAGCAGGGCAAAGCACCATTCTGGGGCGTCATAGAGGACGAAGTTTTTGTTTGAGGAAATCGTATCGGACTTGACACGGAGGACCGGAAGATAGGGGCGGCGTTCCGAGCTGATGCTAGGAACGAGGTAGGCGTGGTTTTGTGGGGCATCATGCTCTCTGAACTGCCAAGGGCGGTCCAGTAGTTTCTGGTTGTTGCGGGCGTCTTTCATGGCAAGACGGGCCGCATATGTAGCCTCTATGCGTTCGGCAATGGGCGGAATCTGTTTTGCCTGTTCCAGCTCTGCATCATCAATCCAGAGGCAATAACGCTCAAGGTCGTTGATCGCTTCTTTAGACCCCATGAAACGCCGGATGAAGGGCTCAGCCTGTGGGGCCTGTTGCAGAAGTCGGTCTTTCTCTTCTGGTGAGAGGATGAGATGGCCGTTATCGGTGGGTTTGTTGCCGTAAGTCATCACAGGCAGGCCAAAGAGGCTTTTGCTAGCTTTTTCTATGAAGACATCCGGAGCATCGAGCAGATAGGCATTGATGTTTGTGGCCTGATGCTCCGTCTCCCCGGTGAAGAGGCGTTTTAGTATTGTTGTGGTCTTGGTTTCCGGGCGGTTTCTCAACCCGACAATGATGCAGATGACAGCGGCATTATGGCTGGCATTGTTGCGCCATTTAAAGGAGGTATGGGCAAAGCTGATTTCTAACGCTTCCCCTAATAAATCGGGCCAAAGGGCATTGACGGCTTGTCCCTGACAAAGTGAGTTGGTGGAAACCAGAGCGGCTTCTGCCTGTCGTCCCTGAATATAGCGGGCGGCTTTGAAGAACCATGCCGCCACATAGTCCAGCCCCTTATAGTTTTTTACGGCACCGGAGAAGGTGATGGCCATGTCGGCTTTCTGCTCTGCGTTCTGGTATGTTGAACCCAGAAACGGCGGATTGCCGATGATGTACACCAGCTCACCATCCCCCGGTGGCGGGCAGACGGCCTCCCAGTCGAGCCGTAGCGCATTACCGCAGACAATATGGGCGGCCTCCCGCAGTGGCAGGGGGGCAATGGCCCGGCCAAAACGCTCGGCAAAGAGGGCATTGGCCTGATATTCCGCAATGAACAGGGCCAGCTTGGCCGTTTCTGCGGCAAAATCGGCACATTCTATGCCATGAAAATTGGCAATCGGGATGGTAGAAAATAGCTCCATCGTGTCATTGCCGTTCAGTGTGGCCAGCCGTTGCAGGATGGTCATTTCCAGCTCTCGCAGCTGGCGATAGGCAATGACAAGAAAATTCCCGGAGCCACAGGCGGGGTCAAAAATATGGATATGACCGAGCTTATGCAGGAGCTTCTGTAGGGCTGCGGGTTTGTCCCAGTCCTTCTGGACCTCGCTGCGTAGACCATCCAGAAAAAGAGGGTCGATGACTTTGCGGATATTGGGGACGGATGTGTAATGCATCCCCAGTTCGGCCCGGATGCCCGTATCCGCAACAGATTGGATCATGGAGCCGAAAATATCGGGGTTGATGTCCTTCCAGTCCAGCGCGCAGGCATCTTTCAGGTAACGGAAGGCCGTAACATCAAAGGTTGGTATGGTGATGTCACCAGCAAATAGCCCGCCATTGACGTATTCTAGCGGGGCTGTCCAGTCCGGCAGGTGGCTGCGTTCATCTTTCGGCAGGTTCATGGCTTCAAACCCGGCCTGAAGGACAATGTGCAGGGCCTCGCCTTCTCTCCCGCCATAGTCCAGCACCAGGCGGCTGAACTGGTCTTTAGGGAAGATGCCGACATCCTCGGAGAATAGGCAGAAGATCAGCCGCATCATGAACTGGTTCATAATGTGTGTATGGCTGGGGTTCTTCCACTCCGGATTATGCCGGATGAGGGCATCATAGAGCTTGGCCAGCTTGCCCGTTGCCTGCACGTCAACGGGGTTTTCCTCTACGGCCCGGTAACGCTCCTTACCAGCAGCGGGGAGGAAGAAGCCAAAATGTTTGGCCATTTCATCCAACGGGCAATGCAGGCTCTCCCCGCTGGCAGGGTGAAAAGCGGCCAGCATGGTACCATCTGTTGTGAGGAGAATGGCCGGCTTTGCCTGCTTGTTGCGGGGCGAGGCCTTCAACTGCTCTAAAACGACATCAACTGTCGCCTGTTCCGTTCCTCCAGCAGGGGCAAAGTGGAAGCGGCGGCTTAGCAGCACGCCACCGGGGAGGTCGGAACGGTTGGTCGCACCTTTGCGGAGCTTATCTACGGTTGCTTTTGCGGCGTCCGTAGCGAGTGCAAAGTCGTAGGGAAATATACTGTCATCAAAGGGCTGAGATGCGAGGTCCGAGAGAGCATCATAGATTTCGGTCGGATTCATAGCATCAGTCCTTTAGTAAGAATAAGGAAGAAGCGAATCACATACTGTCAGTTTTGTCCAGATACGCTACTGCATAGCGTGTAGTCGGAGAGGAAGGTAACGCCTCTCCGACTGTATAACGTGACTTTACCCTACCCGGACGAGGATATGCTTCTTCTTGCCGGAGGAAAGTTTTAGCGCACCATCTGTCAGGTCGGCAGATGTGATGATTTGGTTCTCATCCTTAATGACCACATCATTCAACCGGGCACCACCCCCACGGATGAGACGGCGGGCTTCGCCACCGCTGGCAGCCAGTCCGGCTTCTGCAAAGAGTTTGAAGGCCGGCATCCCCTCAGCAGGTAGGCCAGAGGCAAGCGTGACTTCCGGTAGGGCGGCCTGAACGCTCCCCTGTTCAAACACTTTGCGAGCCGTCTCGGCAGCTTCCTCGGCGGCTTCCCGACCGTGACAGATGGCCGTGGCCTCGGTGGCCAGAATCTTCTTGGCCTCGTTGATCTCTGCCCCTGCCAGTGCACCGAGACGCTCACATTCTTCCACGGGCAGGTCCGTGAACATTTTGAGGAAGCGGCTGACATCGGCATCCTCGGTATTGCGCCAGAACTGCCAGTAATCAAACACAGGCCGCCGTTCCTTGCGGACCCATACGGCCCCGTTGGCGGACTTGCCCATCTTGGCACCGGAGGATGTGGTGACGAGGGGTGTCGTCAGCCCGAACAGGCGGGCACCGTCGGTGCGGCGGGCAAGGTCGATGCCGGAGACGATGTTGCCCCACTGGTCAGAGCCGCCCATCTGGAGGATGGCCCCGTGGCGGCGGTGCAGCTCCCGGAAGTCGAACGCCTGAAGGATGGAGTAGTTGAACTCCAGGAAAGTCAGCCCCTGTTCCCGGTCCAGCCGTTGCTTCACGCTCTCAAAGGAGAGCATCCGGCTGACAGAGAACTGCACACCGACATCTTGAAGCAGGCCGATGTAAGATAGTTTATCCAACCAGTCCGCATTATTGACGAGGCGGCATTTATCATCATCAAAGTTCAGGAATTGCCCAAGAGAAGCCCGCAGGCCGGCGAGATTATGGGTGATAGTCTCATCCGTCATCAGGGAGCGGGCTTCATCACGGAAGGAAGGGTCACCAATCTTTGCCGTGCCGCCGCCAATCAGGGCGATGGGGTTGTGCCCGTGCTTCTGGAGCAGCCGTAGCATCATGATCGACATGGCATTGCCCACATGCAGGGAGTCTGCTGTGGGGTCAAAACCGATATAGGCCGTAATAGGGCCAGCCAGCATGAGTTCATCCAATGCTTCGAAATCTGTGCACTGGAAGATCATGCCACGGGCTTTTGCTTCCCGCAGGAATGGGCTTTTAAGCGTTATATCGGTCATGAAGGGCCTTCTTCCTGGTAGATGTCCTGTCGGCAGGGTGTAGGTAGTTAGCCGACAGCTTCTGCAGCGGGCTCGGGCATTAGGGTGTCTTCGGGGGCGAAGAGGTTCCGCTGCCGGGTTGTCACGTGGTCTTCCAACGCATCGGCAATCAGTTCTGCCTGCTGGGAGAAGATGTGATCAGCCTCGGGGAAGACCCGGTAATCAACCGTGACATTCTTTTGCGTGTTGAGCTTGTCCACCAGTTTATGGATGACGGGCTCCGGCGCCATGCTGTCCTTGCCGCCAGCAATCATCAAGCCGCTGCACGGGCAGGGGGCAAGGAAGTTGAAGTCATAATCATCAGCCGGAGGAGCAACGCTGATCCAGCCACGGATCTCCGGGCGGCGCATAAGCAGCTGCATTCCCACAAAGGCACCGAAGGAGTACCCGGCAATCCACAACTCGGAGGAGTTGGGGTTGATCATCTGCATCCAGTCCAGCGCAGCGGCTGCATCGGAGATTTCCCCGATTCCCCCGTCATAACGCCCCTGAGAACGACCAACACCACGGGAGTTGTAACGCAGGACAGAAAAGCCCATTGTCTGGAAACGCCGATACATGGTGTAGGCGATTCGATTGTTCATCGTCCCCCCATGTAACGGATGTGGATGGATGATCAGGGCAAGCGGGGCGTTTGGGTCTTCAGAGTGATGGTAATGGCCTTCGAGCCGCCCGTCCGGGCCGGCAAACATGACTTCAGGCATGCGTCTCTCACCTTTTTGTCCACCCATTGCCCGTTGAAGGACCAGAGTGGTTGTGCAAACCGATAATGCCCGGGTCCTGTCCGGGGCCCGGGCATAATTTTACGCCCCGGTCAGAAGGCACAGCCCCAGTCCGGGAGGAACATACCGGCGTTGTATATCGGTTCCACCCTCGCAATTTCTACCAAAATCGACTCTTCTCTTCTGGTTTTTTCAAAATGGTAAAGAAGATTGTATCTATCATCGGTCATGAGCATGGCTTGTTGTAGAGTGTTTAGACAAGGCATGACTCTATGCGTATCAGGCAGAGCAGAAGGGGTTTTTCATGATTCAGGAGGCGGCTTTGCGGCAGAGTCCTGTCTATCTCGATGCTAATGCAACCGAGCCCCTGCGCCCTGCTGCTCGGGAGGCTGTGTTAGCTGGGTTGGAGCAAACAGGGAATCCGGCTTCTGTTCATGCCGCAGGGCGTAAGGCCCGTATCATGCTGGAAGAAGTTCGTAAGCAGATGGCTGCAGCATTTGGCAGAGAGGCTGACTGCTGCATTTTTACATCAGGGGGAACAGAGGCGGATACACTTGCCCTGCATGGTTTTGGGCGTGCGGAAGGCCGTGCCATCCTCATTGGTGCTACCGAGCATGATGCCATCCGTAAAGCTGCCCCGGATGCTGCTCTTATCCCAGTAGATGGGCAGGGTGTGATTGACTGCACGGCATTAGAAGAGATGCTGGCGACCCGTACCGCCGGGGAGGGGGGACAGCGGGGGCCACTGGTCTGCATTATGGCCGCTAATAACGAGACGGGGGTATATGCACCTTTGCAGGATGTGGCCGCCCTTTGCCGCCGCTATGGTGCCTTTCTTCATGTGGATGCTGTACAGGCCGCCGGGCGGATGCGGGAACAGGATGAGTTTTCACAGGCTTTGAAGGATGGCTCGCTGGCCGGGGCGAGTCTGGCCCTGTCCGCCCATAAGATGGGTGGCCCCAAAGGGGCGGGGGCGTTGATTCTGCCAGAAGATAGGCCTCTATCCCCTCTGTTGCCCGGTGGTGGGCAGGAGAGGGGACGGCGGGGCGGTACGCCAGCTCTTGCCCTGCATAAAGGCATGGTCGCCGCCTTTGAGGAAAGCCGAAAGCAAGATTGGACCATGTTGGAATCCCTCCGGGACGAACTGGAATCCATCATGGTGAAAGCTGGAGCCCTCATCATGGGTGGTGGTGTGGCCCGTCTGCTCAATACCATCAGTGCTGTTCTTCCCGGTGTAACAGCCCAGATGCAGCTTATGGCGTTGGATATTGAGGGGTATTGCGTGTCGGCTGGTTCGGCTTGCTCGTCTGGCAAGGTGTCTCGGTCTCATGTGCTGGAGGCCATGGGGCAGGGGGAGGCTGCTGGGCAGGCTATTCGTGTGTCCTTGCCGTGGAATGTGAGGGCTGCGGATGTCAGAGCGTTTGGGGAAGCTTATGCACGTATGGCACAGCGTTTTGCCGAACGTGGCTTGTTGAAAAGGCCTGCTTCCTCGGGAGGGTTAGATGGTCGGTAAGGGGGCGTGTTCGTCCGATGGGGTAATCTATTTGGACTATCTCGCCACAACCCCCTGTGACCCCGCCGTGGTGGAGGCGATGCTACCGTGGTTCATGCAACATCCTGCCAATGCGGGGAGTCTGCATGTGCCGGGGCGGCGGGCGGAAGAAGCGGTGGAGCAGGCCAGAGCAGAACTTGCCGCAGCACTTCACGTCAGCCCGCAGGAACTGATTTGGACCTCCGGCGCCACAGAATCCAACAATCTGGCTATTAAGGGGGCGGCCCGTTTCCTGAAAGAACAAGGTGACAAGCGGCGGCGCATCATCACCGTAGCAACGGAACATAAATGCGTGCTGGAGAGTGTTCGCTCTCTGGCGGATGAAGGGTTCGAACCCGTCATCCTGCCCGTGGAGCCGGATGGTCGCTTGTTGCCTGATTGTCTGGAAGATGCTTTGAAGACGCCCGCCCTGCTGGTCAGCATCATGGCGGCGAATAATGAGACGGGCGTGGTACAAGACCTTGCCTCTCTCATACCGCTGGTCAAGCAGGCTGGGGCTCTACTGCATGTGGATATGGCCCAGATGTTCGGTAAGCTGCCTTGCACGTTGGAGGGGGTCGATCTCGCTTCAGTCTCGGCACATAAGATATATGGTCCCAAAGGGGTTGGTGCCTTGTATGTCCGGCGGCGGCCCCGTGTGCGGCTTGCCCCCCTGCTCTCTGGCGGAGGGCAGGAGCGTGGTGTGCGCTCTGGCACGTTGCCTGTGCCGCTGATTGTCGGCATGGGGGTGGCCGCCCGCCTCGCTGTGGAGACGCAGCTTGCTGAGGCAGACCGTCTTGCGGGCTTGCGGGATAGGCTGTGGCAGGGTATGCGGCAGCTGTTCCCGGTGGTGCACCTTAATGGCGCACCGGCCCCACGGCTGCCGGGCGTCTTGAACATATGCCTGCCCGCCGGGCCGGAGGCACGGCAAGCTCTGGCCCTTGTGCCGGGGGTTGCTTTTTCATCAGGTTCGGCCTGTTCGGCAGCATCCGGGGCCCCGTCTTACGTGTTGAAGGCGATGGGGCTGACGGATGTAGAGGCACGCAGGAGCTTGCGCCTGTCGGTAGGACGTTTTACCTCGGCAGGTGATGTGGAGTGCGCAGTGGCCCGTTTTGGGCAGGGCTTTGCCGGGAGGTAAAGGCTACTGCATGGATACAGGGAGTGAGGGATTTATGCCTCGGATGGTTTTTGTTGAGCGTGATGGTAGCCGCCATGAGGTGGAGGCACAGGCTGGTCTTTCCGTGTTGGAGATCGCCCATGAAAATAATATCGACCTTGAGGGTGCCTGCGAAGGGTCACTTGCTTGCGCAACCTGCCATGTGATTGTGGACCCCGCTTGGGCAGACAAGCTGAAAAGCCCGAACGATGATGAGGAAGATATGCTCGACCTCGCCTTTGGTTTGGAAAAGACATCCCGTCTTGGCTGCCAGATCGTCATGACGGACGAGCTGGATGGTCTTGTCGTTCATCTTCCTAAGGCCGGTTGAGGTTTCTGACCATGCGTATCCTTGTGGCTATGTCCGGTGGGGTGGATAGTTCCGTCGTGGCAGCACTGCTGAAACAGCAGGGCCATGAGGTTATCGGGGCAACTCTGCAACTTTACGATCATAGTGGCCCGGCCAAGCCCGGTGCTTGTTGCGCTGGGCGGGACATTATGGATGCCCGCATGGTCGCCGAGCGTATCGGTTTTCCGCATTATGTTATTGATGCAGAAAGCCGCTTCCGGGAAAGTGTGATCGAGAGTTTCGCCGATTCTTATGCCAGAGGGGAGACACCTGTCCCCTGTGTGGCCTGCAATCAGGGTGTCAAATTCACGGACCTTTTGAATATGGCACGGGACCTCGGCTGTGAGGCCATGGCGACTGGCCATTATGTGCGCCGGGTAGAAGGCCCGGAGGGTGTAGAAATGCACCGTCCTGTGGACCGGGACCGGGACCAGAGCTGGTTCCTGTTTGCTACCACCCGTGAGCAGCTTGAATTTCTACGCTTTCCACTCGGTGAGATGCCCGATAAAGCCCATGTGCGCGCCTTAGCGGAGGAGCTGGGGTTGGATGTGGCAACGAAGCGGGACAGTCAGGATATCTGTTTCGTGACGAATGGTTCTTACGCTGGGCTGGTGGAGAAGATGCGGCCCGAGATCGAAGGGCCGGGCGATATTGTGGATGAAAAGGGCAATGTACTGGGCCGGCATGAGGGCATTGCCCGCTATACGGTCGGGCAGAGCCGCCGTCTGGGGGATATTCATACCGGCACGGGTGAGAGGCAGATGGTCACAGCCATTGATGTCCCCTCCCGCCGCATCATCGTTGGCCCCCGCCAGACATTAACCAGTGATGAGAGCCGCCGGGTTGTCCGTCTGCGGGATATGAATTGGCTGATTGATGCCCCATCAGAGGGGGTACGCTGTGGTGTACAGCTGCGTGCACGGGAGGGGCTGCGGCAGGCCCTTGTACGCCCTCTGGAGGGTGGACGGGCCGAAGTGCAGTTGGAGGAACCGGCTCTGCCTGCTCCGGGGCAGGCCTGTGTGATGTATGCAGGTGACCGTGTGCTGGGTGGCGGCTTTATTCTCGCTGACCGGTGAATGAGAGATGCCTGGAAAAGGGGGCGGAGAAATCCGCTTTCCATCACGCATTCTTTATCCTTGATTAAAAATGACGTTTTCCCGCCATTTTTGGCTGGGCTCTCTAGGGCGGGGAATGGATATTCCTTATTTTGGGGGCTGGCGGGCCTTTAGGAATGTTTCGACTTCCCAATATATTTTGCATGAATCCTGTTTTTGGATATGGACAAAGCCCCATGTTTCATGGTCTGGCTGGGCGTAGAGAAGTTCTTTCTCCACAACAACAGGAAGTGATTGTCACGCTCTCAGCTTGAAGGTTTGGTATGGCTTATTTTGCACGTCATTTTGGTTCATTGCCGGAACGTTCTGCCCTGCGGAAGGCCATTGCCGAGAAGATACGGTATCCGGAACAGGCCTGTGTGGAAGCCCTGCTTCCCGATGCTGAGCTGAAGTTCGATGAAGAGCGGGTCGCCGGTAGAATCAGCTTGGCACTGGCTCGTGCCCTGCGTGATCACCGTAAGCCCGGTCTGGTGGAAACGCTGGTACAGGAATTCAGCCTTGGCTCCGCCGAGGGTGTAGCCCTGATGAGCATGGCAGAGGCCCTGCTGCGGACACCCGACCACGAAACACGTGATGCTCTGATTCGGGATCAGGTCGGCGTAGGTGACTGGCTGTCCCATATGGGGCGGGATAGTGGCCTGATCATTAACGCCGCCTCGTGGGGGCTGGATATTACAAGCCGCCTGATTGCTCCCCAGAAGCGCATGAGTGTGATTCACAACATGCTGCGTAAGCGTGGTGAGCCGGTCGTCCGCAAGGCCGTGCAGTTTGCTATGCAGATGATGGGCCAGCAGTTCGTGCTTGGTCAGACCATCGAGGGAGCCTTGAAGGACTCCAGTAAGCGGCAGGCACAGGGTTTCACTTATTCTTACGACATGCTGGGTGAAGCTGCATTGGATCGTACCGATGCCGAGCGTTATCAGGCCGCCTATCATGCCGCTCTGGAAGCTATCGGGAGCCGCGCCACGGGCGAGACGGTTTATGATCGTCCCGGTCTGTCCATCAAGCTGTCCGCTCTGCACCCCCGCTATGAGCGTGCTAAGCGTGAGCGTGTGCTGGGCGAGCTGCTGCCGACCGTTAAGGCTCTGGCCGTGCGTGCCAAGCACTACAATATCGGCCTGAACATTGACGCTGAAGAAAGCGAGCGGCTGGATATCTCTCTGGATATTCTGGAAGCCCTCTGCCGTGACCCCGAGCTGGCCAACTGGGATGGTATCGGTTTCGTTGTGCAGGCTTATGGCCGCCGTGCCGCTACCGTGCTGGATTACATCATTGCCCTTGGGCGTGAGACCGGTCATCGCCTCATGGTTCGTCTGGTCAAGGGTGCCTATTGGGATACCGAGCTGAAGAAGGCTCAAATTGATGGCGTGCCGGACTTCCCGGTTTTCACCCGCAAATGTCATACGGATGTTAGCTACATTGCGTGTGCTCGTAAGTTGCTGGGTGCGACTGATGCTGTGTTCCCGCAGTTTGCCACGCATAATGCCCGCACGGTGGCTTCCATCTATGCCATGGCTGGTACGGACTTCCATGAAGGGCAGTACGAGTTCCAGTGTCTGCACGGCATGGGTGAGGCCCTCTTTGAGCGTGTCGTAGGCCCGAAGAATCTGGATCGTCCGTGCCGTATCTATGCTCCGGTTGGAACATATGACACGCTGTTGGCCTATCTGGTCCGCCGTCTATTGGAGAATGGGGCTAACTCGTCCTTCATCAACTTGTTGGGCGACCCAAACATCTCGCTTGAGAAACTGGTGGAAGACCCGGTTCAGGTTACACGCTCCTACAGCCCGGTCGGTGCGCCGCATCGTGAGATCAAGAAGCCGCTGGATATGTTCGAGCCGGAACGGCAGAACTCAAAGGGTATGGACCTGAACGATGATTTCGTTCTGGCTCATCTCGGAAAAGAGCTGGATACTCTGCCAGAGACCTACGAGGCTACACCGCTTGTGCCGGGTCTTGGTGAGGCAGAACGTCCGGTTCATCCAGTAACCAACCCGGCAGAGCGTAGCGATCAGGTTGGTCAGGTGACCTTTGCTATCCCAGAGGATATCCCTCACGCCGTGGATGTGGCGGAAGAGGCCTTTGCAGGCTGGGCAGCACGCTCTTCTGATGAGCGTGGCGAGATTCTCGAGCGGGCAGCTGATCTGCTTGAGGAACGCTACATCGCCTATATGGGGCTCGCTGTGCGTGAGGCTGGCAAGTCCTATCCCAATGCTGTGGCCGAGGTGCGCGAGGCGATCGACTTCCTGCGCTATTATGGCGGCATGGTCCGGCGGGAATTCAGCAACAAAACGCATCTCCCGCTGGGGACGGTTGTTTGCATCAGCCCGTGGAACTTCCCGCTGGCCATTTTCCTTGGGCAGGTTTCTGCTGCTCTGGCCGCTGGGAACACCGTTCTGGCTAAGCCAGCAGAGGAAACACCGCTGATTGCTATGGAGGCTGTCAAGCTTCTGCATGAAGCAGGCGTGCCGAAAGAGGTTCTCCAGTTCCTGCCTGGTGAAGGTGATGTGGGCGCCGCTATGGTGGCCGATAAGCGTGTTGCTGGGGTGATGTTCACTGGTTCCACAGTCGTGGCGCAGATTATTGCCCGTCAGCTCGCAGGCCGTCTGGGGCGGAATGGTCAGCCTGTACCGCTCGTGGCGGAGACAGGTGGGCTGAATGCGATGGTGGTTGATTCCTCTGCTCTGCCGGAGCAGGTGGTCAAGGATATCGTATCTTCCGCATTCGATAGTGCTGGTCAGCGTTGCTCGGCTCTGCGTGTTCTCTGTGTTCAGGATGATGCAGCCGACCGTATCATTTCCCTCTTGAAGGGAGCCATGGAAGAGCTGCGCATTGGTATCCCGGCTAAGCTGGCTACGGATGTCGGGCCGGTTATCAGTGAGGTGGCCCGCAAAGGCATTGTAGATCATATCGAGGCACTGCGTGCCCGGAATCATCCGATCTTCCAGGCCCCAACCGTGGAGGAAGAAACCAAGGGTGGAACTTACGTTCCGCCGACCCTGATTGAGGTTAACTCCATCGCCGATGTGGGTGGTGAGATCTTCGGGCCGGTGCTGCATGTACTCCGTTATCGGCGTGAGGAGCTGGAGGCTCTGATCACCCGTAGCAACGCTGGTGGTTATGGTCTGACCTTTGGCGTGCATAGCCGTGTGCCGTCCCGGATTGAGTATCTGGTTGAGCGGGTTGAAGCTGGGAATATCTACGTCAACCGTAACATCGTTGGGGCCATTGTGGGCGTTCAGCCGTTCGGTGGGCATGGGCTTTCTGGTACAGGCCCCAAGGCTGGTGGTCCGCTGGCTTTGCGCCGTCAGCTGGCTCATGCGCCGCGTACGCCGCTGGTGAAGGCGGATGCCATGCCTGCTATGGCTCGCTCATGGCTGTTGTGGCTGGGCACGGATGACCGTGAGCTTTCCCGTGAGGTAACACCGTGGATGGATCATGGTCTGCTGGATTGCCGTCTGGAGTTGCCGTCCCCAGTGGGTGAAAGCAACACCTATACGCTGGAGCCCCGTGGTCGTGTGCTGATCGTAGCTGAGACCGTTCGTGGCCTGAAGCGCATGATCAGCTATGCCGTCAGTTGTGGTAACGAGGTTGTGGCTCTGGCTGCTCCGGCTGTGATCAAGTCTCTCGATACGCTGCCTGATGTTCTGCGGAACGTGATACAGCCGGCGGATTCTCTGGAAGATGTGGGGGGCTGCTCTCTCATCCTGACGGAGACCATCAATGAAGGTCTATGGCAGATCGTCAGTGACCATCTGAAGAACCCGGATGCGCCTGTGCCGCTGGTGTATTGGGCGGATGAAGAGACGCTCCAGCCGGAAGCTCTGTTGCAGGAGAAGCTGGTAAGCATCAATACGGCTGCTGCTGGTGGTAATGCTGAGCTGATGACACTGAGCTGAGGGATCAGCTTAGAGGGATCGGGTTGTTGATCGACCCGATCCTTCATCTAGAAGGGTGTTTCTGCCATAGGGTGGAATAAAAAAACGGGTGGGAGAGATTGGCTCTTCCACCCGTTTTTTATTGTGTTGGCGGGGATAGGTAGCCCCGTTTGGGATTGTTTTTTAGCTCGGTATTTTTGTTTTTGGCAGGGGGAGACAGCCATCCGGTGTGGCAACCCGGAGGAAGTTAGCCAATTCCCGGAAGGAGGTTGCCCGTGGGTCGGAAGGACGCCAGACGAGGCTGATGGTCCGCCGCGCTTCGGTTTCGTTCAGTTCCCGGATGGTCACGAGGTCATCGAACTCCTGACGGTTATTCAGCGCTAGACGGGGAATGAGGGAGAAGCCTTCTCCAGCCCCAATCATATGCCATAGCATTTCCAGACTGGTGGCAAGCCGTTGATCCTGCGAGCGGAAATTGCTGGGGCAGAGAGACAGGGCTTGATCCCGCAGGCAATGTCCATCTTCCAGCAGTAGTAGGTCTGGCCGGGCTAGATCGGAAATGGAAAGATGTTTTTTGCTTGCCAGCTCATGATCTTTGGGGAACACCGCTAGAAAGGGTTCCTGAAAAAGCGGTGCATGTTCCAGTGATTCGGTGGCTGCTGTAGGTGCCATGAAGGCAACGTCCAAGTCCCCCTGTCGGAGCGACTGCACCAGGTTGGGGGTGGTGTTCTCGTTCAGTCGGAGGCCTAGCTGGGGGTATTTCTGTCGCAGGCGCGGCAATAGGCCGGGAATGTAATACGGCCCAAGGGTGGGGATCACACCGATATGCAGCAGGCCATCCAGCGGGCCAGTATGGGCACGGGCAACTTCCAGAAGATTGCGGGCTGAGGCCAATACGTCCCGCCCTAATGCGATGAGGCGTTCTCCTTCCGGAGTGGGGGCCACATGCCGACGGGAACGTTCGAACAGGGTGACGTTAAGGAGCTGCTCCAGCTTTCTTACCTGCTCGGAAAGCCCAGCCTGACTGACGCCGCAACGTTCAGCCGCACGGGAGAAATTGCGCAGGTCATCAACTGCAACGACGTATTCGATGTCCCGGAGGGACAGACCGGAGAGAGGAACATAGGACATGATAATACCAATAAGCTGAGTCGGTGACAGGGCCAAGGGAAAAAGACTTAAATTATACAGGTAGTGATAATGATTCTTAATTATACTGATAACAACCCTCAATTAGACGGTTTTGTGGCAATGGGATAGGAGGGAAACAAGCTTGACATTCCAAAGGTTGGGCTGTCCCCTTGGAGGGGCATCCGCAGGCCCTGCGGAGGTCTATGATTCTGAAAGTGAATGAGGAGGTTTCCATGCCTGCTATTGGTTCCGAGATTAAGCCGTTTACCGCCCAGGCTTTCCGTGATGGCAAGTTCCTTCAGGTGTCCGATGCCGACCTGCGCGGCAAGTGGTCTGTTGTGTTCTTCTATCCGGCTGACTTCACCTTTGTCTGCCCGACAGAGCTGGAAGACCTTGCTGAGAACTACGCCACCTTCCAGAAGATGGGTGTTGAGATCTTTGGTGTTTCCACAGATAAGCACTTCACCCACAAGGCATGGCACGACACATCCCCGGCCATCGGCAAGGTGCAGTACACCATGATCGGTGACCCGTCCGGTGATATCGCTCGCAACTTCGATGCTCTGCGTGCTGATGGCAGCCACACAGCTGACCGCGCCACGTTCCTGATCGACCCGGAAGGTAAGATCCAGTACATCGAGATCACCTCCGAGGGTGTGGGCCGTAGCGCTGCCGAGCTGCTCGACAAGATCCGTGCTGCTCAGTACATCGCTGCTCACCCGGGTGAAGTCTGCCCGGCTAAGTGGAAGGAAGGCGGCGATACCGCAACCCTGAACCCGTCCCTGGACCTGGTCGGCAAGATCTGATCACGCCCTGAAAACGGGAACTCTGGTGGGGGCCTCTCCCCACCTATGAGGGGAGGCGTGCTGTAGCGGTGCGCCTCCTTTTTTATGGACCATTCCTCGGCTTGTCGCACCTAGAGGACTAGAGATTCTGGAGAGAGAATTCATGCTGAACGACGAACTCAAAGGCCAGCTGAGAGGGTACCTCCAGCATCTGCGCCACGACATTATCCTTGTTGCCAGCCTTGATGAGGGTGACAAGTCTCGTGAGATGAAAGAATTTCTTAATGAAATTTCCGAACTCTCTGATAAGGTTTCCTATCAGGAAGGTGGCAATGACTCCCGTCGTCCGTCCTTTCTGATCCGCGCTGCAAACTCCGATGTGCAGGTTTGCTTCGCCGGGATCCCGATGGGCCATGAGTTCACATCTCTGGTTCTGGCTCTGCTGCAGGTCGGTGGTCACCCGCCGAAGGTTGAGGCTGAACAGGTAGCGCAGATCAAGGCCCTGAAGGGTGAATTCCACTTCGAGACCTATTTCTCCCTGTCCTGCCATAACTGCCCGGATGTCGTGCAGGCTCTGAACACGCTGAGCGTTCTGAACCCGAACATCCGTCACACGGCCATTGACGGCGCCCTGTTCCAGGACGAGGTGAACGAGCGTGATGTGCGTTCTGTTCCGCAGGTCTTCCTGAATGGTGAGCGTTTCTCCACGGGTCGCATGGAACTGCCGGAGATTCTGGCCAAGATCGACACAGAGGGTGCTGCCAAGGCTTCCGAGAAGCTGAATGATGAAGCACCGTTCGATACGCTGGTGATCGGTTCCGGCCCGGCTGGTTGCGCTGCTGCCATCTATACGGCTCGTAAGGGCGTGCGTACCGGCCTGCTGGCTGAGCGTTTCGGTGGTCAGGTCATGGATACGGCTGGTATTGAGAACTTTATCTCCGTGCCGGAGACAGAAGGTCCGGCTCTGGCCAAGAATCTGGAGCAGCATGTCCGCAGCTATGATGTCCGTGTCATCACGGCACAGCGCGCTGCCAAGCTGATCCCGGCTGAGAAGGAAGGTGGCCTGCACGAGGTCGTGCTGGAGAGCGGTGCTCATCTGAAGGCTCGTACCATCATCGTGGCAACAGGTGCTCGTTGGCGTCAGCTGAACGTACCGGGTGAAGAAGAATACCGCACACGGGGCGTTGCTTACTGCCCGCACTGTGATGGTCCGTTCTTCAAGGGGCGTCCGGTTGCCGTTGCTGGTGGTGGTAACAGTGGTGTCGAAGCGGCTATCGACCTCGCCGGTATCGTTTCCCGTGTGACGCTCCTTCAGTATGACCCGGTCCTGACGGCTGATGAAGTCCTTCAGAACAAGGTTCGCAGCCTGCCGAATGTCGATATCGTTGTGAATGCCCGCACGACCGAGATCCGCGGTGATGGCCGCAAGATGACCGGCCTGAGCTGGCAGGATGTTAAGGACGGTAGCGATCATAGCATCGATGTGGATGGTATCTTCGTCCAGATCGGTTTACTGCCGAACACGGATTGGCTGAAGGGTGGCAGCATCGAGATGTCCCGTATCGGTGAGATCGGTATTGACGAGCGTTGCCGTACATCCATCCCTGGCGTGTTTGCTGCCGGTGATGCCACAACGGTGCCGTACAAGCAGATCATCGTTGCTATGGGCGAAGGTGCTAAGGCGGCTCTGTCTGCCTTTGATCACCTCATCCGGGTACCTGCTGCCTCTTGAGGCGCTGACAAGCTTGGGCTGCCTCGGCTGAGGTAGCCTGAGTGGATGGTTTGATGAAAAGACCGGCCTGTTTTAGGTCGGTCTTTTTTTTATGGGTTATGATCGGAAAAGATCAGGATGGGGCTGTAGGTCCATGATGCTTAATGTCGAGAGCTGGCTGTGATGGAGCAAATGCACACCAGTGGCATGGGCAAGCTGGCGAGCTGGGCGGGTATAACCCGCATTGGAGACAACGGCTGCATAATGGGCCTGCCGATGCTGCCGTGCTGTGAAAATTTCTTGAACGGCCTTATTCCCCACGGGGCGGCTGTATAGTTTGCATTGTATAACAAGCCGAATATTATTCTGCTCGGCGATAATGTCTGTTCCCTGATCAGCCCCTGGTGGCGTGGGATGTGCCTGCCACCCTGCCTGACGTAACAGGCTGGCGCAGAAGCGTTCGTAATCCAGCGGGTCCATGTTGGCACTGAAGCGCCGTATCGTGCTTCCCCCTGCGGCGGCGTTTGGGGGCAGAGGCATCGGGTCCTGGTTCTGCTTGAGAAGGATTTTCATCACACGCTTGATGCGTTGGAGGGTCCGCTGTTGCAGGGATGGCCAGAACTCTGCCAGATTTTCCTGCATTAGGCAGTTGAGAAGAATACTCTGGCAGAAATAGTCTAATTCTTTTTGCCAGCATTTTTGATCCACAACGCCGTAATGGTCTTCGGTTAGGCAGGTCTGCTGACGCTGGACAAGGGTATATTGGTGCCGGGCAATAAGATGGCAAAGAAGTTGCCACGCCTTGCGTTTACGCTTTACCCGATGACGGTACTGGAACCACAGAATCAGAAAAAAGGTGAGGAGAAGAAAGTCCGCCGGAAGGATGGCGATACCGTGTCCGGGAAGGAAGGACGGCGCACTGGTAGCGAGTTTGTGGTGGACGGCGTGAGAAAACGGGCCCGGAGGGGAAAAGGAACCGCCATTCGGTTTTCCCGCCATGCCTACCTTTATCCTGTGGGGGAAGAGGACTGGTGCCGACACTCGGAATTGAACCGAGGACCTACTGATTACGAATCAGTTGCTCTACCCCTGAGCTATGTCGGCGTCCGGTCGAGCCTATACAGAAAAAGGAGCGGTCAGGCAATGGTATGTGTAGAATATTTATGGATAAAAGCTCGAAAGGGGGTTGCAGCCTCCTGTGTGGCGGCGCAAGAGGGATGAATGTTCAGGAAAGACCGTTTTCACAAGGGGTTGTGGAGTCAGGGTGGGGCCTGCTCCATTCTGCGGCATGACGTAGATCAACCTCCCCTCAAGGTTGTGGCAGGGGTGGATGAGTGTGACGTCTGCGGCCTCTTTCAGCATGTTCCTCATCTCCGGCCGGGCTATGTGCAGACATGCGCTCGTTGTGGGGGGAATATGGCCCGTCGGCGCAGGACATCAGAGATTGTAGGGCCTCTAGTATTCTGCCTTTCATCGCTGGCCCTGTATATCGTGCTGTTAGTCAGCCCGCTCATGGTACTGAATATCTATGGTCGGGAAAATATGGTCTCTCTCATGAGCGGCCCTATGGAAATGGCCCGGCAGGGTTTTGGGGGCATTGCCATACTGGTCGCACTGGCCAGTGTGTTCATGCCGGGTATTGTCCTCGTTTGCATGGCGTTGATCCTCTATGGGGCGTCCCGTGATGAAATGCCCCGCTGGGTTCGTCCTTTGCTGACATGGTACGAGCGGCTGCGCCCGTGGTCCATGGTCGAGGTCTATGTCATTGGCTTGTTGGTGGCTTATACCAAGTTGGTGGATCTGGCTCTGGTTATCTTGCAACCGGGTGTCTATCTGCTCGGCGGGTTGATGGTCATGATGGCCGCCATGGATTCAGCATTTGATGCAGACATGATATGGAAGCACCGTTCTGTTAGAAGGCGTCGTGGTCTAGGCGTTTACATTGCAGAAGGGCGTCGCCTGCCACCGGAAAAGCATATGTTGTCCTGCCATGCTTGTGGGCTGGTGTTTGTGGCCCGTGGTCCGGTAGATAATGAGCAGGATATGGGGGATTGCCCCCGTTGTGGGCAGATTCTGCGGCGACGTAAACGGAATAGCCTTCAGGCCACCGTATGTTTTTTGGTCGCTGCTTTTATCTTCTATATTCCGGCTAATCTGCTGCCGGTCATGTCTTTCATCAAGGTTGGGCATGGGAGCCCCAGCACCATTATCTCCGGGGTTATCCAACTCTGGGAGGCTGGCCTTTACTTCCTCGCTTTTCTGGTGCTTTTTGCCAGTATCACTGTGCCAGTACTCAAGGTTTTCCTGCTGGCCATGATGATTGGTTGCGAGTGTCGAGGAAAGGCATCGCAGAAATCGTTAAAACGCCTGACAGGCCTGTATAAGGTTGTGGTGTTCATCGGTCGTTGGTCGATGATTGATGTGTTCATGATCTCCATATTGGCGGCGGTGGTTCGGTTCGGTTTCATGGCGAGCGTGACGGCCGAGTTAGGCGTTGTCTTCTTCGCTCTTGTAGTGGTGTTAACTATTTTTGCTGCGGATCTGTATGATCCTCGGCGTATGTGGGATGCTGCCGGGTATAACCAGCAGGGTCTGGACGTCTCTGTCTGGGACGGAGAAGAGGATGGGACTGAATTACAGGATATGGAGCCTGAAAAAGCGTGAAAGATGAGCATTTGAAGCGACATCAGGAGGACAGGCGTGGTGTGGAGGCCAATACCCGGCTGCCACGTTTTTCTGTACTTTGGATTATCCCCATTCTTGCCCTGCTGATTGCAGGGTGGCTGGCGTGGCGACATTTTGCCACCATGGGCCCACGTATCGTTGTGTCGTTTGATGCAGCCGATGGCATTGTTCCGGGTCAGACGCAGGTCAAGAATAAGGCTGTCACTCTCGGTGTGGTGCAGGGTGTGTCTCTGAGCCCGGACATGACTCATGCCGATGTTACTATTCAGATGAGCGGGATTGATCCCCATACGCTGAATGAGCATACCCGTTTTTGGGTTGTTAGCCCGCGCATCAATGGGGCCAGTATTACCGGGTTGGATACGCTCTTTTCCGGTGCCTATATCGCCATGGACCCAGGGAAACCGGGAGAAGGCCGGTATCAGAACCATTTTAAAGGGTTGGAGGCACCTCCCGGTATCCGTTCGGACAAGCCGGGCAGCACCTATTGGTTGGTTTCATCAAGCCTGGAATCGCTTGGAGCCGGTGCGCCCATTTTCTACCGGGATGTGCAGGTGGGTGAGATTCTGGGGTACACCATGCCACCAGGTGGGGAGGGGCCTCTCCTCATCAAGGCTTTTGTGAAGGCCCCTTATGATCACTATCTGAGGCAGGATAGCCGGTTTTGGAATGTATCCGGCATGCAGATTGGCTTTGGGGCTGGGGGAATGGATATCCGCCTTCAGTCGTTCCAAGCTCTTCTCTCCGGCGGTGTAGCGTTTGGCCGTCCTGATAAGGCGCAGATGGAAGAGGATACGCCATCGGCCTTGCCCAATTCCGTCTTTCATCTCTACAAAACGAAGGAGGATGCGGATAACGCTCGTTACCGGCATAAGGTCCCTGTCCTGACCTATGTCGATACGGCGGTAGCCGGGCTGACAGAAGGTAGCAAGGTGACGATGTTTGGCCTTCAGGTTGGCCAGGTGACGGGTGTGCATCTGGAACTGGGAGACAAACGGCATAATCCTCGTGTCCGGGTGGAGATGCAGCTAGAGCCTGAACGTGTCATCGCTGATGATGAATTGGCGAGTGTTCAGAGAAGTGACCTGATCAGTGATTTTGTAGCGGAGGGCATGCGGGCTTCTGTACAGAATGTCAGTTTTCTGACAGGGGAAGCTATGATTGCGCTCTCCTTCGTTCATGAGAAAGGCCATGAGCCACCAGAGGTAAAGCGTGAGAACGGCGTGGCCGTCATCCCGAGCCAGCCGGGTGGTATGGATAGTATTCTCCAGTCGGTTTCTACCATTACGGATAAGATATCAGCGATGCCGCTGACCCAGATCGGCGATCATCTGAATGATATCCTGATGCACAGTGATGAACGGCTCAGAAGCCCGGAGATCACACGTTCCCTTGCTGGTCTGAGTGGCTCGCTGGTAGCGTTGAATCATCTTCTGGATCACGCCGATGAGCACCTTCCGGAGCTGATGACAAACCTCAATGGAACATTGGCGCAGGCCCGTACGATGCTGTCTTCTTATGGTGGGAACCCTGATTTCCGTAGAAACCTTGAGGAGTTGATCGTCCAGCTGACACGGATGTCCCGCTCTTTCCATCAGTTGGCTGATTATCTGGATCACCATCCATCATCTTTCATTACCGGTCGGGGGCCTTGATCCATGATGCGTTTTTTCCGTCGTCCCGCTTTTTCGTCTTTCCTTCTGGGGGCCGCCTGTTTGGGGGGAGGGATGTTGAGCGGGTGTAGCAGTATACCCACCACCTATTATGTTCTGGCCCCGCAACCGGGACATGCCGTTTCCCCTAGTGTGGGAGCGGCTCTGCCTCAGGCTATCGAAGTCCTCAAGCCTTCGATCACGTCCCGGTTGGATAGGGATGGCTTGTTGCGTGTGATGCGTGATTCTCAGGACCATATGGCTCCCGCTGCTGCTTGGAGTGAGCCACTGGATGAGATGATCGGTCATACTCTGGCAGCTAATCTGAGAGAGCGTCTGCCGGGGCATGTGCTGTTCTCTCAGAATGATTCTGTTGCCGTGACCGCTGGTGCCTATTTGGAGCTGAGTCTCTCACGTTTTGAACAGGATGTGTCCGGCCATGCGGTCATCACCGGTGTGCTATCCGCTCATCGGGCTGGAGCACCAGATTCGCAGGCCCGTGCTGTGAATGTGCAGTGGGTGTCCTCACAGCTTGTTGGGGCGCAGCCGGCGGATATGGTTCGGGTACTAGCAGAAGGGGTGGGAGCCCTGTCCGATCAGGCTATCCAGCTTCTGCTTTCCCTGCCGCCTCTTCCCGTTCATGAAGAGACTTCTTCTGACTTGTAAGGGAATAGTGCTGCTTTCGTAGCATAGAAAGCCCCGTGTGCTCCTGAATGGGCCAGCGGGGTTTTTTTATGGATATAAAAAACCACCCGCTCCGTGATCATGGAGGGGTGGCTCTTTAAAAAACAGATGAGATAGCTTTTTTTAGAGCTTCTCAACCTGGTTGTAGTCCAGATCAACCGGAGTGGAGCGACCAAAGATAGAGACGCTGACCTTGAGGCGCTGGTTCTCCGTATCGATCTCTTCGACACTGCCATTGAAGGATGTGAAAGGACCATCGGAAACACGGACCTGCTCGCCAATCTCGAAGGAGAGGCCAGAGCGGGGGCGTTCAACACCTTCCTGAGCCTGCTGAAGGATACGTTTTGCTTCAGCATTGCTGATGGGGGTCGGCTGGTTGTTGCGTGTACCCAGAAAACCGGTCACCTTTGGCGTATCTTTAACAAGATGCCAAGCGCGGTCCGTCAGCTCCATTTTCACCAGCACATAGCCGGGGAAGAATTTGCGCTCGGTGTTCACCTTGCGGCCACGGCGAACCTCAGTCACTTCCTCAGAAGGCACCAGAATTTCTTCGAACTGATCGCTCAGCCCCTTCTTTTCGGCTTGCTCACGGATATGCTCGGCAATCTTTTTCTCGAAGCCTGAATAGACATGCACAACGTACCAGCGTTTTGCCATGATGCTGCTTTAGCCTCCGATACCCAAAATTCTGCTAATGCCCAAGCCGATTATCTGATCGACGATAAAGAAGAAAATACAGGTGGCCACGACCATGGCCAACACAGCACCTGTCGTGATGATGGTGTTGCGGCGCGTTGGCCATGTAACACGTTTGGCCTCGGCACATACATCTGAGAAATATCTGCGAAGGCTGAATCCTGGGCCTTTCTGGGCCGGAGGCATCTTCGGTGAATTGCCTTTCGGCTTTGTGACCGACACCATTATCCTCAAATCTATCTCGGCCCGAGCCCTGTCACCCGGGTAAGGCAGTCAGGCGGGCAGGGTATGACGTGGCAGGGGTGGAGGGTCTCGAACCCCCAACCTCCGGTTTTGGAGACCGGCGCTCTAGCCAATTGAGCTACACCCCTTCAGGGTCGAATCGACCTGTAACCGCCGGTCCATCAGGGGCCGACGATGGGCAGGAAAAGATAACGACAGAGCCATAAAGTCAAGCACTATCTCCAAGAAAATGAAAAAACCTTTCTTATCCCGCCGTAGAGCGGAATCGCCCCTTGTCTTGCTCCATGAGAATGGGTATACCTCCAGCGCAGATAGAGCGGGCGTAGCATAATGGCTAATGCAGTAGCCTTCCAAGCTTCTGATGAGGGTTCGATTCCCTTCGCCCGCTCCATGAGCTTCCCAAAAATTGATTGTTTCGTAACTGTTCTCTCCGTTCTCTAGGTAGCGAAGAGGGACATGCCTCGCCATATCGGGTCGGATTCTCGGTGAGATATGAGCGGAGATGCCCGTATCGCAGAACCCCGGTCGGATCGGCCTTCCGGTTGCGCTTGCGGTGCTGCCCGTGTTAATGGGCGAGATCGAAACACTGGCCGGGTTCTGGCTCTGGTGCTCCTGTCATGCAGGATGTTCTAGAGCGTGCCGGTTGGGTTAGGACCGGGGAACCGGTCGTGAAAGCAGAACCTCATGAAGACGGAATGAACCCGTGACGGTTGCACAGGAAAAGCAGATCAGGGCACCAGGTGAAGTGGCGCAGCGTTATGCCCGGGCCTTTGAGGAGTATCTCTCGGACAGCAAACAGGATAAAGTTCTCGTTCTGGAGCAGGTGCGGGCGCTGCGTGAGGCTATCGCCCAGTTACCAGACCTGCGCACCGCTCTGGCAGACCCTCGGTTTGATATCAGGCAGACGGAAACGCTGGTAAAAGCTCTTGGCTCCGCACTTGGGCTTGGTGATGTCGTGCAGCGTTTTGTGGGCTTCATTGCCCATCAGCGTCGCCTGTCCGGTCTGGATGAGATCCTGTCAGCCGTTCTTCTTCTGGACGCCCGCCAGCGTGGCGAGGTGCGTGTGGAAGTGACGACCGCCCGTCCTATGGAAGATGGGCAGCGTGAAAGCCTCCGGGCCAGCCTACGGCAGGCCGGATTTGCTAATATTGCTATGACCGAACATGTTGATCAGGCCCTTCTGGGGGGTATGGTCGTGCGTGTCGGTTCAGTTCTTTTTGATACATCGATCGCCGGGCGTCTGGCCCGTCTGCAGAACGCCATGAAGGGAGCCGCGTGATGGAGATCCGTCCCGCCGAGATTTCAGAAATTCTCAAGCAGCAGATCGCGTCTTTCGATCAGCCTGCCGCTGTTTCAGAGACAGGCACCGTTCTGTCCATTGGGGATGGGATTGCCCGCGTTTACGGCCTGAGCAACGTTCAGGCAGGTGAAATGGTTGAGTTCGAGGGGAGTGGCGGCGTGCGTGGCATGGCGCTTAACCTCGAGAGCGACAGCGTTGGTGTTGTTATCTTCGGTGAAGGTGACCGCATCAGTGAGGGTGACACGGTTCTGCGTACCGGCAAGGTCGTGGAAGTGCCCGTTGGTAAGGGGCTTCTGGGCCGCGTCGTGGATGCCCTGGGCGACCCGATTGATGGTCGTGGCCCGCTCGAGAATGTCGAGTATCGCCGTGCCGATGTCCGGGCTCCCGGGATCATGCCCCGCCAGTCCGTCAGTGAGCCGATGCAGACTGGCATTAAGGCTATTGATGCGCTCGTGCCGGTTGGGCGTGGCCAGCGTGAGCTGGTGATTGGTGACCGTCAGACGGGTAAGACCGCTATTCTGGTCGATACCATTGTTGCGCAGAAGGGCGTTAATGCAGAGGGTGACCCGAAGAAGTCGCTCTATTGTATCTATGTGGCTGTCGGGCAGAAGCGTTCCACCGTGGCCAACCTTGTGCGTAAGCTGACAGAGGCTGGTGCGATGGATTACTCCATCGTTGTTGCTGCTACAGCTTCCGATGCAGCACCGATGCAGTATCTGGCCCCTTATGCTGCTTCTGCTATGGGTGAGTATTTCCGTGATAACGGTATGCACTCCCTGCTCTGCTACGATGATCTGTCTAAGCAGGCTGTGGCTTATCGTCAGATGTCTCTGCTGCTGCGTCGTCCGCCGGGGCGTGAGGCTTTTCCGGGTGACGTGTTCTATCTGCACTCCCGTCTGCTGGAACGCTCCGCCAAGATGTCCGAAGAGTTCGGTGCTGGCTCTATGACGGCCCTGCCGGTGATCGAGACGCAGGCTGGTGATACATCTGCTTACATTCCGACCAACGTCATCTCCATTACCGATGGTCAGATCTTCCTTGAGACAGACCTGTTCTACAAGGGTATCCGTCCGGCCGTGAACGTTGGTGGTTCCGTGTCCCGTGTGGGTTCTGCGGCGCAGATCAAGGCTATGAAGCAGGTTGCCGGTACCATTAAGCTGGAACTGGCTCAGTATCGTGAGATGGCTTCTTTCGCTCAGTTCGCTTCCGACCTGGACCCAGCGACACGCCGTCAGTTGGATCGTGGTGCTCGTCTGGTTGAACTGCTGAAGCAGCCGGAGACGTCTCCGCTGGCCGTTGAGGAGCAGGTGGCTGTTCTGTACGCCGGGACCCGCGGCTATCTGGACTCTGTGGCGGTTAATCAGGTGACCTCTTACGAGGCAGCTCTGTTGGAAGAGCTCCGTAATGGTGGCAAGTCTCTTCTGGAGAAGATTCGCACAGAGCAGAAGCTGACACCGGAGATCGAGGGTGAGCTCAAGTCTCTGCTTGAGGCCTTCGGCAAACGTTTTTCAGCCTGAGGGTTGTAGCTCATGCCTTCATTGAAAGAACTGCGCGGAAGGATTGCGGGGGTCAAATCGACCCGCAAGATCACGAGCGCAATGAAAATGGTCGCCGCCTCAAAATTGAGGCGCGCCCAGAATCAGGCCGAGGCAGCCCGCCCTTATGCTGAGACCATGCGGCGTATGATGAGCGAGCTGGCTGCGGCATCGCAGGGGATGGACCCTTCCACTCTGCCGCCGCTGCTGGCTGGCACAGGCCGGGATAATGTGCATCTCCTCGTTATTCTGACGTCTGACCGTGGGCTGGCTGGTGGCTTCAACGCCAACATGATCCGCACGGCCCGTCAGAAGATCGAGGAGCTACGCGCACAGGGGCGCACCGTGCGTCTCCTGCCGGTTGGTCGTAAGGGTGCTGAGATCTTCAAGCGCTACTATTCGGATATGGTGGTGGATTCGCTCCACAACAAATCCGGAACCCAGCAAGATGCCTATGCTCTCGCCCAGGACCTTGCCAAGCGTGTCGCCGATCTGGTCGAAAATGGTGAGGTAGATGTCTGCACCTTGCTGCGCAGCCGCTTTGTTAATGCGATGACCCAGGTGCCGCAGGCTATTGGTCTTGTTCCTCTGCCTACAGCGGAAGATGGCAAGGCTGGGCATGGTAGGACGGATGGTGCTGTCTATGAGTTTGAGCCGAACGAGGGCCATCTTTTAGCGCAGCTTCTGCCACGCAATCTGCTGGTGCAGTTTTATGCCGCTGTTCTGGAGAGTGCTGCTGGTGAGCAGGGTGCCCGTATGACGGCCATGGATAATGCCAGCCGCAATGCGAGCAAGGCCATTGAACGTCTGTCGCTCCGTTATAATCGGACACGACAGGCCAATATTACTAACGAGCTGATCGAAATCATTTCCGGCGCAGAAGCCGTCTGAGATCATGCAGGAGAGAAATCTGATGTCTGAGGAACTCAACCGCTCTGCTGAAAATGCCGGTGTTGGTGTTGGACGGATCACCCAGATTCGTGGTCCGGTGGTGGATGTCCAGTTTACGGACAAGCTGCCGCATATTCTGAACGCCCTTCACGTTACGAACGGCGATCAGACGGTCGTGCTGGAAGTTGCGCAGGAAATTGGTGAGCGTCAGGTCCGCTGTATCGCCATGGAAGGGACTGATGGTCTCGTTCGTGGTGCAGAGGTGACAGATACGGGCAACCAGATCACTGTTCCGGTTGGTCCGGCAACGCTGGGGCGTATCATCAACGTTATCGGTGAGCCGGTTGATGAGAAGGGGCCGATCCAGAGCGAAACTCGCTTCCCGATTCATCGTCAGGCTCCTTCCTTTGAGGAGCAGGCCGCTAATACCGAAATTCTGGTAACCGGCATTAAGGTTATCGACCTTCTTTGCCCTTACCTTAAGGGTGGTAAGATTGGTCTTTTCGGTGGTGCCGGTGTGGGTAAGACCGTTATCATTCAGGAGCTGATCAACAACATCGCTAAGGCGCACGGTGGTGTGTCCGTGTTCGCTGGTGTGGGTGAGCGTACCCGTGAGGGTAACGACCTGTACTACGAAATGCAGGGCGCTGGTGTTATCAAGGTTGATGAGAATGGTCACACCGAAGGCTCTAAGGTGGCTCTGGTCTATGGCCAGATGAACGAACCGCCGGGTGCCCGTGCTCGTGTAGCCCTGACAGGTCTTTCCGTTGCTGAATATTTCCGTGACGTGGAAGGTCAGGACGTTCTCTTCTTCGTGGATAACATCTTCCGCTTTACGCAGGCTGGCTCTGAGGTTTCCGCTCTTCTCGGGCGTATTCCTTCTGCTGTGGGTTATCAGCCGACATTGGCAACGGAGATGGGTGCCCTTCAGGAGCGTATTACCTCCACGAAGAAAGGTTCCATTACGTCCGTTCAGGCCGTGTATGTGCCCGCCGATGACCTTACCGACCCGGCCCCAGCTGCAACCTTTGCCCACCTTGATGCTACAACGGTGCTGAACCGTTCCATCGCAGAAATGGGTATCTATCCGGCTGTGGATCCGCTCGACTCTACCTCTCGTTCCCTGGACCCTAAGATTGTGGGTCAGGAGCATTACGAGGTGGCTCGTGCTGTCCAGAGTACGCTCCAGAACTATAAGGAGCTTCAGGACATTATCGCCATTCTCGGTATGGATGAGCTGTCTGAAGAAGATAAGCTGGTGGTTGGCCGTGCCCGCCGTATTCAGCGCTTCCTGTCACAGCCTTTCCATGTGGCTGAGGTCTTCACCGGGGCACCGGGTAAGCTGGTATCTCTGGAAGACACCGTACGCTCCTTTAAGGCTGTGGTGAACGGTGAGTGTGATGATCTGCCTGAAGGTGCCTTCTACATGGTTGGTGCCATCGAGGAAGCTCAGGCGAAAGCCGAGAAGATGAAGCAGGAGGGCTGATCTATGCCGCTTCGCATCGAGATCGTCAGTCCGGAAAGGCGCTATACCGACCGTGAGGTTGATATGGCTGTCGTTCCGGGTACGGAAGGGGATATTGCGGCCATGCCTGGACGCTCCCCGATGCTGTTGCAGCTTCGTGGTGGGGTGATCACCCTGTATAAGGATGATCAGGTTCTGGAACGCTGCTTCGTCACAGGTGGTTTTGTCGATATGACAGCGGATCACTGCACGATTCTTGCCGATTCGGTGCGGGCGCTTGAAGACCTCTCCATTGATGATGCCAGCCAGACACTGGATGAGCTGAAACAGCAGTGGACGTCTGTTGGGCCAGATGAAATCGAACTGCAGGAAAGCCTGGGTCGTCAGATTCAGGTTGCCCGTGCAGAGATCGAAGTTGCTGAAAAGGTGAAGCAGAACGATCTTAAGGCGCTTTAAAGGCGGCTATACAGGTTGTGTTGTTTTGAAAAAGAGACCGGCCCTCTGAGAAGGGGGCCGGTTTTTTTATGTCTGGAATCATGCCGATTCTTATTTTTGGGAATCGTTTTATGTGATTCGTGTAGTGTGTTTGGTTTTTAGTAACTGGCTGTTTTCTGTGGTTTTTGGATGGTTTGTGAAGAAAGTTTGAGAAAGTTTCTGGAAACGTGTTGACCGTGTGTGGGTGGGTGCGTATAAGCCCATTCACCGGCGGCGCTGGAGCGGAAGTTTCGGGGCTGACGGGGTGGTCATTGAAAAGAGAATATGGGTTATAAAGTAAAGACTGGAAGGGATATGTTGGCGGCGTTTTCGTTAGCGAAGGCTGAT
>NZ_NWUS01000005.1 GCF_014048475.1 Bombella favorum
TGCGCTGACGAACAGGTTTGATGCGCAGAAACTCCAGAATCAGATACAGGCCAGCCAGCTCGGCACGCAGATCGTCGGTGAGGTGATGGGGCGTGTTTCGGACGAGCTCTACAGCCATGGCGTGCAGAGTTTTGACGAGCACAGTGCAACGAACAACTGGGGCCGAGCCATATTGGAGGCAGGGGGCAGTGCAGCCGTAGCGGCAGTGACTGGGGGGAATGTTGCCGCCACGGCGACGAGCGTCTTTGCTGGGACGGTTGCTTCGGGGGCCACCCGTGACTGGGCGGATCGTGCTGCTACGGCCCTGACCGGCCAGTCGAGTGGTGGATATGGCTCACAGGCGAAGCTGCATGACAGCCTGATGAATCTGCTGAGCAACGGCATTGCCAGTGCGGCGGGAGCTGTAGGAGGTCTGGTGGCTGGGTCGGGCAGTAGTACGGTTAATGTCCTGAATGGTGCCGCAGCAGCGTCGGCCATCCAGCAGTATAATCAGGCGCAAAATAAAAGGGATGATTTTGAAGGAAATGTGGCAATATTGGCTGTTGATTTTCAGGAAAAGAGACCCAGTTATAGCATTGGACAGGTTATAGAGGATAAGGACGCTGCCAGCGGACGCCAAAGCATGGAATAGTACACCGTCGGATGGTACGCCAGAGAGTACTATCGCCTTAGAAGGTAGTAATGGTGTACGTTACAAAGCTGTTTCTAATGCAGAGGGGCATGTTCTGACAGATTTGAATGGAGATACAGTGTTTTCGTTCTCCGAATGGTTAGTATTTTGTTGTTAAGGAGAAGTACTTTTATCTTCTAACTTTGCAAAATGTGAGTTCGCATGATGTTTGGGGTGAGGCTTCTTTAGGGCAGCATGATGGTACGATTGAAGGGCTAATAGATCCACAATACCATACGAATATTGTTAGAACTGTTGATGAGCAGGTTAGTAACCTATTTCCGAAAGGTAGTTTTTATAACTATCCATTGGGCGGCGTTACAAATGATGGTAAGGTCCTGTTGACAGTTGACTTATTAGAGGTTGCTAGAGGGAGTTCCTCTTATTCTATACTAAATGACCTTCCCAAAAATGCCGAAGTGCATTTTGGCGAGGGCGAATATTTCAGGACAAATCAGTATGGGCGTGTTGAGGAAATAACCTATATCCCAATTGACCAGAAAATGCCGCGTGATAACAGACAGAGACAAGTTGGACTTGAAGGTTTACCTGACGATGTAGGCGGACATATTCAGGCCTGCAGTCTGGGAGGAACGTGTCATAGGTTCAATCTGTTTCCGCAGAATAAGCAGTTTAATAATAGTGGGTATAGGATATGGGAGAATAGTCTTCGTAAGGCCCTGCAGAACGGTGATCGTGTAGGGCCGGTGAGGATAAAGTTTGATCGGCTGGAGGGGCAGGAGGATAGTTCTAGGCCTGATTTTGTGAAAGTTAACTACTCAATTAATAGACGTGTTCGTACTCAGAGGTGGAAGAATGAAGCTGAAAAGTGATATTTTATCTCAGAATAGGATAGGTGTCTTTCTAGATCCTATGCGAGAATTTCTTCTGAAGAATGATTGTGATAGCGCATCTTTGCAGGTAACAACCATTTTTAATGATGGAAAGTGTATTTGCACAGATATTTGTTTTGTTTACTTTATAGATAAAGTAGAAAATTCCTGTGATTTTGATGAAATTTATGAAGGAGATGCTCATAGGATAGTTAGTGATTGCTTTTCTCCATTTAATAGTAATATGTCTTCTGTGTCGGGTGTGTTGTGGGATTTTATGATTATTAAGGTGTATAAAAGCGGTGAGGTGTATGTAAAGTTCTTTTATAATACTTCTCTAGGTGATTATATAAATTATGATTTTTCCCCCTAGTTTATTTTGTATATTTGTTTTTTTATGGGGTAAAAGTAATAATTAGTGGTTTTTATTTGAATTTTTTTGGTTGAATGTCCTCCGTAAGGCCTTGCAAAATGGTGATCGTGTAGGACCTGTGAAGGTACAGTTCGGACGGCCAGAGGGGCAGGAAAGTAATTCCAGACCTGAGGTTGTGCATGTTGAGTATACGGTTAATGGAAATGCTTATGATGAGGAGTGGAAAAATGAATCTAAAAAGTAGTCCAGATTTGGATAATTTTGTTGATATTGTAATAAAATCTTTAAAATCCTTTCTTTTAAATAATAGTTGTGATGCGGTTTGTTTGTTGTCGAATACTTATTTTGAAAATAACGAATGTATAGGAACGGGATTTTGTTTTGTTTATTTTGTAGACGGAGTTAAAAAATCAATAGGATTTAGGGATGTCTATGAAGGAGATATCTCCTCTTTAAGAAGGAAAGAACTTCCTATGATTAATAGTAAAATGCAGAGTATGGTAGGCAAATTTTGGGATTATATGGTTATTACAATATATAAAAATGGAAGATTATCTATAAGATTTTTTTATGACTCTCCTCCGGGAGGGCATATGCAACATGAATTTTCTATCTAAAAAGATAGTTTTTCTGGTATGTAATATTTTCGAGGAGGAGCTGAATATATGCTTTCTTTTATGAAACGGAGGGAAATTATGGATGCCCTCTACGGAGCGATGCTTTCTAGTATTGAAGGTGACTTCGATAAGGCGGAGTGTGAGTTCTCATACGAGACATCGGAGGATAGGAGCTATTCTGTCGGTTCGAGCTTTCACTACGAGCTGGATGGAAAGATTTTTCATTGTCCACTAGCTGAGCAGGCTTTGGGACAGGTCTCTGTGGCTGTGCCGGCACTTCATAAGCTCATGCAGGAGTCTGGTCAGGGAAATTGGGATAAATTTACGATGACCTTTCCTAAGGACGGGTCTGTCTCTTTAAAGTTTCATAACGTCTAAGGCAAGCAATCAGGAGGTAGGCGTTTCCAGTGGCAGAAACGCTGCCTCCAGATAGCAGGACGCCATGGCAGCCGGGCGGAAATGGTACAGTCGGGCGGGGCGTCCTACGGTGGAGCGGTCATAGGTGCCGGTTTCTTCCACAAGTTTCTGGTGCAGCACAAGGCGGCGGAAGTTGGGCTTGTGCATAAGGCGGCCAGATACTGTCTCCATGGCCTGCTGTAGCTGCAGGAGCGTGAAAGCCTTCGGGAGCAGTTCAAAAACGGCAGGGCTGTAACGGATGCGGGCCCGCAGGCGGGAGAGGGCCGTGGCCAGAAGGCGGCGACTGTCTCCATCTGTAACGTCATCCGCCGGGATGGAACGAGGCACAAGCCCGGACTCCCAGAGCAGTTCATACCGTTCCAGCACACGGGTATCATCCCATGGCAGTTCATACAGCCCAAAGGCTGGCGCAATACGGCTCTGACGTTCCTCATGGCCGGAAGCCCATTGCTCAATTTTCGTGATGAACCGTGCCAGGTTCTGGTTTCCGCTTTCGCTGCGGCGGTCTTCCCATGGAAAATGATGGTAAAGAGACCCATGGCAGGATTGGGGATGGCTGGAGCTGAGCGCTAGATAGGTAATATGAATATGTGGCGTCTGGCCCTGCATGGGGAAGGAGCTGAATGTGTAAAGTTGCTCCATATGGCCAATGGGACAGTGTGTCAGCGTTTCTGCCCAATGGCAGAGACGCTTCTGCAAGGAATGATGACTTTCTTCAAAGGTTGGTGTGTTCTGGTCGTGGCGCAGTAGGGCAACATGGGGGGCATCATCCCCAAGGGTCATTAGAACGGTGATAAGGTCTGTTGGGCAGAGGCTTTGGAAGGTCATCGTAGGCGTGGTGTAAATCGGCTGAAATGGTCGTAGAGGGTGTGCAGTCGCTCTGATGAGAGGCCGGGTGGAACCCCATGGTCGAGGGGGAGGCTGAGCATCAGGGGATGGGTCGATAAGTCCATCATGCGCGGGCTGTTCATCGTGTTATTCAGCATCACTTGCATAGCAGGCGGTATGTTCTGGCGGAACCATGTGCTTTGCAGAAATTCTTCTAGCGGCCATTGCCAGTTGGTTAGGCTGACAGACAGAGTACCGGAAAAGGCAGGTACATAAAGTTCCCCTCCGAGAGACAGCCGAGGCGGTGGGCCTTTTTGTCTGTTCCCGGTAGCGGGCTGGATGATGGCACTGAGTTCATGCAGCCTGAGCCGCAACGGAATATCAGGCCAAGGAGAGGCGGTAGATGCCTTTGTGGCAGAAAGACCCGCTGCAACATGGGGGGAGGCTGTACTGGGTAGCAGAGCAAAAAGACTGTGAACCTGTTCAATTCTGAAGTTGTGTAATAGGGGAGCGGGGTAGTTCAACTGCCTAGCTGTTAATGAGGCCGAAAGCAGCGCTCTGTTCTGCAAAGCTGGGTCCGCATGAGATAAGGACTGCGGCGCAAAACGGATGGTTCCGACAGAATGTAGAAGCGTTAGGCTATAAGGCAGGCGGGATGAGGCGAAGTGTAGGTCAGAAATTCGAAAATGCGCCCGATAAAGCGGCATGTTCGAATTGCCATGACCAGTTGCTGTAGGGGGACAGGGAATACTAGTCTTGCTGATGTGCAGTCTGGCATTATCCAGAATCAGGGTCCAATTGTCCGGGCCTTGCACCATACGCAGGGCGGTTCGTTCAGGCAGATGAAGGGGGAGTTCTGTTCCGGTCATCAGAGCCTGTGCCCAGTCCAGCCAGTTGCCACCAAGTTGAAGGGTCGGCGTTGCCCCCGCAAGGTCTGTGCCATTTAGATGTGTATGGAAGGACACACCATGAAGCCGCCGCCACGCTCCAAAGGGCCATCCTTTGGCCTCGGAACTCTGGATGGTCAAGGTGGGTGTTGGTCCGTCAGAAGGAAGGGACTGCACGGCTAGATGTTCCATCTGGCGGGAGAGCAGTGCCTGTGTTTGGAGGTATAACCCCCAGCTGCCGGCCAGAAGGAGAAGGCATAAGGATGTAATGGTCAGGATAGTGCGGCGATAGGATAAGATCATGCTCCAGCTTCCTTCTTGGGTGAGGAGCAGAATGAGAGGATAATTATTTTTTCCCCAGAGTATTCTTTACCTTTTTTTAAGTAATCCCTTTTTGGGGGCGGCATAGAGGGGTGCCTTTTAAAAGGCATATAACCTATAAAAATTTTTATATTTCATGACATTATATTTGATGCCGTAGAGCATCCCCCCTTTGTTTTACTACATTGCCTTTATTGGGAGCATAGGGCACTCACTTCGTGCCCTGTTTCACATCCACAGAGTTTTCCACAGGATCACAGGGCAAGTCATACTGCTGGCAGAGTGCATCCCATGCTTTATTGATCGCTGGGATAAGCTCACGTCCTTTCGTGCTGGCAGCGAGGGGTTCACCGATAACAACCCGGAGCGTCCCGGGGTATTTCCGCCAGTGTGAATGGGGCCAAAACAGGCCGGAATTAGTCACAACCGGGATGATGGGACATGTCGCCTGTCGAGCCAGAGCAATAACGCCATTCTGCAATGGTACCCGTTCTCCGGGGCGGGTGCGTGTGCCTTGTGGAAAGATGATGATCTGTCGTCCAGCATTCTGCGCTTTAGCCACAGCATCCATCATGCCCCGCAGGGCTTGAGACCCGCCGGAACGATCGACAGGGATCATGCCGCTGAGAATGAGCATGGGGCCGACCAGCGGAATGGATGTCAGTTCTTTCTTGATGACATAGGCCGGCAGCGGCACCGTATTCATCCACACAAAACCATCAAAGAAAGACTGATGCTGTGAGGCAATGAGGGCAGGTCCATCCGGTAGGTTTTCCTGCCCGCTGATGACGATGCGGATGCCGCAGAGACGCTCCAGCCCCCAGAGTACGGCACTGGACCAAAGCTTAGCATAGCCTAAGGCAGCATCCCGCCGGTTAAGCAGGCGGATGGGAAAGGCGAAGACCCCCATGACGAGGGTCAGAATCAGGAGATACAGGTTGAACAGGCTGCCACGGACGAGACTCATCATAATGCTCCTTGCATGGCGCAGAATCCGCCCGAAGGGCAAGGGAAAAGATCGTGCTTGCAGCGAGAAATCAGGCCGGTGGAGGGGGTGAAACCGGTGGAGCGGGGCGGAAGCCCTCCTGTTCATAGTCCTGCTGATGAAGAATCATGAGGCGAAGAAAAGCTCCGACCAGTTTGCCATATTGGCTGAACATTAGCCGTATGGTGTGTGGGTGCAGTGGATCATGCATGGCCGGAGGCTGAACCCAATAAGGGGTCAGGCGTAGCTGCGGGGCAATGTCATGGAACTCCAACAGCGAGCGGCGCATGTGATACCCCGCCGTGACGAGCACAAGATGATGGAGGTTTTTCTGCTTTGCCCATTGGGCGGTTTCCCATGCATTGCCGATTGTGCTGGCCGCCCGATACCCGAGGCTGATTCTGTGGCTCAGCTCTGGAGGGAGGGGGCCGATCCCCGTAGCTGTCAGAATAGGATTTAACCCCGTATGGGGAGAGACACCGGAGATTAAAAGTAGGCGGTTTGGCTTTTGGCGAAGGAGGGCAATACCGGCTTCTATACGGTTTTTACCACCTGTCAGGGCAACAATGCCGTCACAATCGGCAGGGATATTATCCAGTGTTGGCGAGGGCCGTAGGGCGTCTGCACAAAAATAGATGAAACTTCCTAGTAGGATCCAGCTTGCAACGGTCAGCACGGCGAAAAGGGCAGACCAGACATTTATGCCCGGCCGCTTCATGAGGGGTGACGCCCCTGTTTGACGCAGACCAGATACGTCATGCCCCAGCCAGCCAGTGCCATTAGGAAAGGCATCAGGCAGAATGTCCCCCAAAGCATCGGTGGTAAAAAGGACTGGGGCGGAACAGTTGGGAAGAGCCCGGTAGTGGCGGGCAGGCGCAACAGAGGGCGCAGAGCCGAGGTAATGAGCATCAGTGAAGGCAGGAGCAGGATGATGCCTGCCAGACTGCCTAGAAAGGCCGTTAGCGCCATCCGTCTGGCCAGAATATGATGCAAGGTGGTGACTGCCCTACCCATAGATAGAAGGACGGCCTGTTGTTGCCTGTTGGCCAGAGCAATGGTCCGGGCGGCCAGATAGAGCAGAGCCGGCACTACGAGTGCCGCAGCCAACCCGGCAGCTAGAGCCACATGGCTTGCTGCCTTACGGAGGGCCGCCATGAGGGGGGCTAGCTTTGCCATTTGGGGAGGGGGAGGCACGATGATGGCTTCTGGGGTGATATTATGCACCAGAGTCGTCAGTGTGTTCATCTCTCCGTGGTAGGACAAGGTGAAAAGCCTAGGGAGTGGCCCGTCCCAAGGGGTGGACCACGACGCCAGAATCCGGGTTACATCACGGTCAGGCAGAAGAGTGGGATGGGCTTTGGGAAATGTGGCTGTTAGGGCCTGGGATAGCTTGTTCGTCTGGCTAGAGGGCTCATCACCGGCGGCGGGGAGAGCGATGACGACTTGGTCGTTCAGCTGCTCTTCCCAGTGATGGACGGCTCTTTCCACACCGCAAGGCAGGGATAGGGCCAGCCCGAACAGCCATGAGAGAAGGCATAACCCAAGTAGTAATGGCCATGAGGCAGGCCGTTCTGCTGCATGGGACAGATACGTCATGGGAGCAGCCTTTCATCTCTGGTAACAAGGATATGTGGTGCCGCCACCCCCTCTTCAGGCATCGAAGGGCCTGCAATTTCTGGGGATGGCTTGTGCTGGGGTAGGTGCAGGATCTCTCCCTCAAGGGATGCCCCTACTGGCAGGGTTTGTGTTGCCAGTAGGGCTGTTGTGCCATTTTTGGCTAGTCCCCGTATGGTGGAAAGGAGATGGTCCCGTAATCCAGCGCAGAGAGTTAGGGCAGGCTCATCTACCAGAATGATGGAGGGTTGGGAGATCAGAGCCCGGGCGCAGGCAGCGCGTAGTCTGGTAGTCTGGCTGAGTGTGGTGGGATAGGAACGGGCATGGCTCTCCAGTGCGAACCATTGAAGAATGGATTGCGTTTCCCGTCGGATATCAGCCTTGCTGGCATGGTTCATCTCTAGCGGTAGGGCGATGTTGTCCGCTATCGTCAGACGGTCCATGAAGAGCGGCGCAGCCTCGATATACCCTATGCGTTGTTGGAGCAGTTTGTGGGCTCGACGGGTGATGCGAGGGCCTGCATCTTGGTTTAGAAGGGTCATGGCCCCACTTGCGACAGGGCGGCGTAGGGCGATGGTTTCCAGCAAGGCAGTTTTGCCGGCTTCGGCTGGTCCCGTCACCCAAAGGATTTCTCCCCGTTCCAGCTGGAGGGAGACAGTCTGTACCCCGCCGGGTACGAGAGACGTACCGGCAGGTAGAGGGAGCATCTCCAGAGTAATCATGCAGGGCTCCGCATGGTCTTGGTCAGAGTCGCCGTGCCAGCCATGCTGCGGCTGTGGAGGAGGCTGCCGCTAGAGCCATGAGAAGCAGACCATCCTTGACCAAGCCGTGCGGCGTAAGCAGATGGCCAGCGATCATGAGCTGGTCGGGGATGGTATGGGCGATATGGTTGACGATCTCATGCGTCTGCTGGTCTTCAGTCAGTGAGCCGAGATTGGCGGTGGCAACGGTAATAAGGTGCGGCAACAGGGACCAGCCCACCCCGAGGATGAGCAGAATGGGTGCGAAAAGCTCTGTCAGCTGGATGAGGAAGCTGAAAGCGAAATGGGCCAATGCCCACACAATGTTGAGCAGGACCCGCCCCACGATGAATCCGCCCTTCTGGTATGGTGTGGTGGCTGAAAGCAGGCGCTCACCCCGCATTGGGGAGGAATGGGAAGAAGAGGGCGATGTATCCATGAATGTTTCAGGCCTTCCTGTAAGACAGCCGGGCTGGCAATGGCATATGTGAAGAAAGACGGAGAACAGTGGTGGAAGCCGAAGCCCCTCTGTCTTGTCTTCTTACTTCTGCACCTAGCTTCACGAGAGGCGTAATGCAAATCTTACCCACGCGGGATGAAAAAGACGTTCATATTCTGCTGCTGGACCCAGCAGGCACAGCCCATAGCCGGGTGTATGGTCTGCTGCGTAGTGAGGGGATGGATGTTGTCTGTCGGCAGAGTGCCGAAACAATGCTGGAAGTGCTGGAAGCCTCCTGCCGGGATAATCAGGTGGATATGGTGATCTGCTGCACCCTTCAGAAAGGCATGAGTGCTGGCCAGTTTGTCCGCCGGGCTAAGGCGAATCCTGCTATGCAGGATGTTCCGGTACTGATGTTGACAGAAGACGTCTCCACACGGGTCGAGCTGGACTGTTTCGAGAGTGGTGCCGATGCTTATCTCTCCAGCTCTGCCCATTCTGACCTGTTGCTGCTGCGGATACGCACACTTCTGCATTTGGCAGATGAGAAACGGTATCTGCATCCCCAATGGCATATGCGGCGGGCCAGAGTCGTGATTGTCCGTGCGCCAGAGGATGAGGTCCTGCTGGAGTTCTGGAATGATCCTAGGGTGTTGGATCGTGATAATCACGATGAAACAACAGAGGAAACCGGGCTGGGGGAACTGCTCTGGCGGGATGGTCATACCGTGACATCGGTTACACGCTCTAGTGATCTGTTGAGCGGCGGTTGGCTGACAGGGCCGGATGGGCCGGACTGTATCGTGTTGGAGGATATGCAGGATAATGAGGTGGACTTGGCTTTTTGCCGCCAGCTGGACCAACGCCGCCGGGCTTTGCGGGAGCAGGGGGGAATCCCTTTCCGTATTCTAGGGATCGTACAGGCAGAACGTTTCCGTGGTGAATCCTGTGTGGCATTTCTGGAGGCAGGGCTGGAGGATCTCGTCCCCAGCGATATGACACCGATGGTGCTGGCACTACGGATACGAGCGATGGTACGGCGGCGGCGGGAGAATGAGACGTTCCATCAGCGTGAGATGGAGCGGCAACAATCCGCTCTGGCATTGGAGGCCGCACAGGCACAGGCCTCTCTTGCGGATGCGTTGGCCCAAGCCAACCGCGACTTAGCCCAGACAAATGAGGAGCTGGTGCAGATGCAGGCCAGACTCGTTCAAACGGCTAAAATGGCGTCTCTAGGGGAGCTGGTGGCGGGTATCGCTCATGAGATTAATAACCCACTGGCCTTCACTCTGGGGCATGCCGATACGATCGAACGGTGCCTGCACTGGATGGAGGATAAAGTGCAGGATGAAGGAGACCAGAATCGCATCAGAAGGGCTGGAACCCGCCTTGCGGCCATGAAGACAGGGCTGGGGCGCATCCGGGACCTCGTCGTGCGTCTGCGCCGCTTTTCTCGGCTGGAGGAAGGGCAATGGAGCATGGTAGATGTGAGTGAGGCCATAGAGACGGGGCTGGCTCTTGTTCGGCACAGGCTAGGCGGAAGCATTGCTGTGGAATCCCGGTTGGACGCACCCCAGAAGCTGATTTGTCAGGAAACATTGTTTCATCAAGCGGTGATGAATCTCATTGCCAATGCGGCGGATGCATTAAACGAGGTACGCTTGGCTGGGGATGTGCGCCATGACGGACGGATACGAATTGCGACCCGTCTTTATGAGGATGTTTACGAAATTACGGTAAGCGACAATGGCCCGGGCATAGAGGAGGCGGTCCGACCTCGGATTTTTGATCCTTTCTTTACGACGAAGGCACAGGGAGAGGGAACGGGGCTGGGGCTTTCCATAGTTCATGGCATCGTGCAGGCTCATTGTGGGACGATTGATGTTACGGATGCTTACCCGGCAGGTGAGAAGACCGAACCAGGGCGAGGTGCACATTTCGTGATTCGCCTTCCCGTTCATGAAACGGCAGAAGGATGGGCTGTGCGGGAGCCAAAACGGCGCAAGGCTATGGGAGGAAGTGAAACGGCATGACCGTGCCATATAGTATCGAGATGAGGCCTTGCGTTCTTTTGGTGGATGATGAGGAAGAGATCCTTATTGCCCTTGGCGATTTGCTGGAGGAAAGCTGCACGGTGCTGACAGCTACCGAGCCCCTCCGTGCTCTTGCTTTGCTGGAGGCACATCCGGAGATTTCTGTCATTATCTCCGACCAGCGTATGCCGGGTATGACGGGTGATCAGTTCCTTAGCCGTGCTAGCACTCGCTCGGATGCGCGGGCCATTCTGCTGACTGGTTATGCGGACCTTGATGCCGTGGTTGCGGCCCTGAATCATGGGAAGATTGTAGCTTATGTACATAAGCCGTGGGAGGCAGACCATGTCCTTTGTCTTGTTCATGAAGCACACAGGACATGGCAAGCTCAACATGCCCTGAAGGTAGAACAGGCTTTGCTTCACGGCCTTATGGAAAGCCTGCCTTTTGGGTTGGTTTTTTCGGATGCGCAGGGCCACTGCATCCGCAGTAACCGGCATTATCAAGGAACATCCGAGAGTAGCCAGTATGCGGCTAGCCTACAGCCGGTGATTGCCCGCTTGCGGGAAAAGGTCTGGCAGGAAGGGCAGGCAGAAGAGCTTTTGGAGGTCACGGCGGAGGATGGCCGGAGTACATGGCATGAGATTGTCCGTCTGGCTCTGAAATGGCCGGAAGGGGTGCCGCTGACGGAAGCCTGGCAGGTCAGCATGGACCGGGACGTGACCCGGCGGGTGATGATGGAGGATCGGCTAAACAGGGGGGAGCGGCTGGAGGCTCTGGGGCGTCTTGCCGGTGGTGTGGCGCATGACTTCAATAACCTGCTGACTATTCTGGGAAATTGCCTGGATGCTCTGGCAGAGCAGGTAAAGAACGAAGACCCCGCCTCTGCCGCCCAGAGGAAATGGCTTGCTCGGGCCTTGGAAACTGTAGAGCGGGGAGAGGCACTGACCCGCCGGCTGCTTCAGTTTGGCCGTGCAGGGCGAAGTGGTGCAACGGTTCGACCGTTTGATATTGTCTCTTTTCTGAAGGAGCGGTCCGGTCTGTTCCAGCACAGTTTTTACGGGGCAACACCGGCCATTCGTTTTGTTCTGGACCTCGCTGAAGAGATATCTTCATCCGTTTTAACATGCCCGGAACAGCTTGAGATGGCCTTGCTCAATCTCTGCGTAAATGCTCGTGATGCGATGCCTGCTGGTGGCACGGTCACGCTTTCAGCGCGCCGGGTTTGTTATACCTTGCCCGCTGCACCATCGGAATGTGAGCAGGATCATGCGCTGGCTCTGGAGGTTCGGGATGAGGGCGAGGGGATGAGCGAGGAAGTCCAGCGGCATATTTTTGAGCCTTTCTTTACGACCAAACAGGCAGGGAAGGGCACGGGGTTGGGGTTGGCTGGTATTTATGGCTTCATTTTGGCCCATCATGGCGATGTGGCTGTGCAAAGCCAGCCCGGACAAGGAACAGTGATGCGTCTGTTGCTGCCGCTCCTGAAAACATGACGGTATGACCTCCCGGAGGAGAATGGTTTCCATTTCATTTTGTCCGGGTATGATGTGCGGCATGAACGCTACGTGGAAGATAAGGGGGAAGCTATGGCCGATAGGGAAGCCTGTTTTGTTCAGCCGCAAGAAGAGGATGCAGCACAGGCCATCACAGCCATTGGTGATGAGCTGACCTTGTTTGATGACTGGATGGAACGGTATCAGTACATCATTGAACTGGGGCGGAAACTTCCAGCATTTCCGCAGGAGTGGCAGGATGATGCCCACCGTGTGCCCGGGTGTCAGAGTCAAGTCTGGCTGGAGGTTGAAGAGAAGGAAGGCCGCCTGTTCTTCGCTGGAGCTTCCGATGCCGCCATTGTTCACGGGCTGGTAGCGTTGTTGCTGCGGGTTTATTCCGGTCGCACACGGGATGAAATTTTGGCGACTGAACCAGTTTTTCTGCATGAGCTCGGGTTGGTAAAGGCACTTTCAGCCAACCGTGGTAATGGTGTGGAGGCTATGGCAAAGGCCATTCGGCAGCGGGCGGCTGCCTGAGAGCATCATTTATGGTGGTAGGCCGGATTATGGTCACAAAAAAGGCCCTCTGGAGGGTAAACCAGAGGGCCTTTTTTTATGCAGATGTCTGCAACGCGTTTTAGTGCGTGGCAGGTGCTGTGGCGTCCGTTGCAGGCATGTCGGACTTCATCGGGTTGGAGCTGTCCTTCACACTGTCGGCAGTAGCGGCGGCTTTGTCAGCAGGTTTTGCATCCTGTGTGCTGCACTTAGTGAATTTACCGCTTTTGTCGCGGCATGGCTTAGCCTTTGGCTTTTCACATTTCGTGAACTGCCCCTTCTCATTGCGGCAATGGTGAGCCTTGCCGTGAGAGGTGGCAGCAAAGGCAACCTGACTGGTCAGGGCGCTGGCAATGAGGGCGAATGTGGCCATGCGACGGAACATCATGGGATTTTTCCTTCTGTCAAAACAAGGACGAATAGGCTGGCACCACTCTATACGGAAAATCTCAGAATAGGATAGTGAAGTCTGTGTTATTTTCCAGAAATAATGGTCCATTATTACCATATATTATTAATCAGGGTTAACCAGCTGGAAACAGGCTCAGGACAAAAAAGGGGGAGGCCCTGTTGGGCACTCCCCCTTTTACTTTGCGATAAGCCTTTTTAGGCTATCACTTTTTCTCGTCCTTCTCGGGCAGAGCATAGGCGATCAGGTAATCACCCATCTTGCTCATGAAGGAACCATGTCCCCCAGCATAGGTCACGATGTATTGGCGACCATTGATGCTGTAGGTCATGGGGGAGGACTGTGCCCCAGCGGGGAGGCGGTCCTGCCAGATGACCTTGCCTGTCGTGATGTCATAAGCACGGATATAATAATCCTGCGTAGACGTCAGGAACGCAACATTGCCAGCTGTGGCCAGCGGTCCACCAAGGCTTGGCACGCCGATCTTGATGGGTGGCATCTGGATCGGCAGGATGGAGCCATGCAGGGAGTCCCGCAGGGTTCCGTTACGATGCCGCCAGATGACCTTGTTAGTCCGCAGGTCGACTCCAGCAACAGCACCCCACGGTGGCGTGCGGCACGGTAAGAAGAGACCGATCTTGGCAAACAGCGGGTCTAGGAACGGATGAAGGTTGATGGCGTAAGGGATGCCGTAATTCGGCTGGAGCCCTGTCTCGCCACCGCTTCCGCCCTTGCTGTTTGCATCCGGCCAACGGGGGTTGCCCGGCCCACGGGGGACCAGTGTGGAAACGAACGGAATGGAGATGGGGTTGGTAAAGGCCACTTCACGGCGAGGATCAACCGCAAGGCCACCCCATTCAAACATGCCGAGGTCCCCAGGGAAGACCAGCGTACCCTGTGTGGAAGGTGGCGTAAAAGGCCCCTCATAACGCAGGCTGTGGAAGTACACGCTGCACACCATCTGGTCGAGGATGGTAGCACCCCAGATATCCCGATCGGACAGCGGTGCATCCGGACGCATGGTCAGCTGGGAGTGAGGCTGTGTTGGGCTTGTATGGTCACCCGTAGCCGCACCACCTGGTACCGGTACCTCCGGTGCTGGAACAATCGGCTTACCCGTGCGACGGTCCAGAACGAAGATATCACCACTCTTTGTCGGGATGTAGATGGCCGGTACTAGGCTGCCATCCTTCTGGGTGACGTCCACCAGATTAGGCTGGGCGGAAACGTCCATATCCCACAGGTCATGATGAACGGTCTGGTAGAACCAGACGAGCTTACCCGTATCGGCGTTTAGCGCAATGATACCCGGCGGATAACGCTCGGCATCCTTGTCGCGGTAGCCACCCCATTGGTCAGGCGTACCAACACCCATAGGGATGTACACCATGTTCAGGTTCTTGTCGTAAGACGAGACAGACCAGGAGTTCGGAGAGTTGGGGTGAAAATGGGGATGCTCTTCGCTCGGCATCTCGTTCGGATCGGGATTTGCTGCGTCAAACACCCAGACAAGTTTGCCTGTGTAGACGTCATAGGCCCGTGTCGCCCCGGAAGGCTGATGAACGGAACCGTTATCCTTCACCGCACTATTAACGATGATCAGCTTGTCCGTAACGACCGGCGGTGATGTCGGCGCATACTCACCAACCGTTGTGTAAGGCTGATGGGAGAAGCGCAGGTCCACCTGACCATTATCACCGAAGCCCTGACAGACTTTACCCGTCTGCGCATCAATCTCGACCATACGGCCATCATTGACCATGGCGATAATGCGCTTGGCGCAATCCGTCGTGGTGACAGGCTGGCCGCTGCTATCCACAGCATTGGCGGGCATCGTGTGGGCACTGACGCCACGGCAGGTCAGATGCTGGAAGCCCGGATTAACGTTAACCTTAGGGTCGAACACCCATTTCGTCTTCCCCGTCAGAGCATCAACGGCAAAGACCTTCTGATGCAGGGAGCAGAAATAGAGCGTGTTATCGAACTCAAGCGGTGTGGCTTCGTTGGTGGCCTCACCTGGGTCGCGGGATGGGTCCGGCAGGTCGCCAGTCCGCAGTACCCAAGCAACCTTCAGCTTGTTGACGTTCTGGCTATTGATCTGTGCCAGAGGGGACCAGTGGTTACCATCCTGCGTACGGGCGTAAGATGGCCAGTCATTATCCGGCACATTTTCCGGATTGGCCGGGCTGGCGTTTACCTGTTCTGCAGGCAGGGAACCGTTGATGTCATACGGGTCCATGAAAATGGAGATCACCAGTGCCAGAGCACTGAGGACAACACCAACCCCCAGAGGGAGCGTAGCCAGCAGGTTTGCAGCGAGCGGACGGCGGATAAAGGGCAGCAGAAGCACAAAGCCAATGACGATGACCACATCCAGCCGAGGCACGAGGCCCCAGAGGTCTAGGCCTACGACGCAAAGAGCCCAGATGAGTGTGCCCAGAAGAACAACGGCATAGACGGCAAGACCGATCGGCTTCCGTTTATGAACGAAAAACGCGCTAAGCAGCGTGCCCAGCCCGCTGATGAGATAATAGAAGGGACCGCCTTCGCTGATGGAATAGATACCACCGGCAACCAGCAGTAGGCCGACGATCGCCATAAGGATGGCAACCAGCGAGACCCAGATTCCCCCCGTACGGGAAGTGGAGGACATGGATAAGCCTCAGTGTTGTTAAACTCGATCATTCACGTGGATAGTGCTTCCCTGGCAGGATTGTTCCGCCACGGATGATGATCTCCCGCTCTTAAAGCACAAGGAAGGGGCTATGGGTCAAGCATTTGCGAATAATAATTCGGACTAGGTCAGTGCCTCTAACATCATATTCACAGCCATGTGATAAATCCTTTCTGAAGGTTAATAGGATGCTGTGGAAAAAACATGCGGTCTGATGTGCTTTTTGCTTGAGGCCACACCCCGTTATCCCTATAACCGCCCTTAGGTCGTGCACGCGCCCGGGCCATATGATGTGGCATGCCCGGCCGTGCGGTTTTCGTTTTCCATCAGGAAAAGGGAAACTTCAGAACTAAGGAGATGAAAATGCCCAAGTTGAAGACGAAGTCTTCGGTCAAGAAGCGGTTCAAGATCACCGCAACCGGTAAGGTGACCTGTGGTCCCGGTAACAAACGCCATGGCCTGATCAACCGTCCGCAGAAGATGAAGCGCAGCAACCGTGGTCCGCAGGTGATGACGGACATGGATGCACGTACCGTCAAGCAGTGGGCGCCCTACGGGCTGTCATAAGGGAGATTTGAAAAACCATGGCACGTGTTAAACGGGGTACGACCACTCACGCTCGTCACAAGAAGGTCCTTGATCTGGCCAAAGGCTATCGCGGGCGTTCTTCTACAAACTATCGCATCGCTCTCGAGCGTGTCGAGAAGGCACTGCGTTATGCCTATCGCGACCGCCGCAACAAGAAGCGTGACTTCCGCTCTCTGTGGATCCAGCGCATCAGCGCTGCCGTGCGTGAGCATGGCCTGACCTACAGCCGTTTCATCAACGGGCTGAATAAGGCTGGGATCGAGATCGATCGTAAGGTTCTTGCTGCCATCGCCTATGATGATGCCGCAGCTTTTGCTGAGATCGTACGCAAGGCTCAGGCAGCCCTGTAAGAGGATCCCCCGATTCCTCATGGTCTGCTTTTAAGGGAGCCATGAGGGATGGGACTGATGAATGGCGGGCTGTTCTGGCAACGGAGCAGCCCGTTTTTCTTTGAGGCTGCTTCAGAAACATCTCAACATCCGGCCCCTCGGGGCGAAACGGGGGCGGGAGGTGTTTCTGAAACAGGCTCACGAGATGATGGAAGACAGGCTATGGCCAATGACCTCGAAACGCTGAAGGATGAGACACTGGCGGCCCTAAAGGAGGCCAGAACTCATAGTGAGTGGGATGCAGTCCGTGTAGGGACGTTGGGGCGTTCCGGTAAATTGACCGGCCTGCTCCGGCAGCTTGGCTCATTCCCTCATGAGGAGCGGAAAGAACGGGGGCAGGCCCTCAACCGCCTGCGGGATGAGCTTACTGGGCTGATCGAACAGCGTGGTAAAGAAATCGAGGAGTTGGCTCTCCAGCAACGTCTGGCGGAGGAAACGGTGGATGTTACCCAGCCGCCGGCTACTGCACCGGTTGGCCTCATCCATCCTGTTAGCCGGACGATTGAGGAAATTACGACTATTTTCGGGGCCATGGATTTCCATGTAGCCGAAGGCCCGGATGTTGAAAGCCAGTGGCATAATTTTTCCGCCCTGAACACGCCGGAACATCACCCAGCTCGGACAGAGCAAGACACGTTTTACCTTCCCGCCACCGGGGAGAGTGAAGAAATGCGTGTGCTGCGGACACAGACATCCGGGGTGCAGATCCGGACTATGCTGGGCGAAAAGCCACCGATTCGCATTATCGCACCCGGCCGGACCTACCGGGCCGATCACGATGCTACCCATTCCCCGATGTTCCATCAGTGCGAAGGGCTGGTCATCGAGAAAGGCATCACGTTGGGCCATCTGAAAGGTTGCCTGACAGAGTTCCTAAGGGCTTTCTTTAATCAGCCTGATCTGCCTGTCCGTTTCCGTGCCTCTTATTTTCCCTTTACCGAGCCATCCATGGAAATTGATATCGGCTGGTCACGGGAGACAGGTGTGATCGGCGGTGGGGCCGATTGGTTAGAAGTGCTGGGGGCTGGAATGGTTCATGCCCGGGTGCTGAGCAATTGCGGGCTGGACCCGGCAGAATGGCAGGGCTTTGCGTTTGGTATGGGGATCGAACGTCTGGCCATGCTGAAGAACGGTATTACGGACCTGCGGTCCTTCTATGAGAGTGACCTGCGCTGGCTGCGTCACTATGGTTTTTCATCACTGTCCCCGGCAACGCTGACGGAGGGTTTCTAACATGAAATTTTCACTCTCATGGCTGCGGGATCACCTCGATACCACGGCGTCTTTGGATGATATCTGCGCGACATTAAACCGCATCGGCCTGGAGGTCGAAAATGTGGATGACCCGACTGAACGTCTGGCCGGGTTCCGTACAGCGAAAATTCTGGAGGCTTCCCGCCATCCGGATGCCGACCGTCTCCAGCTTTGCCGTGTGTCTGCGGGTAAAGGCTTTGAAGAAGTGCAGGTCGTTTGTGGTGCGCCGAATGCCCGCACGGGGTTGCATGTCATTTTCGCCCCACCGGGTACCTACATTCCCGGTAGCGATATGACGATCAAGCCGGGGAAAATCCGTGGTCAGACCAGTAACGGGATGCTCTGTTCCCTGCGGGAACTGGGAATCGGCGAAGAAACCAGTGGCATTGCGGAGCTGCCTGATGGTGCTCCGTTGGGTGAGGATTATGTCCGCTATGCCAAGCTGGATGATCCGGTCATCGAGATTGCTATTACCCCTAACCGTGGCGATGCGTTGAGCGTCCGAGGGATTGCCCGTGACCTCGCAGCGGCTGGTCTAGGCACCCTGAAACCTTGGCTGACGAAAACGGTGGAAGGGCAGGGTGATTGTCCGATCCACTGGGAGCTAGACCATCCGGCTTGTTCCTATGTGACTGGGCGGCTGATCCGTGGTGTGAAGAACGGTCCTAGCCCTGCTTGGCTACAACGGCGTCTGGAGAGTGTGGGGCTGCGGCCGCAGTCGGCTTTGGTGGATGTAACCAATTATCTAATGATGAATATTGGTCGCCCCCTGCATGTGTTCGATGCATCCCGCCTGACAGGTGGCAGATTGTCCCTGACATCCGGCATGGGCGAGCATTTCCGGGCTTTGGATGGGCAGGAGCTCATTCTGGGGAAGGATGATCTCGTTATTGTGGATGATGCTGGTGTGCAGTCTCTGGCAGGCATCATCGGCGGGGAGGCCAGTGCGGTCACGAATGAGACAGTTGATGTCTTTGTGGAATCCGCCTTGTTCGACCCCGTGCGTATCGCCCTGACAGGGCGTCGTCTTGGTGTGCAGACTGATGCCCGCTATCGCTTCGAGCGTGGGGTAGACCCAGCTCTTGTGCGCTCTGGTTTGGAAGCCGCTACAGCCCTGATTGTGGAGCTATGTGGTGGCACGCCGAGTGAAGTGACTGAGGCAGGCGCAGAACCAGCATGGCAGAGAACGGCCAGCTTGCGTTTCGGGCGTCTGGCCACACTGGGTGGACTGGAAATTGAAGCGGATAAGACCGTGGATATTCTGGAGGCTTTGGGTTTTGAGGTTCAGGACCGCACGGCAGAGAAGGCCGTTTTCTCTGTGCCGTCGTGGCGGAATGATGTAGCGGCCGGACATGGTCTGGCGCAGTCTGAAACGCTGGATGCCGCCGTTGCTGCACAGGCTGCGGCAAGCGTTGAGAGTATGGAGGCCGAGGCCGATCTGGTCGAGGAAGTTCTGCGTATCCGTGGTCTGGATGAGGTTCCGGCCCTCTCGCTGCCCCAGACGCATATGGTACCCGCTCCCGCCGTGACGGCGCAGCAGGCCAGAGCATCCCTTCTGCGCCGTCTGTGTGCTGGGCGTGGCCTGATGGAGACTGTAGGCTTCTCCTTTGTCTCCGACCAAGATGCTGCCTTGTTTGAAGAAGGGCGGGAAGATGACCGTCTGTTGAATCCGATTGCCACGGATTTGAATCAGCTTCGCCCGACGTCAATCATTAACTTGCTGCGAGCATTGGGGCGGAATCTGGCCCACGGGCAGGGTTTTGCTGGTGATGCCTCTTTCTTCGAGCTGGGGCCCTGTTTCGGGCAGCAGGGTAACCGTCTGGTGTTGGCGGGTGTGCGTGGCGGTGTGAGTGCCCGTGCCCCCGGCCAGTCCGCTACGGAACCCTCTTGGATGGATGCTAAGGCTGATCTGATGGCGGTTCTTACCGCACTTGGGGTTGCGGAAGCGTCCCTGAGTAGCACGCAGGATGCCCCGGGCTATTACCATCCGGGTCGGTCTGGCGTCGTGCGGCAGGGGCCTAAGCTTGTGCTAGGTAGCTTTGGGGAATTGCATCCCCGTGTGGCCCGTCATTTCGGGCTTGGTGGTACGGTAGCACTTTTTGAGGTAACGCTGGATAAGGTTCCGCTGCCCAAGGTAAAGCGTAAAGCAGCCCCGGCTCTTTCGGCTCTTCAGCCTGTGCGGCGTGACTTTGCCTTCCTTGCCGATGGAAACGTCCAGATTCAGGATGTTCTAAAGGCTGTTCGGATGGCGGACCGTAAGCTGATCACGGATGTGCGTCTTTTCGATATCTTTGAAGGTGGCTCCGTCCCGGTTGGGCATCGGTCCCTCGGTGTGGAGGTCACTCTCCAGCCGCAGAAGGATAGCCTGACAGACGCACAGCTTGACGCCTTGATGGCAGCGGTGGAAAGTTCTGTGCAGAAGGCCACGGGGGCAACGCTCCGCCGTTGATCCCAGATGGTGGCGGTGCAACGAAGGGAATGATGTCATGGTGGATGTGGGCGCTCCTGTCGAAGGTGAGGTTCCCCTTCACCAGCATGGTCGGGTGATCTGGATTCTCGCAGGGGAACCAAGCGGGGACAGTATCGGTGCCCGTCTCATGCAGGCCCTGCACCGCATCGACCCGACATTGGTTTTTGCCGGTGTCGGGGGCGGGCGGATGGAAGCTCGAGGTTTGCGGAGCCTTTTCCCGATGGAAGACCTCACGGTCATGGGTTTCATGGAGGTTCTGCCCCGTTTGCGTCTGCTGTCCCAGAGGCTTCTGGAAGCGGAACAGGATATCGAACTGCGCCGCCCGGATATTGTCATTACTATTGATAGTCCGGGCTTCTCGTTTCGGCTGTTAAAGCGTATCCGTAAGTTGAATGTCCGGCGGCTGCATTATGTGGCTCCGCAGGTCTGGGCATGGCGGGAGGGCCGGGTCAAAGGGTACCGAGGGTTATGGCACCGACTGCTTTGCCTTTTCCCTTTCGAAGAAAAATGGTTTGCAGAACGAGGCCTGCCAGAAGGCCGGTTTGTCGGGCATCCTATTCTACAGTCGGGTGTGGCACATGGTAAGGCCTTACGCTTCTTCAAACGGCATGACCTTCGGCCGAGCAGCCCCATTTTGATCCTCATGCCGGGCAGTCGCTCATCAGAAGTTCCCCAGCTTCTGCCGGTGTTTGAGAAGACGCTGACTATCCTTCATAAGCGGTTTCCCGATCTTCAGCCGGTCATTCCGGCGACCTCCGGTATGGCTCCATTGGTCCGGAAGATGGTACGGCATTGGGCTGTTCACCCGTCTATCCTGACAGACACGGAAGACAAACATGATGCCATTCGTGCGGCGGATTGTGCGCTGACAAAATCGGGTACATCCATTCTGGAGTTGGCCATTGGGGGCGTCCCTATGGCGGTGACGTACAAGGTGAACCCAATATCGGCTTTGCTTGGGCGGCTGTTTCTACGGCTGCCTTATATTTCTATGATCAATATTCTGGCAGGGCGGGAAGTTGTTCCAGAACTGGTGCAGCATGATTGCAACCCTCAGAAGCTTGCTGATGAAATAACATCCCTTCTAACGGATGAGACGAAACGTCAGGCTCAGCGAGAAGCTTTTGGGGATATCTTAGCTATGCTGGAGGCCCCGGATGGTGAGCTGCCAGCCATGTCAGCAGCAAAGCAAGTGTTGGACCTTATGGAAACGCCATTCTCGGAAATATAGGCTTCATGAAAAAAGGCCTGCTCCTATGGGGGCAGGCCTTTTTTGTGAGGAGAAGGTTATCGCCTTAGCGAAGGAAACCAACCAGCTTTTCTGCTTCGCTGACGATGGGTTCAGAGACAGCACGGGCACGTTCGGCACCCTGTCGCAGGACCTGCATAAGGTGGGCCTTGTCATCCATCAGGCGGCGGGTCTCATCAGCGACGGGAGCCAGCGTCTCAACCAGCAGATCAGCCAGAGCCTGCTTGAAGGTACCGAAACCTTGTCCAGCAAACTGGGTCAACACGTCGGCCAGCGTCTTGTTGGACATAGCGGCGTAGATGGTCAGCAGGTTGCGGGCCTCCGGGCGGCCTTCCAGTCCAGCTTCTTCACTGGGGAGGGGCTCAGCATCCGTACGGGCCTTGCGGATTTTCTGGGCGATTTCATCCGCTGTATCATTCAGAATGATGCGGCTCTGGGCAGATGGATCAGACTTGGACATTTTCTTGCTGCCATCTCGTAGGCTCATCACACGGGCGGCATGAGGCGGGATGAGTGGCTCGATGAGCGGGAAGAACTCAACACCCATATCATGGTTGAACTTCTGGGCGATGTCATTGGCTAGCTCAAGATGCTGCCGCTGGTCGTCCCCGACAGGAACCCGTGTGGCGTGAAAGGCTAGAATGTCCGCAGCCATTAGATTGGGATAGACATAGAGCCCCGCAGAATGGTTTTCTCGGTTTTTACCAGCTTTGTCTTTGAACTGCGTCATACGGTTCAACCAGCCCAGACGGGACACACAGTTGAAAATCCAGCCAAGGCGAGCATGAGCACTCACGGCAGACTGGTTGTAGAGGCGTGTCGGGTCGATGCCAGAGGCCAGAAGACAGGCGGTGGAAGCAAGGGTTTGTTCACGCAGGGCCTCGGGGGACCACGGCATGGTCAGGGAGTGCATGTCCACAAGGCAAAACAGGCAGTCATGGTCTTTCTGCAGGGTAACCCAGTTGCGGATTGCCCCAAGATAGTTGCCAAGATGAGGGATACCTGTTGGCTGGATGCCAGAAAAAACGCGCTGCATGAACATTGTCCTGCGGAAGAGGATAGAGAGATGCCGCCCGCTCGGGAGTGGGGGGCGGCAGAGGCCCTGCATGTAGGGCTAGTCAGAGAAGGGGCACAGCCTTATTGCTGCAAAGAGTTGTCATCCTCGACACCCAGAAGCTGAATCTTAAAGATCAACGGGCTGTTGGGGGGGATGATCCCCATGGCCCGCTTGCCGTATCCCAGCTGGGGCGGGACGTAGAGTTCCCACGTGTCGCCGACACGCATCATGGGAAGTCCTTCCATCCAACCTTCGATGACACCATCCAGAGGCATCTCCATATAGGCGGCACCAGTGTGCATCTCGGATGAGTCAAAGATGCCACCATCCGGCAGGCGGCCTTCATAAATGACCATCATAGTAGCACCCTTTTGTGGATGCGGTGCATCCTTGGGGCCAGATTTCAGCACCTTATAGGCGAGGCCATCCGGAAGTTTCTGCACTCCTGGTCGTTTATAGACCTGATCCATGAATTGCTGGGGTGTCAGGTCCGGTTTGGGGCCGCCGGAGCAGGCAGTCATGCCGAGCAGACCAGCCAGCGCACAGGCAGGCAGATAACGGAAGAGAGAACGCAGACAATGGGACATGGAGACGCCTCTTTGCAAACGGGAGAGAAGAGACAGACCTGCCGGGCTGTTACAGCCCAGCAGGGGATAAGGACGCGGGATCAGGGTGTGCCGCCGCGGCGTCCTTTATTGGCACCCAGTCGCAGGCGCAGGGCGTTCAGGCGGATGAAGCCCTGAGCATCGACCTGATTATAGGCACCTTCGTCATCCTCAAAGGTCACGACACGGGCATCGTACAGGCTGTCGGGGCTTTCACGGCCCACGCAGATGACATTACCCTTATAGAGCTTCAGGCGGACACGACCATTCACATGCTGCTGGCTGCTGTCGATCAGTGCCTGCAGCATGTGGCGTTCCGGGGAGAACCACAGGCCGTTATAGATCAGCTCTGCATAGCGGGGCATGATGCTGTCTTTAAGATGGGCAGCTTCACGGTCCAGCGTAATGGATTCCATGGAGCGGTGAGCCTGAAGCAGGATGGTCCCGCCCGGTGTTTCGTAAATCCCACGGGACTTCATGCCGACAAAGCGGTTCTCCACGATGTCGAGACGGCCAATACCGTTGGCCTTGCCCAGCTCGTTGAGGCGAGCGAGCAGAGTAGCCGGGGAGAGAGCTTCACCATTAATAGCCACCGGGTCGCCATGCTTGAAGTCGATGGTGATTTCGGTAGCTTTATCCGGCGCAGCTTCGGGGGAGATGGTGCGCTGGAAGACGATCTCATCCGGCGGAAGGGAGGGATCCTCCAGAATCTTCCCCTCGGAAGAAGAATGCAGCAGGTTGGCATCCACGGAGAAGGGGGCTTCGCCGCGCTTGTCCTTAGTGACGGGAATCTGGTTCTTCTCGGCAAAGTCCAGCAGCTTGGTGCGGGATGTCAGATCCCATTCACGCCATGGGGCGATGACCTTCACATCCGGCTTCAGGGCGTAATAGGACAGCTCGAAGCGAACCTGATCGTTCCCCTTACCTGTTGCACCATGTGCCACGGCATCAGCCCCGACAGCCTCGGCAATCTCAATCTGACGCTTGGAGATCAGCGGCCGTGCGATGGAGGTACCCAGTAGGTACTGACCTTCATAAACCGTGTTGGCCCGGAACATCGGGAAGACGTAATCCTTGACGAAGGTTTCCCGCAGGTCTTCGACAAAGATTTCCTTCACGCCAAGGGATTCAGCCTTGCGGCGTGCGGGCTCCAGCTCTTCACCCTGGCCGAGGTCAGCCGTGAAGGTCACAACTTCACAGCCGTAATGCTCCTGAAGCCAGCGGAGAATGACGGATGTATCCAACCCACCGGAATAGGCTAGAACGACTTTTTTGATGCCTGAGGCTTTGCTCATGGTCGCTATGTATCCTCTGCTGAAAGACAGAACCAGATATCGTTAAGTTATTATGGTCTTGTAACAGTTGTCAGACCATTGGGCCAGAGGCCCGCCCTGTAAGGGAAGGTTTACGCCCCCTTATTGCGTGATTCTGCTTGCCGCTTCCGCTCGCTCTGGGTCTTGAGCTGCCCACAGGCGGCGAGGATGTCCTTACCACGAGGCATACGGATGGGGGCAGCATACCCGGCATCCATGATGATCTGGGCAAAACTAGCCAGACGTTCCCGTGTGGAGGGGCGGAAGTCCGATCCCGGCCACGGGTTGAAGGGAATGAGATTGACCTTGGCAGGCAGACCACGGATCAACCGAACCAACTCTCTCGCCTCGGCATCACTGTCATTCACATCTTTGATCATGATGTATTCAAAAGTGATGCGGCGGGAATTGGAAGCAGCCGGATAACGATGACAGGCGGCCATCAGCTCTTCAATCGGGTATTTCCTGTTCAGGGGGACCAGCTGGTCCCGCAGGTCATTGCGGACAGCATGGAGGGAAATAGCCAGATTGATGCCCAGCTCGTCCCCGCAGCGGTCCATCATAGGCACGACACCCGAGGTAGAAAGCGTGATGCGACGGCGGGAGAGGGCGATACCTTCGCCATCCATGATGATTTTCATGGCTTTGGCGACATTCTCGTAATTATAGAGTGGCTCCCCCATGCCCATCAGGACGATGGTGGAGAGCAGGCGGGGGGTGTCTCCCTTGGGGCTGGGCCACTCACCATAGCTGTCCCGTGCGGCCATGAACTGTCCGACAATCTCGGCAGCACCCAGATTACGGACGAGTTTCTGCGTGCCGGTATGGCAGAAGGTGCAGGATAATGTGCAGCCTACCTGCGAGGAAATACAGACAGCTCCCCGGTCTTCGCGCCGGTCCGGAATATAGACGGTTTCGGCTTCCTGCCCGTCACGGAAGCGGAACAAGAATTTGCGGGTATCGTCTTTAGATGTCTGCTGTGTCGTCAGGCTGGGGCGGCCAACGATGAAGTGCTGCTCCAGCTTGGCTTGTAATGGCTTGGCGATGGTGGACATGCGGGAAAAATCCGTCACGCCCTGATGGTAAATCCAGTGCCAAAGTTGCTTGGCTCGGAAGGGCTTCTCGCCGATCTCGGTCAGGACCTCGGCCAGTTCTTCCCGGGATAGGCCGACCAGTTCCCGCCGCCCGTCTTCCGTAACAGGCGTAGGCGGAGCAAAAAGGGCGGATTTAGCCTCAATGCGTTTGCGCTCGCTTTCATTGAGGGCATTTACGGCATCGGAGGAAACAGGGGAAGAAGAGGGCATCGGATGTGTCATGGGGCGGCTATAGCACGGGAACCCGTTTACGGGTCAGAAAAGTGATGGGATGGAAAAGAATGACCTAGAGTGCGCCTTTACGGGCGGCAATGAGGAATTCTTTATTGCCTTCCGGCCCGGTGATCGGGCTGGGGACAAGGCCTAGGATGGTCCAGCCGGGGAGGGCGGCAAACCAGTTTCGGATTTCCTCGCAGACACGCTCATGCACGGCGGGGTCTCGCACAACGCCTTTGGGGCCGATGTCGGCTCGGCCCGCTTCGAATTGCGGCTTGATGAGGGCTACGGCCCATGCGCCATCCTTTGCCATGCTGAGGGCAGGGGCTAGAACGGTTTTGAGGCTAATGAAGCTAGCATCGCAGACGACAATATCCGGGGCCTCTGGTACATGCTCGGTATTCAGATGGCGGGCATTGGTTTTTTCTAGCACGATCACCCGTTCATCAGAACGGATTTTCCATGCGAGCTGACCATGCCCGACATCTACAGCATAGACTGTGGCGGCCCCGTTCTGGAGTAGCACATCGGTAAAACCTCCCGTTGAGGCCCCGACATCCACGGCGATTTTGCCCTCAGCAGAAAGAGGGAAATGCTCCAGCGCATGAGCTAGCTTCAGCCCACCACGGGAGACCCAAGGGTGATCCTGCCCTTTCAAGGTCAGGGGCATGTCCTCGGCGAGCTGATCGCCTGCTTTTTTAACAGGCTTGTCACCATGCGGGCCAGCATAGACCAGCCCGGCCATGATGAGGGCTTGTGCCCGGCTGCGTGTTTCGACCAGCCCCCTTTCTACAAGGAGCTGATCCGCACGACGTTTGGCCATCAGGCCCCGGCCTTTCCATCAAGAGCTTTGCGGGCCAGGTCGGCAATATGATGCGCTGTCAGGCCAGCTTCCTCATACTGGGCGGCAGGTGTGTTATGGTCGATCCATGTATCAGGCAGGGCCATCGGACGGAAACGAACCTGATCCAGCAGACCGGTATGAGCCAAATGCTGCACGACTTGCGTGCTGAACCCACCCGGTGCGCCATCTTCAATAGTGATGAAGACCTTGTGCTGGCGGGCTAGCTGTTCGATCAGTGCCTCATCAACGGGCTTGGCAAAGCGGGCATCGGCCACCGTAACGGCGATACCGTGTTTCTCCAGCGTCTCAGCGGCTTTTAGGGCCTCCTGCAGACGGGGGCCAAGGGCGAGGATGGCCACGCCTTCCCCTTCGGAGGCACGCACGATACGACCCTTGCCGATTTCCAGAATCTCGCCTTCTTCGGGGAGGGTTAGGCCAAGGCCAGCCCCACGGGGATAGCGCAGGGCGATCGGCCCGCTGTCATGGGCCCATGCCGTGGCTGTCATATGGAGCAGTTCCAGCTCATCAGACGGAGCCATGACGGTCATGTTCGGTAGGCAGCAGAGATAGTTGAGGTCGAAAGACCCGGCATGGGTCGCCCCATCAGCACCGACCAGCCCGGCACGGTCCACAGCGAAGCGAACAGGCAGATTCTGGAGGGCTACATCATGCATGACCTGATCGTAGGCCCGCTGGAGGAATGTGGAATAGATGGCGCAGAACGGGCGCATCCCCTCGCTGGCGATACCGGCAGCAAAAGTTACGGCGTGCTGTTCGGCAATGCCGACATCGAAGTAACGGTCCGGATGCTGCTGGGCCATTCTGTCCAGCCCGGTGCCAGAAGGCATGGCCGCAGTAATGGCAACGACTTTATCGTCCTGGTTAGCCCGGTGGAGCAGCTCACGGGAGAAAACATCCGTATAGGTGGGCGGGCCAGCGGGAGCTTTTTGCTGCTTACCGGTTTCCACATCAAAGCGGGCGACGGCGTGGTATTTATCACCAGCGGATTCGGCAGGCTTATAGCCTCGGCCTTTCTCGGTGATGACATGCAGCAGGACAGGCCCCTTATCCTCAGCATCCCGGAGATTGCGTAGGATGGGGACAAGCTGGTTCATGTCGTGCCCATCTACGGGGCCGATGTAATAGAAGCCAAGCTCCTCAAACAGTGTGCCGCCGGTAATCATACCACGGGCATATTCCTCAGCCCGCTTGGCGGTGCGCTCAATGCGGGAGGGAAGCCGCTTGGCCAGCTTGCCAGCCATGTCCCGCAGGGTCAGGAAGCGGCGGGAGGTCATCAGGCGGCTGAGGTAATTGGACATAGCCCCAACGGGTGGCGCAATAGACATCTCATTGTCATTCAGGATGACGATGAGGCGTTCAGCCCCTTTGCCGCCCATGGCGCCGGCGTTGTTCATGGCTTCATAGGCCATACCAGCGGAGATGGACCCATCCCCAATGACGGAAATGACGTTTCGTTCCCGATAGGAGGGATGATCTTCCGCATAGAGGTGATGCGCCACAGCCATACCCAGCCCGGCAGAGATGGACGTGGAGGAGTGTGCAGCACCGAAGGGGTCGTAGGGGCTTTCGGAACGGCGTGTAAAGCCGGAAAGACCACCGGGCTGGCGCAGCGTGCGGATTTGCTCACGGCGACCGGTTAGAATTTTATGGGGGTAGGCCTGATGACCTACATCCCAGATTACCCGGTCATCCGGTGTGTTGAATACCGCATGAAGAGCCACTGTCAGCTCGACAACGCCAAGGGAGGCACCGAGATGCCCGCCCGTTGTCGAGACGGCATTGATGGTCTCCGAACGGAGCTCTTCTGCTAGGGTGGTGAGCTGCTCGATGGACAGGTTTTTCATGTCCGCCGGTACGCTTACCCGATCCAGAAGAGGATAACGACCCAGAGTAGGGATAGAGGAAGACGTGCTCATGAACAATCAGTTCCTGCGTTCAACGAAATAATCAGCGAGGGCACGGAGTGTCTCTGCTTGCGGGCCGAATGAAGAAAGGGATTGACGGGCCTGCTCGCTTAGACGCTGCGCCTCTTTTCGGGCGCCCTCGATACCTAGCAGAGAGACATAGTTAGACTTGCAAGCGTCTTCATCCTTGCCTGCTGTCTTGCCCAGTTCCTCGGTGCTGGCTGTGGTGTCCAAAATATCATCGGCTACCTGGAAAGCCGTGCCGAGGTCTGTACCATAGCGGACGATGGCCTTACGGCGTGGGTCATCAGCCTTGAGCCCAGCCAGAATAGCCCCGGCTTCTGCGGCGTAACGGATTAAGGCGCCGGTCTTCATGGCGTGCAGACGCTGAACCTTCTCCAGCGGAAGGGCCTTGCCCTCGCCACGGATATCAATGACCTGCCCGCCGACCATGCCTGCACTACCAGAAGCACGGGCCAGTGCCAGAGCTAGATCAGCCCGGATGGCAGGGTCTTTGCTGGTGGCATCTTCCAGTAGCACTTCAAAGGCGCTGGTCTGGAGGGCATCGCCAGCAAGAATGGCAAAAGCCTCGTTGAATTTCTTATGTGTGGAGGGCTGGCCTCGGCGGAGGTCATCATCATCCATGGCGGGGAGGTCATCATGGACGAGAGAATAGGCGTGGAGAAACTCAACGGATGCGGCCACACGGAGGGCAGCCTCACGGGGGGCACCAAACAGGGCGGCGATTTCCAGCACGAGGAACCCACGCAGACGCTTGCCACCATTTAGGGCTGCATAGCGCATGGCCTCAATCAGCAAGGATTCATCCCCCGGCACGGGCGGCAGGAGAGCGTCAATACTGGCTTCAATGTCACGACAGGCCTGACGTAGGGCATCCTTGAGAGGGAGGGCGTGGCTGTCGGTCATGGAAGGGGTCTCCTTGGTGGTGGTCGGGGATGGCTGTGTATCAGGTATCATCAGAATGGAATGTTATCATCCCAGATCGGGGCGGAAGGGGCATCATCCTGTGGCCTCTGCGTAGTCCGGGTGGGGGCTCTTTTACGGCGTGCCGGGATCGGCTGATCCGCTGGAGTGTTAAGCTCCTCCTCGGAGAGTGAGCCATCTGCTTTTTGGACGATGGCTTTCACACGCATTTCTGCTTCCCCCAGTCGTGCTTCACAATGGCGGCGCAGGGCGGCACCACGCTCGTAGGCAGAGATGGCATCTTCCAGCTTCATCTGGCCACTTTCCAGCCCCCGGACGATCTGTTCAAGCTCGGCCAAGGCATTTTCAAAAGAAAGCTGGTGCAGCGGTGTTGTCTGTGTCGTCATAGGGTCGGGCATGAACTATCCAGCCGGGGTTCAGATCATGAAACTTACAGGGCATTACAGGGATAAAGAGATTTTTTCCAGCCCTCATCCTATTTGTTCGGAAACATCATGGAATGCCGTGATACTTTTCAGAGGCATGGGCAACCCCATTGTAATGATTTCCTTCAAGGAATGTCAGGATGTTTGTTGTCCTGCTGCTTTAAAGCTGTCCCTGCAAAATCATGTAACAGAGAAAAGTGATATCAAGACCTATTATAATAGGTGTTACCTTACAAAAGGCCCGTCTGACAAGTAGAATAGCCGTATAAAGCAGCATGCTGCAAGCGAGAGCGAGCATGAAATTACCTGTGACGACCGTTAGCAGAAGCATGCAGAGAGGGGGAAAGGCGTCTTCTAGTGTGTTGGAGAGTTCTGTCAGGTTGCTGAGCATGATAATCCCGACAAAAATCAGCACCGGGGCTGTTGCCAATGCAGGAATGGCGGTGATTAGAGGCCAGAAGATGCAAGAGATGGCAAATAATAAGGCGACTACAAGGGCACTGAGACCCGTACGGCCACCAGCTTCGGCCCCAGTTAGGCTTTCTAGATAGGCGGAGACGGTACAGGTCCCCAGTAGTGCGCCAAGGACGCTGGCGACACCATCGGCGGTAAAGGCTCGGGGGTCGAGATCAGGACGTTCTTTGGTTCCGCAAAGTCCAGCCTGTCGGGTGACTGTCAGCATCGTGCCTGTAGCATCAAAAAAGTCGCTTAGCAGTATATAGAGTGTGATGGGCAGAAGCAGGCCGAGATGATGGAAGAACTCTTTGAAGTTGAAAGGTGCCAGCATGTGGATGGGATAATGGGGCCAGTCCATCAGATGAGCGGGGAGCTGGGTTAAGGGCTGGCCGTCCGAACCGGGAATAAAAAGTCCGGCCACGGTCAGGAGCATGATGGTGATGAGCAGTCCAGCAGGAATACGGAGGAGCTGAAGTAGGAGGCAGAGCATCACGCCTGCTAGAGCAAGGATGACGGAAGGTTGGGACAGGGAGGCGAAACCCAGCCCATTAGTGGATGGAACGGCGATTCCAGCGGAGATGAGGCCAATGCGGGCAATAAAAGCACCGATGGCCACCTGAATGCCCAATATGATGCAGGGTGGAAAGCTTTGTATGATCTTTAGGCGAAGCCGGGTGAGGGGGAGCAGCGTGAAGCACAATCCGCTGAAAAGAACGACTGTAAAGGCCGTAGCGGGTGAGACATGGGCTTGCTGGACAATGACTTGAGCGAACAGGACGTTACTACTCATAGCGGGGGCGAGAGCAATGGGAAGCCGTACCCAGAGCGCCATGAGGAGGGTTCCAGCGATGGCCCCGGCAATGGTGGTTATCACCATGTCATGGCGTATGAGACCGGCCCCCGCAAGGACAGCCGGGTTGACGGCCATGATATAGGCCATTGATCCAAAAATAGTCAGCCCGGCACTGACCTCACGCGGGATTGTCGAATGGCGCTGGGTGATCTGGAAGAAGCGGTCGAGGCGGGATCGGATCACAGCGTCATGTCTCATAGGGTAGGGAGTGGTCTAGCGCTTCCAGTCATGGAAAAGCCGATAAAGTAGGGGCGAGAAGAGGGTTTGGGCCTCTTGTTTAGGCAGTTGGGCATAGAGCGCCCCGATGATTGATGGAGAGAGCCACCGGCTTTGCCGTATGGCTTCATGCAGTCCAGCCGCCGAGAAACCATAAATCGTGAAGAATTGGAGAGCCTTTTCCACCGGGTCGGGCCCGGAGGGGAGCGCATTTTCCGTATGGATGAGGACTACAGGCTCATCATCCGGTAGGGATAGTCCTGTTGGGTAGAGGGATAGCCTGACAGCACCATTATCCTCCTGCTGAAGGCGGACCGGTAGGCAGTCCAGCAGGGTTGGGAAATAGGTGAATGTAGGTGTGGTTGCTGGCAGGTAAGGCGCAGCGATAGGCTGCTCTGTATAGAGCCAGGCAAGATGTTCTGTCTGGGGAGAGAGATCTTCCGGCCTGATGAGGCAGAGAGGTACAAACTCATCACCATCACGCAGCTCCTCAATGGGCTGGAAGCTGATTGTACGGTTATGACTATCCATGACGAGTTTCTGCTCGCCACGGTGTAGATGGAATCGTTTAAACCGGCGGGCCGTTTCAGGGAGTGGCCCTTCTGGATGGGCCGGGGCGGACTGTCCATTCTGTATGGCGTAACAGGCACCGAGGATCAGCCCCTGTAGGATATGGGCACTGATATCTAGTGTTTTCGGTAGGAGAGCCTGCCCCTTATTGTAATATTGGTCATTGCGGTCGTAGTAACGGCGCATTTGCGGTGTGGGGCTGCTGGCGGCAGCGTCATGCAGGATGCGGGCCGTGGACCAGTCCGGTGTGTTCTGAACATAGGCAAAGGGGTCTGGTAGTCCTTGCCGTTGGTGAGCAGGACGGAAGAAAGACCGTGTTACCCGGCTATCTGGGAAGGCCTCGGAGGCATGGGTCTGGAAAAGGGCTCTTGGATGGGGCATTTGCCCATCAAATAGCTGGTTCGTCCGTTTACCCAGCCCTGTTAGGCACCAGTTGATGGGGAAATGCGTGATCTGCTGGAAGGTTTTCGCTCCCAATCGAGCTTCTGTCTCGGTAAAAAAGGCCGATACGGAGCCGCCTTCTGGGAGGAAATATTCATCAACGGCTAGCTGAATGACCCAGTCAAAATGGCCACCTTCCTGCCGGAGCATCTTTGTCAGGGCGTTCTGATGGCGTTGCAGGCGGTCCGTCTCCCGCTGGTCTGTAGCCAGCAGACGGATGTCGTAATTGCGGGCTGCCTGTGTCAAAATCTCCTGACTGCCATCTGTGGAGTGATCGTCACAGATAAGCAGGGCAGAAAAGCCCGCCGCCACGTGGTGGGCGATCCACCAACCAAGCCTGTTGGCCTCATTATGGATACAGAGCAGGGCAGCGGTCCGAAGCATGGGTCAGTCCATCTTCAGGGCAGCAAGGAAGGCACTCTGCGGGATTTCGACCTTGCCGAACTGCCGCATACGTTTTTTACCCTCCTTCTGCTTTTCCAACAGCTTGCGCTTACGGGAAATGTCACCACCATAGCACTTGGCCGTCACATCCTTGGAGAGTGCCCCGAGTGTCTCACGGGCAATGACCTTGGAACCGATGGAAGCCTGAATGGCGATCTTGAAGAGCTGACGGGGGATAAGGTCCTTTAGTTTGGCACAGATGGCCCGCCCGCGTGTTTCGGCCACGGTACGATGAGCGATGAAGGACAGGGCATCTACCGGCTCGTGATTCACGAGAATGGAGATGCGGACCAGATCGCTCTCTTCGTAGCCATCCATCTGATACTCAAAGGAGGCATACCCCCGGGTGAGGGACTTCAGACGGTCATAGAAATCGAACACGACTTCATTAAGTGGTAGGCGATAGACGACCATGGCCCGGTCGCCAACATAGGTCAGGTCGATCTGCACGCCACGGCGTTCGGTGCAGAGGGTGAGGACAGACCCTAGATATTCATCCCGCACGAGGATGGAGGCCTTGATCCACGGCTCTTCGATATAGTCGATCTTGCTAATTTCTGGCATGTCTGCCGGGTTGTGCAGCTCTTCTACATCGCCGTTATTCATGTGCATTTTATAGACGACGGAAGGGGCTGTAGCGATGAGGTCCAGATTGAACTCACGAGAGAGTCGTTCTTGGATGATCTCCAGATGCAGCAACCCGAGGAACCCGCAACGGAAACCGAAGCCAAGCGCTGCAGAAGTTTCGGCCTCGAAGTGGAAGGATGCATCATTCAGCCGCAGCTTGCCAAGGCTGGTCCGCAGCTTGTCGAAGTCATCCGCATCAACCGGGAAAAGACCACACCAGACCACCGGCACGGAGGGTTTGAAGCCGGGGAGGGCTTTTTCCGCCGGGCGGTTGTCCAGCGTGATGGTATCACCGACATTACAATCCGCCACGGTTTTGATGGCGGCATTGATATAGCCCATCTCACCCGGCCCTAGGGACTCGACAGGCTGCATCTTGGGCAAGAACACACCGACCTGATCGACATGATAGGTTGCCCCGGTCTGCATCATACGGATCTTGTCGCCCCGCTTCAGGCGGCCTTCCTTGATGCGGACAAGGATGATGACGCCGAGATAGCTGTCGTACCAGCTGTCCACCAGCAGACCTTGCAGGGGAGCTTCGGCATCACCCTTGGGGGCGGGTAGACGCTGGACGAGGGCTTCCAGCACGCCCTCAATGTTCAGGCCCGTCTTGGCACTAATCTCCACAGCGTCATCCGCCGGGATGCCGACCACTTCTTCGATCTGGGCGCGGACACGCTCCGGCTCGGCAGCCGGAAGGTCGATTTTATTGAGAACGGGGACGATCTCATGATTGGCATCAATCGCCTGATAGACGTTGGCCAGTGTCTGCGCCTCGACCCCCTGTGAGGCATCCACAACCAGCAGTGACCCTTCGCAGGCCGCCAAAGAACGGCTGACCTCATAGGCGAAGTCCACATGGCCGGGTGTGTCCATAAGGTTGAGCGTATAGACGTTGCCATCCTTGGCCGGGTAGGTCAGCCGGACGGTTTGAGCCTTGATGGTGATGCCACGTTCCTGCTCCAGCTCCATGGAATCAAGAACCTGCCCTTTCATTTCACGGGCAGTCAGGGCGCCGCAGGCTTCAATCAGCCGGTCCGCCAAGGTGGATTTACCGTGGTCGATATGGGCAATGATGGAAAAATTGCGGATGAGGTGAAGCGGTGTGTCGGTCATGACGCCCTAATTAAGTGATTCTGAAGGTTCTGTCAGTAGGTGGAGTGGCGGAGCCCCCCACCACGAATGGTAGTGTTAGCGGTCTGTCAGGCGGAACTCGATCCGACGGTTGCGGGCCAGAGCTTCGGGGCTGGAGCCATTGTCTAGCGGCTGATAGCCGGAGAAGGCCGTGGCCGCAATGTGGTGTGGGTTCACCCCGTTGACAATCAGCGTTTTGACGACCGTGATGGCACGGGCGGATGAGAGTTCCCAGTTGCTGGGGAATGCGGAGCGGATGGGCTGTTTATCTGCATGACCATCAACACGAAGAATCCACGGGACATCAGCCGGAATAGTAGCAGCGACCTCACGGAATGTACGGGCCAGCGTAAGAAGCCGCTTTTGGCCCGTGGGTGTGAGGGTGGCACTGCCACTGGGGAAAAGGATCTCGGACTGGAAGACAAACCGGTCGCCCACGATGGAAATCCCTGGCTGATTTTTCAGGATATCCCGTAGTCTACCAAAGAATTCAGAACGATAACGCTGGAGCTGACTGACCTTGTCTGCCAGAGCGATGTTGAGCTTCTGCCCCAGCTCGGCGATGCGGGCATCCTTGTCCGCCTCATTCTTTTTTTCAATTTCCAAAGCGCTGGAAATAGCCTGAAGCTGACGGGTTAGTTCGCTGATCTGCGAGGAGAGATCAGCAATGTTGCCAAGCTGCGCCCCCTCGACGTCCTTTGCATGGTTTTGCGCTTCTTCCAGCTGATGCTGTCGCTCGTCCAGCTGGCTTTTTAGCGAGGCAACCATGTTGCGCTGTTCCTGTTCGGCATTGCTCAGCGTTTTAACCTTCGCCTCGCTGAGGGAGAGCATGTCACTGAGGTGGGTCAGTTCCTGCTTTAGGTCCGCCAGGGCATGTTCTCTCTGGTTAATAGCCGCAGAAAGAAATTCCTGCCCTAGTACGAAGACTAGCAGCACGAACGTGACCACCATCAACAGGGAGGAGAGCGCATCCACATAACCTGGCCATGCGTTGATCGAGCCGGAGCGGTGACGGCGGCGGGCCATGATTAGCCCTCCTCATGCCGGGAAAGGAAAGAGGCCTTCTCATCTCCCGCAAGCGTGACGATGTCGGTGCGCAGACCAAGAAGCTGCCTTTCCATGTCCTGCAGCAGCTGGGTCACGGCTGGGTCTTCAAACTGACGCTGGCTGATGGTGCTGCTCAGGGTTTTCATGGTTTCTAATGTTGCCTGATTCCCTTCTGCAATCTGCTGGAGGGCATTCTGGATCGGGGAGAGGTCCAGCGTAGGAGCGGCTTCTTGTCTGCTCTGGAGGCCAGCGTTGATTTCCGTCAGCTTCTCAAGGATAGCGATCTGACCCGTGCGGATAGCTTCATCTTGCTGATGAGGTGGTGCTTCCTGTCTGTTCTGGATGCCAGCGTTGATTTCCGTTAGCTTCTCAAGGATAGCGATCTGACCCGTGCGGATAGCTTCATCTTGCTGATGGGGTGGTGCTTCCTGTCTGTTCTGGATGCCAGCGTTGATTTCCGTTAGCTTTTCAAGGATAGCGGCCTGGCCCGTGCGGATGGTCTCCGTAGGTGCTTCTCGGTGGTGAAGGAGGCTTTCGCTGATCCGGGTCAACCGGTCAATAAGGGAGACTTGTCCCTCATGGTAAGACGGGGCGGGGGCCTGTTGTGCAGACTGGCGGAGGATTCCTTCTACATCGGTCAGCTTGTTGAGAATGGCAGTTTGCCCGCGGCTGAGTGCACTGTCAGTCTGGAGCTTGTGCAGGCTCTCATTGAGGGTGTTCAGAGTAAGGATGATCTTTTCATCAGTTCCTTTATTACCTTCCATGATGCGGCGCAGAATGGTGATGTTTTGCTGGAGCAGCGCCACATTTTCTGTCGTAAGGCGCATGAAGTCCTGCACCCGTGGAAGCCACGCCTCTATGTTGGCGGCTTTATTTTCTGCTGCGCGGGCAGAATCATGAGAGGCCTTATTGTCTGCTTCTGCGGTGGGAGCGTCAAGGAAGGTCTGGTCGGCCAGCCATTCCTCAATCTCATTGGCAAAGCGGTTCTGCGCCTGCCCCGAAGTCAGGTCGAGGAAGCCAAGGATGAGCGACCCGGCCAGACCGAACATGGAGGCAGAAAAGGCCGTGGACATCCCAGCAAGTGGTTTGATCAGCCCCGTTTTGATATGGTCGAACATGGTGGAAATATCTGCACCGCCAGAAGGCATGGCACCGATAACATCCGCAACGGAACGCACGGTCAGGATCAGCCCGTAAAATGTCCCTAGTAGCCCAAGAAATACCAGAAGCTGCGTGATGTAGCGGGAAATTTCCCGCCCCTCATCCATGCGGGCTTCCAAGCTTTCCAGCATAGCCCGTGTGGTCTGTGTGGAGAGGGTCAACTTCGGATTCTGGTCACGCCGTGCCCGCAAAACACGAGCCATAGGGGAGAGAAGGCGGGGTGGCTCTGGTACCTTCAGCCCAGCCCGTGGCTGACGAAGGATGTTGACCCAACGAACTTCCGGAAAGAGTCGGAGGGTTAGATGGAGATTCCAGAGAATACCAAGCAGCAGAATTGCGACGATGACGCCATCTAGCCCCGGATTTACCATAAAGGCATGGATCAACACATTCTGCAGGGCAAAGGCCAATCCCAGAATGATCAGTAGGAAAACAATGATACGGACGAGATAGCGGGTTGGGCGTGTCATGGTATCGTGTTTCCTTTCTCAGGGCTCTCTGAAGGGGCAGGGTTGGCTTCGGGGAGGATGTCTAGCCTGTCCGCTGGTGCTGTGTCGGTACTATCTGGCCGCCCTTGGGCGATGGGATAGATGCGTGTCGTGGCAATGCCGCCTTGTATCAGCAGGCTGCGCACGGCCAACGCACGGGACAGGGAGATGCGACGGGGGGCGGAAATGTCGCTGCCTGGTGTCGTCGCATAGCTGCGGAGGATGAGGCGGGTATTTACCTTCGGTGCCATGGCTTCTGCGTAATGGCGGATAGCATCAATAGTGGTGGCATTCATGCCGGTGCTGTTTGTATCGAACAGAATACGAAGAGAATCCGACTGCTGTGCTTCAGCTCGGCTGTGGCTGTCCTTGGCGGGTTGTACATCTGCTGCAGGAACAGGGGGGTGTAGAACAACCGGAAAGGGCGGCGGCGTTATGACGGTCGGCTTAGGAGCCCCGGCTGAAATAGCCGGTACTTGTGTATAGCCTGATGGCACCGGCGGAAGCGGTGGCGTTGAATCATGATGGGTGGGGGCTGGCTGGCTCGTATGCCGGACAGTCTGTTGGGGCCGCTGGGCTGGGGCCGCCTTGGGCAAGGCATCTAGATTGGTGGAAACCTGCGCCTGCACAGCCGGAGCGTACAGAAGACCTGCCAGAAAAGGCGTGAAAAGTAGAGGGGAGAGGGAAGCCTGCCGTTTTTTCATGCCGTTATCCTATGCGGAGGAGCCGTATCCTGCAATCATTATGGCAATATCATGCTGTGGAATACGGCCCCATAACCCTCTCATGGTGGTGTGAGGGCTTAGTCCTGTGTGAGGGCGTTGTGGACCAGCTCCCGCAGGGGCGCATGGAAATGCTGGTTACCAGCAACCACATTCACTTCATCATCAAGATCGCCCAGGTCACGGCCCTGATCATCTGTGGCATGGCCACCAGCTTCACGCACGAGCAGCAGGCCAGCAGCGCAATCCCACGGCTTCAGCCCCAGTTCCCAGTAGCCTTCATAGCGTCCAGCTGCCAGCCAGGCGAGGTCCAATGAGGCAGCACCGCAACGGCGGATGCCAGCCACTTTGGGCATAAGGCTGCTCAGAACACGCCCGAAAGGCAGGCGATGTTTTGCGGGAACCTTGGCAAAAGGAATCCCTGTGGCGAACATGGATTCTGAGAGCTTGCGCCGTGCAGAAACACGGATGCGCCGGTCATTGAGGAAGGCACCGATGCCTTTTTCTGCCCAGAACATTTCATGGGAGGCCGGATTATAGACGACGGCAGCCACGAGCTCGACATCCCCGTTTGGATGGCGCCGCTGGAGGGCGATGGAAATAGCCCAGAGCGGGATACCATGGAGGAAGTTGGAGGTTCCATCCAGCGGGTCGACAATCCAGCGCCATGTCCAATTGTCACCGCCAGAGGCACCGCTTTCTTCCATCAGGAAGGCATAGCCAGGGCGGGCACGGGCCAGCTCTTCACGGATGGTCTTCTCGGCCCGCATGTCGGCCTGGGAGACAAAGTCTCCCGGACCTTTGATGCTGACCTGAAGTTGTTCAACCTCGGCAAAGTCACGCAGGAGAGAGCGCGCCGCTTTTTGCGCTGTGTTCTGCATGACGGCCATATGGGGAGAAAGACGCATGATCAGTCCTTGGCACGCTCAACGTAAGTGGCGTCTTCCGTGCGGACGACAATGCGCTCACCAGCTTCGATGAAGGGAGGAACCATCACCTTCACACCGTTGGACAGCACGGCAGGCTTGTAGGAGGAGCTGGCAGTCTGACCTTTGACGACTGGGTCGGCTTCAGCAATTTCCAGCGTGACCTGCGGTGGCAGGGTAACGGCAACGGGGTCGCCCTCAACCAGCTTGACACCGATTGTCATGTTGTCCTGAAGGAAGGGGAGCTGATCACCGAGGATGTCCTTCGGCAGCATGGTCTGTTCGAATGTTTCCGGGTCCATGAGGACGATGTTGTCGCCGTCCATATAGGAATAGATGTAGTCATTATCTTCGGTCAGGAGACGTTCGACAGTATCAGCTGTACGCCACCGCTCGTTGCTTTTGTTGCCGCTGGCGAGGTCACGCATCTCCACCTGGATGAAGGCACCGCCCTTACCGGGGGTCAGAATCTGCTGTTTAAGAACGGTCCAGCGGCGACCGTTATGTTCGATGACCTGCCCGGCCCGGATGAGGTTGGCTTGCTGTTTCATGTCAGCTCCTGATGTACGTGCAAAAGATCGGTGTTGCCCAAGGCTCCCTGCCTTACAGGCGGGAGCGATGGCGCTCTGGGAGACTTCTAGCCGTGTCGGCGGGGGGTGTGCAAGCTCCCTGTTACGCGCTCTAGGTAAAAGGATAATGCTGTCCATCCGTTCCTCGTGCTTGCGAGGGGGGGGAGGCACTGTCAGATGATGAGTGGATGAGATAATCCGGCCCGAGGGGTACTTTGCCCTTTCCACCGGGGATATCCACGACATAGGTCGGCCAGATCAGACCGGAGACCCGGCCCCGTAGGCTCTCCAGCAAGGCACGGCCTTCTTCCACCGGGACGTGAAAATGCGCTGTGCCGGGGGCAGAATCGAGGTGGTGGAGGTAATAGGGCTTGATGCGAGCAGCGATCAGCGCACGCAGGAGGGCTTCCAGCGATTCAGTTGTGTCATTCACGCCCCGAAGCAAGACGGATTGGGAGAGGACAGGAATCCCCCGGCAGAGCATTTGCCGGACAGCCAGACGGGCTTCTTCGGTTAGTTCCCGGGCATGGTTGATATGAGCGACCATCCAGAGGGCACGGTCAGTCTCCAAAGCATCCAGAAGGTCCGTTGTCAGGCGTTCCGGTGCGGCGACGGGGACACGGCTATGGATGCGGATAATCTCAATATGGGCGATGGCCGACAGACGTTGGATGATGTGTTTCATCCGGCGAGGGGAGAGCATCAGCGGGTCCCCGCCGGTCAGGATGATTTCCCGTATCTGTGGATGTGTCTCAATCCAGTGGAAGGCGGCTTCTAATGCCTCTTCCCCCAACAGGCCACCATCCGGGCCGACATGTTCCCTGCGGAAGCAGAAGCGGCAGTACAGCGGGCAGATAAGCAGCGGTTTGAGCAGGGCTCTGTCCTCGTAGCGATGCACGATGCCGGGCACAGGGGAGAGGGCTTCATCGCCGATAGGGTCTTCATTTTCGTGTGGCATGGTCTGCAATTCCCGTGCATCGGGAATGACCTGCCGCCCGATTGGGTCATCCGGGCGGGTGATGAGCCGTTGGAAAGCCGGGGGGATGGCGGTGGCATAGCGATCCGCCACAGCCTCCAACGCAGGAACTTGTTCCGGCGTGATGAGGTCTGCCTCAAGAAGCGCTTGTGTCGTGCGGAGTGCTTTGTGTGGTGTGGAGGGTGAGGCAGGGTCTTGCATGAGGCTGCTCTAGCGAAAGGAGACGGCTTTCCGCAAGAAGACTCTACTATGGCGCTTGCGTGAAGGCCTGCTTTATAGGGGAGGGATGATGATTGGGCATGAAAGTTAAAAAGTGGAGGGGGTGGTGATGGGACGTTTCAGCACGATGCAGACAACAGCCCGGATACGGGACCGTTTGCCATTTCTGCGGCGACGTGCCCGGATGGTGCAAGCCGTGCGCGCTTTCTTCGAGGGGCGGGGCTATCTGGAGGTCGAGACGCCCTATGCCGTGCCCGTGCCGGGTGAGGAAGTGCATTTGCGCTGTTTCCGTACCGTTTTGGACCATCCGGACGGTACATCAGAGGTGCGCCACCTCCATACTAGCCCAGAATTCGCTATGAAACGTCTCGTAGCCGCAACGGGGCAGCCTTTGTTTCAGCTAGCCCGTGTCTGGCGCAATGGGGAGCGGAGTGCGACCCACATGCCGGAATTCACCATGCTGGAATGGTACCGCCCCGGTGCGGCCCTCTCGTCTCTTATGGATGAGACGGAACATTTGTTGCGCTCTCTTTTGCCGCCTAGCCTGCTTTATGGCGAGGATGATCTGGATCTGTCTCGACCTTTTGAACGTATGACGATGCAGGAGGCCTTTGCTCGTTATGTCGGGGTGGACCTGCTATCTAGTGCCGGGGATGCGGCCCGTCTTGCTTGTGAGGCTGGTGTTTCGCTCCGGGAGGGGGAGGATTGGGAAGACCTTTTCTTCCGTTTACTGCTGGAGAAGGTTGAGCCGTATATCGGGCGGGAGCGTCCTACTTTTCTGACACATTGGCCAGCCGAACAGGCAGCCTTGGCAAAGCGTGACCCAGCTGACCCACGGGTGGCTCTGCGTTTTGAGCTTTATGCCGCTGGGCTGGAACTGGCCAATGCGTTTGAGGAGCTGACAGACCCGCAAGAGCAGCGTCAGCGTTTTGAAGCGGACCGGGTCCGGCGGATGCAGATTACGCCGGAACAGGATTGGCCAGTGGATGAGGCCTTTCTTGAGGCTCTACCCGACATGCCTCCGACATCTGGTATTGCTTTGGGTTTTGATAGGCTTGTGATGCTGGCAACGGGAGCCCCTCGTCTTGAGGAGATTCTTTGGCTAAGCTGACAGAAATGGTTCTGTAACCAGAGTGCATGGTCGATAAATTATCGATGAGTGAAGGGGTGGGGGTATGAAACGCTCTGCATATGGACAGGGGGTATGGCTGGCTCTTGGGGTCGTTCTGTTGTTGGGAGGGTGTACAGCACCGGCTCTTCAGCGGCCGAAGGTGCTGAATTCCATGGTTGGACAGTCGACTGTAGAGGTCTTGCGCCGTTTTGGGGTGCCTACCCGTACCTACGTTGCTCAAGGGCATAATTTTCTGTCCTATATCGAGACGGAAACGCAGTTTTCCCCGGGGTATTCCGGTTGGGATTGGGGCTGGGGCGGCGGTTATGGCTATGGGTATGGGGGAGGCTGGGGTGGCATCAGTATTCCTCCCAGCTATTACAGCTCTACCTGTCAGACGACATTTGAAGCGGTGGAAGATAAGGTTGTGGGATGGAAGCTGTATGGAGGGGGGTGTTGAGTTTGATGCGTAGGTTGCGATGTGGGCAGGTGCTGCCTGTAAAGCTGGGGCTAGCCTGTATGGCTCTTTCTGCTCTGGCTGGCTGCGGCGGCGGAACGTCGAACCGGCAGGACCCTCTTTCTGTGCGTGGTTCTTCTTATGCAGCACCTTTGCCCGAGGCGAAGAGTATTCAAGAGGCGTATAAGCCGGCCTCTTCCGATGAGCCGCCTAATCCGCAGGTCAAGTACCATGTGCCGCCCGCATTTTCCTTTGAAGATAGGCCATTGAGTGACAATCTTTCTGGCTCTATTGAGATGGCCGATTTTGAGGCTGCCGTCATACGAGCTGGGTACTGGCCCCTGCTGGAGGGAGAGAAAAATTATACTGTGCTGGCTGTTCCCAATGGTCCTTTTGAGGCCTTCAAGCATGAGGTTAAACCGGACCTTATGAGGCCTACAGGGCGTAGCTATTTGAGGGGTTTTATTGGCCAGATGATTCTTGTTGGGCATTGGGATATGCCTACGATCCAGCGTAAGGCAGCAAAAAAGGGTGGCAGCGTACAGGTGCCGACACTTGCTGGGCCGGGGCATGACGTGATTCTAAAGCCTACAGTCTTCGGCAGTGTGGAAGTCATCGGCAAGGATGGCACAGTGACGCTGACCGGAGGAGGGTACCCGCAGGCCAATGGTGTTCTGTATATGGCAGACTCCATTCTCCCCTATCAGTAAGGGGAGATTCGCCTGAGTTAGGAGAGGGCTGCGCTTACAGCTGCGAAACGAGCTAGGCCATCTTCTGCCGGGTCCAGCGTGATGGCGAGAAAGTCGGCCCCAGCCTGTGCGGCGGCACGGGCCTCTTCTGCGGTGCAGACATGTTCAGCCACGGCGGGGAGCTCTGCAAACACGCTCCATTGTGTCAGGGCGGATAGATTGACAGCAGGGAGGCTGACGTAATCGGCACCCTGCTCCCCAGCAGACATAGCATCATCCAACGTCAGGCATGTGCAGCCGATTTGAAAAGAGCCAGGTCTGTCCTTGCGGTTAGCAAAGGTTTTGACATCCTGTAGCCTGGCAAGATGAATCCCATCACTGTCTTTCAGGGAAACACCCTGTATCAGATTGAGGCTGGCAGGTGCCAGGATCAGGGCTACATTCCGTTCCCATGCCATCTGCCGTACGGTTTCAAGCTGCTTGCGTTCTAGTGGCTTGTCAAAACAGAGCCGCAAGGCAGTGACAGAGTCGTCGGCTAGCAGAGAAGGAAGCTGCTCCTGCACTGCTGTCAGCGCAGTGAGGGAAGGAATGACAGGGTAGAGGTCACAGTGATTCATAGGAATCAGATGTGGCAGATTGTTTGTGTATTGACCAGCCTTTCATCTTTCAGGGGAGCATCAGCGTTGGGATGCTCGTATCAGATGGGCGTTGCGAGAAAAGGCGTCCTCTCATGTCGTCTGGTAGACCAGCCCGGAAGTCCCTGCACACGACTCCCTCAATACCTTTATGCAGGGCCTCGATAGCGAGTGAGGCACTGGCCCCACAATCCAGAATGGAGGGTGCCTTGGACTCCCCGATGAGGTGGAGCCACCACTCTATGCCTAGACTGGCCCCGGCATGGAGAGGGGAGAGGATGGTGAAGGGGTGTCCAGCAAAATGTTGATGCACTTTCAGGAGGGTTGTGCGGGTAGAAATGGTGATAAAGGGACGGGGGAAGGATGGAAAGATGCTTGACGCACTGTGAGGATCGGTCATTCTGGCTCCATCTGGGACGATGGCTATAGGTTCATGGGGGATGCAGGTGGCCTGCTTCTACCGTGGCAGGGGCGTATCATAGGCTACGAGGTGAGGGATGTCAGTGCAGGAGAAAAAGCAGGTGAGCGCCATGCAGAAAAATCCGGACCTTGAGCGGCTGGAAATCGCTCTTGTTCAGCTTGGTTTTGCTCTGGAGCAGCAGGAGATTCAGTGCGAGGCTGAACGTACAGAGCAGAAAAAAATGAAACAGGCTCTGCTTGCCAGAATTGATGCTCTTGAAGCCCGACTGCGGGGAATTCTGGATATGGATGCAGAGACGGCCGGGTTGGCAGCATCCTCTGAAGCAGAAGAGGAAAGATAAGGTATATGGCGCAGGTAACGCTTTCAGTTGGTGGTCTTAGCTATACGGTTGGCTGTCAGGACGGTGAAGAAGAGTATTTGAAGGACCTCGCTGCTTCCATCTCTCGGCGTCTTGAGGAAGTACGTAGGACATTGGGGCCGCGGGGCGATGGCGAAGCTATGTTTCTAGTCGCTTTGCTCACGACTGATGACCTTTATGAGGCCCGTAAAAAGCAGATGACGGACGAAGAGCGGGCAGCTGTGGCGCGCAGCAGTCAGATTGAGGCCTCTTACAAACAGACAGCGGGGCGTTTGGCAGATGCGGCGGATATAGCAACCAGTTTGCTCCGCCGGGTGGAGGAAGGTCTCAAGCCGTCGGCCGGGACAGCTACCGCCAATGAGGTGGCAGTTAGCGAATAAGATACTCACGATTTCCCACATACCGGCCCTGCCTATGGCCGTGATCCATAGAAAGCACCGTTCCGGTGCTTGTCTAGTACCGGGTAGGAGTGCAATATGAGGGCCGAAGCTGCCTGGTGCGTCAGGCACGATCAACCTCTGGGCCGATAAGCACTTCCAAGGGAACTGGCTCTGTCGTGGCTGTGGTCACGTTATTACCGGTGCCCACCTGCCCTAGCAGGTCCGGGAGGGCTGATGAGACCAACGGCTAAGGCGGCTTCACCAGTTCATGGATTTTATGGCTCAGCTTCCTCTTCCATCCGTTTGCGATAAAAAAATGATTCGTCAGGAAATTCTGGCGTCCCGTCGGCCCGTTCTGCCACGGCAGAATCGGCAGCTTATCGCTAACCTCCTGATCAGCCTTCATCACATAAAGCCGACCGTGATTGCGGCTACATGGCCTTTGCCGGGGGAAGCAGACCTTCGCCCGCTTTGTGAACAGCTGGTGCGTGCGGGTTATTGTGTCGTTTTACCGCAGACACCTCCTAAAGGAGAGCCTCTCATCTTCCGGGAATGGCGATGTGACCGCCCAATGCGAAAGGGGCGGTTTGGGACATGGCACCCCACAGGGGGACGGAAGGAACCTGATGTTATTCTGGTACCTTTCGTAGCGTTTGATAGGCAGGGGGGGCGGCTTGGCTATGGTGGCGGTTATTATGACCGAACCTTGCCTCTTTACCCGCAGGCCACACTCATAGGGTACGGTCTGTCCTCACAGGAGAGAGAGGCCCTGCCTATGGATGAGTATGATCATCGACTACCCGTCATTGTGACGGAACGTGAGATTATTCAGATCAGAAAGAATGAAGGATAGACATTGAGACTGTTATTTCTGGGAGACATCGTTGGCCGGTCAGGGCGTGAGGCTGTTCTAGAGGGCCTAAAAGGCTGGCGAGAAGAGCTATCGCTGGACATGGTCGTTGCGAATGCGGAGAACGCCTCCCACGGTTTTGGTCTGTCCCCCCAGATCGCCCGTGACCTGCTGGATGGTGGTGTGGATGCTATAACGCTGGGCAACCATGCGTGGGACCGGAAAGACCTTATCGGACAGCTCGATCAGCTTCCTGCTGTTGTCCGCCCTGCCAATTATCCTGAGGGAACACCGGGGCAGGGGAGTTGTGTTGTTACCCTGCCTTGTGGGCGGAAGGTGCTAGTTATCAATGTGATGGGCCGTGTCTTCATGGATGCCCTGGATGACCCATTCCGAGCCGTGGAGCAGATTCTTTCCAAGCATCGTCTTGGGGGAACCGTTCATGCTGCTGTGTTGGATGTCCATGCAGAAACCACCAGCGAAAAAATGGGCTTTGGACATCTTTACGATGGGCGGGTCTCTCTCGTGGTTGGTACTCATACGCATGTGCCAACAGCTGATCATCGTATTCTGAGAGGTGGAACAGCCTATCAGACAGATGCGGGTATGTGTGGTGACTATGATAGCGTGATCGGTATGGAAAAAGAGAACGCCATTCGCAAAATGCTTAAGAAGGTGCCGACAGAACGCTTCCAGCCTGCCGGAGGAAAGGCCACTGTTTCTGGCTTGATGGTGGAAACGGATGATACAACGGGGTTGGCTATTCGAGTTTGCCCGTTCCGTCAGGGAGGGGACCTGCTGCCTTCCATGCCGAATTTTTGAGGGCAGGAGAACCTTTATGGATGAAAGGGCCGGGTTTGAATGACCCGGCCCTTTCTATTTCGGGGGAGGGGAGGAGAGACGGGAAGGAAAAACGGGGCTTTTTAGGTTTTTTTAACGTTTTTTGAAGTTTTTTTGATTTTTCTTCTTTTTTGGGGTTGTGCGGGTAGGGGGTTCTGCGTATAAGCCCATTCACCGGCGGCGCTGGAGCGGAAGTTTCGGGGCTGACGGGGTGGTCATTGAAAAGAGAATATGGGTTATAAAGTAAAGACTGGAAGGGATATGTTGGCGGCGTTTTCGTTAGCGAAGGCTGAT
>NZ_NWUS01000006.1:0-2500 GCF_014048475.1 Bombella favorum
GGGGTGTATATTTGGATGCGGGGGTAGGATTTGAACCTACGACCTTCAGGTTATGAGCCTGACGAGCTACCGGGCTGCTCCACCCCGCGGTAGTGGGTGGTATATATAGAGAGAGGGTGAGCGAGGGGACCTGGCGGCGACCGACTTTTCCGCTTCTTAAGAAGCAGTATCATAGGCGCTGGAGGCTTTAACGGCCGAGTTCGGGATGGGATCGGGTTTGGATCCTCCGCCATAGCCACCAGGTCTTCCCGCTCACCCTATGGGTGTTTGGGGGTGTTGGTTGGTGTTTTATGAGTGTGACTGACTACTGTGCATGTGTTTTAGTGTGTGAGAGATATGGGCGATTAGGATCAGTTAGCTACACATGTTACCATGCTTTCACACCTGACCTATCGACGTCCTGGTCTTGGACGGCCCTGTGAGACCTAGTTTTGAGGCTGGTTTCCCGCTTAGATGCTTTCAGCGGTTATCCATTCCGAACTTAGCTACCCGGCTGTGCCGCTGGCGCGACAACCGGTGCACCAGAGGTTCGTTCATCCCGGTCCTCTCGTACTAGGGACAAATCCTCTCAAGTCTCTTACACCCACGGCAGATAGGGACCGAACTGTCTCACGACGTTCTAAACCCAGCTCACGTACCACTTTAATCGGCGAACAGCCGAACCCTTGGGACCTGCTCCAGCCCCAGGATGTGATGAGCCGACATCGAGGTGCCAAACCTCCCCGTCGATGTGGACTCTTGGGGGAGATCAGCCTGTTATCCCTAGAGTACCTTTTATCCGTTGAGCGATGGCCCATCCACGCGGGACCACCGGATCACTATGGCCGACTTTCGTCTCTGCTCGAGCTGTCACTCTCGCAGTCAGGCGGGCTTATGCCATTGCACTCGACAGCCGGTTTCCGACCGGCCTGAGCCCACCATCGCGCGCCTCCGTTATTCTTTGGGAGGCGACCGCCCCAGTCAAACTGCCCACCATACAGGGTCCCGGACCAGGCTAACTGGTCTCGGTTAGATATCAGAAAAGTTCAGGGTGGTATTTCAAGGATGGCTCCACCTGAGCTGGCGCCCGGGTTTCAAAGCCTCCCACCTATCCTACACAAAACTTTCCTGATACCACTGTAAAGCTGCAGTAAAGGTTCATAGGGTCTTTCCGTCTGACCGCGGGTACCCCGCATCTTCACGGGGAGTTCAATTTCGCTGAGCCGATGCTGGAGACAGCGGGGAAGTCGTTACGCCATTCGTGCAGGTCGGAACTTACCCGACAAGGAATTTCGCTACCTTAGGACCGTTATAGTTACGGCCGCCGTTTACCGGGGCTTCGATTCGACGCTTGCACATCTCCTCTTAACCTTCCGGCACCGGGCAGGCGTCAGACCCTATACGTCATCTTTCGATTTCGCAGAGTCCTGTGTTTTTACTAAACAGTCGCTACCCCCTGGTCTGTGCCACCCGCTAATGGTTACCCACTAACGGGTCTCGTTTCTTCCGAAGTTACACGAGCAATTTGCCTAGTTCCTTCAGCATCGTTCTCTCAAGCGCCTTGGTATTCTCTACCAGTCCACCTGTGTCGGTTTCGGGTACGGTCTATATGCTAGAGCTATTTCCTGGAACGGTCCAAAAGCCAGCTCAATCCGTTAAGAGCTGACAACATATCTCGTTCGTCACTTCTAGCAGGCTTAGGACTATTAACCTAATTCCCATCGACTACGGCTTTCGCCCTCGCCTTAGGGGCCGGCTCACCCTGCGTGGATTAACCTTGCGCAGGAACCCTTGGACTTTCGGCGACAGTGTTTCTCGCACTGTTTGTCGCTACTCATGTCAGCATTCGCACTTCTGATACCTCCAGAGAGGGTCACCCCGTCTCCTTCGCAGGCTTACAGAACGCTCCGCTACCGCGCATAGTAAACTATGCACCCACAGCTTCGGCACGTGGCTTGAGCCCCGTTACATTTTCGGCGCAGGGTTTCTATTAGACCAGTGAGCTATTACGCTTTCTTTAAAGGATGGCTGCTTCTAAGCCAACCTCCTGGTTGTTTTGGAATCCCCACATCCTTTCCCACTTAGCCACGATTTAGGGGCCTTAGCTGGTGGTCTGGGCTGTTTCCCTCTCGACAATGGACCTTAGCACCCACTGTCTGTCTGCCGTGCTCATACTCCTCGGTATTCGGAGTTTGGTTAGGTGTGGTAAGGCTTTGGGCCCCCCTAGCCCATCCAGTGCTCTACCCCCGAGGGCAATACACGACGATCTACCTCAATAGATTTCGCGGAGAACCAGCTATCTCCGAGTTTGATTGGCCTTTCACCCCTAGCCACAGCTCATCCCCGACTTTTTCAACAGGCGTGGGTTCGGCCCTCCAGTGCGTGTTACCGCACCTTCAGCCTGGCCATGGCTAGATCACTCGGTTTCGGGTCTTCTACCAGTAACTCAGTCGCCCTATTCAGACTCGCTTTCGCTACGCCTACACCTATCGGCTTAAGCTTGCTACGGACAGAAACTCGC
>NZ_NWUS01000007.1 GCF_014048475.1 Bombella favorum
GTGGACCATGCCAATGGTGCGCTGACGAACAGGTTTGATGCGCAGAAACTCCAGAATCAGATACAGGCCAGCCAGCTCGGCACGCAGATCGTCGGTGAGGTGATGGGGCGTGTTTCGGACGAGCTCTACAGCCATGGCGTGCAGGGTTTTGATGAGCACAGTGCAACGAACAACTGGGGCCGAGCCATATTGGAGGCAGGGGGCAGTGCAGCCGTAGCGGCAGTGACTGGGGGGAATGTTGCCGCCACGGCGACGAGCGTCTTTGCCGGGACGGTTGCTTCGGGAGCCACCCGTGACTGGGCGGATCGTGCTGCTATGGCCCTGACCGGCCAGCCGAGTGGTGGATATGGCTCACAGGCGAAGCTGCATGACAGCCTGATGAACCTGCTGAGCAACGGCATTGCCAGTGCGGCGGGAGCTGTGGGCGGGCTTGTGGCAGGACCGGGCAATGCCACGGCCAACGCCCTGAACGGAGCGTCGGCAGCATCAGCCATCCAGCAGTACAATCAGGCGTTTGAGCCGCCAGAGAGAGAAGATATTCGAGAAGTTCGTGGTGAGCGTAATGCAGAGACTGGTGAGCTTCTGAGTGATGTTGATGTATTCAACATAGAAACCTATAAAAATAATATTAAAGAAATAGAGGATATTGATCCAGGCAATCCTCTTCTTTCCAGGACACAGCTTGTTCCTCCAGGAACAGTCCATGTCCCTACGGATGAAGAAATCAACGAGGTAGTATCTGCGGCAGAATTGGCCCGTTATACTCTCAGAGAGAATAATAACGATAAAGAGGCTACACGGGTCGAGTTGGAACGTATCCGTCAGGGAGTAATTCAAGCCCGTCATGAACAGTCTGGTAAGGATATATATCAACCGATTTTTCCTGAGTTGGAGCCTCCGAATTTTGAGAGGGGGGTACTGCCTAAGCGGCTTATCGATCAGAATGGAGTATTGGATCAAAATTTCACAGATCCGGTAGTATCTAGGGATCCCCAGAATTATGATAAAAATACTTCGAATAATGATTCGAATACTTCTCTTGCAGAAGGAGGGGACAGTCAGGGGGCATTGCCGCCTTGGCGTGATTCTAATGGTGATTTTATAGGAGAGCAGAGACAAAAGAAAAAACCAGCATTACGGACAGTGCCGCCAAGCGTGGATTCTAAGAAAGCTGCTAGCGATTTTTATGAAAATTCTGTTAAATGGTTCAAGGAGAATGGCTTCGAGGTTGGAAAAGTTGAGAAGGTTGATATCAATAAAGAAGGAGAGACGAATTCGAAGAAATATCTTTTGAAGACTCCCGTGCTAGATGAGAACGGGGAAATTATCTCTCATATTGTGAGGCGCACTGGCGAAGCAGCAAGTGGTAGAACAGAAGTTACTACTCATACTGTTGAGTTGGATGAGCATCCTGACATGTACGAGGGTGCTGGAAGTGTACATGTGAAAATAAAATTTCCTCAGTCTGAGGGGAAGTGAGGCAGACTTATGAATATCTCTGACGCTGAGTTTATTAACTTTTATCAGGAATCTCTGGGCATTCTTGCTGTTGAGCCAGACAATAGTGTGAAAGTTCTATTTGGGCTTCCAGGAGTAGGGGAAGAGGAGGAATGGTATAAAAAATCGATAGCTGCTTTGACCCGGTTGGGAATGTCTGGGTTGATTTCCTGTTATGGCCCTGAGGATGATATCAGGCTCGCGGTGAGGGAAATGTATCGGAGCAGAGAGGACCGCATGTGGTTGGGATGTCTGTTTAGTGCAACTGACTCTGGTGAGGAATTGGCCAGGAAATTTCGTCTGGATGATGAAGAACCTTACCAAAGGGTTGTTCCTGGTTTCCGTGAAGAACTAGGACGTATTTTTGATGAGCATGGCGTGGGGTTTGGTGTGGACTTGCCTTATGATAAGCTGTTTTCGCTTAAGAGTGATTGAGTGTTATTCTATGTTTCAAACTATAGGCTGAGTTCCGTAACAGGAGCTCAGCTTTTTTATTGTAATATAATTTTTCCTTTCACATAGGGAGCCGGACGTCCGTCGGTTATGGCAAGTCCCGTGACACTGATGCGGGGGATGGGACGAGCTGGACCTCTAGTACGATAAGTGTCGGCAAGGGTGACCTGACACTGAAGGCCGGGAATGTGGCCATGATCACTGGATCCAGGGTGCAGCCTGCTCTGGCAGCAAGCTAGGCCAAAGGCAGAGGCATGCGGACCTTCAATGCCATGCAGGGGACCTATCAGCTGGGTACGGGGTTGAGTGATGCCGTTGATACCGGCTTTTCCAAAATGTCCAGTCTGCCCAGCAGCACGCAGGTCTCCAGTAGTGGGGGAAGTGACGGCGGCAGCAATGGCGGCAGCGGGTTTCTTGCCGGCGTGTCGGTCTCGTTTGACATGTCGAAGACCAGAAGTCACTCCGAACAGGAGCAGAGCACGGTTCTGGACAGTACGGCCACGGCGGGCAACCGGCTTTCCATCGTGGCCCGTGGCGATCATCCGGGGCTGGCGGATGACGGGTCGATCAGTGCCATTGCGGCGCAGCTGGCTGCGAAGGACATCAGTCTTGATGCAAAGAACAATATTGATCTTGAAGCGGGCTGGAACCGTCAGAGTGCCCTGAATCACACCACCCAGAAGGGTCTTTCGGTTGGTGTTGAAGCGAGTGTGGGCACGAGCGGGGCTGGTATCAGCCTGTCTGCCTCCGGGCAGATGCAGCGGACGAACATGGAGAGCCATCAGGCGACAGCGGCTGATACGGTCCTGAATGCGACCAATAGCGTCAGCCTGACGTCTGGCGGCAAGACTACGTTGAAGGGGGCGGAGGTCAATGCGCACCGGATTGATGTAAAGGCGGCGGAGCTTGAGATCACCAGCCCGCAGAACACGTCAGATTATCGCAGTACTTTCATGCAGGCGACGGCTGGGGTGAAGATACCGCTTTATGGTGCATCCACAGGCAGTGTCTCTGCGAGCTATCAGAACCAGAAGACAACGGATCATTTTGCGTCGACGGGGAAGGTGCTTTCCGGCCTGTATGCGGGTGATCAGGGCATTGGTATTGACGTTGCGGGCAATACGAACCTGACAGCGGGCGTGATCTCCAGCACGGCGTCCCGTGAGAAGAACCACTTCAATACGGGCAGTCTGGAAGCCCACAGCCTTGAGAACAGTTCTGCATGGAAGAGCCGGAGTGTGGGCTTTCAAGCGGGTGCCGGGAGCGGCATGATCACCGGCTCTCTGTCGCAGACGCTTGTTGGTATTGGCAAGGGGATGGCGGCGAACTCTGCGGGTCTTCTTGGTGGTGGGCGTTCGCATGGTGAGAGCAGTGAAAGCCAGTCCGCTATTAGTGACACCATCACGGTCAATGCGGGGCATGTCACGGGGTCATACAGCCGTGACGTGGACCATGCCAATGGTGCGCTGACGAACAGGTTTGATGCGCAGAAACTCCAGAATCAGATACAGGCCAGCCAGCTCGGCACGCAGATCGTCGGTGAGGTGATGGGGCGTGTTTCGGACGAGCTCTACAGCCATGGCGTGCAG